>CALHYX010000034.1 GCA_938041035.1 uncultured Acidimicrobiales bacterium | reverse complement strand
AGCGCGCCGCCGTGGGGGGCGATGAAGAACAGGGCGATCAGGGCGGCGCCGATGGCGAGTTGGATCTTGGTGCCGATCGGCCACGGGTCGCGACGGGTGACGGATGGGTCTTCGGGGCGGTTCACGGGGGAGTTCCTCTGGTGGTTCTGCTGTGCGGTCCGGCAACGTCCCCGCAACGCTTGTTGGCCGTTGCTTCCGACCGTAGCCGACCGCTGACAGCAAGGTCAGCAAAACCCGCCGAGCGGCCGCCGCGCCCCTCCTCGCAGGCACGTACGGCGTAAGGGGGTCTGACCCCCGCGGGGCACTTACGCCGTAAGGGGGTCTGACCCCCGCGGTGACCCCGCGGGGGTGCTTACCACCCGGCGGGGGGCGCCACGCCCCCTCCTCGCAGGTACTTACGGCGTAAGGGGGTCTGACCCCAGCGGGGCACTTACGGCGTAAGGGGGTCTGACCCCGCGGGGTGGTGGGAGCGGCCCTTCCCTTCGTTCAAGACGGCCACCGGTCGGGCGTTCTACCCTTTGGCCATGGAGGAGGAGTCGGCGTTTGGGGGAGTGCCACGGTTGCCCCACCCTCGTTTGCGTCCCTTCGTCACCCAGTACCAGGGCTACCGGTTCGATGGCCTCGACCCCGGCGTCCACGCCGGGCTTCCCGGGCGGACGATGACGATGATCATCGCGTTCGACGAGCCGCTCGACGTGGCCACCGCCGCCGACGACAGCGATCGAGACGTGTACTGGGCGATGTTGGCCGGACTGCACCGGACACCGGCACTGGTCCGGCATCCGGGCCGCCAGCACGGGCTGCAACTCAACCTCACGCCCAGGGGGGCCGCGGCGCTGTTCGGGGTACCCGCCCGCGATCTCGCGACCACCGTGAACCACCTCGACGACATCGTTCCGGCGTTCGCCGGCGAGCTCATCGACCGGTTGTCGGCCACCGAGTCGTGGCGCACCCGTTTCGCGGTGCTCGATGAGATGTTGCTCCGGGTGCTTCGCCTCGACCGACAACTGCCCGCCGAGCTCGAGCGGGCGTGGGGGCTGCTCTGTGCGACCAACGGCAACACCGCGATCGACCTGGTCGCCGCCGAGGTGGGCTGGAGTCGCCGGCACCTGACCAGTCGCTTCAAAGCGACGTTCGGCCTGACGCCCAAGGTCATGGCCCAGATCCTGCGCTTCGAGCGAGCCCAGCAACTGCTGCAGCTGCCGACCCGACCGTCGCTCTCGAGTGTCGCCGTCGCCTGCGGCTACGCCGATCAGGCTCATATGACCCGCGAGTGGAACGTGTTTGCCGGGGCGTCGCCCACGGTGTGGATGACCGACCAACTTCTTCCTTTCGCACAAGACGACGCCGACGGCGAGACCACAGACTGAACCCACCGAACCAGCCCAACAGGGGAGAGACCATGACAACGCACATCTGGCCCACGCTGCTGTACACCGATGCCCCGGCCGCCATCGACTTTCTGCAAACCGCCTTCGGGTTCACGTCATCGCTCGTGGTGCCGAACGAAGACGACCACTCGTTGATCGAACATTGTCAGTTGCGTTGGCCCGAAGGCGGCGGCGTGATGCTCGGTTCGGCCGGGCGCGACAACCCCTTCTGCGATCGGCCGACGGGCGTGACCTCGGTGTACGTCGTCACCGCCAGTCCCGACGAGGTCTTCGACCGGGCGGTCGCCGCCGGCGCCGAGGTGTTCGCCCCGATGAAGGAGGAGGACTACGGCAGTCGCGGATTCTCGATGCTCGACCCGGAGGGCAACATCTGGAGCTTCGGCACCTACGCGGGCGAGCCGGACTGAGCTGCGTTCCCGATACGTCAGGCCGGATGGGGTGACAGCACGAACGGGTCGACCGCGGTCACCACGGCCGCGCCGGGCGTCGGCCAGAGCGAACCGAACACGACCGCCTCATCCTCGCCCGCCGCGCGGAGCACGGCGCTGAACTCGGTCCAGGCGTCGTCGGGTTCCCGATGCAGACCGGCGCACGGGCCGATGGCGGCGTGCAGGGGGCTGACGGCGAGATGGCCGACGAGTACTGCGCGGGCGCCGTCGGACTCGATGTCGATCACGCAGTGACCGGGTGAGTGGGCACCGGTCGGGCGCAGGGTGACACCGGGCGCGATCGCGTGGGGCGGGTCGACGGTTTCGATCGCGCCGAGCGCGTCGAGTTGGGCGAACGCGGTGGCGCCCGGGATGCTCGGGTCGGTGGCGATGTAGGCGTACTCGGCGGCCGAGACCAGCACGGGGCAGTCGAACGCCGCCCGCCAGGTCTCGGACCCGGCGTCGGCGCCGTCGGCGAGGGCCACCATCCCGATCCCGTCGAGGTGGGTGAGGACCACCGCGTCGAAGTCACTCGGCTGATGCCCGGCGGCCGCCAGGGCGGCAAAGGCGGCCTCCTGATGGCCCACCGCGTCGGCCCCGCTGCGCAGGAAGTCGTCCGATGCGCCGCAGGGATCGACCACGACGGAGATGCCGTCCGAGCGAATGAGCCAGAACGCCTGACCGACGGCGGGTTGGGCATCCTGGAGCCACGGTTCGGCCCAGTCGACCGTGGTCGCGGCTCCGAGGTGGATGCTGTCGGCCGGGAGGCCGATGTCGAAATAGGGGACCCGTTCGACTTCGACCGAGCCGATGGCCCATACGTTCGTGGTGCTGCCGGGGTCGCTCATGGCCCGAGTCTGCCCGATCGTCGATCCCGCCGCCTCGGACTTTCGGGTCGTTCAGAAACGAACCGAACTGAACCGAACCGAACCCGAGGCGACAAGATTGTCTCACCGTCGCGAGAGGGTGGTGGCCATGAACGAACGAAACGACAGCGCTGACCCCGATACGACCATCGATCGGCGGGTACTCCATCGGGTGCGGGCGTTGCTGGCCAAGGCCGAGTCCACGGGGTTCCCCGACGAGGCTGCTGCCCTGACCGCCAAGGCGCAGGAGCTGATGGCGGTGCACGCCATCGATCAGGCCCTCCTCGAAAGCCGTCGCGGACACGGCGAGGTCACCAGCATTCGTCTGGTCATGGAGGCGCCGTACGCCAAACAGAAGGTCTCGCTCGTTTCCGCTGTCGCCGGGCCCAACCGGTGCCAGGTGGTCCTCTCCACCGGCCCGGGCAATCGCGGCCGACCCGATCGTCTGGCCGGCCGGAAGCCGCCGGTGGTGGCGATCGTGTTCGGCTACCCCGCCGATCTGGCGATCGTCGAGACCCTGTTCACCTCGTTGTTGTTGCAGGCGGTACGGCTCATGTTGGCGCACGGCTCGATGGTTGACGAACGGGGTGAGAACCGAACCCGTTCGTTCCGCGGTTCGTTCATCCTGGGGTTCGCCGACACCATCGCTCGTCGCCTCACCGAGGTCCAGGAACGGTTCGACCAGCGGGTCGACGATCGCGAAGGCGGGGCGCTGCTCCCGGTGTTGCAACGCCGCCGCGACGACGTCGATTCGGCCATCGAGGCCGAGTTTCCCCACCTCACCACCTACTCGGCGTCGGTCTCCAACGGTCGTGGGCTTCAGGCCGGCCAAGCGGCGGGACGGCGAGCCGACCTGGGGGGTCGAGCGGTGGTGAACCGGCGGCGGTCCCTGCCGCGGTAGGGGTGCCGCCGGGTCCGGGTCGGCCGATCAGCCGAGCAGTTCGTGGCAGGCCTGTGCGGTGGCGTCGTCCATGGGAAACCAACTCTCGATGTGGAGCTCGTCGAGGGTCACGTTGTGCGGTGCGTTGAACGTGGTGACGGTGGTGAGGAACGACAGGACCTGATCGCCCAGTCGGAGCTTGAGCGCCAGCAGCGGGTCGCTCGGTTGGCTCGGGTTCGGCTGGCGCCACGCCTCGGGCACGCCGGGGGCGGCGAGCAGGTCGGCCAGCAGGGTCTGCAGCGCCTCGTCCTGGGGGCGTTGCAGGGTCTCGCGCTGGAGCCGCCGCAATAGCGAGCCGGCCGATTCTTCCCAGTCGGCCACGAGTTCGCGGACGGTGGGCTCGAACATGAGCCGCAACAGGTTGATCTCGGTCGCCTCGGGTTGGCCGGCCAGCGCGAGCATCTTCGCGCCGGCCCGGTTGACCCGCACCACCTGGTAGTGGTGGTCGATGACGATCAGCGGGAACGGCTCGTGATGTTCGAGCATCGTGGTCAACGCCGTACCCAGAATCCCGTTGAGGGCCTCGTCGATTCCCGGTTCGGCGTACTGGGCGCCGAACCCGGCCGCGCGCAGGAGTTCGTTGCGGTCGCGCAGCGGCACATCGAGCGACTCGGCCAACAACAACACCATCTCCACGCTGGGTTGTGAGCGCCCGGTCTCGAGAAAGCTGATGTGACGAGCGGACACCTCGGCGGTCAACGCAAGGTCGAGCTGGCTCAGTCCCCGGGCGCCGCGCCAGTACTTCAAGAGCGCGGCGAAGACGCGTTCTGGGGTGCGGGACGCGGAAGAGGTGGCCACGGGGCCAGCGTACGTTCGTGCCGCGTTCCGGGCACCTACCCGAACAGGTAATCGCCGGTCGGCCGCGGAATTCGTACGGTCAACCCACCGGCGACAGACCGGAACATCCATCTCTTGAGGAGCGACCATGAGCGAGCCCGAGTTCATCGATATCGGCCACACCCAGGTGGCCTACCGCAGGCACGGCAGCGGCCCCGACGTGTTGTTCGTCCACGGGTGGCCGCTCCACGGCGGAACCTGGCGCAACATCGTCGGTCGCCTCGACGGCTTCACCTGCCATGTGATCGACCTGCCGGGTGCCGGCGCCTCCCGCCCGACCGCGGACACGCCGATGACGTTCGCCGGCCACGTCGATTCGATCCTGGCGGTGCTCGACCACCTTGGGCTCGACCAGGTCACCCTCGTCGGCCACGACAGCGGCGCCATGTTCACCCGGATGGCCGCGGCCCGCCGCCCCGAGGCGGTGACGGCTCTGGTGATGAGCGGCACCGAGATCCCAAACCACCACTCGTGGCAGGTGTCGATGTACTCCTTGCTGTCGAAGCTGCCGGGTTCGGGCAACGTGCTTCGAACGATGCTCGGGCACGACATTCTCGCCCGTTCACCGCTCGCCCTGGGCGGCTGCTTCCACGACTTCGACGCGATCGATGACGGGTTCGGGGTCATCCTCGGCGAGTTGCTCGCCGATTCTGAGCTGATGGACAGCCAGCTGGCTCTGATCCGCAACTTCGACAACGACGCGGTCGATGCTCTGCCCGCCGTGCACGCCAAGCTGACCATGCCGTCGCTGCTGATCTGGGGCGAGGACGACCCGTTCTTCCCCATCGGGAAGGCCCGGGCGATGGTCGATCAGTTCGCCGGCCCCACCCGATTCGAGGCGATTGCCAACGCCCGCCTGTTCGTGCACGAGGAGTACCCCGAGCGGTTCGCCGAGCTCACGGCGGACTTCCTCGCCACGGTGCCGGTGGCCGGCTGACCCACACGTCGGCGATGGCGACGGGGGGTCGCCGGCGGCGCCACTGGAGCCGTCCGATCAGCGCCGCCACGAGCATGCTCATACCGATGATGCCAACGACTCGGCGGTCGGGGTCGAAGGCTCGACCGAGGTAGCTGGCACCGAAGATGAAAGCGAGCAGGTTCGGTCCCACGGCGGCGAGCACCCGACCGCCTCCGCGCTCGACCGACGGCCCGCCCGCGCCGACCGCCATCAGGTAGAGGCACCCGTACCCGGCGCCGCCCACGGCGAGGGTCGTCGCCGACCGGTGTTCGCCGCTGACCATCAGGTAGATGGTCAATGCGACCAGGTGGACGGTGTGGGTGGCCGCGAACGCCAGGAGCCACGGCCGCCGTTGCCGGGTGACGTAGAACGCCAGGAACAACGGGAACCCGACGCGGGCGGTGTACCGCGCGGCGAGCAGCCAGTCGTGTTCACTCATCGGCGAGTTTCAGCAGGCGGTAGTCGAAGCGGGCGGCCGCAAGTGCCATCAGCGCACAGAAGATGAGTGCGAGGACCCCGGCGCTCTCGAGGGTGATGCGCCACGAGGCCGCCCCACCGTTGATGTTGTCGAGCGCTCGCATCGACCAGTAGTGCGGCGTGAACACCCCGACGAGGCGCGACCACCCGGGTAGTTCCGACGAGGCCACGATCGCGCCGCCGAGCGCGGCGAAGGCGATGAGCACCAGATAGGTGAGCGAGAAGAACGACTCCGCCCGTTGGACGATCGTGAACAGCACCGCGCCCACGGCGACGCCGGTCGCCGCGTGAAGGACGAAGATGAGCAGCATCTGGATGATTTCGCCGACGGTGTCCACCTGGAGATCGAGAAGGACGACGGCGACGCCGGCGAACACGCACAGCTGTACAAAGCTGATGGAGAACACGGCGAAGCACTTTCCGCCGAGAAACGCCCACCGCGGTGGGGCCACGATCGCCGTTCGCCGCCAGGTGTTGCTGTGGTACTCCCGGAACAGCGCTCGGCCGACGTAGTTCACCCCCATGTAGGCGAACATCACGGCGAAGCCAATGGTGGCTCGCCCGGCGACCGCACCCTCGCTCAACCCGGTGACCGAGGGTCCCAGGATGGCGCTCATGATCGCGGGGAGGCCAAAGAAGAAGACCATGGAGATCGGCGAGCGCAGTAGGGCTCGGTATTCGGTGAGGGCAAAGCTGCGGGCGACGGCGATCATGCGACCCCTGGCTCGGCATCGGCGACCGCGGAACGCAGGCTCGGATCCCGGCGCAACAGGTCGCGCAGGCTGGGCGGGCTGAGCCGGATCGAGTCGAGCGGCGTGTCGGCGTCGATACCGACATCGGCGCCGGCGGTGATCAGCGCGCCGAGCGTCGGCCGTACGACCTGGAGTTCGTGGGTGGCTTCGGCTCCCCGGATGGTGGCGGTGGTGCCGAGGCTTCGTAGATGCGAGTCGATCGGGCCGAGGGCATGGGTCCGGCCATCGATCAGCACGACGAGGTCGGTGCAGAGTTCTTCGATGTCCTCGGGGTAGTGAGCCGTCACCAGGGTCGCGATGTTCTCGCCGCGCCAGCGGTGCACGAGTTCGACCAGCTTGTGGCGAGTCTCGAAGTCGAGGGCGGTGGTCGGTTCGTCGAGCAACCGCACGGTGGGCCGGTGGACGAACGAGCAGGCGAGGTGGGTGATGCGGGTCTGACCCCCGGAGAGCTGACGGGCCGACTGGTCGACGAAGGAACCGAGCCCGTATTCGTCGATGGTCTCGTCGACGAGGCGGTCCACCTTCCATCGTCGCGTGGCGAGTCGGGCGGCGTGCACGACGTTCTCGCGGGCGCTCAGGTGGAGGTAGAGGGCGGGGTTCTGCGTGGCGTACCCGATCGGCCCCACGTTGTCGTCCGACGCCCTGATCGCGCCTCGCCGGCTGCCGTAGATCGAGTTGGTGATGGCGCCGAGCAGGGTGGACTTTCCTGCCCCGTTGGCGCCGAGCAGGCCGACGGCCGCTCCTCGCTCGAGGTGGAGGTCCACCCCGCGCAGTATCGGGCTGTCGGCGTCGTATTCGAAGTTGAGGTCTTCGACGGTGAGCACGCTCACACCGTATTTCACCGACCGACAGTCGGTCAATTGAATTGGCGGCGAGGCGGGCGCGTCGGCGAGCGTGGTGCACACTGGGTCCGTGGTTTCGCGCAAGGAACAAGCCGCCCGGTCGCGGGCAACGCTGATCGAAGTCGGCCGCCGACTCTTTGTCGAGCGCGGCTACGACGCCACGTCGGTGAGCGCGATCCTGGCCGAGGCGAAGATGGCCCGGGGCGGGTTGTATCACCACTTTCCCGACGGAAAGCAGGGGTTGTTCCTCGCGGTGGTCGATGAGATCGACAACGGTCTCCACTCAGGGCTCGGCGCCATCGTCGAGAGCGACCGCACCTCGGTTGAGAAGATTCTGGCGGGGTTCAAACTCCTGCTCGACCTGGCGGCTGACCGCGAGTTCGCGCGGGTCGTACTGATCGAGGCCGACGCGCTGATGCCGGGCGCATGGGCCCAGGGTTCGGAGTATCAGCTGCTGCGAGCGTCGCTGGCCCAGGCCATCGCCGACGGCGAGATCATCGATGTGCCGCTCGACGCGACCGCGTCGAGCCTCTACGGGGCCGCCCGCCGCAGCGCCGATTTCGTCGCCCGGTCAGCCAAGCCAACGAAGGCCGCGCGCGAGAGCTACGTCGTGCTCGAGAACATGGTGGCCGGGTTCCGCACGCCCTGAGCGCCTGCGTCGTTTCTGGGGGCGGAGGGGCTTAGGGGGACGGCGTGGTGAAGGTCGCGGTGGCGGTTCTGAGGTCGCCATCGCCATCGATCGCCTCGACGGTCAAGGTGTAGAACGTGCCTGGCACCAGATCGTCGGTCCACTCGCCGAACCGGGCGATGTGGTCATTCCAGCAGTTGATGCCGAACGTGTCGGCCCGAGGCCAGTCGTCTCCGCCGTGGACGAAGGTTCGTCCGCCGCCGACCACGGTATGACGGCCGTTGGCGCACACGTTGGTGTTGAACGTCACGACGGCGCCAAAGGCGCTTTCGTCGACCTGAAGGTTGCTGATCGCCAGGGCCGGTTGGACGGCGCCGGGGGTAGTGACGGTGCGGGTGGTGGACGACATCAGGCCGGCGCCGTCGACGACCTCGATGAGCACCGAATACGAGGTGCCGGGAACCAGGTCGTCGGTCCAGTCGCCGAATCGAGCGACATGGTCGGTCCAGCAGTTCACGCCGGGGACCTGGGCCGTCGGCCACTGGGCGCCGCCCCACCTCACGGTGGGCACGCCGGATGCGGTCGCCGTGTAACGGCCGTTGGCGCACACATCGGTGTTGAACGTCACCGTCGCCGTGGTTCCGGTGACGTCGGTGACCTGCACGTTGGAGATCTCCGGCGGGGTGGTATTGGTGCCGCCGGACGTTGTGAAGGTGATCGACCCGGCGGCCAGGCGAGCGTTGGCGTCGGTGGCTTCCAGGGCGAGGGTGTAGGTGGCCCCGGGGGTGAGGGCGCCGTTGAAGCGGCCGATCTCATAGGTGTGGTCGGTGAAGCAGTTGACCCCGGGTTGATCGGCCGTCGGCCAGTTGTTGTGGCCACCGAGCTTGGTGGGCGCCGACGGCGACGTCGCGGTATAGCGGCTGTTGGCACAGCGATTGGTCGCGAAGGTGAGCTTGGCCGTCGTCGCCGTAACGTCGCTCACTGCGATGTCGGTTATCTCGAGCGTGGCGGCTGCGGTGGTGGCGAAACTAATGGTCTGTTGGGCGGTGAGACCGTCCTTGTCGATGACCTCCATGTCGACCTCGTAGGTCGTGCCCGGCACCAACGGCGTCGTCCACACGCCGAGCCGGGAGACGTGTTCGGTCCAGCAGTTGATGCCGAACGTGTCGGCCTGGGGCCATTCGTTGCCGCCCGTGCGTCGATTCGATTGACCCGGCGCACGGGCGACGAAGCGACCGTTGGCACACTCATCGGTGGTGAAGGTGATCTTGGCCGAGGTGTCGGTCACCTCGGTGACCCGCACGTCGGAGATGACCGGCGCCTTGCGCACGACACCGGTGGTGAAGGAGATGCCACTGGTGCTGGTTTCGCCCTGGCCATCGATCACGGTGATGGTCACGTTGTAGAGCGTGTCGGGCTCGAGCGGATCGGTCACCGAGCCGAGGACCGCGCTGTGCTCGGTCCAGCAGTTCGTGCCCAGGACCTGCGCGGTCGGGTAGTCGGCGCCGCGGTACAACAGCGGCTCGACCGCCGATCCGGCCGCGCGGTACTCGACGTTGGTGCACTGATCGGTGGTGAAGGTCAACCGGGCGGTCGTGGCGGTCACGTCGTTGACCTCGAGGTTTGAAATCGATGGCGGCGTGCTGGCGGAGACCGTCGTGAAGGTGATGGTGTCGGTCGTCGAGAGACCGTCGCCGTCGATGGCGGTGACCGTCGCGGTGTACCTCGTGTTCGGGGCCAGGGGCCCGGTCCACTCGCCGAGTCGGGCGATGTGGTCGGTCCAGCAGTTCACGTCGGGCACCTCTGCCGTCGGCCAGTCCGCGCCCTGGTGGCTGCGCGGGGTCTTGCCGGGGGCGTTGGCGACGTGGCGACCGTTGCTGCACTTGTCGGTGTTGAAGGTGACCACCGCAGAGTTGGCGGTGATGCCCGTGACCTTCAGGTTGGTGATGGTCGGCGGCCGGGCGATGTCGTCGGTGGTGAAGCGGAGATAGGCGGTGTCGATCTCGCCGTCGGCGTCGATGACGGTGACTTCGACCGAGTAGTCGGCACCGGGCAGGAGCGGGTTCGAGGCGCCGCCCAGCGTGAGCGAATGGGCCCGGCTGCAGCTGCCGCTCGTGGCGTTCGGATAGTCGGGACCCTGCGCGACCCAGCTGCGGCTCGACACCGGCGTCGTCGCCACGGCTCGGATGTTGGTGCACTCGTTGGTGTTCACCGTGACCGCCGCAGTGGTGGAACCCCGGTTGGTGGCCCGGGCGGTGTCGTCGTCGATGACCGGCGGCTGCACGGCGCCGAGCGTGGTGAAACTCACCACCCGTTCGGCCCCCTTGCCGGTGCGGTCGATGGTTTGGATGCGCAGCTCGTACTGCGTGTCCGCCCGCAACGGCGAGGTCCAGATGCCGGGTTGGAAGATGTGATCGTAAAAACAGTTCTCGCCGGCCGTTTCGGCGTCCGGATAGCCCCGGTACGCGAAGACGAGCGGTTCGGGACGGTCCGGCCCATCGAGGGTGAACAACACGTTGGTGCACTGGGTGGTGAAGAAGGTGATCTTGGCCGAGCTGCTGGTGATGAGATCGGGGCGAGGCCTGCGGATCTCGGTCGACTTGGCGCCGCGCCGCGGGCGGATCTTCACCTCGCGACGTTCGCAGGTTGCGCTGGAAACGAACTCACCGGCGCAGAAGTCGTTGTTGCCGCCGCCGCCGAACAGCGCGTCTCGACGACCGGCGCCGCCGCGGATCTCGTCATTGCCGTTGTCGCCCCACAGGGTGTCGTCGCCGAAGCTGCCGAGGATGATGTCGTTTCCCTCGCCGCCGTGCACGAGGTCGTGGTTGCGGCCGGCGTCGATGTAATCGTCGCCCGGGCCGGCGTAGATCTCGTCGCGGCCGTGACCGCCACAAATGATGTCGTCGCCGCCTCCGCCGTAGATGGTGTCGTTGCCGCGCTGGGCGTGAAACACGTCGGGTCCGGGTGTGCCCCGCAGCACGTCGTCGCCGTTCGTCGAACCGCTGATGGTCACGGCCTGGCCGTTACACGTGAGGGTTTGGGCATCGGCTCTTGCCTGGGTCAGCGCGAGTACCCCGCCGGCGGTGAACGCGATGAGCAAGGCGACTATCACATAACGCGAGGCCAGATAGCGAGAAGCGCGGGTTCGGACGGGGGGGAATTGGGCAGAATCGTTTCGTGCAGCCACCATGGCAGCGGTATCTCCGGATGGGCGTTTGAGCGTCGGTGCTGACAAACGAGCGAGGGGCGCTCCACCGTGGTGCCGATTTGAACGGCGTTCGCTATCTTTCACCCAACGGCGTCCCGACGCAAAAGTCGGAACGGCGCACCCGCATTCGAGGAGCTGTATGAGTAGACCGCCCGACATTGGCATCGAGGGGCTCGACGATGTCGTGTTCATCGGCCAGGGCGGGTCGGCGCGGGTGTACGTCGCAACTCAGGATCACTTGGCCCGACAGGTTGCGGTGAAGGTCATCAGCGACGGCGACACCGAGGCGGTGTTGCGTCGATTCGGTCGCGAGCAGCGGGCGATGGGGCGGTTGAGTTCCTACCGGGGGGTCGTGCAGGTCTTCGAGGCCGGCGAGACCGAGTTTGGCGAGCCGTACCTCATCATGGAGTACATCACGGGCGGTTCGGTCGCCGAGTGGATTGCCGCCAACGGGCCCATGCCATGGCGCCAGGCGGTGGAGTTGGTGGCCACCGTCGCCGAGACGGTCGAGTACGCGCACAACGCCGGCGTGCTGCACCGCGACCTCAAGCCCGCCAACATCTTGTTGCGCGACGACGGCGGTCCGGTGGTGGCCGACTTCGGGATCTCCCAGCTCGGCGGTTCGGTCAGCGCGGCGCATTCGACATCGATCACGATGACGCCGGCCTACAGCCCGCCCGAGGCCTTTCACTCCGGCGACGGCACCAAGGCGGTCGACGTGTATGGCCTGGGCGCCACGCTGTGGGCGCTGCTTTCCGGTCGAGCACCGTTCGTCGAGTCCAACGGCAGCGCGCCGCTCGGGCTGTTGTTGGCCCGCATCGTCGGCGAACCGGTCGGCGATCTGCGGCCGACCGTCCCCGATCCGGTGTGCACCGTGCTCGAGACGGCGATGGCCAAGGCGCCCGAGGACCGCTACGCCAACGCCGGCGACCTGGCTATCGCGCTCCGACGGGCCCAGGAGTTGGGTCAGGCGGCCGAGGCCGCTGGGGCCACCGCGGCGAGCGAGGGCAGCGAGGGCACGGACACCGTCGTCGTCGAGGATCCCGACTCAGCCGATGGCGCCGCCGGCCCCGCCGCACGTATTGCCGGGGACCGCGTTGACGGGGACCTTGTTGATGGGCACCGCGTTGATGGGGGCCGTGTCGATGGGGGCCGTGTCGATGACGGCGTAACCACGATCGAGGGACCCAGCGCGGCCGGGCGCGACAGCGAGTCGACGGCGCAGCCTCATGTCGAAGCCGAGCCGGCGCCGAAACCCGCGGCACCGAGACCGGGCCTGTTCGGCCCGCCGCCGGGCGAGGTCGCGCCTCCGCCCGCTCCGGCGACTGCGAGCCCCGGGCCCTCAAGCCCTCCATCACCCAGCACCGGGCCGCAACGCGCGGCCACGAACACCTCGCCGGACCCCGACATCGACATCCGGGAACCGGCGGTCGCCGCCGCATCGCCGAAGCGCCGATCGTCGGTGTTGTTGATGTTGCCCCTGCTGTTGTTGCTCGGCGGAGGCGCCGTGGTCGCCTCGCTGTTCCTCGGTGGCGATACCGAGCCCAAACCTCTGTCGCCGCTAACCCGGGTCACCGTGCTTGGCACGGCCATCGAGCGCGACTCGGTGCCCCCGACCGGTCCCTCGACCACGGCGTTCACCCCCGCGCCCATCACGACGACCGCGCCCTCCACGACCGCGGCCACGACCACGACATCTGCCACCACGAGCACCGATGCTCCGACCCAATCGAGCCCGGCGCCGGCATCCCCGCCGGCCGCGGTGAACCCGCCACCGTCGCAACCCAGAACGACGCCACCACCGCAGGTCACGGTGAAGCCGGATCCGCCGACCACCCCTCCGACGACGGTGAGGCCGGAACCGCCCACCACACCTCCGACGACGCTGAGGCCGGATCCGCCGATAACGCCCGAGCCGCCGCCACCACCGGGGCCGACCGTCACGACGCTGTTCTAGCCGGCGGGTAGTGCCGATCGCGCCTGTCCGAATCCGTCGAGCCATCGGGGGTATTTCGGGGGATCGTCGGGGTATGAAGACACTCCCGAAGACCACGTTCACCCTTCGTCCAATCGCGGCCGCCGATGCCGCCCGCCACCGCGAACAAGGCGGTCCCGTCTACGTCGCCGACTCGTTCCCGGGGTACCCGTGTCGCCAGTGCTTGCGCGACGCCGAGGTGGACGAAGAGCTCATCCTCGTCTCCCACGACCCATTCCTCGGCGATTCGCCGTATCGGGGAGCGAGCCCGATCTTCCTGCACAAGGTGCCCTGCGGACCGCCCGCGGCGGACGAGCTCCCGGCGCAGCTCACCCGTCGCACCCTGCAGGTGCGAGCCTTCGATGAGAACGAGCTGATGGTTGATGCCGAGCTGGTCGACGGCGTCGACCTCGAAGCGGCGATCGAGCGGCTGTTCGCCGACGAATCGACCGTGCGGCTGCGGGTGCACAACACCCCGCGCGGCTGTTGGGCCACCGACGTCGAACGCCTCTCCGCCCCCACCCCCTAACCCCGTGGTCACTCTGGTGCCTGGCGCCAGAGTGACCACGGGTGGGAAACGCGACGGGTGCCGGCCCCGGTTGGGGCCGGCACCGCCGGAAGGGAGGACGCTTACTGGAGGGATCTAGTCGTTGTCACTCCCTTCGTGGGTCTCGTCCTCGACGCTCACGACACCGAAGTTCTCGTCGAGCTGGACCTCGAGGATGGTGCCGTCGGCCATCGTGACCTCGACCTCGTACGCGCTGTCCTCGTCCTCCATCTCGGTCTCGGTGACGGTGCCGCCGCCCGTTTCGGCCAGGGCCGCAGCGCTCGCCCGGTCGAGTGCCTCGCCCGTGATCGGAACATCGGTGTCGCCGACTCCGCTCGCGGCGCCGGCGGCGCCGGTTCCCAGGCCAGCGACCGCAATGGCCGCCGATACTGCTGCGACGACGGGTTTCGATAGGTGCTTCATGTCAGTGATTCCTTCTCTATTTGGTTGGGGCTCTGTTGTTTCGGAAATTCGGAGTGCTTTGGGGGTGGAAACGATCGATCGATCGTCGTGAACACCGTGCCGAAAGTGCCCTGTCGCTCACCTGACCGGCGGGTTGAGCGTCAGCGCAGGGTCAGCGTCTCGTCGTCACAGGCCGCTGCGGAGCGCCTCGACCGGTTCGAATCCCGCAGCCCGCCACGCGGGGTAGGCCCCGGCGGCGAGGCCGACGACCATTCCGAGCAGCGGCGCGGCGAGGGGGATCTCCAAGTCGAGCACGGGTGTCCAGGATCGCTGCGCGGCGATTGCCACGGTCACCAACGTCCCGGCACTGGCGCCGATGACGCCGCCGATCAGGCCGAGTACGGCGCTCTCGGTCAGGAACTGGAGAGCGATGTGACGTCGCGCTGCCCCCAGTGCCCGCCGAAGACCGATCTCGCCGGTGCGTTCCATCACCGACACCAGCGTGACGTTGGCGATTCCGATGGCGCCGACGAGCAAGGAGACCGCGCCGAGTATCAAGAAGAGCGTGTCGAGATCGTTTTGGACGTTGTCACGAACGCGCTGAGGCTCGGGCGGCGACGCCACCCGCATGGCTCTCGGATCATCGGGTCGAAGGGCCACCGGAGCCTGGTCGGCGATCAAGCGCGCCGCGCCGATCTCGGTTTCGGCCACCACCTTCTCCGGCGTCGGGAGCCGGTAAAGCTCCCGAGCGGTTCCCTCCGGGATAACCAACGACCCCAGTAGGGACGGCTCCCTGGCGACCGATTCGACGATGCCGACGATCACATAGACCTCGTCGCCGATGAGCACCGCCGGTTGGTGGTCGACGCGGTCGATACCCAACTTGGTGGCTGCGGTTGAACCGATCACTGCCACCTGATCGCTACGGAGCGAGTGGCCGCCGTCGATGAACCGTCCGGTGCGAAGCTCGGCCCGAACGGCGTCCCACAGACCTGGCGAGGCGGCGTACACCGTCACGGTCGATCCCGCCTGCCGGCTGGGGTCGACCACGGACGAGGATCGGATGAGCGTCGCGCCGATGTCGACGGCGCTCATCGTGCCCGAGGCCCGAACTCCGGCGAGGCGGCGCATGCGCTCGCCCGCATCCCAGGGCAGGTCGCCGGCGACGGGGCCCGTCGGGCCCGGCTGCGCGGTCACCAGCACTTCGGTGGCGGCGAGCTCGTCGAACCGACCGACGATCTGGCTGCCGGCCGTGCGCGACAGCCCGAGGGTGGCCACCAACGCCGCGATGCCGATCACCGTTCCGAGCACGGTGAGTGCCAGCCGGGCGGGCCGGGCGAACAAGCCCCCCGACGCCTGCGCCACCAGGTCGACCAGGCGGAGGCCGGAGGATGCGGTCAGCTCGCCCGGGGGTACCGGTTCGGGGCTCATGCTGCCACCACCTGACCGTCGGCCATCTCGACGATCCGACCGGCCCGGGCCGCAACATCGTGTTCGTGGGTGATCATGACCACGGTCTGGCCGGCCCGGTGGATCTCCTCGATCAATCCGAGCACCGAAGCGGTGGTCGTTGAGTCGAGGTTGCCCGTCGGCTCATCGCACAACAAAAGCGGCGGCTGACCGAGCAGCGCCCGAGCGACGGCCACCCGCTGGCGCTCGCCGCCCGACAACGTGGTCGGCACCTGCTCGAGCCGGTGGGACAGCCCGACCAGCTCGAGCGCGGCCTCGGCCCGTTCTCGGCGACCGGCCCGGGGTCCGCGTCGGTAGACCTCGCTGAGCATGACGTTCTCCACCACGGAGTTGTGCGGCAGGAGGTGAAATGACTGGAACACGAAACCGATGGTTCGACTCCGGAGCCCGGCCCGCCGCCGATCGCTGAGCTCACCCACGTCGACGCCCGCAAGGTGGTAGCTACCCGACGTCGGCTGGTCCAGACACCCGAGCATGTTCATGAGGGTCGACTTGCCCGATCCCGACGAGCCCACGATCGCAACGAACTCCCCCCGATCGACCCGAAAATCGAGATCGTCGATGGCGCGGATCGCATGGGATCCCGTGCCGAATGTTCGGGTAAGACCTCGAACGTCGATGAGTGCCGTCATGGCGTCACCTCGCTCGGTACCTCGGCAGGACCGTCCAGTCCCACGACGACGAGGTCGCCCACCGACAGCGTTCCCGCCTGGACGAGCTCCACAAAGCCGTCGGCGGTCAGCCCGGGCTCGACGGCGACGAACTCCAGCGAAGTGCCCTGCTGCACCTGCACCCTCGACGATCCGTCGGCCGCCAGCGACAACGCCGCGACCGGCACGGCCACAGCCGCGGTGCCGGTGGTCTCGACCGGCACCGTGAGGCGCACCGATGCCCCGGCGATTCCCGATGGCGATCCGTTGACGCCGACCTCCATGTACACGTGGAAGCCGTCGACGCCCATCGTTCCCGGGGTGTCGTCGATCCGGGTGACCGTGCCCTCGGCCGTGATGCCGAGATTCGGTTCGTCGATCGTGACCCGCGAGCCGACCGTCACGAGGTCGACCTCGTCGAGGGCCAACGAAGAGTCGATGGTTACGGTTACGTCGGTGACGGTCGCGAGCGCGCCCGTCAGCACCGTCCCCTCCGCGGCGTCGAGCTCGCTGACCCGCACGGGGAGCGACGGGAGGAAGACCAACTCGTCGCGGGGGATACCGAACGCAACCGTCGACGGCGCGACCTTTTGGCCGAACATGGGTTGCAGTCCCTGATGGTCGGCATAGAGGGCGATGGCGGCTCGCTGGGTCGCTCGGTCATAGAGTCCGTCGACCGGGCCCGGGTCGATACCGAGACGAAGCAGCGACTGCTCGAGCTGCTCGACGTCACGTCCCCGCATGCCGAGCGCCAGATCCCGGTACATCGGCATCTCGCCGGCGAGGGCCAGGACCGGCCGATCGTCGATCCGGCTCAGAAGGCCGCCGTCCTGGATCAACGAACCCGGACCGGGCAG
The DNA here is from genome assembly GCA_938041035.1 of uncultured Acidimicrobiales bacterium. Taxonomy (GTDB): domain Bacteria; phylum Actinomycetota; class Acidimicrobiia; order Acidimicrobiales; family SHLQ01; genus CALHYX01. The sequence continues at coordinate 64,700 of CALHYX010000034.1, read as the reverse complement.
CCACGTGACGATCGGGTCGGTGTCTTTCACCGTCGAGGTCGGCAGCGTGACCGTCACGGGTGAGCCGAACCGACCGGTGCCCCGCGTGACGATTTCGGTCGCGACCACCCGTGACTCCACGGGTACGAGGATCGGCGACGGCTCCGGTGGTGCGGTTTGGGCGGCGGCATCGGCTGGTGAGCTGACGCGGTTCGATGCGATCCACCCGGCCGCCGCGGCGAGGAGGACCGAGCCGAACACGACGACCGCGACCGTTCGGCGCCTCATGAGACGACCGCCTTTGGACAGATTGGTTTCGTGATTTGGTTCATGGTCGCAAGCGTTCACCGAAGACCCTGACCGCCACCTGACGGGTCAGGCCCCGGTCAGCAACGACCGAGCACGCTGCGACCATGAAACCAACACGAAAGCACCTGATAATTCCTCTAGCCGCATCGATCGTCGTCACCGCGTGCGGTGGCGTCTCCGTCCCTGGTACTCAGGGGGCCCAGCTCGAAGAATTCGGTCTCACCCAGGCCGAACTCGTCGCCAAGGTCGACGACGTGGAGGCCCGCATCGAGTCCTGCATGCAGGACGCGGGGTTCGACTACGTCGCTGCCGACTGGCCGACGGTGAAGGGGGCGATGGACGACTACGACAGCGGGCCCGGGCTCTCCGACGAGGAGTTCACCGCGCAGTACGGCTACGGCGTGTCGACCCGTCCCGACACCCCGGCGGTGTCGGTCGGGCTCGGGCCGACGAACGCGTCGCTGCTCGAAGGACTCAGCGACGGCGATCGGCAGGCGTATCTGTTCGCCCTACTGGGGGAGAATCCGGGATGGACCTTTGCCATTGGTCTCGAGGAGGAGGACTTTTCTCCTCTCGACGGCTGCTCGGCCGAAGCGGTGGCCGCCGTGTTCTCGATCGCCGAGCTCGATCCGTCGTACGTGAATCCGGTCGATGCGAAGGTCGACAACGATCCGCGCGTCGTCGAAGCGATCGGCAAGTGGCGCGACTGCGTCCAGGCGGCCGGGTTCGGGCCCTTCGATCATCCGGACGATCCTCAGGACGAGGTAACGGAGCGATTCATGGGTCTGGTCGGCGATCGGAGCATCGACGAGCTGGCTGCGGACGAAGCCGCCCTGCTGGCCGAACTCCAGGGTTACGAACGAGCTGTCGCCGTCGCCGCCGAGGCGTGCGACGACACCCACGTTGCACCGGTGGCCGATGCGGTCGAGGAAGAGGTCATGAACGCGGGTTGAGCGGACCCGTTTCGGGCGGGGGATCGGGTTCGTCCGGCCCTCCGTCGGCGGGGTGTCCGAACGTCGCCACGAACCGGGCGCCGCCCAGCGGGGACGGCTCGCAGCGCACGGTGCCTCCGTGTCGGGTGACGATGTCGCGGGTGATGGCAAGTCCGAGTCCGGCACCCCCCTGGTCGACGCTACGGGCCTCGTCGAGTCGGGTGAAGCGATCAAACACCGCTTCGCGCTGGTCGGGATCGACGCCTGGCCCATCGTCGTCGACGAGGAGGCGAGCGCCGCTGGGGTTCTGCTCGAGCGTCACCTCCACCCGGGCGTGCGCGTGACGAATGGCGTTGGTGAGCAGGTTGCGGAACGCCCGTCGGATCTGAGCCTCGTCGCCGGTGATCTCGCAGGCGGATACGTTGGCGGCGCCGACGGTCGCGTGCGGGGTGGCGCGACGTTGCTCCCGGATCTCGGCCATCACGAGATCATCGAGGTCGAGCATGGCGTGGTAGTCCGAGGCTGATCCGTCGTCGCTATTCGCCAGATGAAGCAGGTCGTCGATGAGGCGCTGGAGCTCCAGGACTTCGGCTCGGACCTCCCGGTTGGTGCGTTCCGGGTCGGCGGCGTCGGGCTGGGCAATATCAACCTCCACCGTGGTGCGAAGACGGGTCAGTGGGGTTCGCAGTTCGTGAGCCGCATCCGCAACGAACTGTCGCTGCTGCTCGCTGGAACGGTGGAGGCGGTGCAGCATCTGATTGAGGGTGGTGGCGAGTCGTCCGATCTCATCGTTGCGTCCCGGGTGGACGAGCTGGTGGGCCACTTGGGTGTCGGAGATGGCATCGACTTCAGACCGCATGGTGTCGACCGGGCGCAGCGTGCGACCCACCAGCCACCAGATCAGTCCGGCGAGAAGCGCGGCGAGAAACGGCACCGCGGCCGCAAGCGTGGCGAGGAGCGATTCGCTGTTGTCCTCCAGATCATCGGTGCTCTCGGCAACGTGGAGGACAAAGCCACCTTCGGCGGTGGTGATCCTTCGGCTCAGTATCCGGAAGTCGTCTTCGCCAACGGCTGGCGCAGCGGTGGTGCGGATGCGTTCGCCGAGGGAGACATCGAGGTTTGCGATCGGGCCTGCATTCCGGAGATTTCTGCTCGCGGCGACGACGTTACCTGCGCCATCGACGACCTGAACCGCCCGGTCTTCGTCGTCGGCGCCAAACGATGGGGGCAGACCGCTCTCGCCGAACAGGGCGGCGATCGTATCCGCTCGCTCGGTCAACGACCGATCGACGCTGTCGGTGAGTTGGCTCCGCTGCAGCCCGTAGAGCAGCGATGCGCCGGCGATCAGGACGCCCAGCACGAGTGCGGTCGCGAGCAGGGTCAGGCGCAACCGCAGAGAACCCATCGGTGGTCAGCCTCCGTCCGGGTCGAGCCGGTAGCCGGCACCGCGGACGGTCTCGATCGCGTGCCGACCGAACGGGGCGTCGATCGCCCGACGAACTCGGCCGACGTAGACCTCGACGATGTTCGGGTCGCCGTCGAAGTCGTACTCCCAAACTCCCGCCAGGATCTCGTCCTTGCTGAGTACCTCGCCCGCCCTTCGCATGAAGAACTCGAATACGTCGAACTGGCGGGAGGTCAACTCGAGCTCGGTTTCGCCTCTCCAGACCCGACGGGCGCGAGAATCCATCCGCAGATCCCCTGCGGAGACCGGTGTAGGAGCGGCGTTTCCGCCACCGCGCCGGAGCAGCGCCCGCATTCTCGACACCAGCACGGGGAACGAGAACGGCTTGGTCAGATAGTCATCGGCCCCGGTGTCGAGGGCCTCGGTCTGGTCGAAGTCGCCGTCCTTCGCCGTGAGCACAAGGATCGGGGTCCAGTCGCCGGCTTCCCGCAGGGCGGAACAGATCTTGAATCCGTTCATCCCGGGAAGCATCAAGTCGACGATCAGCGCATCGTAGGTCCCCTCCTGCGCCTGATGCAGTCCATCGGTGCCGTCGAGGACGACGTCAACCGAGAAGCCTTCGAGTTCAAGGCCGCGTTTGGTCACCGTGGCGATGCGCTTGTCGTCCTCGATCAAGAGCACCTTCATCGGACTGGTCGAGCCGCCGCCCGACCGCCGAGGGTCGGAACGGGGGCAGGACTCCGGGGGTGAGGAGGAGTAGGCACGGCAGGCAGGTGGGACTCGGAGGTAGGTGCAGGCCCGGACGGATGTCCCAGGACGGCTTGCTCCAGTATGGGTACTGCATCCTGACTGTGGGCTGACGCTGTGACGTTGCCGTGTTTCCGGGGGTGGCTAGGTGGTTTTGGTGGCGGCGAGCATGGTGGCGATCGGGGCCTGGTAGGCGGCGTAGTGCAGGTGGGGAGCGAAGCCCATGGCGACATTGATGTCGAGCATCCAGGGGTTGGTGGCCGCGTTGTAGGTCTCGAGGATCGCCAGGTCGGGGTGCGCTTCGGTGGCCATCTTCAGATTGGCCGCCTTCAGCCACCGGCCGAGCCGGTGACCCCGGTGCGCGGTCAATACGCCGGTGTCGCCCTGATGACCCAGTTGGGTGGTGTCGCGATGCACGAACAGCACCGTCATGCCCGCCGGTTCGCCGGTGGGTGACAGCACCAGCGACCGGTACACGAGCCGACCGGCGTCGCGGTGGGCGGCATCGGTGTCTCGCTGCCCGGCGGCATCGCGGGTGTAGGGGTTGTACTCGACGCCGTCGAGCGGGATGTCCTCCATCGACGCCGCGGCCATGCACCAGGCATCCATCAGATGCTCCGGCGGACCGCCTTCCCATTGCTCGAGGCGATAGCCCTCGGCATGGGTCGTTGCGTCGGCGATCCATCGGTCCATCAACGTCTGGTCGATATCGGCGACGACGGCGCGCGAACAACGCTCCTCCTGGCGCCGCGTCATGCCGTAGTGCGCACACAACGCAACCCCGGCCTCGGCGGTCAGCTCCGCGCAGGGATACCCGACGACCGTGGTCTGGCCGAGGTGGTCCAACCGGCCGATTAGCCGGTCGGCGAGCGCGGTGGCCACGCCCTTTCGTCGGTGTTCGGCCGTGACGACGATTTCTATCTCGCCCATCTGCTCCGCGTCGTCGGGTGCGGAATGGGTGCTGGCAAAACCGTAGCCGGCCGGTTCACCGTCGATGGTCGCGGTGAGCACGGCGCTCTTGCTGTCCGACGGCTTCGCGAAGAACGCCGCCGCCAGTGAGCCGATGGTCTCGGGCTGGTCGCCGGGGTTGCGCTCGCGCTGGTCGGCGTGGGCGACGGCGAGCGCGGTCTGCATCTCCGGATCGCCGGCCGCATTCAGCTCGGCAATGTGAGGTTCCATCGCCCCAGCCTCGCCGCTCGGCCCTGGCGATGTCGACCGAATTCTCCGGCCGGTGCGACCGCCACTCGGTGGCCGTCGCCCCGGCCGAACCCTCGCTGTTGGTCGCCCAACAGCGAGGGCAGCCCGCCGCCGGTTCGTCGTGTCGTTCGATACGGATCTAACTCGGTGGGTTCGACGCGATGATCACCAGCGCGATGACCGCGATCCACGCCAGCAGTTGGACCCAGGCGATCATCAGCGCGGCGATCGTGAGCCCTCGGCTGTGGTAGCGGCCGGGGTCGACCCGGTGCTGGTGCAGGGAGATATGCCCGAGGAGCACTGCGATGGGGCTGGCCAGGCCAAAGAGGGTGAGTGAGGTGAGCGCCACGACAAACGCCACGAGACCGTAGGCGTTCAGCTCCCGGTGGGATGGCGGGGCAAAGGCATGCGGTGGAGGGAGATAGCCCGCATACCCCGGCTGCGCGAACAGCGATCCGGGTTCGTAAAGCGTTGCCGTGGTGGGGAGGTCGCTCATGGCCCCATCCCACCAGTGGCGGGCCGGTTCGTCGATGGGGAGATCTACCCGCGCGCCGCGAGGGCCGCCGTCCATCGTTCGATGGTGGCGGTGAGGTCGGCGCAGTGGGCGTCGGTGATGGCCATCGACAGGGCAAGGAAGCCGCGCCGAGCGATGTAGATGCCGTCGGCCAACGCGGCGTGGAATGCGAGCTCGACCAGCCGGTCGTCGGCTGCGTGCACATTCAACATCGATCCGAGGCCGGTGGTCCAGAGGGGTAGGTCGGCGGCGGCAAAGACGGCGTTGAGCTCGGTCCGGAGCTTTTCACCCCGTGCGTTCACCGCCGCCAATTTCTCGTCGGGCAGGCCGTGACGCAGCGTGGCGACGGCTGCCGCCATCGACACCACGTTGTTGTTGAAGGTGCCCGCCTGGGTGAGGGTGCCGCCCTGCTCGGCATCGAAGTGACCCATCAGCTCGGCGGTGCCGCCGAACGCGCCAAACGTCATGCCTCCACCGAAGTACTTGCCGAGCGTGGTCATGTCGGCGTCGATGCCGAAGATCTGCTGGGCCCCGCCGGGCGCGAGTCGCGATGTCATGACTTCGTCAAAGATGAGCACGACGTCGTCGTCGGTGCAGCGGCGACGTAGTTCGTGCAGGAACTCCGGTGATGCCGGTCGGCATCCGCCCGAACCCTGAACGGCTTCGACCAGTACGCAGCCGAGGTCGTCGTCGGCGAACAGGGCATCGAGGCTCGAGGCGTCGTCGAAGCCGGCCGGGATGAAGCGGTGGGGCACATTCATCGGTGCGGGCCGCTCGCGGGGGTCCGGCCCGAACGAGAGGACGCCACCGTGGTACGCACGGTCGAAAACGCCGACGCCCGATCGGCCGGTCGCGTGGAGTGCCGTGCCGATGGCCATGAGGTTCGCCTCGGTCCCCGAGTTGGTGAACCGCACCTGGTCCATCGAGGCGAATCGGGAACACAGGAGTTCGGCCAGTTCGATCTCGCGCTCGTGGGTGGCGCCGAGGGCCCAGCCGGAATCGAGGGCATCGATGACCGCCCGCTTCACCAGGTCGGGTGAATGGCCGAGGAGTCCGGCGGTGTAGTTCCCGCAGAAGTCGATCAGGCGATGCCCATCGATGGTGTGCAGTTCGACGCCGGAAGCGCTCCGCACCCGAAAGGGAAACGGAGCGAAGTCCAGCACCGACCGGGTGTTTCCGCCGGGCAGAACCCGGCGTGCTCGCCGGTCCGCCCGGGCGCTCTCGGGGTGCGCCGCGCGATAGCCGTCGTGCGCCGTCTTCACGAGCGCGTCGAGATCGACGTCGGGTAGGGGACGGTCGGCGGCGGGTGGATCGGTCACCGGGCCGACGTTACCCATCCAGGTCGCCCGGCACCCCCGGGGACGGGTCACCTACAGCAGGTGGACGGGATGGCTCGGCGGGGCGGCGCCGTGACGCAGCATCTGCGATCGACAGGAATAGCCGGTCGCCGCGACCGTGCCCGCGTCGGCGACGGCGCGAGCCCAGCCCTGCTCGTAGAGCCGGCTCGACATCTCCCTGTTCTCCCGCTCGTGGCCGAAGATTCCGGCCATCCCGCAGCACCCGAGGTCGGGCGCACGCACGGTGTGCCCGACCGATTCGAGCAGTCGGGCCCAGGTCGAAAGCCAGGACGGGGCGGTGGCCCGCTCGGTGCAGTGACCGAGTAGCGCCACCGGTTGTGGATGGTCGACCTCGCCGAGCCGTTCGCTGCGGGCGTCGATGAGATCGACCAGCGGCTGAACGTCGCCACTCGGGTATCGGGCTGATACGGCGGGGTACTCATGATGGTGCAGCAGGGCGACGGCCGGCTCGATCACCGTCGCCGTGGCCCCGGCGGCGGTGATGTCGGCCACCAGGGCGGCCTGGCGGTTCGCCGTCTTCGTGAACGCCGCCCGCCTGCCCTTCACGTGATCGAACTTTCCCGAACCGACGAAGGGCGACACGCTCACCCGGTAGCCGAGGCGCTCGAGTACCGACGTGGTGGCCCGCAGCGTCGAGGGTTCGAGGGTTGCGGTGAACACGTCGGCGAGGATCACGACCTCATCGGCGGAAGCGGTACGGGCATCGAATCGCCGCGGCGCGGGGCCGACGCCCCTGGGCGGCACGGGCAGGTCGACCAGTCCGAGCAGCCGGCCGGCGAGCGGGGCGCCGAGGCGGCCGACCGGGCCGAACCGCGCACCGGCGACCGCCGCCTGCTCGAAGCGGCTCAGGATCGCGTGCGCCGCGGGTCGGCGGCGGGTCGCGTAGTAGGCGTCGAGGAACCGCGACTTCAGTTCCGGGATGTCGACCGCAACCGGGCAGTGACCCGTGCACGCCGAGCACGACAGGCACTCGTGGAGGTTGGCTGCGATGGCGTCCTCGAACGCCGGATTCGGGTCCGACTCGCGTTGCGCGAGCCAGGCGCGCAGCAGGTCGGCTCGGCCCTTGGGCGACAGCGCCGGGTCGCCGGTGACCTTGTAGGACGGGCACATGACCTCGGCCGAGTCGTAGTGGTGACAAAGGCCGTTGCCGTTGCAGGCGAAGGCCGACGAGAACTCCTGGCGCACCTCGATCGGCACGCGGCGGTCCACCTGGCCGCGCAGTGGGGGTTCGTCCACGGCCACGACCGGCTCCGCGCTGGCGAGGGGTCGGTACAGCTTGCCGGGGTTGAGCAGGTCGTCGGGGTCAAAGGCCGTCTTGATCGCGCGCATGATGGCGATGGTGTCGGCGGACAGGAAGCGCTCAGCCGACCCGCCCCGAAACCCGCGCCCGTGTTCGCCCCACAGAACACCCTGGTGGGCGGCGACGAGGTCGACCACGGCGTCGGTCACCCGTCGGACGAGTCGTTCGTGCTCGGGGTCGGTCGTGTCGAGGGCGGGGCGCACGTGCACGCAGCCGACGTCGGCGTGACCGAACATCGCGTAGTCGAGGCCGAAGCCGTCCAGCAGGGAACGGAACTCGGCGATGAAGTGGCCCATCCGAGCGACGGGCACGGCACAATCCTCGACCATCGCGGTGGGTCGGGCGCTGCGCTGTGGACCGCCGGTGGCGACCTTGGCGAGGAGCCCGACGGCGTCGGCGCGTACCTTCCAGGCGTCGGCCCGCTCGTCGGGATCCAGAATCGTCCGGCGGGCGCGATGGCGTCCGGTGCCGGTGAGCGCGGCTTCGATCGGTGCGGCGTCGATGGGTTCGCTGGAGGTGTATTCGAGGAGCAGGACCGAACCGCGATGGTCGCCGACCACCTTGCCGAGCGCCGGCCAGGCCGGCGATGCCCGGCCCCGGTCCAGCGTCGTTTCGTCGAACGTCTCGATCGCGGTGGGCGAGGTCAGCGACGCAAGGTCGACGGCGTCGTCGAGGGCATCGGCAAAGCTGTCATAGCTGGCCACGATCAGCAGCGTGTGGGCGGGGAGCGGAGTGAGTCGCAGCGTGGCTCGGGTGATGACCGCCAGCGTTCCCTCGGCGCCCACCAGGAGTGGCACCGGGTCGATCAGACCGTCGTGCCGTACCCGATCGATGCCATAGCCGCTGAACCCCCGAGCGAGCTCGGGCAAGGCGTGGTCATCGCCCTCGGCGAGCGGCAGCTCCAGCAGCGCCGACCACAGCGCACCCGTTGCGTCGCCTTGGGACGCAAGCCGTTCGGCTTCGGCCACCGGGACCGGACGGGCGTGAAACTCGCTGCCGTCGGCGAGCACGACATCGAGTTCAAGGACGTGGTTGTGCGCCCGGCCAAACACGAGCGACCCTTTGCCCGCCGCGTCGGTGGAGATCATGCCGCCGACGGTCGCCCGGTTCAGCGTCGACGTGTGGGGCGCCCAGAAGAGGTCGTGCTCAGCGAGCGCCGCGTTCAGCTGACCGGCGACCACGCCGGGTTCGACGACCGCGGTGCGAGCGACCGGGTCGATGGCGATGATGCGGTTGAGCCTCCGGCGAACGTCGATGGCGATGCCGTCGGTGAGGCTCTGGCCGTTGGTACCCGTGCCGCCACCGCGGGCGACGATCGGTCGGCGGGTCTCAGAGCGATGGTTGCGGGCGACGAGCGCCGCGACCTCGGCAGCGGAGCCGGGAACGGCCACCCCATGGGGTTCGATCTGGTAGATCGAGTTGTCGGTGGCGTACACCGTGCGGGTGACGAGATCGGTCGCAAGGTCGCGGGCGTCGGTCATCGGAACCGAAATCCCATCGGGCGAACCGGCCGGGCGCGGTGGCTAGTCTCCGAACACGACGATGTTGGAAGCGGGGGTGCGTCATGTTCTGTCGCCACTACGAGTTGGGACTCGACGGGGCCGATAGTGCGTTCAGCGTCGATGCTTCGAACCTTACGTTCGGTGCGGGATGCCTGCTCGAGGCCGGCGACGTTGCTCGCGGCCTCGGCATCTCGCGCATAGCGCTCTTCACCGACCGCACGCTCGCCAAGACCGTGCACGTGGCGGTGGTGCGCGACAGCCTTCGGGCCGCGGGTGTCGATGTCGCCCTGTACGACGCCGTCCGCGTCGAACCGACCGATGCGTCGTTCCAAGCCGCGACGACGTTCGCCGTCGACGCGGGTGTCGACGGGTTCATCTCCGTCGGGGGAGGTTCGGTGATCGATACCGCCAAAGCGGCCAATCTGTACTCGTCGCATCCGGCGGACTTCCTGGCCTATGTGAACGCCCCGATTGGCCACGGCGCGCCGGTGCCGGGGCCCCTGCGCCCGCACATCGCCTGCCCGACCACCTCGGGAACCGGCAGCGAATGCACCGGCATCGCGGTGTTCGACCTGCTCGAGATGAAGGCCAAGACGGGCATCGCGTCGAAGATGATCCGTCCTACCCGCGCCCTGGTGGATCCGGATTGCACGCTCACGCTGCCCGCCAATGTCGTGGCCTCGAGTGCATTCGATGTGTTGAGCCATGCCCTTGAGTCCTACACCGCCCGGCCGTACAACCGGCGACCGGCACCGAGTCGCCCATCGGTCCGCCCCGCAAGCCAGGGCGCGAACCCGTGGAGCGACCTGGGTTGTGCGGAGGCGCTTCGGCTCATCGGGCGGTTCCTCGAGCGCGGCGTCGCCGATGCCGCCGATGTCGAAGCCCGGCATCAGCTCATGTGGGCGTCGACCCTCGCCGGCATCGCGTTCGGCAACGCCGGCTGCCACGCACCCCACGGCATGTCGTATTCGGTGTCGGGTCTGGTGCGCGACTTTCTCCCCGACGGGTATCCGAGCGATCAGCCCATGGTTCCGCACGGCATGTCGGTGATCGTGAACTCGCCATCGGTGTTTCGTCACACGGGCACGAACAGTCCCGATCGCCATCGCGACGGTGCGGAGTGGCTTGGGGCCGACGTCGCCGACCTCGGCGATGCCGAATCCGGGGAGGTGCTGGCGGACCAGGTGGTGCGGTTGATGAAGTCGACGGGCATGCCCAACGGGCTCGAAGGGGTCGGCTACGGGGCCGAGGACATCGCGGGACTGGTGGAGGGTGCGCTTCCGCAACGCCGTTTGCTCGACAATGCGCCCATCGAGATCGATCGGCAGATCCTGACGTCGCTCTACGAGGGGGCGCTTCGCTACTGGTGATGACGGGTGATGGCGGACGCTGGCCGGCGATCTGCAGCCGCCGTCTCTACCCGCTCCGCCGTCTCCTACAGTCGCATCGCCTCACTGATGTCGTCGGCGACCTGTCGGGCCCGGCGGCCGAGGTGTTCCTGGCGCTCCTTGGTCATCCGCACGGTCGGGGCCTGGATGGCGATCGCGGCGACCGCGTCACCCGCGCTGTTGAGGATCGGGGCACCGACGCAGCTCACGCCGGCGATGCTCTCCTCGCTGTCGGTGGCGAAACCCGCGGTGCGGATGCGGTCGAGCTCCGAGCGCAACGCGGGCCTGGTCGCGATGGTCGTGGGCGTGACCTGCCGCAGCTCGAGGTCGTCGAGCGAGTCGTCGCCGAACGCCAGCAGACACTTCCCCATCGAGGAGCAGTGGAGGGCGATCCGGGTGCCGGCGGGTTGATCGAAGCGCAGCGGCTGCACCGATTCCACGCGCAGCACAACGACGACGTCGCCTCCGTCGCGCACGCCCATGTTGACCGACTCGCCCGTTTCGCCGCCCAGTTGTTCGAGCATCGGGAGCGCCCGGTCGAACCCGAGGGCATCTCGGGCGCTCTGGCCCAGCACCAGGGCCGCGTGCCCCAGTCGGTATCGGTCCGTGAGTTCGCTCTGATCGAGGTACCCGGCGGCCACGAGTGCCCGCACGATGCGGTGGACGGTGCTGGGGCTCAGGTCGGCGCGTCTGGCAAGGTCGGTGATGCCCTGCTCGGGGGCGAAAACGAACGACGACAGAACCTGGAGGGCGCGGTCGATGGCCTGGGTTCCCGACGCCTGGCCGGAGCCGTTCGACTTCTTCGGATCAGACTTGGCGGACGGTGACACGGACGACCTGGCGGGTTCGAATGGACGAGAGACTCCATCGGTAGTCGGGATTCCACCGCGGCGCACGTTCGAGGTGCGAGATTGGTGTTGACTTTGGCTTGGCCCATGGCCATGATCGCCGAGTTAGAATATCGATTTCACATCGTGGAAACGCCGTGGAAACGCCGTGAGACGCTGTGCGAAACGCCCCCTTCCGCCCGTTTGAGTTTTGGAGTTTGTGATGACGCGTATGACGCCGAGTGAAGCGTTCGTGGAGACCCTGGTTGCCCAGGGCGTATCGGTGGCGTTCGGCATCATGGGTTCGGCCTTCATGGACGCCATGGACATCTTTGCTCCGGCCGGCATTCGCCTGGTGCCGGTGGTGCACGAGCAGGGGGCCGCGCACATGGCCGATGGGTTCGCCCGCGTGTCGGGGCGTCATGGCGTGGTCATCGGCCAGAACGGGCCGGGTATCTCCAACTGTGTGACCGCTATCGCGGCCGCGTTCTGGGCCCACTCGCCGGTCGTGATCGTCACGCCGGAAACGGGGACGATGGGCATCGGCCTCGGCGGGTTCCAGGAAGCGAACCAGCTTCCGATGTTCCAGGAGTTCACCAAGTATCAGGGTCACGTCAACAACGAGCGCCGGATGGCCGAGCTCACCGCCCGCTGCTTCGACCGGGCGTTGTCCGAGATGGGCCCGACGCAGTTGAACGTGCCCCGCGACCGCTTCTATGGCGACATCGATGTGGAGATACCCACCCCGCAGGTTCTCGATCGGGGCGCCGGTGGCCGCAAGAGTTTGGATGAGGCGGCCGAGCTGCTGGCCGCGGCGGAATTCCCGGTGCTGCTCTCCGGCGGCGGGGTGGTGATGGGTGACGCGATGGACGAGTGCGTTGCCCTCGCCGAGCGTCTCGGCTGCCCGGTGGTCAACAGCTATCTGCACAACGATTCGTTCCCGGCATCGCACGCCCAATGGTGTGGCCCGCTCGGCTACCAGGGCTCCAAGGCGGCGATGAAGTTGATCGCCCAGGCCGATGTGGTGTTGGCGCTCGGCACCCGGTTGGGCCCGTTCGGCACACTGCCCCAGCACGACATGGACTACTGGCCGGCCGATGCCAAGATCATTCAGGTCGATGCCGACAACAAGATGCTCGGCCTGGTGAAGCCGGTGTCGGTCGCCATTCACGGCGATGCCGGTGCCGCCGCGGAGGCGATCCTGGAGCGGATCGCCGACCGGGAGCTGGCGTGCGACGCGACGCTCGAGGCCCGCACCGCCACGATGGTCGAGGAGCAGACCGCATGGGAGGCCGAGCTCGACGAGTGGACCCACGAGACCGACGAGTTCAGTCTCGAAATGATCGCCGAGGCCCAGGCCGAGGCCAGCGACTGGCTGCACCCTCGACAGGTGCTGCGTGAACTCGAAAAGGCGATGCCGCCGCGGGTCATGGTCTCGACCGACATCGGCAACATCAATTCGGTCGCCAACTCCTACCTTCGCTTTGAGGAACCCCGCAGCTTCTTCGCTGCGATGTCGTGGGGCAACTGCGGTTACGCACTGCCGACCATCATCGGTGCCAAGGCCGCGGCGCCGGACCGTCCCGCGGTTTCCTATGCCGGCGACGGCGCCTGGGCGATGTCGATGACCGAGGTCATGACCGCGGTGCGTCACGACATCCCGGTGACCGCGGTGGTCTTCCACAACCGGCAGTGGGGCGCAGAGAAGAAGAACCAGGTCGACTTCTACGGCCGCCGCTTCGTCGCCGGCGAACTCGACGGTGGCGAGAACTACGCCGAGATCGCCGAGGCCATGGGGGCGAAGGGGGTCCGGGTCGACAAGATCGACAACGTGGGCGCCGCGCTCACCGATGCCATTGCCGACCAGATGAACAACCGCGTCACCACGGTGATCGAGATCATGTGCACCAAGGAGCTTGGCGATCCCTTCCGGAAGGACGCCCTGTCCACCCCGGTTCGCCACCTCAACAAGTACAAGGATTTCGTCTAGGCGCTCTGTTTCGACCCACGCGGGTCGGGGTCGTAGCGTCGGTCCATGGACGAGAACGAATCGGAACTCCTGGTCGCTCGCGAGGGCGCGGTCGCGACGGTGACGCTGAACCGACCGCAGGTGAAGAACGCGGTCACCGCCGACGGGTGGGTACGCCTCAAAGCGGTGCTCGACGAACTCAAATACGACGATTCGGTGCGTGCGGTCGTGGTGACCGGCGCCGGCGACGACTTCTGCTCGGGAGCGGACGTGGGCGGGCTCGGCCAGTCGGGTGACGGCGCCGACTCCCCGAGAGGGAACGGACTGCTGTCGATGCAACGGGTGGGTGAATGCGTGTTGGCGCTGCACGAGATGCCCAAGCCAACGATCGCTCGCGTCGACGGAGTAGCCGCGGGCGCCGGGATGAATCTGGCGCTGGGCTGTGACCTCATCGTGGCTTCGGACCGGGCCCGTTTCTCCGAGATCTTTGCCCGGCGGGGACTGTCGATCGATGGTGGCGGTTCGTGGCTGCTGCCCCGGCTGATCGGCCTGCACAAGGCCAAGGAGTTGGTGCTATTGGCCGAGGTGATCTCCGCGGAGACGGCGGCGGAGATGGGGCTGGTGAACCGGGTCGTCGCAGCTGCTGAACTCGACGGCTTCGTGCAGGACTGGGCATCCCGGGTGGCTGCGGGCCCACCGATCGCGTTGAGCATGTCGAAGGCCCTGTTGAACAATTCGATGTCGCAGTCGATGGCCCAGTCGTTGTTCGACGAGGGCCGCGCCCAGACGGTCAACTTCGCGACCGAGGACGTTGTGGAGGCGGCGATGGCCTGGATCGAGAAACGCGACGCCACCTTCCGCGGCCGCTAGGAGCCGTCGCGTTTCGATGGGAAAACGACCGTGGGGTGAGTGGATCGACCGTCACCGAGGTGGGACACTCTCGTAATGTCGAGGAAAGCTGGGACCGCCTTGTGCTGATCGTCATCGTGAACGCCAACGGTGAACAAGTGGTGTTGGAAGATGGCGACAGAGCGGTTGTCGGTCGGGGCAGCACCAGCGATGTCGTCCTCGATGCGGCCGACGTTTCGCGGTCGCACCTCATCCTGGAGCAACGCGATGGTCGGTGGTTTGCGGTCGACGACGGCTCGGCCAACGGCACTTTCCATGCGGGACAGAAGATCAGCGAGTTGCCGATCGATGAGAACCTCGAACTTCGGCTGGGCACATCGGATGAGGGTTCGATCAGCCTGCAGGTGCTGACGCCGGTCGTGCTCGATGACATGGAGACGGTGACCGTCGACTCCTCCGATGTCGTCCTTCCGCCAACCGACCCGGTTCCACCGCCGCCGCCGACCAGTCCAACGCCGCCGCCGGCCACGCCCGCACCACCACCGCCGCCGGCCGCGCCTGCTCCACCCCCGACCGCGCCTGCACCGCCGCCGGCCGCGCCTGCTCCACCCCCGGCCGCGCCTGCACCGCCACCGGCCACGCCGGCACCACCGCCGAGTCCACCTGCCCCCACCACGCCGATGGCCGTTGCGCCCGCGGCGTACGACGAGCCGGCGCCGCCTCCAGGCCTGGTGCCGCCTCCGGGCGGTCCGCCCGGGCCGCCGGGGTATACCCCTCCGCCCCCGGCGACCGGTGGAGGCAGCAAAACCGCCCTGCTCGCCGTGTTCGGGTTCCTCGCGTTCTGTTTCGTCGGCATCGCCGCCTTCGTGCTGCTGCGCGCGGGCGACGACGACACGGCGGTGTCTCCTGCGCCGCCGGTCGCCACCACCCAACCGTTCAGCCCCCCGGCGCCCCCGCCGACGCCGGCTCCGACGACCACTCCCGCTCCGCCGCCACCGACCACCGTGACACCGACGACCGTGCCGCCGACGACGGTTCCGGCGACTACGGTGCCACCGCCGACCACGACGGTTCCGCCTCCGACCACGACGGTGCCGCCGTCGACGACCGCCGCCCCGTCGACGGAGACCTATGCCGTCGTCCACGGCATCATCGTGATGCTCGACGTGCCCTGCGACAATCTGGCCGCCGAGGGCTACGACGATGTTCCGACCCTGCAGGTCGACATCCTCGATGTCGACGAGAACTTCCTCATCAACATGCCTCCGGGGCCGCTGGGCGCGGTCGATGTGGACGACGGTTGCGCCGTCCGGTTCGAAGGGGTGGACCTGCCCCGGCGCGACGCCTATCTCGTCAGCACGCTCGAGCGAGGCCAGATCGAGATCTTCGTCGAGGACTTCACCAACGACGACGGTGTCGACACGATCTTCGCCGTTTCCCTCGGCGGGTAGCGGGTTCTCCGTCGGCCGCGACCGGTCATCGATTTCGGCGGTCGGCGCTTCGGTCGTCGTCGACCCTGGACGGACCGCGGGAACGATCGGTACCGTGGGGGCATGGAAGCTTTGCTGAGCGGGGTCGACGAAGACCTCCCTTCGAACGATGCCACGGAGCGAGTCGTGCGGGTTGTGAGCGTCGTGCTCGCCGCGGTGCCCCTGCTCACCGTGGGGCTGTTGTACCTGTTTGCCTGGGACACCAGCCGGACGTTCGGCGCCTGGCCGACCTACGCCACCCCGGATCCCAAGACGGCGAACTCCTGGTTGTACGTCGCTTCCGGGCTCGGCGTGCTGGCGTCGCTGCCTTCCGTGGTGGCGCTGGCCACGTGGTTGGGTGCCACCCGCAGACTCCGTCTGAACCGCACCGACCTGGCCCTCATCGCGTTCGCCGTCATCGGTGCCATCGCTCTTTACGTCGTGTTCTCGGGTCCCCTCGGGACTTGGTACATGGACTAGCTGCATCGCCAGCCACCTCGGCTGGACCCTGGCGGACTGTGCGAGGATTCCGAGGTGGATCCCCCTTCGACCCCTGACGATGAGGACGCCGGCCCTCTCGCCGCGTTGGCCGTGGAGAGGGTCACCGACACGGTCGAAGCGATGCACAGCGCGATCGTGACGCCGTGGATTCGAGTCGCCGGCCACCTACCCGGCGTCGGCGCCGGGTGGCGCGGGACGGCGGCCGTCTACGCCGCGGTGCGCTCGATCGGGGCGGCCACCGCGGGAGCCGCGGCCCACCGCAGCGCGACGCTCGGCCGGCTCGTACCGGTCGGGAACGCGCTCTGGGGTGACGAGCTGCACGACCGGCGCCCCGCCGACGCGGGGGTGCAGACCGCCATCGTCGAAGTTCTCCGGGCCGAAGAATCCGGGTCGGCTGGTCCAAAGCGGCCGGCGGTGCTGCTGCACGGGCTGGGGGAGACCGAGACCGTCTGGCACGAGGCCGGCGTGGTCGACCGGCTACTCGCCGCGGGCCATCCGGTCGCGCTGGTGCGATACAACACCGGTCGTAGCGTCGCCGCCTCGGGCCTCGAGCTGGCCGACGCGATCGACCGCGCCGGATCAACGTTGGCATCGCCGGCGCTGGTCGGGTTCTCGATGGGTGGCCTTGTCGCCCGCGCCGCGCTCGGCTCCGCTCGCGGGGCGTCGCTCGCCTGGACCGACGGCGTCGAGCAGCCCGCCATCATCACGATCGGCGCGCCTCATCTCGGCTCCCCCATTGAAAAGGGGGTCGAATGGGCAAGCCGAGCGTTGGCCAGCACGCCGTACAGCAGGCCGCTCGCCGACTTCGTCGGGCGGCGCAGCGCGGGCATCCAGGATCTACGGCACGGTGCGCACGGGCCCGCCGCATCTCTCGAGGACACGGCATCCGCCAGGGACACGGCATCTGCCAAAGACATCGGGGCGGACGACGAAATCGCGACGATCGCCGGCACGGTGATGGAAAACCCCGATGGACCGCTGGGTCGCCTGCTCGGGGATCTCGTCGTTCGTCCCGCGAGTGCCTCCGCCGTCGAGGGAGCCAAGCAGGTCGTGTTCGGGGGCGTGCACCACAGCGGATTGCTGCGCGACGAACGCGTCCAGACCCAGCTGGTGGCGTGGCTGGCCCGCTGACGGGTCCTTCGGTGTCCACGTAGGCTTTCGGCGTCCACGCAGGCTTTCGGTGTCCACGCAGGTCGACTAGAACGCGGCTATGGCCCTGTCGCTTCTGTCCACCGTCCACATGAACGTGAACTGCACCGATCTCGATCGCTCGCTCGCGTTCTACCGCGACCTGATCGGGCTGCGACCCGCGACCCACACCAACCCGCCGCCGCAGGACGGCACCGGGTTCGGACTGTCCGGCGACGTCCAGTGGGATGCCCACATCCTTCACGATGACCGATCCGGCGGTCCCGCGATCGATCTGCTCGAATGGCAACGTCCCACCCCGGTGGGGTCCCCGCCGGCCCAGGCAAACGAGGTGGGCTTTGCCCGAGTTTGCCTCTCCCACCCCGACCTCGACGAGCTCCATGGCTCGTTCGTTGCCGCGGGTGTGCACACCTGGTCGGCTCCGGCCGATGCCGAGGTCGCCGGGGCCGCTATGCGATTCCTCTGTTCGTTCGACCCGGACGGTACCTGTGTGGAGTTCATCGAGATGCCTGGTGCCGTCCGGCTCGTGCACGCCGGGCTCAACTGCACCGACCTCGACCGCTCCGCAGCGTGGTATCGAGAGATCATGGGGCTCGAGGGTCTCTTTCCGGCGGCGGAGATGGAACTGGCAGGCGCGGCGTTCGGGATCGACGGCCGGTGTCGGGCCCGTACCCAGGTTGTGGGGTTACCCGAGGTGCCCGACCTGTTTATCGATCTCGTCCAGTGGCTCGACCCGGCGCCGAGCCCCCGAGCACACCCGGTCGCCAATCAGGTCGGGCTGTTCCGCATGGCCTGGCTGGTCGCCGACGCGGCGGCGGCCACCGCGGAACTCGACCGCCTTGGGGTCGAACATTCCGGGGCCGTTCGTCTCGACATGGGTCCGGAGGTACCGATCGATGGACTCAACGCGGTGTTCTTCCGGGATCTCGACGGTGCCTGCCTCGAACTGATCGAAGTTCCCGGTAGCTGAGCTGGGGTGAACCGGATGCTCAGGCCAGGAGGTCGTGGGTGTCGGGCCGATCGCGCAGATACCCGGCCGCGAAGGGACACAGCGGGGTGATCGTTCGGTCCGTCGAGCGCAGGTTGGTGACGACGCCGGCCATGAGCTCGGCGGCGAAACCGTTGCCGCGGTGTTCCATCAGCGTCTCGACATGGGGCACGACGAGCGATCCGTTGCGGTCGGAGTAATCGGCAAAGCTGATCAACTCGCCGTCGGGTTCCGTGCGCAACTCGAAGCGCGAGGCCTCGACGTTGTCGACGACGACCCGCTGCGGGTCCCCGGCCGCCGGCTTCGTGGCGTCGGCCAGTTCGTCGACCTTGGCCTGCAGGTCGGCGTTGGATGGCTCGGTCAGGTGGCTGTCGTCGGCGAAAACGATCACCGGAATGTTCTTCCGGCCCGCGTTGCGGGCGAGCACCGTCTCGGTTTCGTCGGGTTGTTCGATGAGGTCGACGTACGTGTACTCGATGTCGTTGTCGGCGAACCAGGACTTGGCGCGGCGGCAGTCGCCACACCAATCGGCGCCGTACATCGTGATCGGGCCGGGATTGCGGGTCTCGATACTCATGGCTCTTACAACCGGGCACAGGGCCAACATCTTCCCGCCGGGCAGCGGAAACGTCAGCCGCCGTCGCACATGATGGGCTCGGTGGCCACAGCGACCTGATCGACCTCCAGTGCGAGCGCCGAGCTGGGCGCGTCCATCCATATGGCCCCGACGCGAAGAACCATGGCCTCGCCGTACTCGGCGGCCGGCGCATCGGGCAGGTCGACCCGGTGGTCACCGTCAAGCAAAAGCGACGGCTGGCCCTCGGTCGAGCGCGGCAACGCCAGCTGGAGGCAGGTCCAGCGGTCGAGCGAATCGTCGACCTCGGCGAGAGATCCGCCGAAATCTTCGGGGGGATTGGCGAATCCAAGGTCGAGGGCGAAACCCTGGTTGCGGCGTTGGACACCGATGGTCCACGCGTGCTGGGACTCATCGGCCATTGCGAACACCGCCTGCCACTCGCCGTTGTCAGCCCGGCCGTCGCCGGTCACTCGGAGGATGATCCGGGCGTGGAGATCGGATCGGCTCGGCGTGGCGCCCAGCGGCCGCTGGAGAAAGGCCCCTCCGGAGTCATCGCCGACGAGCGGGGTGAAAACGGCGATGCCGTCGGCTGTGGCGACCTCGGCGACGAGCGGCTCGCCATCGATCCACTCCCATTCGGCGAGATCGTCGAAGGTCTCGCACAACACGACGGGACCGTCGACACCGCATGCGTTGCTGATCGCGGCGTCGGCCGTCGGGTTGGCGGAACCGCGCAGCGCAAGCGCGATAGCTACCACGCCGACCGCCGCGGCGAGCCCCGCAAAGATCATCGGTCGTCGACTCCTGGGTGATGTAGCGGCGGGCGCGACACCGGCCTTCAGCGCAGCGGCGACCTGGTCGAGTTCCGGACGTTCGGCTGGGTCGACGGCCAAGAGTCCGAAGATCACGGCGCTCAACCAGGCGGGGGTCGAGGAGGGTAGAGGCGCCGGACTCCCGCTCGCGATTCGTCGTACCAGTTTGCCGACCGCCGGCTCGCTTCCGGTCGGTCCGGAATGGGGTGGGTGCCCGGCGAGCAGTGCATACATGGTGGCGCCGAGCGCATAGCGGTCCGAGGCCCGAGAGGTCGTGCCGTCCTCGATGGTCTCCGGCGCCACCCAGCCGAGCGAAAGCGCCGAACCGGATGTGAGCGTCGACTCGCCGGGCCCACGAGCGATGCCAAAGTCTCCGAGCACGGGCGCCCCCTGGGCGTCGAGGTAGATGTTCGACGGCTTGAGATCGCGATGGACGACCCCACGGTCGTGAACCCGTTGCAGGCCGTCCGTCAGGGTTCGGGCGACCGATCTGACCTCATCGGCCTGCAGTCGCCCGAGGGAACGGAGCCGGGTGGCCAACGTGGTGGGGAACAGCTCGGTGGTGACCCAGCCGCGCCCGTCGGCGACACCGGCTTCCCGTAAGGCGACGACGCCATCCACATCATCGAGCGAGCGCAGCGCTGCCACCTCGCGTTCGAAGTTGCCCCGCGAGCCGTCGTCGGCCAACGGCTCATGGAAGACCTTGAGCGCCACGGTTTGTCCCGTGACTCGGTCGTGGGCGCGGTACACGGCGCCTTGCCCGCCGACGCCGATCTGCCCGTTGAGATCGAAACGTCCGCTGAGTTCTTGAGAGGATGGGGTTGATGTCATCGGTCAGCCAGCCCGGCCCCCTCATGGTTACATTCGCCGACGCGACCTGGGAGGCTCAACCGGGGTTTCCGTTCACATTCGGACGAGCCGGGTCGATCGTGATCGACAGCGCCAACCGAGAACTTCACCGGGTGCAGGGCACCTTTGCCCACGACGCAGGCCGGTGGTGGCTGCGCAACGACGGCCGCTCGGCATCATTCGTTGTGGCCGATCTCGCCGGGGCGTCGTTCACCCGAGTGGCACCGGGGACGACGATCGCCCTTCCCTTTGCTCGGTGCGCGGTGTCGTTTTCGGCCGGCGCGGCGAACTACCGGATTGAGGTGTTCGATCCGGCCCACGTCGAGCCCGAAGGGGGATCGGTGGCGGTCGTCGAAGCCGAACCGACACTCACCACCGGCCACCTCGTATTCAACGAGGAGCAGTTCCTTCTGCTCGTCTCGTTGGCCGAACGACGCCTCGATGGCCCGATTACCGCCGGCGATCTACCCACGAACCGCCAGATTGGTCAGCGCCTCGGGTGGAAGCCGTCGAAGGTCGGCCGGAAGCTCGACAATTTGTGCGCCAAACTCGACAGGGCCGGCGTGGCCGGATTGCGAGGCGATCAGGGTGAGGTGGCCAAGCTTCGTCGGCTCCGATTGGCCGACTTCGCCGTCGAGCGCGGCATCGTGACCGCAGCTGACCTGGCGTTGCTCACACCCGACGGCTGACCGACCGGGTCGCACGACCCGGTGACAGCGTGGCCGGGTTGGGATTCACTGATCGGGTGGGCGTAGCCCGACGTCTTCGGCGTCGGAGAAAAGTGAAGGAGCTCCTGTGAGCAGTTCTGATCCGACCCCCCGCCCGACCTCTTCCCCGGTATCCGTCGCCACCGTGCTTCGGCCCGCGCTTTGGCGCCCGATGCGCCGCCGGCGGATCGCGTCGCGAGCCCTCCTCGCCCTCGCCACCCTCGCCGCCCTGGTCGTGGGCGTTCCGTCCGGGGCTTCGGCGACCATTGGTACCGATCCGAGTCCGCCGCCCATCGAGGTCGGTCAGAGCAACTTCCGCACCTTCTGCGCGTTTTCGCACAGCTCGTTCGATGATCCGATCGTGCACCCGAATCAAACCGGTGCAGCCCATCAGCACTTCTTCTTCGGCAACACCGCGGCCGACGCTTTCAGCACCCCGGAGACCCTGCGCACGAAAGGGAACTCGACCTGCCAGGGAACGCGGTTCAACAAGTCTGCTTACTGGATGCCAGCGGTGTTCGATGGCCGGGGAGCGCCCCGACTGCCCGACCGCACGGACATCTACTACAAGCACCTCGCCGATTCGCCGAACAGCGATGTCGCCACCCTTCCGGCCGGTCTCAAGATCGTTGCCGGTGATGCCACGGGCGCTCCCGAGCAGTATCAGACCATCGCCTACTGGCGATGCAACGACTGGTCGTTCGACGTCGATCGAAGCGACACCATTCCGGTGTGCCAGCCGGGCGACACCATCCGGATGTCGGTGAACTTCCCCTCGTGTTGGGACGGTCGGAACCTCGATGCCCCCGACCATCAGAGCCACATGGCCTACATCGAGTACGACCGGTTCGGGAACAGCGGGTGCCCGGCTACGCATCCGGTGGCGGTTCCCGAGATTTCGCTCCAGTTTGAATGGGGCGTGCGCGATGTCCCGTCGTCGGGTTGGTACCTCTCGTCGGACCACAAGCCCGACGGGATGTTGCCGGGCGGTTCCACGCTCCACGCCGACTGGATGAACGGATGGGATCAGTCCATTCTCGATCTCTGGACGACGAAGTGCATCCGCGAGGAGCGCGACTGCGCGAACGGTTCGCTCGGAGACGGCCGAATTCTCGATCGGCTGATGGCGCTCGGTAGTCGCCGCATCCCAAAGGCACGGGTCATGGGGCAGCCGGGACCTCACTGCAACGGTAGGCCGGCCACGATTGTGGGCACGCAGCGCAACGACAACATCGTGGGAACCTCGGGTGACGATGTCATCCAGGCGTTTGGCGGCGACGATGTCATCGATGGCGGCGGGGGATTCGACATCATCTGCGCCGGTGGTGGGGCGGACCGGGTCACCGGAGGTTCGGGTGACGATGAGATTTGGGGAGGTCCGGATGCCGATGTCATCGATGCCGGCCCTGGAGATGATTTCGTGCAGGGCAACGGAGGCGACGATGTTGTCGAAGGTGGTGCGGGCGAGGACCAGTTGTTCGGTGGCCCGGGAGCCGACACGCTCTCCGGGTCGGATAACGGCAACCTGATCCACGGCGGCGCCGGTGACGATGTGCTCACGGGCGGCTACTGGGCGGACGACCTATTCGGTGGCCGGGGTGATGATTCGATCGATGGGGTCGGCAACGCCGATCGTGTCTGGGGCGGCGCTGGTATCGACAGCTGTTCGCCCGGCCGGCAACGAGGGTGCGAGTAGCCCCGCCGTCGGCTGCTGACGGAGGGTCTCCACCAGCGCATCTGCGGGCATGGGCTCGCCGAAGAAGTTGCCCTGGCCCACCGCGCATCCCATTTCTCGCAGTGCGTTGGCCTCCGCTTCGGTCTCGATGCCCTCGGCAACGGTGTGGTGTCGGAACACCGCGGCCAGGGCGAGGATCGTGCGCACGATGATGCGATCCTCCGGCCCGGTGAGCAGGCCGCGGACGAACGATTGGTCGATCTTCAGTTCCGTGACCGGTAACCGGCGGAGCCGGCTGAGCGAGGAGTACCCGACACCAAAGTCGTCGATCGCGAGCCGAACGCCGAGTTCGGCCAATTCCCGAAAGACCGGCCGGTGGGTCGTGGGGTCGTCGAGAAAGTCCGCTTCGGTTATCTCGAGGGTGAGTCGTTCCGGCGCTACTCCATGGACCTCGAGAGCCGCGTGCACGCGTTCGGGAAGATCCTCATCGAAGAAGCTCATCGCGCTGAGGTTGACGGCGACTTCGATCGGGGAGCCCTCGTCGGCGCATCGACGGGCGAAGGTTACGGCCTGTTCGATCATTTGATCGGTAAAGGCCTGGTAGTGGCCCGAGACCATCATGAGCCCGAGGAAACGGTCCGGCTTGAGCGTACCCATGGTCGGGTGCTCCCAGCGGGCGAGCCCCTCTGCTCCGCCGATCGCGTTGCGGGCGAGGTCTACCTTGGGTTGGAACCAGAGTTTGAACTGGCCGGATTGGAGCGCATCGGACAGCTCCGACGCCAGGCGTAGGCGTTCCATGGACAGTTCGTGCGGGGCCGTCTCGAATCGGCGTACCGCCGCACCGCGCTTCTTGGCCGCGTACATGGCGATGTCCGCGTTCTTCATCAGCTCTTCGGGGGTAGTGCCGTCGTCGGGAGCGATGGCGACACCGATCGAGGCCGAAACCGAGATTGACACCCCGGCGAGTTGCACCCGTTCATCGACCAGCTCGGCGATGGCCGTCGCCAGTTCGAGGGCGGTCGCCTCGTCGGTCGCGGCGGCAACAAAGGCGAACTCGTCGCCGCCGAGGCGGGCGACGAGGTCGACATCTATCGAGTTGTCGAGCCGTTCGGCGAGGACGGCCAGCAAGCGGTCGCCATAGTCGTGACCGAGGGTGTCGTTTACCTCCTTGAATCGGTCGAGGTCGAGGAAGAGCAGCGCCAGTTGTTCGTCGTCGCGCCGGCGTTCCAACGCCCGCTCGAGCGTGGTCATGAGCAGGGCGCGGTTCCCGAGGCCGGTCAGGCTGTCGTGTTCGGCCTGGTGACGAATCGTTCGCGACGCGGCAGCCAGTTCGCTGATCTCAGCGGCGGCGCCCTGGAGTATGAGGCCGTCGCTGGATGTGCGCATGAGGTGGCGGAACGCGAGTCGCCGTCCGTCGACGTGGATGAGCTCGGTGTGCAGCACCGAGTCCTGGTCCGTGGTGGTGGTCGACTCGATCGTCTTGCCGTCGATGATCTCGTGTTCGGGAACCAGATCGCGCCAATCTCCACCGACGATGTCGCTCGGCGCTCGGCCGAGGAGGGCCTGGGTGTCGCCGGTGATCGACACGACGACTCCGGTTTCGATGTCGATCTCCCAGAAGAACAGGCCCGCGGCGTCGACCATGGCGTCGTACCGGGCGTCGGTGACGGCGCGTAGAGCTCGCCACTGCCGGTGGTACGCGTCGATCGCAACCGTGATGACCAGCAGCGCGAAGATTGAAAGGTACCAACCGGCGACCGAGGTGATGGCACCTACTACGGCGAAAGAGGTGGCTGCGGGAATGAGTTGGGCGGCGATCACCCGGCGCGAATGGGTGGCGATCGAACTGACGATCAGGGCGGCCACGACGAGAAAGCCCGGGTGCCAGATCGCAGGAATGCCCAGTGCGATCCCGGTGGTCGTGACTATTGCGGTGAGGTTGCCAACGACGTCGGACAGGCGGTTCGGGAAGAGCCGTTCGACGAGCATCGTCAGCGGGACGTTGCACAAGATGGCGCCGGCGGCGATGAGGCGACCCGCGTCGGAGACCTCGAACGGCAGGATCAACACCAGGATGGCGAGGACGGCATTCGAGAGCGCCCGATTGATGAGGTAGACCCGACCAACCTTGGTCCCGAGGCGATCAGCCACCTGGTCGCGGCCGTTTGATGCCTCGAACATTCGTTGCGGGACGGTGAACGGCATCCTGTGATATTCGGCGGTGCTCGCACCGACCTGTAACAACGCGGCGAGGGCACCCCACGGGTTCGCAAGGTGCCCTCAACCATTACCGAGCGCTACTGGTCAGCGCTACGCCGCACTTAGGAACGCACGTGGTCGTTGTGACCGCCTCCACCCTCGGCGAAGGTCATGGCCGGGCCGTCGATTCGCACCTTGTCGGGATCGATGCCGTTCGGCTTGATGCCGGCGACGCCGTTCACGGCCTCGGTGGTACCCGCGAAGTTGAAGATCGCGTAGGCGATCGCATCGATGTTGACGTTCAGGGCACCTCGACTCACGTTGTCGATGGTGTCGCAGGCAATGTGGTAGCAGGGGTCGAATTGATCGCCCGCCGTTCCGCCCCACAGCGCTACCTGAGCGTCGGTCTTGATTTCCTCGGCTCCGGTGAACAAGCCGCCGGCCGGAATACCGACGTCGATAAACGCCTGGTAATCCGAGCGCCCGGAGAACTCCGAGTCGTCGTAGGGGATGTTGCGGCGCGAGTAGTAGGCCTCGAACACGTCCTCGATCGCCTCGGATCCTTCGGGAACGGGTACCGGTGCTTCGAACGACGACTGATCCGCGTCGTAGACCCCGAAGATGTAGTTCGGCGAGGCAACCATGTCGAAGTTCAGGTACAGCGCCAGCGCGTCGTACTCGGGGTCGGTGAGGCCAAAGTCGGGGTTGAACACGTATTCGTTCGACCCGATGAGTCCGGACTCCTCAGCTCCCCACCAGGCAAAGCGTAAGGTGTTGTTCGGCGTGTAGTCGGCTCCTGCGAGTTCCAACGCGATGCCGAGCAGGGCCGCTGACCCACTGCCGTTGTCCTGTACGCCCGGGCCGTCTTCGACGGAGTCGAGGTGAGCGCCGGCCATCACCACGTTGTCGGGGTTGGCGCCCGGCATGTCGGCGATGATGTTCTCGGTCGTCGACGTCACATTCGTCGTTTCTGCGGCCAGACCCACGTCGGTCGCGTCGTTGATCAGCAGTCCGTTGGCATAGGACAGGTCCAGCACCGGGATACCGACGACAACGCCGAGCGTGCCGTTGATGATGTCTTGACGGCCGGGGTCATCGGTGTCGCCCTGATTGAAGATGATGGCGGCTTCCGCGCCGGCGGCTTCGGCGTTGACCGCCTTGTCGCCGAAGGCGCAGGCACCGCGCTGCATCAACGCGAGGTCGTTGTCGCCGGAGAAATCGAGCCCGTCGAAGTCGGTCGGCTCACACCCGGAGCTCGAACTGTTGCCTGGCCCCAGATCGAGGTCGACGGCGATCACGTTGGCCGCGTCGATGGTGCCCGACCCGGAGAAGCTCATCGTCTGCGTTTCGACATCAGCCCCGTCGGCGGTGAGTGATGAGGAGATCTCGGTGAACACCGTGAACTCGAATTCCTGACGCTCGACATCGAGACCGGCCGCTTCCATCAGCTCGGCGACGTAGTCGGCTGACGCGTCGTAACCCGGCGTTCCCGACGCCCGGGTGCCACCGTTCTCATCTGCGAACTGCTGGAACTTCTTGAGGTGCCGGAACGCGTCGGCGGCGTTTACGCACTGGAGGAGCGTCTTCGTCGAGTCGAGTGAGTCGCCGTTACATGTTCTTGGAGACTTCGACTCGGTCTGCACGTGCTGGGTGTCCTGCGCTGCGGCGACCCCCGGCATGAGCGCGGCGAGCAACGCAACACTGAAGAGCGACGCAAGCACTACTCGTGCCCGACGCGCGAGTGTGGTCCTGATCATGACAACCTCCTGTAGTTGCACCGGTAACGAGGTGCGGTGGATGAACATGCCCGCGCTTGGGCGCCGACCGTACCGGGCGTCAGGACCACCCGTCGGGCCGGTCGCGCGAGCGTCATGGCATAGGAGGTCTTGCGCGACCGGTGGCGGCGGGTAAGGTCCCTTACGGGAGCCGTCGTCGCGGTTCCGGTTGCCGCAATCTCGACGCGATGAGAGCGCAACCAAGGTGGGTGGACGACGATGATGCAGTGGCTTGATGTCGAGTCGGTGGGGCAGAACCGGACGACGAGGTTGCGCCCGGGTGAGAGCCTGAGCTTCGGACGGCGGCCGCTGCCCGACAGCACGCGACAATTGGTCCTGACCAACGATGAACGCATGAGCAGGACCGCGGGGGTGATCGTGGCCGCGGAAAACTCCTGGATCGTGCAGAACCTGAGCCGGTTTGTCCCCCTACGCGTGGTCGACCTCGATGGGAGTGGATTCCACGAACTCGAACCCCGGTCGGCCGCCCATCCCACCCTCGAGCGCCGCGACAGTGCGTCGATCGCCTGGAATCATGCCCGGTTGGAGCTGATGCTCACCGCCACCGAACGGATCGAACTCGCGGTACGAGCGCGCTTTGATGCCGCGGAGTCTTCGACGTGGGCCAACACGATCACGACCGTGCGAGCGAGCGACCTCGATAAAGATCGGCTCTACTTCGTCACGCTTTTGGCGCTCTGTGAGGCGCGCCTGCGAGATGCGTCGGAGATGGTGCTGTTGAACGACGATCAGGTGGCCGCTCGGCTGATCAACAGCGGTGCTGACCCGGGCGCGACTCCGAAGATGGTCGAACGGCGTCTGGCCCGAGCGCGCGACCGTCTCGGGCTGCAGGCCATGCGCGACGCGGCACCCGAAATCGCCCTGTCGAGTCTTCGGCACCTCCTTGTGGACACCGCAATCGCGTGTGGAGTGGTGACCAGGGCCGACCTGGCGGCCTCGCCCCTCAACCACGAAACCAGCCGACCGTAATACAAACCGGAAGCCCTTTTTTGCACGATCGTTTGGACCTCTGGGCGGACATGCGGCAAATAGTTGCACCATGATTGCAGTTCGCTCTTTATGACTATGCCGGTGCGCGGGACTAGCTCGCGCCGGCATGCCCCGGGTGTGGTGACGGCAACCACCAGCCCGGGGCGCGCCAAACCGTTGCCTTCCCTCCCGCTGGTGGACCTCGCTGTGACCCGCTGTCCCCGTCCGTTGCACAGCCGCTCGTCGTGAACCACGACTATCGCGTCCGCGTGCTCGACGAAGTCGCGATCGGCGATGATGGCGCGCCCCTGGCTCCCCGGCAGCGGCTGGTGTTGGCGCTGCTCGTCGCGGCCGGGCCCGTCGGGATCCCCGCCGGAGCGATGGCCGACGCCATCTGGCCGTCGGGGCCGCCCGGAACCTGGGAGGCGAGCCTGCGAAATACCCTTGCTCAGGTGCGTAAACGCCTTGACGGCGCCATCGACAACAGCACTCGCCACTACACGCTGACGCTGCCGACGGAGTCGGTCGACCTGTGGCGATTCGAAGCGCTCGCCGAAGCACCGGCCGACGTGTGGGACGACAACCTGGCGCTACTCGAAACCCGCGTACCGTTCGCCGCGGTGGAGCTTTCCGACAGCCTGCGGTTCGCGACCGACCGGTTCAACGAAGTGCGCCGCCAGGTGCTGGTCCGGCTCGCGTCTGGAGGTGGCGCGATCGACCCCCGGGTCCTGCGGATCCTGCTGGAAGACGTGCAACGAAACGAGTTTGACGAGACGCTCGCCTATCTGGCCGTCTCCGGACTGGTCGCCGAAGGCCGGGTCGGCGATGCCCGGGAAGTACTCGATGAGTTTGCCGATCGGTTTCGGGCCGGGATGGGTCGCTCGGTCGGAGCCGAACTGCGCGCGCTGCGGGCCGAGCTTTCCCAACAGCACCCCTTTGGCGAGAGCGCGGGGGCCGAGCAACCGGTCCGGCCCGCGATCGTTCGTGCCGCGATGGAGCGCCGGCTGAGCGAGCACCGCCAGGAACAGGTCGTGGCCGCCGTGGATGCAGTCTCGGCAAAGCCCGACCCGGTGGCACTGGCGGTGGTGGTCGGTCCGCCGGGGGGCGGGGCAACCCGCTTTGGCGCGGGGATGGCGGCTGAGTTTCACGATCGCGGGGCGTTGGTGCTCGCACCGCCAACCCCACCTGCACCGGGCGAGCCGTTCGGCCCGTTCAGTGCCGCGTTCGCCGATCTGCGCCAGGCGGTGGCGCGGGCACCGAACGTCTCGGCCGACGAGACCAGCTTCGGGGCAATGATCATGACCCGAGCGGTTGCCGCGATCGAGTCGGTCGCGGCCGACCGCCCCCTCGTCCTCATGATCGATGACTGCCATCGGCTGGACAGCCAGTCGATCCGGCTGCTGCACCTCCTGCTCGGCACCACCATTCGCGGCCAGCTCACGCTGGTGCTTGCGGGACGCGAGCCCGAGCCGGGTTCGGATTGGGCGCAGCTCGTCCGACGAGCCCGCGACAGCGACTCATCGGTCATCACCGAGGTTCCGCCCTTGGCGACCGACGAGATCCTCCCGCTGATCGCGGCCGTCTGGCCGGACGCCCCCCATCACGCTCGTCGCCGGCTCGCGGGCGAGATTCATCGGCGTTCGCTGGGTCGGCCGGAACTCGTTCACGGGCTGATCCAGGGGGTCGACCCCTACGGCTACACCCTGACCGAGGCCGGTGAGCCGCATCACGCCCGCTTCGTCGATCAGATCGCCGGTCTCGACACCACGGCGCGCACGGTGCTCGCGGCGGCCACCGTGCTCGGTGGGGAGTTTCACTTCGCGGAGGCCGAGGCGATTACCGAGCAACCGGCGAAACGCCTGGAGAGTCGCCTTCTCGAGCTGCTCGCCGAAGAGTTGCTGGTCGATACCAACATGCCGGGCCGCTTCGCGATCCCGAAGGCCGCGATCCGTGAAGCCATCACGGTGGTGACCCCGGCCGCACTACTGCGCGAGATGCACGTGCGAGCCGGCGAGCTCAGCCAGGATGTGCACCAGGTGGCCGAGCACAGCTTCCAGGCCCACACCCGACTTCCCGCCGACGAAGTCGTGACGCGACTCGTGCGCTCCGCCGAGGCGTTTCTCGCCGCCGGAGCCCTGCCGGAAGCAGCGCGTCGGTTCGCCCAGGCAGAATCGATGCCCGCGGAGATGGCGCAGTCCGCCCAGGTCTCCCACGCGATGGTGCTCGAACACCTGGGCGCCGCACCGAAGGCGGCCGACGTGCGCCGTCGGGCCTTTGAACGTGCGCTCGCGGACAACCGCCCCGCCGACGCACTGGCCGCCGCGACGGTAGGGCTACCCGTCGCCGAGCCGACGAATGGCGACATCGAACGGGTGGACCAGCTCCGCCGGATAAAGGTCCAAACGCTGCCGACCGATCTCCGGTTTGCCCACGCATTGCATCTCTCGCGCCAACTCTCGTTGCTCGGTCGGGTGATCAGCGCGCAGAACTGGGCGGAGACGGCGGCGGAACTGGCTTCGACACCCGACGAGGCGGCCGACGCGGCGTACAACGTCTGGTTCAGTCGGTTGGTGAGCGAACATCCGGATCAGCGCACTCGACATCTCGCCGGCATCGACATCGACGAAGTCTCGCGCCCGGTCGCCTGTCGGGTATTGCACACGATGGTTCTCGACTTTTTCGAAATTGGCGATCTCGACCGGGCCGGCGACGCTTTGGCGGCCTTGAACAAGGCCGCCCAGGTGGAGCCCGAACCGTTGCGCATCTGGCACGGCGCGCTCTTGGCGGCGTCGCTCGCCTTTACCCGGGGTCGGTGGGGTGAGGCCGAGGAGCTATCGGTCGATGCGGAGCGACTGGGCAACAACTATCGGATTGGACCAACCGCGCCCGGTCGAGCGTCTCACCTCTTCATCTCGCTGGAACGAGCGGGTGAACTCTCGCAATTCCTGGCGCTGTTCGATCTCGCACCCCCCGAGATCACCGATACCGACGCCGGCCGGGCCGCCTATGCGACCGCGCTGTTCGACGTGGGTCGGGTCGACGAGGCAATCGCGGTGGCCGAACCGTTCCTCGGAGGGTTGCTCGAACGGCCGAACTACCACGTGATCGCCGTGGTGACCGCCATGGCCCGGGTCGCCGCCGCGATCAGCGATGCCGAGCTCCGATCGAAGGCCCGCGCGCTCATGGAATCGCGCCAGCAGTCGGCGGTCATGGTCGGTGCCGGTGCGGCTTGTCTGGGTCCGGCGGATCGAGCGCTCGCGTATCTGGTCGATGACCCCGAGCCGTTGATCGCCGGGATCGAGTTCGCCGACCGCGCCGGAATGGGGACGTGGAGCGTGAGTCTGCGCGCCGAGCGGGCGCGATGGACGGGTGACCGGGCCTTGATGGCCGAGGCCGAGTTGCTGCGGGCCGACTTCGATCTGCCCGCCTCGGTGGTCGGTCCGCCACTCACCTAACCGAACCGGGCGACCGAAGGGGGGCAGGCCCCCTCGTCGCGGCCGAGTCCAGGCCGCACTATCGAAGGGTGACCGCGACCGCCTCAACCGAACGGCTCCTCCCGCCCTCGTGCACCCGCCCAAACCGGCCGGTGCAGCAGGTGGGTGCGGCCGCGGGCGCGGTCACCTTCGAGACCCCGGCCGGGTCCCAAACCCGGCGGATCCTCGGGCTTCAGCCTGGAACCCTTGTCTTCGCCAAGCGGCTCAATCGAGCCCAGGCCCTCAACTCGGTCGTCGGGGACTGGTGGACCCACGTCGGCATTCTCGTTTGGGCCGACTCGTGCTGGCAGGTGGTTGAGTCCGTGCCCGGTGAAGGCTGTCGCACGCGAACCCTGTCGGCCTGGCTGTCGACGTATGCCGTCACCGGGTTCGGGGTACCCACGGCCCATCGCCTTTGCCTCGACCGGATGGCGCGTTGGTCGATCGAGCGGGTGTCGGGCGACGGTTCGGAGCCCCAGCCGGTGTACGCCTGGGATCGGGTCGCGTTCGTGGCTGCCGCCAACCTGCTGCGCGGCCTGGTCCCGAGGGCCAGGGAGGCTGGTCTGGTCGCCCGACTACGACAGGCGTCGGCGGTGCTCGGCGAGCGGGGCGCGCCGCACAAACTGTTCTGTTCGAGCCTCGTCGTACGGGCCTTCGACGTCTTGTGCCCGCAGTGTCGACCAACGTTGCGTTGGCCGACTCGTCCCCGACGACGGGCCTTGTCGGGTTCGAGCGTTCTGGATCCCTTTCTGTGTGCGACCGTCGCCTCGAGTGAGGCGCCCACCGATGTGGCGGCGCTGCTGACCCCGACGGACCTGTGGGCCTCATCGCTCTTTGCGGTTCGCGTCATCGTCGAGTCGGGTCGCGCCAGCTTGGCCCGGCCCGTCGATGCGGCGACGACCCTGACGCTCGAACTTTCCGATGCCGGCGATCTGGTGTTGCCGGTCCTGGATCTACGAGAGGAGGTGAACGCATGAACCCGAACCCCAACCCCAACCCCAACCCAAACCCGAACCCGGGTAGCTGAGCCCCTGTCGGGCGGGTGGCTCCGGCCATCCGCCCGAGGGTGCGTCCCCACTCGCCGGCTTCGGTCGCGAACAAACTCGACAAGGACACCAATCCATGACCCTTCCCGTAACCGTTTCATCACCGCCGCCAGCACCGATCACGCCGCTGGGCGCGGCTCGCACCGCCCGCCGCTATCTGGCCGTCTCGGCCGTCGCCACGCCGGCGAACCTTGGCTTGTACTTCGCGCTGGTGCAGGTCCAACCCGGCGGGCTCACCCCGGCCGCCGCCGCGGTCGTGGCGGCCCTGGTGATCAGCCCTGCGACCTACCTTGCGTACCGGAAGCTGGTGTGGTCTCGACAAGGTCGATCGTCTCGCGCCGAGGTCACCCGGTACTGGGTGATGACCGTTCTCGCCGTGGCGCTCGCCACGGTGGTGGCCCATCAGCTCGCGCGTCTGGGCGTGAGCGCCACGATGCATGCCGCGGGCAACCTCGCCAGCTACACAGCGATCTGGTTCGTGCGGTTCTTCGTGCTCGACCGATTGGTGTTCGTCGAGCCGGCGGGCGTCAGATGAGCGAGCTGGGCAGACGGACCGGCGCGAGGCGCAGCGACGCCCGGGACGGCAGCAGCAGCGACGTGGCGCACGTGAGGTCGGGCTCGGTTGCGAACCCGCCGGGAACGACACAGCCCTCGGCTGCGGCGTTGTACTGGAAGTACCCGTTGCAGTGCAGGGTCTCGCTCAGTTTGAAGCCACCGTCGCAACCAGTGCCCGGTGCCCAGGTGCCGGTCGAGTAGGTCGACGGGTCCTCGGATTCGTACCGGACGCCGTCGAGTTCGATGTAGTCGACAAACAGGTTGTGATCGATTGGCGGAGCGTACAGATCGTTGGTGAACCCGACCCGAATATCGCTGGGAACCGTGGTCGAAGGCACCGCGTAGGAGTATTCGAGCCATCCGGTGGTGACCACGACCGGGCCGAACGTCAGCGCCCCGACGCGCACGTCCATGAGCTCTACGCCGTGTTGGCCGCGGGCCCGTACGGTCAGCGTGATCTCCGTTGCGGCTTCGGTGGTGAACGGCAGGAGTCCGGAGCGGAAGCCGGTGATGCGCGGCCCGATGGCCAGCACGGTGACCGAGTAGGAGGTCGAGGGGGTGAGGTCGCTGATCGTGTGGCCGGTGGTCGTGGTCTTTACGCAGGATGTTTGCGTGTCCTCGGCGTCGTACAGGCAGATCTCGTAGTAGTTCTGGTCGTCGTCGGCGAATCCGGTTGGCTCCATCCATGCCAGCTGCACCGTGGTGTCGGTCACGTTCACGATCTCGGGCCCCGCGGCCGGGACGGCCTCACAGGCATCGCCGATGCCGTCGAAGTCGAAGTCGGCCTGGTCCGGATTCACCACCGTTGGGCAGTTGTCGAACGGATCCGAAACCCCGTCGGCATCGCCGTCGTTGACCGCCACGGGTTGGGCGGCGACTTCGGTGGCTAATCCGAGGCTTGCTGCGATCAGGAACGCGGCCAACGCGGTTACCAGGGCACGGTGCAGGCGGCGAACGAGGAAGGCGCTCATGGTGTGGGTTCAGGGTCGCAAACGGAACACGACTCCTTCGGTGCGCGCCGGGGAGAAGTGAGCGGATGGGTCGCGACCGGGTTGGTTTCAGCCCGGGGTGATCGACGCCTCGGCCGGGGGAGTGGAGAGGGTTTGGCGCAGTGGACCGGTGCTGTCGGCGAACCCACAGGTCACGAGCATCTGTTCGAGCGCCGCTCGCTCGTCGGCGGAAACGGCCAGGCCCCAGCGGTGCTTCGTTCGAATCCAATCGATCGCATACCCGCACCAGCTGGCCTGCTGGTCCGGGCGCCAGTCCGGTGGAGCGGAAGCACCTTTGGCTTCGAGGGTCTGGCGGGACACAACGCGCAGCGCCGCCGGGTCGAGATCATTGGCGAACCGTTGCTTGGTGGCGGTATCCCACGCCCACGCTCCGGCAGCGTGTGCGTGGGTGAGCGGGATGATGTGATCGATCGCGGCTTCTTCAGCGCCGGTTATCTCGGCGCCGGACCAGGGGTCGGACCACGCTCCCGTCAGCACCGCACAACCGTCGTCGCTCATACCGACGGGGCCATTGCTTTCGGCCAGAAGCTCGTCGGTTCGTCGGTCTCGGCAGTCGTTGTCGGCATCGCTCCACTGGGCATAGTCGTCGGCGTTGAAGTCGACGGGTGCCGCAAGGGCCAGGGCCACGGGTAACTCCCGCAACTGCCGGGCGGCGGAGCCAATGGCGAACTCGGGCGAAGGTGACCATTGATCGGCAGGGGGTTCGGTGGTCGTCGCCGGGGTGGTGGCCGGCGGGGTGGTGGCCGGCGGGGCCGAGGTGGGCGCGGCCAGGATCGCGGGAGCAATCGGGGGCTGCTCGACGTCGCCGAGCACCGACACCGGCGTCGCGTCACGGTCGCCGATCGCGAGATACGAGCCCAGGGCGACCATCGCGCTGATGCCGACCGCGGCGAGCGCACCGGCGATGAAACCGGATCGAACGGGCGTGGGGTCGACCGTGAGGGGACGGCGGCTACCCGTGGCCGGCTCGACGGTATCCGCGGGGGTTGGACCATCGGCGCCGGGACGATCGTCGACGAGGTGGTCATCCGTCGTGAGGTCGATCGATGAACCGTCGATGCGCGCGAATCCGGAGGCGGTTGGTTCCGGTACCTCGAGGTCCGTCATATCGAGGTCCAGTACATCGAGGTCCAGGGGCTCACCGGCGCTGTCGGCCAGCGTGGCGAGCGAACCCTCGTGCAAGACCGTGTTGGCGCTCGGGCCGCCGACCACGCCGTTGACCCGCCCGTAGATGTCGAGCGCGCCGGACTCGTTGTAGACACTGCCGACCACGGCGCCCCGGAGGGTGACCCGGCCGTCGAGGATGATGAGGTCGTCCACGATCGTGCCGGTGATGATGGCCGGACCGGTCTCGACGATCAGCGACCCGGTGACCGTGCCGGAGATCACCGCGGATTCCCGCAGCGTGAGATCCCCTAGATGTACCTGATCGACGTGTTTCACTTCGGCTCCGTTCGCGCCAAACCCTAACCTCCAGCCGCGCCCGGATCGGTGACCTTCGCGCGGCCCGGGGGCACCGCTCGGCCTACTCGGCGCACGAGATGTCGGGCCCTCGGTGGCCGACCGACGGTTCGTTGCGCTTTAGTTGCAACCATCTGTAAAGTTCGGCGGGTTCATGGTGGTAACGACCCGCCCCGGGGTCGGCCTGCCTTCGGTTTGTTGCCCGCACTCAGGCCGAAGCAATCGGGTGCGGCAGGAGAAATGCGTAGTGGCGTTACCCAACAACGGCGGAATGCGGTGGCGGTCGGACCGTCCGCTGGTGTCGATCGTGATCCTGAACGCGGATCGATCCGAGGTTCTCGGGACCGCCATCGAGTCGGCGCTCGACCAGACCTACGAGAACGTCGAGGTCGTGGTCGTCGACGACGGCAGCATCGACGATTCCCTCGACGTGGCGCGGGGGTTCGGCGAACGGCTTCGCCTCGTACCACTGCTGCGCAGCGGACGCTGCCGATCGCTCCAGATGGGGTTTGAATCGGCCCGCGGTGAGTTGATCGCGGTGCTGGAGGCCGATGCCCAGTTCGCGCCGACAAAGATCGAACGGGTGGTGCAGCGCTTCGTCGCCGATGTCAACCTGGTAGCGGTTTCCAATGGCGGCGGTGTCACCGCCGACGACGGCCGGGTCGTGGCGCTGCCGCGGCCCCGGTTGGCGACCGGGCGGGTGGACCGAACCCTGCTCGCCCACGGGCGCTATGCCCATGCTCCGCTCTCCGGGATGACGTTTCCCCGCCACCTGCTCGAAGAAGTGCTCCCGGTGGAGATTCGCCACGGTGTGGATGACCCCGCGTTGTACCTGGCGATCGCGGCCGGTTTCCGGGGCCGCGTCGACGCGGTGCGCGAGCCGCTCACCCGTTACCCCCACGCGCTTCGGGCGACCGGCGAGGAGCGGATCGATCAGCGGCGCCGGGAGCGGCGGGTGACCGTCGAGGAGATCGGCCGCTGGGCTCGTTCGACCGGCAGGTCCCACGCGCTCCACGACGACGCCGAACTCATCTGCCTCGACGCCAAAGCCGGTGAGGCGATACCGATGGCTCGCCGGCTGTATGCGCTGCGCCGCAGCATCGGTGAAGTCGTCGCGACACGAACCTCGCCCGGCCAGGCGTTCGCCGTCCTGCGCAGCCGCGCGGCGATGCTCCTGTAAGGGACGAGGGTTTGCGCGGGCACCATCATGGGTGACCGTCGCATGCGAAACATCCGACGGTCACCCATGGGAGGCGGCGGATCCAGATCATCGCAAACGACTCTCTCACCAATCTCTCAACGTCGGCTCGCCTTGTCGCAGCGGGTGGCCGTCTGACACGAGATGAAGCGTTTTGCCAGCTCAGCGGCTTGTGGTGCGCGCCAAATTTCTACGGGTTCTTTTTCGCCCGTAGTTCCCGGAGGTCTCGTTGCAGGGTGCGCGAGCTGACGGACAGCGTGTCGGTGAGCGTGCCGACGTCCACGACCGCCCGTTGCGACTCAGCCTCGGCGAGGAAACGGGCCAGCACCTCGTGCCGTAGCGTTCGGTCGGTCGCCGCGCCCTCGAGCTCTGCGGGAGTTGCGGTGAGGCGCACGGTGGTCACGCCGGTTCCATCGCGCAGGTCGAGCTCAACGAACATGGCCGATGCCCGCAGCATTGCCCCGCGGTCGACGATCGAGCGCACGCGGCTCGCCGCGATCGGCATCAACGCGGGGTCGAATCCTTCGACGAACCGCTGCGCCTCGGCCGCCGCCCGGCCGGCGAAGACGTCGCCCTCTCCGTTTCGCCGCACGGCATAGTGGGCCTCGGCAGCCTGCCACAGCACATCGTGAACATGGGCGACGCCGGGACCCAGCCGCTCGACCGCCTCGCGCGCCTTCTCCGCCGCCGCCTTGGGTTTACCCGAGAGGGTCAGCACCCGGCTCCACTTGATGAGCACCCCGACCTCGGATTCGCCGTACGCCCGTTCGCGGGCCAACTCCGCGGCCCGGTCGATGTGGTACTCCGCGGCCAACAGATCGCCGCATTCGGCGTCGAGTTCCGCGAGCGAAGCATGGATGCTCTCGATGAGATGAGCGTCACCCAATTCGGTGAACTCGCGCAGCGATTGGTGCAGTGCCGTGCGAGCGCTTTCCCGGTCGCCCATCGCCATGAACACCTCCCCAAGGGTGCCGCGACACACCGCGGCCATCAGCCGGTCGTCGGTCTCCTCGGCGATGACCACCGCTTCGAGCAGGAGCGCAATTCCTTCTTCATGGCGACCAAGCGCGGCGGACTCCGAAAACGCCAGGTTGTTCATGCTCGTCAGCAGTGGCCGGGCCGAGACATGGTCGCGTCCGAGTTGGTGGACTTCGATCAGGTGGGCGCGACCGCGCCCGAAGTCATCGCGAAGAACCGAATAGGCCGAACCCAGGGTCATCAACACATGCCCGAGGCGGCGCCGATCGCCGAGGAGGCGGCAGCGTTCGACCAGATCATGCAACAGGTCGAGCCATTCGTCGCCGCCACCGGCGTGGAGCTGGGCAACCGCCAGCATCGACGCGGCATCGATGTATCCCTCGATCTCGTGGCCGGCATCGAAAACCCCGGCGGCCCGACCCAAGACGTCCGTCGCCCGGTCCACATCTCCAAGCTCGAGCAGCGCTGGTGCGACCGCCACTTGGGCCTCGGCCAGCTCGGCATCGTCGAGTCGGGGGGCGATTGCGTCGAGAAAGTCCACGGCTTCGCGGTGTTGGCCAGCCGTCTTGTGGGCGGCGATCACCAGGGCGGCGGGGCCGCCGCGTAGCGATCGCGCCGGGAGGGGATCGGTCGCGCACAGCCGAGAGCCGGACTCGATGACGCGATCGACAAAGCCGGCGTCGAGATCGGTCCAGGCCAGTCGAAGCTCGATGTCGTTCGATCGTGGGTTGTTGTGCAGACCGGCGAGGTGGGCGAGGCGCCTGTCGCGCTCGCCGTCCTCGCCGCGCGCGTCGTGAATGTCGTGTAGCGCGAGCACGATGTCGATGTGTTCGGCCTCGGCCAGCGCGCCCTCGGAGCTCAGCACCAGCAGGGCCTCATAGTGCGCCACCGCCGCCTCGTAGGCACCTAGTGCCAACGCTTCGCCACCCGCGACCCGGTGAGCTTCGGCCGCGGCGCGCCAATCGACGGCCTTGGTGGCGAGCTCGGCGCGGCGGCGGGGATCGAGCTGCTCTTCGTCGGCGGATCGCAGAAGCGCTTCGGCCAGCTGGCGCGATCGCGTGCTCGTGAGCCCCTTCTCAACTCCGCCGAGAACCCGCTCGTGGCTCAGGCGATAGTTGCCGCGGGACTCGCTCACCAGCCGCAGCCGCACGAGGTTGAGCGTGGCGCGCACCACGTGCTCGGCCGGGTGTTCGTCGAGCGTGCGGACGAGCGCGAGCACGGAGAGCCATTCGCCGAACACCCCCAACGTTTGCAGCACGGCGAGCTCGGTCGGGTTGAGCCGGGCGATCTTGGCATGGATGGGGTTGTCGTCGGCGCCGTCGGGCGAATGATCGTCGACCGCGTGCACGACCAGGAGGGGTATGCCGTCGGTGGATTCGAGGAGTTCGCGCGCCCGCTCGACCGGGAACGACCGGTCGGTCGCTCGAGCCAGTTCGAGGACACCGCGAAGGTCGAGGCCGTCGAGCGAGATACGGCGGGTGTGTTCGGCCCGCACGACCCGGCGGAGGTCCTTGGCCACGTCGGGCCGCATGAATCCCTCGGGCCGCGAGGTGAGCACCAGTGCGGCGGCCAGATCTCCGATCTCCTGGACGAGGTCCGAGATGGTGTCGAGGGTGCCCGGGTCGGCCAAATGAACATCTTCGATCATGAGACAGACGGGGCGTAGAGAGGCGAGCGCCCGCACCAGGCTGACAATCGTGTGGCGATGGCCGCGTTGGGAATCGGTCCCCGCGACCAGGATGGGGCCAAAGGTCGGTGGCGGATCGCCCGCCGCCCGAGGCCAACGCAGGTTGGGTAGGAGCCGTTCGGCCTGCATCCGGACCCGCGGGTCGAGCTGCTCGCTCAATACCGCCATCTCGGTGGGTGACATCGCCTGGGTGAGCGCGGAGACCATCGGCCCGAACGGCGCCGTGGTCGGTGAACATCGCCCCAGCCCAGCCGCCGAGCCGCGCCAGATCGCATCCCGGAGCAGTTCTTCCGCGAGGCGGCTCTTGCCCATACCAACGTCGGCTTCGATGAACACGACCGATCCGAATCCGTCCTCGGCGAGGTCGAAGACCTCCAGCACCGCAGCTCGCTGGTGGCCTCGGCCCACAAGCCGTCTGGGTGCGGTCGTGGTCCCGAGGTCACTTCCCCGCGGTGGTCCGGCGTCATCGCTTCGCAACCGCCCCGCCTCGATGTGATCCGCGCTGGCCCCGACGCCCAACTCCTCGCTCTGGCGTCGTCCCAGCCGGGAGAACACCCGAAGCGCATCGGTGGCGAGACCGGCCCGTTCGAGCAGTTGCAGGCTCTCCCGATAGGGCCCCTCGGCGAGGGGCTGGCGCTCGATCCAGCGCTCCGCGACGCGGAGGGCTTCGTCGACCTCGTCCTCCTCGACCAGCGCGGTGATCAGTTCGCGGGCCACGGCCGCATAGTCGTTCTCCAACGACTGGCGCGGTACCCAGAGCGCCTCATCGTCGGAGAACTCGAGCAACGGTCCCCGGTGCAGTTCAAGGGCGCGAAACAACGCCGATCGCCGCTCCTCCGGCGGGGCTTGACGGCACCGGTTGAACTCGTGAAGGTCGACCAGGAGATCCGGGGCCAATGCGAGGTGGGTGCGGGTCGCGGCAACCGGCAGGGCATGGTCGCCGAGGATCTTCTTCAACCGCCACAGCGTCTGGCTGAGTCGGGCACCGGCGGTGGCGCTGTCGAGGTCGGGCCAGACCGACTCCATGACCACGTCGCGGCGCAGCGTCGTCGAACGGGCCATCGCGAGGTGAGCGAGCATCCGTTGGGCCGGGCTGGAGACGGAAAAGGGCGCGGCATTGCCGGTGTCGACCACGAGCTCGAAGTCACCGAACAGCCGGAGCCGCAGCGGTTGGTGTGATAGCACCGTCAAACCGTCCCCCTCCTCTTGCCAGGGTACGCCACGAAGGCTCCGCTGTAGAGGCCGAACGGGCTGGTCAGAAGTTGGCGGCGCACGCCTACATCTGCAGCGCCAGCACCCCGGCTGCCGCCATGAGAATCACCATGGAGGCGATCGCCAGCAGGGTGGCGACGACCGCGTCGCGTCTGCTGGCGCGCCGTGTTTCGGCGTTGGGCCCGACCCGCTCCGGTTCCGACCAGTCGGGCGTCCCGGTGCTCACGGTGCGGTCGACGCGTGGCTCGACCACAGGGTCGACGGCAGGGTCGACCACCATGGATACCCGGGGTGCCAGGGCGGCGCTCGTCAGGGTCGCAACGGCGCCAACGTGCACGATGGTGGTTGCCGACGGGCCGAGAACGGCCCCGTCGACCACCCCGAAGATGTCGGTGGTCCCACCGCGGTTTTCGACATCGCCGTGGATCCGACCGTCGACTCGGCAGTGGCCGGCATCGAGGATGAGGTTTCCGTGGACTTCGCCGCGCACGAGCACCCGTCCGGCGGTGACGAAGAGGGAGCCGGTCACCGTGCCGATCACAGCCGCTGATCCGTCCAAGGTGAGATCCCCGAGGTGGATCTCTCGAACTACTTTCACTCCTGCTATCCAACCACCCATTGGTTCCCACCGACCGGTGGACCGAGTCAGTGTTAGCACGCCTGGTGACCGCCCGTGGCCGTGGATGCGGAGCGGTCGACTCGGGGTCTCGCCAAGCTACTCGTCGGCCTCGAGATAGGTGCCGCCCGCGAAGGTGAGGGCCTCCCCTTCAGGGCGAAGGTCGAGGTCGATGATCGCCGTCGACCAGCTGCTCTGGGCCGGGTGGTCGCGGTCGCGAAAGGCAACGGACACCGCCGCGGCGTGTCCGGCATCGGTGACGGTGACAAGAATGCCGCCCGGCGTGATCTGCTGGGGTTCGAGCGGCGCGACTCGCACGAGCGTGT
Organism: uncultured Acidimicrobiales bacterium; assembly: GCA_938041035.1. Classification (GTDB taxonomy): domain Bacteria; phylum Actinomycetota; class Acidimicrobiia; order Acidimicrobiales; family SHLQ01; genus CALHYX01. Next base: position 23,171 of record CALHYX010000034.1, on the reverse strand, counting down.
CGGTCGCACCGGAGTCGAGGTCGACGACGAGTACGTCGGCCCAGGTCGTTTCGCCAAAACGTTTGGCGACCACGACGGCTTTGGTTTCGCCCACATCGACCTGGACGACCTCCTGCTCGGGGTGGGCGAGGGTCAGTCCGAGCTCACGGCTCGTGCCGTCGCTCAGGTCGAATACGACGAGCGCGTTCTCGGACCCGTAGACGACCCTTTCCCCGTTGGATGAAACGGCAAGCGGTGAGGTGCGGGTCGCGCCGTCGACGTCGTCGGCCACGGCGAGCGTGATCGGTTCCCCGTCGACCAGAGCGGCGAGGGTTGGATGATCGGGTTCGGGGTCTACGGGCTGGTAATTGCGGTAGGCGATGACCGAACCGTCGGGGGTGATGTCGTGGAGCTGCGGCGGCGCGAGCCATGTCGCGGGGAGCGGGGCGATGGCATCGAAGAGGGTGCGCACGCGCACCCGGTGCCCATCGGTGAACTCGACATCGTTCACGCTGTTGCCGAGAGCGGTGGTGAGCACGGTGATCTCGGTGCCGTCGCGGTCGATGAACGCCCGGTCGGCGACGTGGCGACCGAGCGAGATTTCTTCGCCGGAGGCAACCTGGCGAACCCGCCACTCGTCGTTGCCCGCCGCAACCCGAAAGACGACGATTCGGCCATTGCCGCTCATCGCGGCGTTGAGGCTTTCGGCGCTCAGTTGGGTGCGCTCGCCATCGACGAAGGATCGGCGAATGTCGGGCGACTCATCGTTGTCGAAGAACCAGAGTCCGCCATCGAATGAGACTCCGGCGACCGGACCGTCGGTGGCGCTGCGGCTCCAGCTTTCGACCCGGTGCCAGGAATCGGCGTCGTCGAGGACGGCTCCCCGGTTGGCGGCGTCGGAAAGCGAGTCGCCCCCACATGCGGCCGCGAGGAGCGCGGTCGCGGTGAGGACCGCGGCAGAGAAGAAGGCAGGGCGCGACGGGCGACGCCATCGAGGGGCCGGATCGCGCACGGGGTTGGTTGGATTCGCCACAGCGGTCCCGACAGTACAACTCGCCGAGAGGCGCACGGCGATCAGCAGTCGGGTGGCACCGTGGTCGCCGTCGGGCCGGTTTTTCGGCGGAATCAGAGGCCTTTCGGGGATGACAGCGGTGTGCCGGCGCGGGAGCGGCGAAAAGTGTCACCGTTTTGTCATCACGCTTCGCGCGACCTTTGACGCAGACTGTGCGTCTACTTGGTGTCCGCCCACTTCCCCCCACAGCATCCGAGGATCCCGACGATGGAAATCCAAGCGCAGACGCTCACCCCGGCTACCACGGATCGAGGCGTGCTCGTCAACGTGGTCATTCCCGCCATGATCGCGACGTTGGTGCTGGTGATCGCAACCGCTTATCTGGTGCTCGCGTAGGTCCTCCCCCAAAGGGCAACAACCTCTATCGCCGGTGGTTCACCCGGCCTACTTGCGGCGGCTGAGGCTATTCCCGTCCACCGGGAGGTGACCGTTGGGCAACACATCGCCCGGCAATTGATCGCGCAGGAGCCGAACGACCTGGCAAAGCTGCGCAGAGGGAGCGCTGCCCAGACGCTCACTGAGCTCTTCGGCACACCCTTCCAGATACCAGATCAGGTCGGTCGGTGCAGGTGTCAACGGCCACGCATCGAATCCGTCGACCATGGTCATGACGTAGAGCGTCCGCGAGGCCTCGAGCACGGCATCGAGGTGCTTGGCCGCCCGGTCGCGGTCATCCAGTTCGGACAGGCGGACCATCACCAGCTCGCGCCAGGCCAGAGCCGCATGCCGTGCGGATGTAGCGTCGCCGGCGGCAGGTTCAGGCACGGATCGATCCTGGGGTTGCGGGGTGATAGGCTAGCCCCTCCGGAGATCGAGGCCGAACACAAAGAGACTCTCACAGTCGTATCGGTCCGGGTCCAGCAGTGCAAAATTTCCGCTGCCGGGACCCGAGGGAACCGCGACGACCCGGTGCTGGTCACTCCACCAGGAGATCCGGCTACCGCCCAGCGCCCGACGCAGGGCCGCCGCCTGTTCGCACCGGAACTTCTCGACGCAAGTCGAGGTTTGCACGACGACGAGCCCATCGGTGCGTACGTGTACTTGGGCGGGTACGAGACCCGCGCCCAGGGCGGCGCCGGCGCGCCGGCGGAGATCGGGCGAGATGCTCTGGCCGGCTCGCGCCCACGGCAGCGGCACCCGGGTGCGCAGCACTCTCGCCGTCCGCCGCAGGTGCTCGGGGAACATCGGCGGCAGCGCCGGCCATCGGTCGATCGACCCGTGGGTGGACGGGTGTACCGCCGCCCGTACGTGGTTCATCGGGTGCCAGACCGGAGAACTACCCGTCCGGGCCGAGCCCATGGCTTGCCGGTCGTCGGCTGTCAGTGCCATCAATGCCTCCCGCGCGTCGAATGGTCTGACTTCTTCTTAGCGCGGCCGGCGGTGGGTCGGATACAACTCGGCATGGGTAGTTCTGCCCGCGAGCGGATCGTCGGTCAGATCGATCGTCCGGGTCGAGTCGATCGCGCCGCGACTGAGCGGGTCCAGTCCGGCGGGCCACCGGGTGGCGGCGGAGAACCGGGCACCGGCCAGCAGTGCGCCGTCGAGAATGGCGGCCCGTAGGTCGGCTCCGATGAGATTGACGCCTCGAAGATCGGCGCCGCACAGATCGGTGGCATAGAGCCGGGCGGACCGCAGGTCGGCACCCTGGAGTCGGGCGCTGCGCAGATCGCACAATTCGAAGTCGGCCCCGGTCGCCCGAACATCGCGGAGGTCCGCGCTGCGCAGGCGCGAACCGCGGAAGGAAGCGTTGACCAGGTGGGCGCCGCGCAGCACCGCCTTGTACAGGTCGGCGTCCTGACAGCGCGAGCCGTCGAGGCGGGCACCGTCGAGCCGCCGGTGTGGCAGGAGTGGGCTCTCCAGATCGTGGCCGGCCAAGTCGACATCGATGAGGTCAGCCCGGGTGGCCAGGAGCAGACGCAGCCGGGAGCGGTTTCGGTTTCGACGCCAGAGGGCGCGGACGGTCGGCGACCATCGCGGGGCGGGTACCGTCCCCGCTACTGCTGTTGCCGCTCGTGCCCCGACACCGTTCTGCTCCACGCCATAGGCCATATGACCTATGTCGGCCGATGTCGTCGTTCCTTGAACCAAGCCTCAACCCCGTCTCGAACCCGGCGCCGGGCATTGACTGAACGGTGATCGGGCGAGCCGCCGACCGACCGGTGCTCCCCCGGCCTAGGCTCGTAGCTTCCCGTACTCGATGCCTTCGTCCGGGTCGTGTCTGGACGAACGAGGAACCCCATGCCCCGCGTTGTCATCGCGCTCGTCGCCGTCGTCGCTTTCCTGGTTGGCGCGCCCCCGGCTGCGGGCGCGGCCCCGCCGAGCGTCACCGTCACATCGGTCCCGGCGCCCGGGTTCGACACCGTGCGGGTCGCGGGAACCGGCTTTGCGACCTACAGCACCTTCACCATCTCCCCGTGCCGCACGGGCGGGGTGACCGTGACCGCACTCGATGACGCCGGCTGCGACGGTTCGGTACGCGCCGTTGCCTTCACAGGGGGCGAGGGGACCTTCTCGGTCCAGATCGCCTACAACTACGTCGCGCCAACCGTGCTGGCTGTCGCCGATGAGTCGGGCCGAGTACTCGCCACCGCGATGGTCAGGGTGGAGTCGCCCCGAACCTGCGGCGGCGAGACGCCGACCATGGTGGGAACCAGCGGACCCGATTTCATCCTCGGTACCAACGGCGATGACGTCATCGTGACCTTCGGCGGCAACGATGTCATCGAGAGCCGGGGCGGCGACGACATCATCTGCTCGGGCTTCGGTAACGATGTCATCGACGCGGGGCCCGGCGACGATCGGGTCTATGCGTCTGCCGGCGACGACGTGATCGCGGCCGGCGACGGCGCGGACGTCATACGTTCGGGCGGCGGTGCCGACGTCGCCGATGGGGGCATGGGCCGGGATCGCCTGTGGGGCGGCCTCGGCCGCGACATTCTCGACGGTGGACCCAACCGCGATGCCGTGTTCGGCAACGACGATCCGGACGAGGTGTTCGGCGGGCCCGGGAACGACCGCGTGAACGGAGGCGACGGCGACGATCTGGTCCACGGCGGCGACGGCGATGACATCGTCATCGGGGGCGCGGGCACCGATGCATGCGACGGAGGTGCGGGCACCGATGTCACCAATCGGACGTGTGACCAGCGGGCGAACCTTCCCGGGGCACCGTAGGTACCCCGGGGCGTTGGTTGGCGAGTGAGCGAGAGAGGTGGGCAAGGCCCCGCCGTCAGGCGGCGATCAGGCCCTCGACCCGGGCGGCCAGGTCGCTCTCGCTGAGGCCACCGGTCGTGTCGAACGTGCCGTCGTCGTTAATAAACGCGAACGCCGGTTGTGACCGAATGCCGAAGTCGGACCAGATCCCACCGTCGGGATCGGCGATATGGGGAAATGCGTCAACGCTCAGGCCGGTGATGAAGTTCTCCATGGCCGACTGATCGTCCTTACCGGCGACGCCGATGACGGTGACCTGGTCACCGAATTGTCTCTGTACCTCTGCGACCGCAGGGGCTTCGCGGATGCAGGTCGGTCACCACGGGGCCCAGAACCAGAGCACGACGTCCTGGCCGGCGAGGTCACCGGCGACCAATTGTTCCCCAAGCACGGTTTGGCCGGAGAAATCCGGTGTAGCGGCGCTCGGTTCGCCGGCGGACTCGCCTGGGACCGAAGCAGTGTCGGAGTCACCCCCGCCGCAGGCGGCGGCCACGAGCGCCACCGCTGCGAACAACAGGGCTAGTTTTCTGCGAAGCATGCTTGGAGCGTATTTCCTCACGGGGTCAAAACGGCGGCGAATGCCGGAAAGTTCCCGGGTGCGGCGAATCGTGCCGCGGTCGAGCGCCGTTTGGGCGACACTGGGGTATGGCTTCGGGCGTACGGGTCGACAAATGGTTGTGGTCGGTGCGGTTGTTCAAGACCCGCACGGCGGCGACGAAGGCGTGTGACCAGGGTCAGGTGTCGGTCCTCGGGCGCGATGGTGACGAACCCGCCAAACCGGCGCGTCGGGTGAACGAGGGCGACCGGATCACGGTGAAGCGCCGCCACGGGGTCAGCATCGTCGTCGTGCGCCAACTGCTCGAGAAGCGGGTCGGGGCACCCGTGGCCGTCGAGGCCTACGAGGACCTCAGCCCGCCGCCGGAGCCGAGAACCGATCCGCTGGGCGGGGTGGTCATCGATCAGGGCACCCGCGAGCGCGGTGCGGGCCGGCCGACCAAACGGGAGCGCCGCCAGATCGACCGTCTGCGTGACCGGAGGTAGTTCGTCGCAACGATCCGTCGCGGCCCGGACCGATCTGGCAGGCTGGTCGGAGGCGGCGAAAGCGGGGCAGGGTGGAGCACGAGAACGAACGGGCGACCGGCGGCGCGCGTCGGGTCGCCATCCTCGGCGGCGGGGTCGCCGGGTTGTCGTGTGCCCATGAGCTGATCAAGCACGGGTATGACGTGACCGTTTTCGAGGCGCGGGGTGTCACGGCCGACGATCTCGGCGGCAAGACGCGTTCGTGGCGCAACGATCACGGGTTTGCCGGCGAGCACGGGTTTCGGTTTTTCCCGGGGTTCTACCGGCACGTCACCGAGACGATGGGCGAGATCCCGACCGACGGCGAGACCGTGCTCGACCACCTCGTACCCCTCACCGACTCCGGTTTCTACGCCCGCAACGTCGGCGTTTCGCCCGACGCCGGCCCGGTCACGATGATGCAGCGAATCGACGCCGCGACCGGACGGCTCTGGTGGGCCGTCGCGTTCGTGTTCTTCGCGTTCGCTCCCGGTCTGATGGCATGGTTCGACGCTCCGTGGTGGGCCTGGCTCACCTGGATCGGCGCGGGGTTGGGGTGGGTGCTGTTCCGATTGGTGGTCGAAGCGGTCGCGGCTGAGGACGCTGCGGTGCTGAGGGTCGACATTCCCGCCGGCGACCGAGAGGCCGACATGGCGCCGATGCTGCGGATGTTGCTGAAGCTGCCGCTGTTTCGCTGGTGGTGGATCGTTCCGACCATCGGTGCGGTCTGGCTGCACCGGGAAGTGCGCTCGATCCCGGTGTTGACCTGGTTGCTCTGGGGCGCGGTGGCGTTCGCCTGGGCCAATCCGAGGCCGTTCATGGCATCGTCGTGGATGTGGTCGCACATGCGCGGCGGTATCCCGGTTCGGGTGCGTCCGAGGGCGTTCGAGACGATCTGGGCGTTCCTCGCGATCGTGCGGATCGTGTCGTCGGCGCCGGGCCGCGTGTTCTCCCAATGGGAAAACCAGAGCTGGTGGGACTACATCGGCGCATGGCGCTATTCCCGGAACTTTCAGCTGTCGCTGGCCACGGGGTTGACCCGGTCGTTCGTCGCAACCCGGGCCGAACGGATGAGCGCGCGAACGGGCGGCCGCATCCTTGCTCAGTTGCTGTACGACATCAGCCCCTACTACGACCGCGACGAGCCGGCCGACCGGGTGCTGGACGGGCCGACCACCGAGGTGTGGATCGAGCCATGGCTGGCCCACCTGCGAGCTGAGGGCGTGCGGTTCAATCGATTTCCGTCGCGCCGCGGCGCCGCCGACTTTGCTCACGACAGCGTGCTGGTCACCGGTTTGTTGCTCGACGGTGAGGGGGCCGAGGCCCGCATCGATGGCTTCGCCGTTCAGCACCTGGCCGCAAACGAGGACGGCGCGGTGGCGAAGCGCTATCTGGTCGACCCGACCGACAGCGCCACCACCGAGGTCCGCGGTGAGTTCGATCACTACGTTCTCGCCGTCTCGGGCACCGGAGCACAGCAGGTCCTGGCCAACTCGCCGGAACTGCTGGCGCACGATCGCTCCGAGGTGGTCCGGCCGCACCATCCGTTGGGTCTGCCGGAGCTTCCGTACCTCGACGGCGTGTTCAAGCTGGAATTCGGGTGGATGAACGGGATCGTCTTTCACCTCGACGATGAGCTGCCGGCGCTCCCCGACGGCCACATCCTGTGCCTCGAGTCGGAGTGGGCCCTCACCGCCATCGAGCAACGTCGGTTCTGGCGACCGGGCTACGTCCGCGAGGGCGACCCGCACACGATCTTGTCGGTGAACGTGTCGGACTGGTTCAACGCTGGGCGGGTGGGGCTGCCGGCCCGGTTCGAGAACTTCGACGGTGTGGCTTCGGAGGTTTGGAGCCAGCTCTGCGAGCACGTGCCGGAGCTCAGCCGACAGTCGCTGCCCACACCGCTCGACGAGCGCGTCATAGCCGACGACGCCTTGAGCGACCCCGACGCCACCGCGCGGTTGGCAACCGTCGTGCAAAGTCCGACGCAGCGGGTTGCGCCGACCCCGCTGGGGCTGCTGGAGAACCTACCGATGGTCAACAGCGAGAAGCTGCTGATCAACACGGCCCGGTCCTGGGACGACCGGCCCTGCGCCCGAACGACCGTACCGAACCTGTTCCTCGCGGGGGACTACGTCCGCACCCATGTGGACTTCGCGTCGATGGAGTCGGCGAACGAGGCGGCTCGCTGGGCCGCTCGCGCCATCTGCGAGACCGACGGTGCGGGCGAGGTGCCCGAGCCGGTAGGCCTCGAGGATCCGCAGAGCATCCGGTGGATGATCGCCGTTCTCCGGGCGGTTGACCGGGTGGCGTTTCGGCTCGGGTTACCGCACCCGATCATGGTGTTCTCGCCCATTGGCTGGCTGGCCAAAATGGAGCACCGGTTCCGCTCGCAACTCGAGTCGGCGTTCATGGCCGCAGTCGAACCGTCCGGCGAGCACACCGCCCACCGGCACCCCGCCGTCTGAGCCGGCGGTCGCCGACTCAGCGGGAGGCGGCGGCGAACTCGACGAGGCCGGCCATACCGAGCTCGGCGGCTTCGGCGCCGATCTGCTCCAGCGCGCCCTCCCGGGGCTGTGCGAGAGCTTCGCCGGCGCGGCTCCACAAGGCCTCGCCGACCACGGCCGAGCGTTCGTTCAGTGCGATGCCATCACGAAAGTGACCCGCGGCGCGGTCGTTGTCACCCAAGGTCAAAGACGCCCACCCGAGGTAGCTGTCGACCGCCCCTCCGCAGTTGATGTCCCATAGTCCGACCAGACGTCCGCGGTAGGGCGCCAACAGTTCATAGGACGCGTCGGCGGCCGCGACGTGGCCGCAACGATGGGATGCGAGGGCGGTGTACGCAATGCCCTGAGTCCAGGCGAGATCGCGGGGCACGGCGGTGCATCCGCCGGCGGCCAAAGGGTCGAGGACGGCGCGGGCCGCGTCGATCTGGTCGACTTCGGACAGCACGTAGGCGAGCGCACACTGCCACCCCGGCGCGTCGGCGTATTCCGCGGCGAAGGCTTCGATCATCGGCGCCACGTCACCCAACATCCCCATCTCGCGCAGCGGGCCGATCATTTGGGCCTGCAGAACCTGGTCAGCGTTCTCGGGTTCGACGACCTGGCCCAGCTGGTGGGCCTCTTCGGCGAGCATCATCGCGGTCGCGAAGTCGGCGCGCATGGCCGCCCGGGTGGTTCGTAGCGTCGCCAGCCGGACTTCGTGGCTTGGGGCTCGCACGCGGGTGTTGATGGCTTCCAACTCGGCGAGATCTCGGTCGAGAACCTCGACCTCACCTCGCTCCACCATCGATGCGCATCGCCAGACGAGTGCCCCCATCAGGAGTTCGTCGTCTTCGCAGCTGCGGGCATGGCCGACCATCTGGTCGGCGATGGCGCACCGCTCGTCCAGCCAGTCCGGGTGGTTGAGGGTCCAGATGCGACCGTGGTACACGTTCGCCATCGTGCGGTCGTCGAGGCCGGACGCGTCGGCGACGGCCCGGGCGCTCATGGCTCGAGCGCCGTCGTAGGCGCCCGCATGGTGATCTTCCTGGGCGAGTCGGCTGAGCAGCCGGGCGCGAAGGGCCCGAAGCTCGGGGGTCCCGGTCGCCGGGTCGGCGGCATCGAACATTGCGAGCGCGGCGCGCAAGATCGCGGTGGTTTCTTCGTTGGCGACGCCATAGGTGGAGCGCTCACCGCCGTGGATCAGCGCAGCCTGGGCGGCGAGGGCGACCTCGTTGGCCTCGGAGGCGAAGTCGAACGACGCCCGGGCGTCGGTCCGCCGTGACTCGGGATCGCCGGTGCGGTGGTGACACCAGGCCCGGCAGAGGTGAACGGCTGCGAGGTCGGTGGTGTCGCTGGTCTCCACCCAACCCGCCGCGTCGATCGCGCGGTCGCAATGGGTGATCGACTCGGTGTACCCGGTTCGATCCCGGTCGCGTTCGGCCGCCTCGAGGTTGCGGCGCATCGCCATGCGGGGGTTCGCAGCTCGCCCGGCCTCGTACCAGTGGTGAGCGGTCGCGGCGAGCCAGCGGTCGGGTGATTGTTCGTGAAGTTGCTCACAGGCGGTCACCAATTGCAGGTGGATGGCCACCCGGCGGGCACGGCTGAGATCCTGCTCGATCACTCGACGGAACAGCACGTGGCGAAAGTCGTAGGTCGGCGAGCTGTCCTGGATGGTCTCGACGAGAACGCGCGCGTCGAGGGCCTCATCGAGGGCGTCGAGCAGCTCCGCGCTGGGCAGCAAGGGCAGGGCCTGGATCAACTCGAGCGGCACCAGGCCCGGTACGAGGGCGATCGCTCGAAGGAGTTCGGCACAGTTCGACGACAAGGCGTTGGTGGTGGTGCGCAATACATCGCGCACTTCCGATGGCATGGCGTCGAGCGCGTCATCGATCGACGCTCCGTCGTCGCCCGAATTGGCGGCAACCCACATCTCGGTCGCAAAGAGGGGATTGCCCGCCGTCAGCTCGTGGATCCGGACCACGGAATCCGGCGCCGGGGGGTAACCGCCCGCATCGGCGAGCAGTTGGACGAGTTCGTCGGGGGCGAGACCACCGAGCTGATGGACGGTCGTCGGATACTCGCGGCCGGCGTGGGTGAGCCACTCGATCGCGTCGGGGTGGAGTTCGCCCTCGCGATAGGCGAGCGCGAAGAGCAGCGGGGCGTCGCGGGTGTGGCGCATGACGTGGGCGAGCAGCGAGATCGTCGATGGATCGGCCCATTGGAGGTCGTCGACCATGATGACGATCGGGCGGTGCAGCGCCACCCGGCGGAGAAAGCCGGCCACCGAGTCGAACAGCCGAAGCTGTTGGTCCTCGCCGGGCGACGAGGCGGGGGCGTCACCGCGAGCGAGGTGGGGAAGGAGGGCGGTGAGGTCCCCCTTGCCCTCGGTGGCCCATCGGGCGGCCTGGCCGCCGTGTTCGCTCAGGATCGAGCGGAGAATCTGGCGGATTGGGCGATACGGCTCCTGGGCCTCGCCCTCGAAGCAGAGCCCCCAGTGTGGGCTCGCCTCCCCCGCGTGTGCGAGGCGGTCGAGGTGCTGGAGGATTCGGGTCTTGCCGATTCCCGCTTCGCCGCGGAGAAGCTGGAGTGGCGTTGGCTCAGTCCCGTCGGCCAGTCGTTGGATGCCGGCGGCGAGTTGCGCGGTGATCGACGTACGACCGACCAGGCCGGTGTCGCGAACAGCGGTGCTGTCCGCCGTCCGTCGGGCGGGAGCGGGCCCGGCCGTCAGCGGCAGTCCGAGCGGTCGCTGCTCGAGAATCGCGGTCTCGAGCGCGGCGAGCCCGGGTGACGGTTCGATGCCGGCGGTTTCGACCAGATGGGTACGCGCCGCGCTGAAGGCACGGAGCGCGTCGGCCTGTTTGCCGCTGTGGTAGAGCGCGGTCATCAACAGTTCCCAGCGCCACTCCCGGAGCGGTTGCTCCTCGCAGAGCGCGCGCAGCACCGGGACCACCTTGTCGACCTCACCGCTCGCCAGCATGGCGGCGGCGCCGTACTCCTCGGCCACGGCGTGGAGCTCGTCGAGCCGCGACGTGATGGCGGACGTGCCGGACCAATGGTCGGGGAGGCCTAGCGGGGGGCCGGCCCACAGCGCCGTGGCGCGGTCCGCCGCATTCCCGGCCGCCACGTGATCGCCCGCCTTCCAGCGGTCGAGGGCGGCATCGACATGGCGTTCGAAGGCGCCGACGTCGGTTTCGCGGGGATCGAGCGCAAGGCGATAACCGCCCGGAACCCGTTCCACCTCGAGGGGCGCGATAGCGGTTCGAAGGCGCCGGATGTAGGTGCGCAGGGTTGCCCCCGGGTCGTTGGGCAGATCGTCATCGCGCCACAGCGCATCGATGAGCCGGTCGTGGCCGATGGGTCGACCGGCGGAGTGCGCCAGCAGGGCGAGGAGCTGTTGGTTGCGCGAACCCCGCACGGCGCGGGCGTCATCGGTGGCGGCCGCGGCGTCGGCTTCGGCCGCGACCGCGACCCGGCCGAGCAGGATCACCCGCAGGCGTTGACCGGCACCGGTCACCGGCGTCGTTCCGTGTCGCTCGTCGTCATTCCCCGCGATCATGCAGTCCTGCACCGCACCCCTACGCCCAACGCTGCTCAACCCGGCACCCGGTACCCCGGCGTCCGGATTCCCCGGCGCTGCGGGAAAGTGTTGCGTAACTGTTGCGCATTGCGCAACACGCCGATGAGAGGTTGGGTCTCAGGAAGTGGCGCATCTGCGGCAACGGGTGCGGCGCCTTCCCCGTGAGAGCTGGCGAAAATTGCGGGAACCTGATTGTCAGCTCCCCCCGGATGCATTGAGCTGGACCCCCTGGCGGACGGGTCCAGCTCAAGCAATTTTGCCGGGTGGTCGATAGAGCGGGAACAGCCTCACGGAGAGTGACGGCCAGCACCGATCGGCAACGGTAGTTGTGTGACCGGCGTCACGGTTGTAACCTGGCTGTAACCGTTCCTATTCCTGGGTGTTTCCCAGAAGCGCCCGGTACCAACAACGCAGAGGAGTGTCATCCAATGCCCCATCGAGTGTCCGAGCCGATGAGCCGACAAGAGGTCCGTGCCCACAAGCACGGCGAGAAGTCACGGGTACGGGCGAATCTGCGGGCGCTGCGGGGGGAGGTCTCCGCCGACGAGCTCTATGACCTGCCCGAACCCGGGCGGCACTGGAAAACGCCGCACAAAGCGTGGGATCCCGAGCATCGAACCAAGGACAATCGCAAACATTGGCGCACCCGGTTCTGGAAACGCCGGTCGGCCGTTCGGCTCGACCGAGCCCGCCAGTACCAGGCCGGCTAGCCAACCGAGCCACCACGAACATCGCTGTACCAAACGGGGCCGACGATGTCGGCCCCGTTTCGCGTTTTCGCGGTGCGTAGATCAGACGAGCGCCTGGTACACCGCAGCCTTGAGCTGGCGGCGAATGGGGTAGGTGTTTGAGGGGAGGAACTGGGTCAGGTAGACCACGGTCAGCTCCTCGGCCGGGTCGATCCAGAACGCGGTCGAGGCCGCGCCGCCCCAGGCGAACTCGCCGGCCGAAGAAACCGCGGTGTTGGCTGCGGGGTCGACCAGCACGGAGAAGCCGAGACCAAAGCCCATCCCGTCCATCGCCGTCTCCGAAAAGGTCGACTGGCCGAGCTCGTTGAGGGTCACGCCCCCGGGTAGGTGATTGGACGCCATGAACTCGAGCGTCTTGCGCCCAATGATGCGGACGCCGTCCCGGGCTCCGCCGTCGAGCAGCATGTCGCAGAATCGCTGGTAGTCGTCGAGCGTGCCGACCAGGCCGCCGCCGCCCGAGAGGAACGGCGGCGGATGCAGGTAGCTGCTCGTCGCCGCCGAATCGATGCGGCTCAATGCACCATCGCCCAGGTTCATGTAGTTCGACGTCAGCCGTTCGACCGCGTCGGCTCGCACCGAGAACCCGGTATCGGCCATTCCGAGCGGATCGAAGATGTTGTCGCGCAGGTAGACATCGAGTGGCTGCCCGGAGATGACCTCGACGAGGCGCCCGCACACGTCGGTCGACATCGAGTAGTTCCACGCGGTCCCCGGCTCGAACAGCAGCGGTACCTCCGCGAGGCGATCCATCCCTTCGGCCAGGCTGTAGTCGGGCACCGAGAAGTTGCCCAGGTCGCGATCGCGATACATCGCGTCGACCGGGTGTTGCCAGAAGAACCCATAGGTAAGGCCCGACGTGTGGGTGAGCACCTGGTGGATCGTCATCGGGTTGGCGACCGGCCGTGTCTGGGGAGCCTGCTGCGAACCGCCGGTCCACACTCGCGCGTCGGCGAAGGATTCGATGTACCGCTCGACCGGGTCCTCGAGCAGGCACCGGCCCTGCTCGTACAGCTGCATCAGCGCGATCGACGTGATCGGTTTGGTCATGGAGTACAGCCGGAACACCGAGTCGTACGCGATCGGCGCGGCCGACTCGACATCGCGGTGCCCGTACGCGTGTCGGTAGGCGACCTCGCCGCGTCGGCTGACCTGCACGACGCCGCAGGGAAACCGTCCGTCATCCACATATGTTTCGATGAGCCGGCCGACCCGTTCCAGTCGGTCGGGGTCGAAGCCGAGGGCGTGAGCCGCGGCGGCATCGATCGCGGGGCGGCTGGCGGTGTCGGTCATGGGGTCTCCGTTCCTGGTCGCCCAGTTTCGCCAGTGTGTCGGCGACGACACAAGTGCAGTGTCGGCCGCCACGGACGCACCCTTGGTCCGGTTTCTATGTTCGGTGCGTGGTTGGTGGTCGCCCAACTCAACGCATCCGGGAGCTGGGCGGTCACCGACCACACCCCTGAAGAATCTTGAGGTACGAGGAAAGAACACGGAGAGCAAAAGCCGATCTTGCCGATGACCTTGCGGTCGTCATGGTTGACAACGGCATCAGCGCGCATGCATTCTGGAACGGATTGGGCGGGTGATCTCCGGATGGATCACTCAACCGGCGGAACTCCAGGCGCAAGACGGGCGGTCCTCTGAGGACCGCTGGTTTGGTGTGTTGTGGGACGGCTGGGTGCTCTTCGCTGGCGCGACGAAGAACCGGAGCAAAACATGAAACAGGCGGAACTGGGACTACTTCGTATTCCCACACGCGGCATGCCCTCACGGGTCTCGAATCGGGCAGGGGGTTCGGTACCGAAGTGGGTGGCCGGTGACCTCGTCACCGCCGTGTTGGCCGTCCTTATGGTGGCGGCCCTGTTGTCGCCCGCCGGGTCCGGCGTCGTCGAGCTCGTGCGCCCCGACGTCAGCAGTGATGCAGGTATCGGAGGCGCGACGAGCCAAACCGTTCTCCCGGGCGAGGTTCCCGACGGACTGACCGCCGAAGAATGGGCCGACATTCAGGCCCAGGTCGCCGCCGGTCAGACCGGTCTCGCCGACGCGGCTGCCGCTGCACTCACCGGGCCTGCGCCGCGCCTGGTCGTGCCGTCGGCCGGGTTCGACGTGGTCTTCCCCGCCGAGGGCCCCGTCGTTCGCTCCGGCGACGCGCGTGTGCAGTTCGGATTGGCGACGGTGAACGACCATCCGGCCAACCTCGTCGCCGCCGAGCGCGGCGCCGATGCCACGATTGCATCGGTCGAATACGCGCGCGGTCCCGTTACCGAGTGGTACCGCTCGGTCGATGGTGGGCTCGAGCAGGGCTTCACCGTCGCCGAGCCGCTGGTCGGCGACGGCCTCCGCTTCGAGATCGCGATATCCGGCGCCCAAGCCGAACTGACCGCCTCCGGCGACGCGGTGTTGTTGTACCCGACCGGCGGCGGCACCGTCCTGCGCTACGACAAGCTGATCGTCATCGACGCGGAAGGCACGCAGCTGCCGGCTGCCATGTCGGTGCAGGACGGTTCCATCGTCTTGACCGTCGACGACACCGACGCGGTCTACCCCGTCGTGGTCGACCCAACGATCACCGAGGACGAAACCATCGTTCCGCCCGCCGATCGGGCGTTCGATGAGTTCGGTACGTCGGTCGCCGTCGACGGCGACCTGGCGATCGTCGGTATTCCCGGAGACGACGGTGAAGGCCACGACGCGGGCGCGGCGCTGGTGTTCGACCGCTCCGGTGGGACGTGGGTCCAAACCCAAACGCTGATCGCGCCCGACGGTGAACGCGATGCCGACGATCGGTTCGGCGCAGCGGTCGCCATCGCCGGGACGACGCTCGTCGTGTCGGCTCCCGGCGACGACGCCGACGGCATCGACGCCGGTGCGGTCTACGTGTACGACTCGGGCAACGGCATCGGCACGGAGTTTCTGTACGCCAGCGGAGTAACCCCGGCCGGTACCGGTGCCGGGTTCGGGTTCGGTACCTCGATCGACATCGCGACGTTCCTGGACCAGACCGTGCTGCTCGTCGGCGCCCCCGGGGCGGCCGGTGGTGCTGGTCAGGCCATCGCCTTCCTGAGTGACGGCGCCACCCCGTTCGCGCTCGACGCCACGTTGAGCAGCGGCGTGGCCGACCCCGGCGATGCGTTCGGGTCTGCAGTCGCGATCGCCGACAACCCCGATGTCGGTTTTCCCCCGGGGTCGGCTCCGGAGTTTGTCGCCGTCGTGGGCGCGCCGCTCGACGCCGGTGCCGGCATCGCCGGCGGTAGTGCGGAGCTCTTTTCCTACTGCGGGCAGATCTGCCTGGACGGGCCCCCGCCGTACTCCTGGTCGTCCGACGGCCAACTTGTCCCGACCAATCGTCCCGACAACGCCAACTTCGGCGCCGCCGTCGACATCGACTTCGACAGCACCGGCGAGCCGGTCGCTGTGGCCGGCGCCCCCACCGTGATCGAGGCCGACCCCGTCGCAGGAGTTGGCGAAGGCAACGTCTACTGGTTTGACCTCGTCACGTCCGGTACCGGCACCACGGTCACCGACACCGGCCAACTGGTGAACGATCCGGTCGCAGACCCATTTGCCTGGAGCGACGTCATCTACGACGCGTTCGTGCGACCGGTTGACGTCGGCTTCGACGTCAGCTTCGACGGCGTGAGCATCTGGGCCGGCGTTCCGTCGGCCGACGACGGTGGCGAGACCGACGTGGGCATCGCCATCGCTTCCACCTGGAACACCGTCACCCGACAGTTCGAGGCCGGTAGCTCCGTCGGCGGCGCCGGCGACGGTGAACCGGGCGACGCGGTCGGTCGCGCCCTGAGCCACGACGGGGCCAACGTGGTCGTCGCCCTGCCGGGCTTCGATAGCTTTGCGCCGTCCGGCGGTATCGATGCCGGTGCGGTGTGGTCCGTCGACGGCGGTGCCATCGGTCAGCAGCTCGAAAGCAGTCGGTCGCTGACCGCGACGATCGAAGCCGGTACCTCGGTCGCCATCGACGGCAACCGCATGGTCGTCGGCGCGCCGTTCGAGGACGCGGGTGCCGACCGTTCGGGTGAGGTGTACACCTTCGTGCGCACCGCGCCGGGCAGCGCCTGGGCGCTCGAGCAGACGCTCGCGCCGCCGGCCCCTGTCGCCGACGGGTTCTTCGGCACCAACGTCGACATCGCCGGATCGTTCCTGATCGTCTCCCAGCCCGGCGACAACACCGCCCACGTCTTCGAACAGGCGGGCGTCAACTGGGCACCCTTCCTGACCCCGCTCTTCAGCCCCGAAACCGACTACGCCACCTCGGTGGCGATCGCCCCTGACGGAAGGGCCTTTGTCTCCACACCATTGGGTGAGCGGGTCGACATGTTCACCCCGGGCGCCGGCGTGTGGAGCGGTGCCACGAACTTCACCTCTCTGAACGCCCTGTCGGAGTTCGGTGCCGCGATTGCGCTCGACGCCAACCTGCTCGTGGTCGGTGCGCCGGGTGCGACCGCGGGCGCCGACTTCGGTGGCGTCGAGATCTTCGATATCGACACCACGGCCCTGGTCCACGTGCAGGTCGGTCTCGATACCGTCGCCCAACTGGGCGACGCAGTGGCCATAGACGGCACCCGGGTGGCGGCCTACGCCCCTGGCTCCGACGATCTCTACGTGCTCGACGACGAGGCGGGCTCATGGGATTCGCAGGTGGTTCCCGTCGCCGGGCTCAGCGCCGGCCCCTCCAACTCCTATGTCGCGATCAGCGGGGATTACCTGGCCCTCGCCAGCCCGCTCACCGGGTCCGGCACGGTCGACCTGTTCACCTATTCGGGCGCGGCGTGGTCGGTTACCCCGACCGACGACCTGGTGCCCACCGATATCGGTGCCGGTGATCGGCTCGGCTACGCCGTGGCGATCGATGGGTTGACCCTCGCGGCCGGCGCCCCGGGTTACGACATCAGCGGTGGCACGGGTACGAACGGCGGCGTCGTGTACACCGCCGAGCTCGTGCCTCCGGGCCCATGCGACAACACGTGGGACGGTGGCGGGGGCGACCTTCTGTGGTCGACGGCGGCCAACTGGTCGACCGACGCGGTGCCGACCTCCACCGAGGTCGCATGCATCCCCGCTGGCTTCTCCGTCGAGGTCGATACCGCCCAGACGGTTGGTGCGCTCCAGTCCGAAGGCGACATCGAACTGATCGCCAACCTCACGATCGCCGGGGGGCCCACCGAGCCGTCGAGTAACACCGGCGACCTCACCGTGAACCAGAACTCCGTCTTCGACACCGCAGTCGATTTCGATCAGGGCGGCGTGACCACCGTCGACGGTGGCACCGTGATCGCCTCCGCCGGCAGCACGCTCACGTTCACCGGTCCGGTCAACGGGTCGGCGGCCGGTGGGTTCGCGCCGAGCTTCGGCGGCACGATCGTCAACGTCGACACCATGGAGCTCACCAGCGACACGAGTCTGTCCGGCAACTTCACCAACGACGGCACCTTGAACTTCAGCGAAGTCGGCCCCACCCAGGTCATCTCCGGTGCCGGCCAGATCACCAACAACGGCACGATCGAGACCCTGGCCGGTGGCGGGGTGGTCGAGTTTCAGCCCGATCACATCTTCGTGAGCTCGCCGACGAGCTTCATCGATGTTGCGGGCAAGGACCTCCAATTGCAGTCCGTCGTCGACGAAGAGGGCACGGTGCGCATCGGCGCCGGTCGATTCATCTCCTACGCCGACAACGTCAGTGTCTCCAATCCGGACGCGACCTATGAATTCGTGATCACCGGTCCGTCCTCGGACACCGCCAACTACGGGCGGGTACTCGCGGCTGACTTCTCGATGGGCGGCACCCTCAACGCCACGATCATCGGCTACACCCCGGTGGCGGGCGACTCCTACGTGGTCGCCACCTGCGGCATCACGTGTGGCACCGGCCTGGCCGCCAGCAACACCGCGCCGCTCGAAGCCACCGTGAACGCCAACGACATCACGCTCGCCCTCGCGGGATCACTCCGACCGGCTGGGCCTCCGTCGGTCGCCGTACACGGCGAGTTCGCCGCAATCGGCGTGCCGGCCGACGACACGGTCTACGTGGTCGAACGTCAGAACAACGGTACGTGGGGATCACCCCAGACGTTCACGGGTGACCCGGGATCCCAGTTCGGCGCCAGTGTTGCCCTCGACAGCTCGTACCTGGCCGTCGGCGCGCCGGGGACGCTCGACGACACCGGCGAGGTCCATCTCTACCGGCGCGATGCCGGCGGAACGTTCTCGCCGACGCCACCCCAGCAGGTGCAGGGGTCCGATGCCGAGCCCGGGGATCGCTTCGGCTCGTCGGTCGCGCTGATGACCCAACATCTCGTCGTCGGCGCACCGTTTACCGATGGCATTGGCAACAACTCCATCGACTCGGGCGCGGCGTACGTGTACGACATCCCGGGATTCTCCGAATCGGTCACCTTCAACGGCGAAAACGCCAACGACGAGTTTGGTTGGGCGGTTGCGGCCGGCCAGTTGGGCAACGCCCGTTCCATCTTCGTAGGCGCACCGGGCGAAAGCTCGATCGCCGACGGCCAGGGTGCCGTCTACCACTACCGCTACGACGCCGGTTGGGGCGGATCGAACCAGCTGATCCGGGCGTCCGACGGTGACCTCGGCCATCGCTTCGGCACCTCCCTCGACGCGGAGACGGCCGACATCGTCGCCGTCGGCGCACCGTTCGCCGCCGCGCTCGTCGGCCAGGGCTACGTGTACTACTCGACCTTCGATGGCGCGGTGCCGGTCTTGGAGGAACGGATCCTTCTGCCGGACGCCATCGCCGCACCGGGCGACGCCTACGGCGAGAGCATCGCCATCGCCGGCGACAACGTGGCGCTCGGAAGTCCGTCACCGGGCGCGATCGCCCTGTTCAGCGACAACGGCAATGCCAGCGATGCCTCCGGCACCAGCGAGTCGATCGGTGTCTTCACCGAGCTCACCCCCGAGACCGGCGTCGCCGGCTTCGGTTCGGCCGTGGCCCTGTCGGGCGAGACGCTCCTGGTCGGGCTCGACCCATCGACCCCGACCGCCGCCTTCACCGACGCGGCCACCTTCATCACCTACGAAGGCTTCGACAGCCCCGACCTCCAGCTCGAACCCGAGGACCCGACGAGCGGCGACGCAATGGGCCAGACCATCGCGCTCGAAGGCGACACCCTCGTCGTCGGCGCTCCGACGGGCGACGACCTCGGCCCGAACGCGGGCCGCGTCGTGGTGTTCCGCGACACCGGCACCGGCTGGACCCAGCGCCAGGTGCTAACCCTTCCGAGCCAGGTCGGCTTCGGCCGCTCCGTTGCCCTCGCCGGCGAGAACCTCGTCGTGGGCGGACGCGACGCCGTGGCGGTGTTCATCCGGCCGTCGATCCTCGGCCAGTTCGCCCCGTTCGGGTTCGCCCGGCTGTTGACCGACCCCGACGGATCCGCCGACGGCACCACCTTCGGCACGTCGGTGGCCATCGACGCCGCCAACGGCGATGTCTACATCGGCGACCCGGGCGATGCCGAGGCCTTTGGTGCCAACGGCGGTGCGGTGTATGCCAACGTCACCGGCACGACCCTCGACAAGATTCTGCCCGGCGCGCCCGTGGGCGACTGGGGGGTGGACATCGGCATCGACGGTGATCGCCTCGCCGTCTCCGGTGCCGGTGCTTCGGGCGGCGAAGTGTGGATCCTCGAGCGTCCCGACGCCGCAACCCCGTTCGCCGGCGTGCCCGACACGGTCATCGATGCGGGTGGCCCGATCGAGGCCCTGGCGCTCAGCGGCGACCGGGTGGCCGTTCTGACCGACGCCGGACCGGCTGAGGTCTTCGAGCGCGTCGCCGCCGGCGACTGGGGAGCCGGTATCGAACTGCTTCCGGCCGAAGCTGCGGTTGGCGCCGACTTCAGCGCCGTCGCCATCGACGGCGACGTGATCGCAGTGGGTGAGGCCACCGACTCCACGGTCTTCGCCGAACGCGGCGCGGTCTACACCTTTGCCCACGGCGGAGGTACGTGGCCCCAGGTCGATCGCTTCACCGCCGATATCGGCGACCGGTTCGACCAACTCGGCGCGAGCGTGGCTGTCGACGGTTTCGCGGTCGCCGCCGGTGCGCCGGGTGAGGACAATGCCGCCCACAACGCGGGTGCGGCAATCCTGTTCACGACCTCCGCGCCCGAACCAACGCCGGCCAACAAGATCCCCGGCATCGCGGCCGGCTCCGAATTCGGCTCCAGCGTCGACACCTGGGAGGACAAGCTGATCGTCGGTGCCCCCGAGGCCGGCGCGGCCTACATCTTCGATCGCGCCGCTGACGGCACGTGGACCCTCGACGTCACCCTCACCGGCACCGTGAGCTCGTTCGGTTCGGCGGTTTCCATCGCCGGTACCGAGGACCTCAACGAATACGCGGCCATCGTGGGCAACCCGGCCGACGGCGAGGCCGCCATCTACAGCTGGACGGACGTCGACGACTGGCAACTGATGGAGACGATCACCGGCAGCCAGGGCGAACCCGGCTTTGGTCGGGCCGTTGCCCTCACCCAGGTGGGGTCCACCTTCCGGGCGGGTTCCTACAACGCGGTGGTGACGTCCGGTGACGCCGCCACCATCGGCGGGGCGTACGTCTTCGCGATCGGTACCGCGGCCGGCACGGCGATCGAAGTGGACCGGGTCGTCGGTTCCACGATCGATGCCGCGTCGGACAACTTCGGTAACGCCGTCGCCATCGACGGCTCGAGCTTCATCGTCGGCGCCGAGGCTGACGACGAGTCCGGCACGACGGCAGCCGGCTCAGCCACCGTCTTCACCGCGGTCGACGAGCAACTGGACCTCTGGTCTGAGCAGGGCGTGCTGGCCCAGCCATCGGGTCAGCAGACGAGCGGTGACCGCTTTGGTTGGTCCGTCGACATCGACGGCGACCGCGCCGCGATCGGCGCGGCTCTGGACTCTGCGGCCGGCGGCGGCGACGCCGGATCGGTGACGGTCTTCACCCGCAGCGCGGGCCTCTGGGATGTTGGCGTTCGACTGGAACCAGCTGCGGCCACGTCCACCGACCGCTTCGGCTCGTCGGTCGCGGTCGACGGCGATGTGGTCGTCGGCGGCGCACGCACCGACGGAGGCACCGGTTACGCCGCGAGCTTCCGCTTCGACGGCGCCAACTGGACGGAGGACGCGCCTCGCATCGAGGCCGCCGACGGTGCCGCGGACGAGCGGTTCGGTGCCGCCCTCGCCTTGAGCGACTCCGGCGACCTCGTTGTCGGCGCACCGCTCGACGACATCGATGCCAACGCCGACATCGGTTCGGTGTACACGTTCGCCGTGGCACTCGAAGCGGCGGCGGACCAGGTGCTGGCCCCCGCCGGCTCGTCCGGTGATGACGCCCGTCTGGCCGGCGGGCTCAACGCCGTCGCCAGCGACGGTGGCACGATCATCGTGGGCGCTCCCGACACCGACGTCGGCGGCCAGAACTCGGTCGGCACCGCTTTCGTGGTCGAGAACGTCGGCGGTACCTGGCAGGTGACCGCCGAATTGGCGAACCCAGCCCCGGCCGCGGTCGACAACTACGCCATCGCGGTCGGGATCTCCGGCGATGTCGCCATCGTCGGCGACCGGAGCAACGGCGCCCATGTGTGGACCCGCTCGGGTGGCGTCTGGACCTACGACCAGTTGCTGGTGCCGGCCACCATCCCGGTGAGCTCCGGGCTCGCCACCCGACTCGACTTCGACGGAACCACCCTCGCCGTCGGCGAGAAGCGTTCCGGCACTGTCGGCGAGGTCGCGGTGTTCGAACGGAACCCGGGCGACGGCACATGGGCCGAGCAGGCCGTTCCGGCTCCGTCGGCTCCGTCGACCACTCCCGGCTTTGCGATTGCCGTCGAGGGCGATCTTCTCCTCGTCGGCTCCGAGCAAAGCAACGCCAACGCGGGCGAAGCCTTCGTGTACGAGCGCACCGGCAATACGTGGACCGAGATCCAGGCGCTGAGCGTTCCCGCCGGGGAGGCCGGCTCGCTGTTCGGTTCGTCGGTGGCCATCGACGGCGAACGGTTGCTGATCGGCGCCCGCAGCGGAACCGGCAAGGCCTTCCTCTTCGAACGGGTGGGCGGCGGAGCCTTCGTTTCCACCGCCACCTTGACGCCGGATAGCCAGGACTTCCCGTCCAACTTCGGTCGGTCGGTGTCTCTCGACGCCAACTTGGCGGTCCTTGGCTCCGATCTCGATCGCGTCACCGGGACGCGAAGCGGCGCCGTTGCGCTGTTTGCCTTCGATGGCACCGCCTGGACCGAATTCGGCGAGCTCGTACCGAGCGACCGCGAGGCCACGCAGTCGTTTGGCGTGAACGTCTCGGTCGACGGCCTCACCGTCGTCGCCGGGTCGCCCCGCGACAACAGCAGCAATGGCGTCGACGCGGGCGCCGTCTACGTATTCGACGTGGTGTTGCCCGACCCGCCCGTGGTCGATGAGCCCACGCTAACCCTTGATCTCACCACCACGATCGCCTCGGTGACCGCGTCGGCCACCGGCATCAACGTCGCCGACCTTCCGCCGGCCGCGGCCGCCGGATACGGCGGCGACGAGTCGACGGTGTCGGGCACACCGCTTGGCGCCATCGGCACCAGCGCCGGAGGGGCCGACGATGTCGAGCTGCTCGGCCGCACCGACCTTGAGGACCTCAACCTCGACGGCGCCATCCTCGACTCGATTCTGCTGTCCGACGTCGTCGTCGACGGCGGCTGGCAGCTGTACCTGAGCGGCAGTGCCTTCGATGGCGTGCCCCTCCAGAACATCTCGCTGGGCGATGTGCTCGAGGCGGGCCTGATCGACGATCTGTCGCTGCTGGAAATCGATCTCAGCAGTACGCCGTTGGGTGCGATTCCGTTGGGAGCAATTGCGCTGGCGAGCACACCGCTCGGTGCGATTCCCCTACCCGGTGGCGCTGACTGGTGCACGTTGTTGGCCGACATCAGCCCATTGGCCAACTGCGGGACGGGGATCTCCCCGGCGAGCGATTCGCTTGTCGACCTCGCGATCCAGGGCGTGCCGTTGGGCGCCATCCCGTTGGGTGCGATTCCTCT
>CALHYX010000033.1 GCA_938041035.1 uncultured Acidimicrobiales bacterium | reverse complement strand
ATGACGCTCTGCCCAAAGCAATCCAGGTCACCGACCCAGACCGGGAAGCCATCGCCACCGACGGCCAAACCCGACTCTGGTGGGATCAGACCCCCGTCGACATCTTCTTCAACACCACCGACTTCCACCGAGATGCAGCCGACCGAGTCCGCATCGAGGAATTCGCTGGAGAGTCCGTTCCGTTCTTGGCGTGTCGAGACCTGGCGGTGTTCAAAGCCTTCTTCAACCGCACCAAGGACTGGGCCGACCTCGAGGATATGGCGGCCGCCGGCACCCTCGATCACGAGTCGGTGCTCGGTGTGCTCACCGCCTATCTGGGTGGCGATGACCCCCGGATCGAACGACTTCGCATCGCGGTCGGACTGACCTAGTGGCCGGACTGACAGGGCCGTCGGATTGGCACGGCCGAGCTTCGGTCGCGACCGGGTCAGGTCGAGACCGGCAGGAAGCCCGGCCACCGGTGCATGAGCTGTTGGCGCGACGGTTCGTCGAACAGGTCATCGACGCTCGTGGCGATCAGGTCGCCGTCGGCGAGGTGCGTACGCATCCGGTCGTACACGGCGGCGAGCGAGACCGACGCGTCATCGTCGTCGTTCACGGTCGCCCGCCAGGAGATCGACAGCCGTACGTCACGGTCGACGAAGCGACCGAGTTCTCTCCCATCGTCGATCACGACCCAGTCATCGCCATCGTGGTCGAGCACCGTCGCCGTGGTCATGGCCGAGGGTGACGTCGCCGCGTCCGGGCCGATGCGCTCGACGCGGTGGTACATGAAATCGTTGTCGCCGACGATGGCGGTATTCCACATGTCGATCTGACCCTGCGATTCACCAGCCGGACCGTCGGGCCAGAAGGTGAACCCGCCGCGCTCACCTTCGTAGAACCAGGCCACCGCGGTGATCGAATTGATCCGTTCGGCTTCAAAGAGCCGCGAGGTTCCCATCGACTGCAGGAACCAACCGGGAACCGTCTCCTCATCGATCCCCCGAAACAATGGCATATCGGTGTGCATGACCGGCTGGGCGATCCACGGCGTCCCCAGGTTGACGTTGAGCGCTTCGGGAATGACATTGTTCGACCCGCACATGTCGGCGGCCGCCGCGATGAACGCCGGGTGGTTGAACAGCGGCTCGGCCGCGTCGAGGTGAAGGGCTCCACCGGACGCCCAGCGGGCGTGCCAGGTCGGCCAGACGAAACCGCCCGGCCGCGGCGGAAACTCGTAGGGGCCGCTCCGACGCGCCAACGCCCGCAT
Organism: uncultured Acidimicrobiales bacterium; assembly: GCA_938041035.1. Lineage (GTDB taxonomy): Bacteria > Actinomycetota > Acidimicrobiia > Acidimicrobiales > SHLQ01 > CALHYX01. Next base: position 49,417 of record CALHYX010000033.1, on the reverse strand, counting down.
CGCCTCGGGATCGTCGACGACCTGATCGAGGGTGATCGGCGGCAGGCAGGCGAGGCCGGCGCGCCGCTCGGCGATGGTCACGCGAGGGCGATCGCTTCGCAGCGCTCGATGCTGCGGGCGATCGCGATGGGGTCGGGGATGAGGATGGAGGTGAGCCACATACCGTTCTGGATTATCAGGACATCGGTGGCTCGGCGCTGCGCTTCGCCGGGGTCGAGCGCGGGCCGGGCCGCGGCGATGAGGGCGGTGAGCCCTTCCCGGTAACGCTCCTGGGTGGCCCGGTTGATCTCGGCGTAGGTGGGGTCGATGCGCGAGAGCGACCACAACTGGAGGCGTAACCCGAGGTAGTCGGTGGCGAGGTATTCGGCGTCGGCGATGTGGCGCAGCGCGAGGCAGAGGTTCTCCTCGGGCGTGCGTTCCGGGTCGGACTCCAGGAGGATGGCATCGCGTTCACCGAGCCGCAGCAGGGCAGCGGCGATCAGGGTCGTCTTGTCGGTGAAGTGGTAGTTGATCAACCCGAGGGCAACGCCCGCCTCGGCCGCAACAGCGCGCATGGAAACGCCGGAGATCCCCTGGTCGCCGAGCAGGCTCACGACGGCGTCGAGGATCCGGTTCTCGGTGTCGCTGAGCGGATCGTGGGCGCCACCGTGCTCGGACGCACGTTCTGGCCGGGGGGTGGCCATGACTACAACCTCATCTGCTGAATCTGGGCGGAAAGGCCTCCGTCGAGCACCCAGAGCTGCCCGGTGGCGTAGCGGGCCTCGTCCGAGGCCAACCAGTTGACCAGGTTGGCCATGTCGCGCGGCGTGCCGATGATGCGCAACGGGTGTACGAGTTCGGCTTCGGCCCGAGCCGCCCGGGGGTCGACGCCGTCGGGAAAGAACTGTTCGAGCATCGGGGTGTCGATGTAGCCCGGGCAGATGGCGTTGACCCGGATACCTTCTTTGCCGTGGTCACAGGCCATGGCTCTGGTGAGGGCGTGCACGGCCCCCTTGGTAGCGCAGTACGCCGCCAGCTGCGGGTCGGCGATGTAGCCGTCGTAGGAACCGAAGTTGATGATCGACGCATGCTCCGACGCCCGAAGCAGCGGCAGTGCGTGTTTCGACGTGAGGAACGTGCCGGTGACGTTCACCGCCATGATGTGGTTCCACTGGTCGAGGGTGGTGTCCTCAATCGTGAGTTCGAGTTCGATGCCGGCCGCGTTGACGAGGATGTCGAGCGCGCCCTGCTCGGCCGCGACGGTGTCGATGGCCGCCCGAACCGACTCCTCCGAGGTCACGTCAAGCTGAACGAACGTGCCGGCCGAGTCGGTGGAACCCAGGCTGCCGTGCGGGGTGAGGTCGGCGGCGTAGACCCGGGCGCCCTCGTCGACGAAGCGTTCGCACACGGCGCGCCCGGCGCCGCCCCGGCCTCCGGTGACGAGTGCGACCCGTCCTTCGAGCATTCCGGTCATGACGCACCTTCCCGGTTACCGCTCGACTTGTCGAATCGCCGGTAGGCATCGAGGAGCAGGCCGTGGAAATGGTGCACGGCGTGTTCGGAAAGGCCGGACCCGGCCGGATCGTGCACGATGCGGCCCTGGGTGAAGGCGGGGGTCCGCATTCCGCGCTGCACGCTTTCGACGAGGGCGATGTCCTCGACCTGGAGCACCTCGTCGAGGTAGCGAATCGATTCGAGTTCGGCTTCGTCGGGCTCGGCGGTTTCGAGAAAGAAGTCGTATGTCTCGAGCGTGCGCCCCGGACCGGCCGGGATCACGTTCAAGACGATGAGGTTGCCCCGGCCGGGGTAACGCATCAAGCAGGTGTTGGGCCACAGCCACCACACGGCGTGGTCGGTGACGGTCGCGTCGCTGATGTCGTAGGCGCTGTTGGCCGAGGTCCCGGCCTCGGCCATGTGGCTCGAGTAGATGCCGTGGGTGGTGACCTCGTAGGTGTCCATGTCGACGAGCGACACGAAGTCCTGATGGGCGATGTGGCAGTGGTAGCACTCGAGGAAGTTGTCGATGACGTTCTTCCAGTTCGACGCGATGTCGTAGGTCAGGCGATGGGCGAAGGTCAGCTCGGCGCCGAGATCGCCCGACCACTCGGCGAGCGGAGCGGCGGCGGGGTCGAGGTTGACGAAGACGAAGCCGCCGAACTCCTCGATCTGGACGGTTTCGAGGCAGATGGCGGCGGGGTCGAAGTCGACGAGATGTTCGGTTTTTCGGGCGGAGCGCAGTTGCCCCGTGAGGTCGTAGGTCCAGGCGTGGTAGGGGCAGGTGATGGCCCGGGCGGTGCCGGCGCCGGCCAGCAGGTGGTGGGCGCGGTGTTGGCACACGTTGTAGAAGGCCCGGAGCGTTCCGTCGCCGTCGCGCACGGCGACGAGCGGCTGACCGGCGACGTCGAAGGCGAGATAGCTGCCCGGCGTGCGTAACTGTTCACCGTGGCCGACCCATTGCCACGTGCGCCCGAACACCTCGGTCTGTTCGACCTCGTACCAATGCGGGTCGGTGTAGGCGTCGGTATGCAGCGACATCGATGCGGCCGGATCGGCGTCGTAGCCGACACCGATGGAATCGCTCACGGCACGCGGGGGTAACGCATCTTGGGGCCGACCTCGGCCCAGTCCTGATGGTTGCGCACGTAGCTGTTGGCGACATCGTTCTCGGGCAGGTGATCCCAGGAGACCGGCTGACCCGCCGCCATGGCGGCGTGCAGGACGCGTCGGCTCTGCTGGGAGGCGAGGACGCGTTCGCGAATGGCGTCGCCGTCCCATCGTTCGGCGACTTCGGCGGCGAACGCGGCCGCGAGGTCGGCGTGTTCGGGGAGCCCGGCAAGATTGATGCGCTCGAGCGGGTCGGCCTCGATGTCGAACAGCAGCGGCGGGTCCGTGTCGCAGTGAATGTACTTGTGGCGCCCGCGACGGATCATGAACATCGGGTGCGAGGTCATCTCGGCGGCGTACTCGCCGGTGGTTTCATCGATGGGGTCATCGGCCCCGGTGGCGGCGGGCCAGAGGCTGCGACCCTCCAATGGGTTGGCCAGTTCCGGCCACGGGTTCCCGTCGGTGGCGATGTCGAGCAGGGTGGGCAACAGGTCGAGGTGCGAGCACACGTTGGGCACCGCGGCGTTGACCACCTCGGGACCGGCGAACACGAGGGGGACGCGGGCCGACCGTTCGTGGAACGACATCTTGAACCAGGCGCCGCGGTCGCCGAGCATGTCGCCGTGGTCGCTCGTCGCGATGATCACGGTGTTGTCGATCTGGCCTGTCTCGGTGAGCGTGGCGATGATGCGGCCGAGTTGGTCATCGAAGTACGAGGTGTTGGCGTAGTAGCCGTGGCGGGCCCGCCGGGCCTGGTCGTCGGTGTAACCCACGGTCTCGGCTTCGATGCCGACCCGGATGCGTTTGGTGTGGGGGTCGACGGCGGCCGGTTCGATGGGTTCGGGAAGGTCGATGGCATCGGTGTTGTAGAGGTCCCACCACTGGGGCCGGGCGACATAGGGGTCGTGGGGATGGATGAACGAGGCGCAGAAGAAGAACGGCCGGTCATCGTCGTCGCGAGCGATGTCGAGCAGCTTGCGGCGGGTGGCAAACCCGACCGTTTCGTCGTAGTCGATCTGGTAGGTGGTGACGGCGGGGCCGGCCTCATGGACGACCTCCATGTTGTGGTACCACTTGTCGATTCGTTCGTCGGCCCGCTCCCAGTTAGGGGTCCAGGCGAAGTCGGCGGGATAGATGTCGGTGGTGATCCGCTCGTCGAACCCGTGGAGCTGGTCGGGGCCGACGAAGTGCATCTTGCCCGCCAGCACCGAGCGGTAGCCGGCCAACCCGAGGTAGTGGGCCAACGTCGGCGTCGATGCCGGGAACTCCGTTGCGTTATCCCAGGCACCGATGCTCGCCACCGACCGGCCGGCGAGCATGGTGAAACGGGCGGGCGCGCAGAGGGGCGAGTGGCAGTAGGCCGCGTCGAACCGCGCCCCGCGGGCGGCGAGCGCGTCGAGGTGGGGGGTCTTCACCTGTGGGTGCCCGTAGGTGCCGGTGAAGTGCGGGGCCAGCTGGTCCGCCATCACCAGCACGATGTTGGGAGGTGTCATGGGTCACACCGTACCCGGCGCCTGAACAAGCGTTCAAAGACGACGGGGACCAAACGCGGAACGGGCGGTCGGCCAGGGGCCCGGAGCTACGGTGGCCCGATGAGCCTGCCGCTACCGTCGCCGAGCCTGGTCGTGCTCATCGGAGCGCCTGCTGCCGGAAAGTCGACCTGGGCCGGCGAGAACTTCACCGCCGAGCAGATCGTGAGTTCGGATCGGCTGCGGGGCGTGGTCGGCGAGCACGCGTTGGACCTCGCCGCCACCGACGACGCGTTCGAACTGCTCGACCGGATCCTCGAGATGCGGTCGGCGCGGGAGCTGACGACGGTGGTCGACACCACCGGCCTCGACGCCGACCGGCGTCAGGGGTACCTGGCCCTCGCCCGCCGTCACCGGATTCACGCTGTGGCGGTGCGGTTCACCACCACCGCGGCCGAATGCAAGCGCCGCAACCGCGAACGGGCGCACCCGGTACCGGTGAAGGCGATCGACACCATGGCCAAGAAGGCCAAAGCCATCGACCTGAGCGCCGAGGCGTGGGATGCGGTCATCGAACCGGAACCCGTGCGCCTGGTCACCCCGAAGCTCGCCGCCGCGGCGCCGACGGAGGCCGAGCGACCCGACGCGGACGCCGAACCCGAGGCAACGATGCCGACGCTGCGGTTCGGGTTGCTCATCTCGCGGTTCGAACCCCGCGAGGGGGAGGCGATGGGGCCGTACCTGGCGCGGCTTGCGACCGGGGCCGAAGCGGCCGGGTTCGACAGCGTGTGGGTGATGGATCACATGATGCAGATCCCCCAGGTCGGTTCGGCGTGGGATGCCATGCTCGACAGCTACACGACGCTGGGTTACCTCGCGCACGCCACGTCGCGGGTTCGGCTCGGAGTGCTGGTGAGCGCAGCCACGTTCCGCAACGTGGGCCACCTGGCCAAGATGATCGCCACGCTCGATGTACTGAGCGGCGGACGGGCCATCGCCGGGTTGGGGGCGGCGAACTTCAAGCGTGAGCACGAGGCCTACGGGTGGGACTTCCCCGATGCCCCCGACCGGCTGGCGCGACTCGAGGACGTACTGCGGGCGCTGCCGCTGCTCTGGGGCCCGGGGAATCCGTCCTTCGAGGGGACAACCCTGTCGATTCCGGAGGCGGTCGGATACCCCCGACCCCTCCAGGAATCCGTGCCGATGATCGTCGGCGGATCAGGTGAGCGGGTGACCCTTCGCCTGGCCGCGCGGTACGGCGACGGTTGCAACCTGTTCGGTGATGTCGCCACCGTCCGGCGCCTGATCGGCGTGCTACACGAGCACTGTGCTGCGGTGGGGCGCGACCCGGCCGAGGTCGAGGTGACCCACCTCGGCGAGGTGCTCGTCGGGCGGGACCGGGATGACCTCACCGAGCGAATCGAACGGCTTCGCCCGGGAAATCTGGGCCCGGATCGTTACGCCGCCCGGGTCAACGCCGGCACGGTCCCCGACGTCGAGGCGTACCTGCGGGCCTACGCCGACGCCGGCGTACAAACGACCATCCTGACAACACCCGACCTGGCCTCCCCCACCACGTTCACGGCGTTCGCCGAGCTGCTGGCCCGCTTTCATGAACCCACCGCCGACGGGCCGCTGGCGTGAGAATCGAGCACGTCTCGCCAGCCGGCGGCACCGACGTCGAGATCGGCAACGTTGGGCCCGTCGACGGGATACCGGTGGTCTACTTTCATTCGCCGTCCGCGGCTGGCGAAGAACTGGACGGAGCGGCCGAAGCCGCGCACGCGACCGGGCTGCGGCTGATCACGCTGCGACGGCCATCGGTCGCCGGCGACCAACCGTCGACCTTTCTCCCCACGGTGGCCGACTCGATCGCACAGGTCGTCGGTGCCCTCGCCCTGGAGCGCCCCGCATTCCTGGCCTGGTCGGGCGGAGCGCCGTACGCGTTGGCTTCCGCGGCCCGCCTCGGTGCGGAAACCGGTCCCCTGCATCTCGTGTCGCCGGTACCCGGAGCGCTCACCGGGCCCGACGCCGTTCCGAACCAGTCGGCCCGCCTGCAAGAGGTTGCGCGAACGACCGCATCATCACCGTGGGCGGGTAGCCCGGCGGCCTTGCGCGACTATCAAGCCGTCGCCGCACCGTGGCCCTTCGCCGTCGACGAGATCGAGCAACCGGTCACCATTTGGGCCCCGACCGATGACGAGATCGTGCCTCCTCGCCTCGCCGCTCACCTGGCCGACCGTCTCCGTGCAAGCACGGTCATCGACGTTCCTGGAGCCCACGATTGGCTGATCCACAACTGGGACCGAGTACTTCGATCGATGGCCGGCCGGCCCGATTCAGCCTGAGGGGTCGGCTGCTCGGGCTGACCCGCCTACAGCGACAGCACGCCGAGCAGGTTGGCGTAGTCGTCGGTCCACACCAGGTCGCTGTCGACCAGCGGCGCCCAGCGGTCGGTCGGCGCAAACGAACCGGCGGGGTCGAGCACCACCCAGGTCGAGGCAAAGGCGCCCGTGGCCACCGCGGCGCCGTCGGGAACGTAGCGCCGGATGTGGGCGTCGACCCCCAGCTCGGTGGCGATGCCGGAGAGCACCGGTTCGAGATCGAAGTGCCGGTTGGTGATGTGAATCATCACCGCGCCGGTTCCACCGGTCTTGTCGAGATAGCCCGCTATCGCCTCCCGGGTCAGCAGGTGCACGGGGATGGCATCGGAGCTGAAGGCGTCGACGACGACCAGGTCGTAGGGGCCCGGTAGGGCGTCGAGTTCGATCCGGCCGTCGCCGACGATGGTCTGCACGTCGGCGTCGGCGTCGCTGAGGTAGGTGAACAACTCGGGGTCTTCCGCGATCTCAACCACCTTCGGGTCGATCTCGATGAACGTGTAGTTGTCGTCGGCATCACCGTAGGAAACGAGCTCGCCGGCGCCCAGGCCGATGACCGCGACATCGAGCGGCCCCGGCGGGGGTGATCCCAGGACATCGCCGAGCGGGCCGGCCGGGTGGTAATAGCTGGTGGGCTGATCGGGGCCCGCCGCCAACTGGCGACCGTGCAGCGTCGTTCCCATGATCAACAACCGGTCGCCCTCATCGGTTTCCTGGACGGCGTAGGTACCGAAGAACGAACGGTCGCGCAGGATCGCCTGCCCGGACTGGCCGATGACGACGGCGGCGAGGATCACGGCCATGGCGCCGGCGAGGGCCTGGCTGCGCCCGAGGCGGGCGTAGGCGATGAGCCCCGCGGCGCCGTACACCAGGGCGGCGAGTTGGGGACCGGCTTCGGAGCCGCCGGTCTGAAGCCAGAACCCAGCGGCGACGGTGGCCGCGATGGCGACCCAGGCCACGGGGTGGCCCCACGAGCGAGACGAGCCGATCGTGAGAGCGATGGCGGCGACGATGGCCAGCGGGTATTCCCAAACCCGGTCGAACACGATCGGTGCCAGCAGCGCGACGGTGGCACCACCGATGACGCCGCCGGTCGAAACCCACGAATAGAACTCGGTTAGGCGGGCGACCGGCGGCCGGTCCTCGGCGAGCCGGAGGTGGCAGAACAACGTGGCGGCAAAGAACCAGCCGAGGTGGATCACCAGCTGGCTGATCAGGAGCTGGCCGACGAACGTCAACACGATGCCGATGCCCAGGATCCGCACCGCGGAGCTGGTGCCGCCGATCAGTTTCGGCGACGGCCGGCCAAAGGCGATGACGAAGGTCAGCAGGTAGAGGACGAGCGGCACGACCCACAACAGCGGGAACGACGCCACGTCGGTGGCGAGGTAGCGGGTGACGCCGAGCAGGAGCGCCGAGGGCAGCGCGGCCAGGCCGATCCAGCGACGGCGTTGGGCCCACGAGATGGGCGGCGCAGGCCCATCATCCTCGGCGGCATCGATGTTGTCGGGGCCGACCCCGGTGCGGTCCGAGCCGCGCACCGCGACGGCACAAAGGGCGAAAAGCACGATGAGACCGATGTAGGTAGCGGCGAACAGGCGGGTCTGGGTGCCGAGCCCGAGGAACGGTTCGATCACGAGCGGATAGCCGAGCAGGGCAACGATCGAGCCGACATTGCCGGCGGCGTAGAGGAAATACGGATCGTCGGCGTCGGGGTGGCCCGTGCGGGAGAACCACTTCTGGAGCGTCGGGCTGGCGGTCGACAGGGCGAGAAAGGGGAGCCCGACCATCAGCGTGAGCACGGCGAGAGCCATGAAGGCGGGGTTGCCGGAGGTGAGGTCCCATCCCGCCGGGACCGACAGCGGCAACACGAGCAGCGGCAGGCACAGCAGGCCGAGCTGGAGCACGAGGTGACCTCGGCCGCCGACCCGGGTCGAAAGCACGTGGGCGAGCAGGTACCCGGCGAGCAGCACCGCCTGGAAGAACACGAGCGCCGTGTTCCAGAGCCCGGCCGACCCACCGGCCAGCGGCAAGAGCAGACGGCCGACGAGCGGTTGCACGCTGAAGACCAGCGTCGAGGCCACGAAGCTCGTGAGCGTGAACAGCGCGACCAACGTGAGGTCGTGCGAACCGCGGCCACCGGCGATCACCGGCGGGGTCGGCGAATCCGGCTCGCGGCGCGCGTCGTGAAGGGTGGACGTCACCCCTGCCAATCGGCATGCCGGTAGAGCGGTTTAGCGCGCCCCGAAGTCGGGCGGGTGATCCATGAAGCCCGCCCCGAGGTGACAACATCAACCCATGCCCCAACGAACTCCCCTGTCGTGAACGAGACCGCTCGTCGCCCACCGTGGGGGCGCATCGCGCTCGGCCTTGGAGGCGTGGGGTTGGCACTCGTGCTCGGGGTGGCCTGGTGGTTGGGGCTACTGACCCCCGAGCCCGCGGAGGTATCGCTGGATTCCGCAATCGCCGCCCAAACGACGGCGCCCGTCGATGAGAGCGCCGATACGACCGCCGCCGGGTCGGCGACGACGCTGGGCGCCGATGACGACGTCACCATCGCCGGGCGATGGACGCTGGTGGCCAATGACGCCACGTTCGCCGGCTACCGAGCCGACAGCCGGGTGGGTGAAGCGGTCGGCCGGACCCAGGTCATGGTCGGTCGACTCGTCGCCACCGAAACCGAAGTCACCGAGGTGTCGGTCACCGTCGACCTGTCCGAGCTCGAGAGCGACAGCGCACTGCGCGATCAGCACCTGGGCGACGAGGGCCTTGAGCACAACCGGTACCCGACGAGCAGGTTCAAACTCACCCGACCGATCGCGCTGCCGGCCGGGGCCGGCGCGGAGGGCACACCGCCGTTGGAGTTCACCGCGGTTGGCGACCTGACGGTGCGCGACATTGCGAACCAGGTTGAGGTGATGCTCGAGGCCACCATCGTCGAGGGCCGGTTGGTCGTGGTCGGTTCAACGCTCATCGAGCTCGCCGACTTCGGAGCCACGATCGACGACATCGACCAGGCCACCATGGAGTTCTCGCTGGTGTTCGAGCGGGCCTAGGCGCCTCGACCACGGCCCGGTAGGCGTCAGCGAACGAACAACCCGGCGACGTTGACGAGAACCGTCAGCACCACCGAGGCGATGAGCATCCCCTTCCACGGGAAGAACACCTGCACCTTGCGCGGCGGCGTGTCGGGCGAGCGGGCGTCGGCTGCGTCGACCAGATAGTCGTGCAACTTCTGCTCGGCCTTCTGCGCAGCGCCCGGAAACAACCGGGGCCCGACGTTGAGCACCACCGTCAACAGAATCGACCCGACTATCGAGGCCCACAGGAAGCTCATGCCCCTGAGGCTAGTTGGATGGTCGATGCCACAACATTCTCCGACCGATTGCCGCCCGGCCCGCGGGCGACTCGGCTCGAATACGATCGTCGAGTGTCCGACCACCCGAGCCCGCACCTCGACCACGAGCGACATCCGATCGGCGATCCGGGTTTTGTCGCGCGGTGCCGCACCGAACTCGACCGCGCCGGATCGCTGGTGGTGCCCGGGTTCTTCACCGCCGAGGCGATCGCTCGGGTCGTGGCCGAGTCCGCCCATCGTGAAGCCGACGCGTACTACGCCTCATCGACCCACAACGTGTACCTCACCGACCCCGACCCCTCGCTTCCCGACGATCACCCGCGTAACCGACAGGTGGTGAGCACCAAGGGGTTGATCGCCGACGACCAGATCCCCGCCGACAGCCCGCTGCGCGAGGTCTACGCCAATCCCGGGTTTCGTCGATTCCTCTGCGGTGTTCTCGGCATCGACGAGATCCACCCGTACGCCGATGCGCTGTCCTCGATCAACGTCCATTTCGCCGGCGCGGGCCGCGAGCTGGGCTGGCACTTCGACAACTCCTCGTTCGCGGTGACGATGTTGCTGCGGGCGCCCGAGTCCGGCGGCCGTTTCGACTACGTGCCCGCCGTCCGGGCCGACCCGACCGCGGGCGACGCCGAGACCACGGCGAACCGTCGAACGGACGAGCGGGTCACGGCCATCCTCGATGGCGCTGAAGCCGTCCAGTCGCTGCACTTCGACCCCGGCGACCTGGTGCTGTTCCGGGGCCGCAATGCCTTGCATCGGGTGACACCGACCGGGGGCCCGGTCAGCCGCATGCTGGTCGTGTTTGCCTACAACGACGAGCCGGGTGTCGGGCTCTCCGAATCCGCCCTGCGCACGTTCTACGGCCGCACCGGCTGAGCGAAGTCGAACCGTTCGGCGGCGACCGCCGTCACTCGGCCCGACGGCGACCCATCGACGGCACCATGGCGATGGCCTCCACCTCGACGAGGGCGTCGTCGAGAAACAGCGACTGCACACCGATGAGCGTTACCGGCACTGCGGGCAGCGGCGTCTGGGCGGCCGCGTTGATGATGCCGGCGAAGAGGTCGTCCTGCATTGCATCGCGGTAGCCGACGACGTACATGGTCGTCTTCACCAGGTGTTCGGGGTCGGCCCCGGCGGCGTCGAGCACCTCGACCACATTGGCGAGGGCCTGGGTGGTCTGGGCCGCCAGGCCGTCGGCGAGAATGCCCGCCTCGTCCTGGCCGATCTGGCCGGCGAGGTGGATCAGTCGACCCTGGTCACAGATCGAGGCGTGGTGGAAGCCCTGCGGAGCCGGAAGCCCGGGAGCGTTGAGCAGATGGATGGCCATGCCGCACGCTAACCCTCCCCTATCGTCGACACCATGGCGCATCCCCAACAGTTCGACGACGACGATCCGGTGCTGGCGAAGCTGCGCGAGATCTGCCTCGCGCTGCCGGGCGCCGACATGAAGGTGTCGCACGGTCGGCCCGCGTTCTTCACCAAGAAGATCTTCGCCGGGTTCGGCGCGGTGCTGAAGGGTGAACACAACACGGGTCGGTACGACCAGGCGTTGATCTTCATGCCCGACCCCGACGATGCCGAGGCCTACGCCCAGGACGATCGGTTCTTCACGCCGGCGTACTGGGGCCCCTACGGATGGGTGGGCCTCGACCTGGCCGGCAAGAACACCGACTGGGACGAGGTCGCCGAGCTGGTCGAGGACAGCTACCGGGCCACCGCGCCAAAGAAGCTCATCGCCGAGCTCGATAGCTCGGGCTGACCGAGCGACCGCGGCCCGGATGGCTCCGTCGAACTACTCCACCGGAGCCAGAAGCTCACTCCACGACGCGTAACCGCCGAGGATGTCGGAAACATCGGCAAACCCGGCGCCTCGAAGCACGCTGGCACCGACCGAGGATCGGTACCCACCGGCGCAAAACACAACCGTCGGCAAGGCCGGATCCAGCTCGGCGAGCCGATCGGGCAGCTGAGCGACCGGGATGGCCACCGCACCATCGATGGTGCCGAGCGCCACCTCGCCCGGGTTCCGGACATCGACGAGTTGGAGCTCGGGTGTCGCCTGACGAAGTGTTGCGAACTCGCGTGCCGTCAAACGGCGGCCTTGTTTCGCCCACTCGCGGTTGTCGGCCAATACGTCGACCGGGTCGGCGAGATAACCCAGGACCCGATCGAAGCCGATGCGACCGAGTCGATTCCTGGCCTCGATCTCCAACCCGTCGTCGACCACCAACACGATCGCCGCATTGGTCGGCACAACGGATCCGGCAAACTCGGCGTATCGGCCACTGAGCCCCACGTTGATGGAACCGGCGAAGTGACCGAGCGCGAAGTCCTTCGGCGAACGGGCGTCGACGATCACGGCTCCGTCGGCCACCATCGCATCGAACTCGACCAGGTCAAGCTTCGCGGGAGGGGTTGTTTCGTCGAGCACCTCGCGCAGGCTGCGGTTGAGCACGGCATCGTGGGCGAAGTAGCTCGGGGCGGGTGCCAGTCCCTCGGTAACCAGTGCCACGAAGGTCGCCTCGTCGGGGGCGAGCAGCGCGTAATTCGATGCCCGCTGCTCACCGATGGTCGACACCGTGTCGGCCGACAGGTTCTTGCCACAGGCTGAACCGGCGCCGTGGCCCGGGAAGACTCGGGTGGCGTCAGGCAGGGTCAGCAGTCTCGTGTGCAGGCTCGTGTACAGCTGCCCTGCGAGTTCCGCGCGGGTGAAGCCGACCGACGACAGCAGGTCGGGCCGACCTACGTCACCGATGAAGAGGGTGTCGCCGGTGAGCACGCCGTACGGAACTTCGTCGTCGGCGTTCTCTCGCACCACGATGCAAAGTGATTCCGGGGTGTGGCCGGGCGTGTGGCGAATTTCGAGCTCGACTTCGCCGAGCGAAATGCGTTCGTCGTCACCGAGCGGGCGTGAGCCGAACTCCGTGCTCGCCACCGATGAAAATCCGATCTCGGCACCGGTGGCCGCGGCCAACTCGAGGTGACCGGATACGAAGTCGGCGTGAAAGTGGGTTTCGATCACCAGTTCGATGGTCAAACCTTCTGCCTCCGCGTCGCGGAGGTAAATACCGACATCACGGCGTGGGTCGACCACGACCGCTCGGCCGGTGGTCTCATCGCCGATCAGATACGACGCCTGCGACAGGCAGTCGAGGTAGTACTGGGTGAACTTCATCGTCGGTCTCCGTTCTCGTCCTCGGCGGCCACGTTGGGCACGCTTCGGTTCAGCGCTGCAAGTACGCCGTCGACATCGACGCCGGACCCACGGTTGTAGGGAAGCTTCGACAGGGCCGTGCCCATCGCACAGGTGTTGGTAACGGCGGAGAAGGTGAGCCCGGCGCCGACCCCACCGGCAAGCCACTTCACCCCGGGGACAACGGTACTTCCGGCGAGCCCGGCCAGCACGATCGAACCGGCGACCAGTCGGACTTGGCGGTCCATTGCCCAGCGGTTCACCTCGCCCCGAGCGACGTTGCCACCGGTCGCTTCCCAACGGTCCATGCCGCCGCTGAGCAGATGAACTCGTCGCTTACCCGCCGCGGTCAGCCGCTCGTGCGCACGGGTGGCGCGGGCGCCGGATCGACAGACCAGCACGATCGGGTCATCGATACGCGCGACTGCGTGCGCGTGGTCGCCGAGGGTATCGAGCGGGATGTTGTAAGCGCCGGGAATGTGCACGGCCTCGAACTCCGCCGGGGTACGAACGTCGATAATGCGGACGGACGGATCCGAGTCCCGGATCGTACGGAGGTCAACCGCGTCGATCGATGCGGTGTCTGACGTGATGGTGGTCATGGTGTTCCTCAGGGATGGTCTTGATTTGGCTGTCGGGACTGGTGAGATTGGTGGGACTGGTGGGAGCGAATTCGATGGTCAGAGATCGCTGATCGTTTGCCGTGGTCGTTCGTCGACGCCACTGCGGCGCTGATCGGTGCAGGCCGGGATGATCCGGTCGATCGCGAGGACGGCGGCGTGGGTCGAGGCATGCACCCGGCCGGCCAGATCGCTCCACAGGCCCGCGCCGCGAAGCACGTCGCGCACCGGACCCTTGACACCGGCGAGATGCAGCGCGACTCCGCGTGCAGCGACGTCCATCAGGACCTCGCGCACCATGTCTGCGCCCGTCGCGTCGAGATCGTTGATACCGGATGCGTCGATGACGAGTGCCCGCGGCTGCTCGGTCAGGTCATCGGCGTGGGCGAGGATGAGCTTCCTGACGTTCACGGAGTTCACAAACGAGATGGCGGCGTCGATGCGCACGATCCGAACACCCGGGACGGCGTCGGACTCCGGGAAACGGCCGACGTTGCGGTAGCTGGTCGTGCCCTTCACCCGTCCGAGTACCGCACTGTGCGGCGTGTACATGCGGGCGAACACCACCAGGAACGACGCCACGACAGCGACGGCGATTCCAACCTCAATACCCAGCGCCAGGGTTGCCCCGAAGGCCGTGCCGAGTCCGATGAGGTCGCTGCGCCTGACCCGGGCGATGCGGCGAATCTCGGTCCCATCGATGAGTCCGGCAACCGCCATGACGATGATGGCCGCGAGCGAGGCGTTGGGGAGTGAGCTGAACAGCGGGGTGAAGAAGGTGAGGGCGACGAGCACGACGACCGCGGTGATCACCGAGGCCATCGGGGTGCGGGCTCCGGCGGTGTCGTTGACCGCGGTGCGGGAGAACCCTCCGGTGACGGGATACCCGCCGAACAATCCGGCGGCGACGTTCGCCGCGCCGAGCCCGATCAGTTCCTGGTTGGGGATGACCTCATAGCGATGGCGGCCGGCGTACACCTTGGAGACGGCGATGGATTCCATGAACCCGACGACGGTGATGAGCGCGGCGGCTCCGAGGAGGCTTCGCACCACCGACCCGTCGACGGTGGGAAGGCCAAAGGTCGGCAGAGCACTCGGCACGTCGCCGATCACCTGCACACCGCGTGCCTCGAGGCCAAAGATCCGAACGATCAGCACCGAACCGATGACCACGACGAGCGCAGCGGGAACCTTCGGGGCATACCGCTTGAGGCCGATGAGCGCGAGCAGCGAAGCGAGGCCGAGCAGGAACGTGACACCGTGGACGTCGGGTAGCGACGTGAACAGTTCCCGAACCGTTTCGAGGAAGTACTCCTGGCGCGGGAACGAGACGCCGAGCAGGTGTTTGATCTGCGATGCGCCGATGATCACACCCGCTGCGGCGGTGAAGCCCACGAGCACCGAGTGCGACAAGAAGTTCACTACAAAGCCGAGACGACCAACGCCCAGCGCGAGGTGCAGCAGCCCAACCATGACGGCGAGCAGTGCGGCGGCGTGCAGGTAGGCGGCGCTCCCCTGCTCCACCACGGGAGCCAACGCGGAAGCGGTCAGCAACGAAACTATGGCGACGGGGCCGACGGCCAACTGGCGCGAGCTACCGAACAGGGCATAGGCGATGAGCGGAACGGTCGCCGCGTACAGTCCCACTTCGGGGGGCAGACCGGCGAGCAGGGCATAGGCCATCGCCTGCGGGACCAGCATCGCACCGACCGTGAGTCCAGCCGCTAGATCGCCGCGCGCGTTCGGGCGCGAATAGCCGGAGGCCCAATCCAGAATCGGCAACGGATGTTCCTGCATAGTCCGATTGTACGGACATTAGGAGAATATGCAAGCGGAAATAGATGAACAAGAACGCTCGGCGAGCTGGATTCGTGGCCCGAGCTATTCGTCAGGTGGCGGTGGGTCGCAGTTCGCTACGAGCGCCGGCCGACCAATCGGTAACGAAGCGGTACCGATCGGCGCGAATGACCGTGGTTCGCCACTCGATCGGAGTCCCGTCGCGACACCCCAGGCGCTCCAAGAAAAACGCCGCGTCCGACTTGCGCAGATCCAGTCGCTTTCGATCCTCAACCGTCGGCACGATCGCGTGCAAACGTTCCCATCCCTGGTTCGGGACCGGTGCGCTCGCTTTCGCCAACTCCGCATAGAGCGCGGTGTGCGTGAAGTCGGTTTCCAACAGCGGTTCGGCCACCGAGAGGGGTAACCAGGCTCGATCCACCGCCAGTGGTGCGTCCCCGGCTCGCCTCAGTCGTTCGAGGACAACAAGCGGTTCATCGCCGTCCAACTTCAGGTGGCCGGCAACCTCTGCGTCGACCACGGTGTCGAGCCGAAGCACCTCGCTGGTCTGGACTACGCCGGTTGACTCCACCGACTGGAACAACGAGTACAGCGTGCCCAGCGACTGTTCGAATTCCGACCGGTTGACGACGGTGCCGCGGCCTCGCTCGCGCCGCAACAGTCCCGTCTCGTTCAGGTGACGAATCGCCTCGCGGACCGTGTGGCGGCTGACCTCGTAGTCGGCGGTGAGCTCGGCGTCGGTGGGGAATCCGTCGTCGAACTCGCCCGCGCCGAGCCGAGCGCGCAAATCTTGTTCGAGCTGGGCCCACAGCGGCAACGGGTTCGAGCGATCGAGGGGGGTCATCGGCATCCGCGGGCCCCCGCATCTTCCCTCAGGTCATCGCCATTCCCGGACATCCGGACAAACGATACCGCATCGGCTTACCGATCAGCCGAGCACGACGGCGACGATGCCGGCCAGTACGACGACGAGCCCCGCCAACTGGGGCTTCGACACCGTGTCGGCGAACACCAGGCGCCCGAGGGCAACGCTGAACGCCGGATAGAGCGACGCGGTGACCGAGGCGGACAAGGCATCGGCCTGCAGCCCGAGCAGTAGGAAGACCGAGCTGAACCCGGCGAAGACTCCTGCGGCCCCGATCGACGGTACGAGCCGGGCCGGTGGCAGGAGCCGCCGGCCGCGCAGCACGGCAAAGGTCGCGATGGAGGCGAACGCCAGACTTCGCTGCGATACGAGCGGCCAGAACCCCGACGCCTCCGACGCCTCGATCAGGATCGCGGTGCCGATGCCGTACCCCATGCCCGATGCCGTACCCGCCCGGAGGCCGGCGCCGACGTTGCTGGTCGCCGATTCGTCGCGGGTGACCGCCGCCAGGCCGACGACCACGGTGATGGCACCGAGAAGACCGATCGCCGAGGGCCGGGCGTCGACCACCGCGGTGTAGGCGAACGGAATGAGGGTGGCCAACGATGCCGACACCGGAGCTACGACGGCGGCCGATGACACCCGCGCCCCTTCGAGGTACAGCGAGATTCCCGCCCCGAACCCGACCCCGGAAAAGGCGCCGAGGAGCAGGCTCTCGACCGTGGCGTCGCCGGTAGTCCCGAGGGCGAGCACGAGCATGGTGATCGACGCCACGAGACTCAGGCAGGCGGCGGCGACGATCGGGCCCACATCGTTGGTGATACGGCGGCCGAAGAACTCCGTCGAGCTGATCATCAGCGAGGTGAGGAGTCCGAACAGCGCGCCCATAGCGGCCCGCAGCGTAGAGCCTCGGGCGCCGCCTAGATCGACACGGTGGTGAGGTCGTCGCCGACGATGACCTCGCCGTCGAAGTGTTCGGCGGCCAGGGCGATCCACTCGGGATACTGGTCCGGCCTCGGCGCCGGGACCATGTGGGTGAGGGCCAGTCGCTTCGCGCCGGCGCGAGCCGCGGTCTGGGCCGCATCGATGAGCCCGGAGTGGTAGTCGAGAATGTCCTGCATCATCGGGTTCGGAATCGCCTCGACCAGATCCGTGCGGATGACGGTTTGCACGTACAGATCCGCATCGGCCACGAGGGTGTCGAGCCCATCGCACGGGATGGTGTCGCCGGCGAGAGCGACCGTCGCCCCGTCGTGTTCGAGCCGGTAGCCGATCGTCGGCTTCACCGGGGCATGTTCGGTGGCGGCGGTGGTGACCTGCACATCGTTCACCGCGAACGAATCTCCCGGAGCCAGTTCGGTGACGTCGACCTGGGGGCCCTTCGTGAGCACGTCGTGATGGGCGATGCGATAGCCGATGTCGGGTTCCAGCGCGTGCATCTGGCGCTCGACGAACTCGGCGATGCCCGCCGGACCGTAGATCTTCAGTGGCACGTTTCCCTGGGTCATCACCCAGTGCGTCGTGATGACATCGTTGAGGGCACAAACGTGGTCGCTGTGCAGGTGGGTGACCAGCACTGCACCGAGAAAGGCGGGAAGCGAACCCGCGCCCGCCATCCGCATCACGGTTCCGCGACCCGCGTCGACGAGGATGTGGGTGTCGCCCGTTTTGACCAGAGTCGACGGACCCGCGCGGTTGGGGTCGGGTAGCGGTGATCCGGTTCCGGTAAGCACGATGTCCATGGTTCGCAAGTCCTTCAGTTGACGGCGTAGGGCCGGTTGTCGAGCGGTTGCGCGGGTCGGCTCGGGTCGGGCACCGCACCGGCCTGGTCCACGTGGTCGGCGAAATACGGCAACACCCCGGCTCGCTCGAGCACCGCGTCGAGTTCCGGCGACCGAGCCGCCACGTAGCGGCCCAACATGATGGCGCGCGCCTGGTCGAGGAACGGCGTCGTCGCGATCTCCGCGGTGACCCCCGGGGCCAACTCGACGGTGGCGGCGCCATCGACCGTCGCCTTGGCCACCCACGGCAGGTAGTGCCTTCCCGCCTGCGCGACGACGGCGATCAGCGACTCCGGTACATCGCCCGGTTCGAACCACGCCCCGAAGTCGTGGTGCTGGGGAATGAGCAGCCGGTGAGTGTGGGCCACGACGGAGGGCGCGTGTTCGTCGACGAGTTCGCGGCAGTAGGGGTCGCCGACGAAGTGGGCGGCGTTGGCACCGAACAGGGCGAAGTCGGCCAGACAGGGCCGAGCGCCAAGCAGGTACCCGTCACCCAGGTGCGCCTCGAGCGCCTCGAGCCAGGCGACGAACACCTCGGCCATCCACACGTCGATGTTCTCAGCGGTGACGCCGAGGCGGATCAGGCTGGCGGTCATGGTCTCGACCACCCGCTCGCGCACCATGGCCGCCGGCATCGGCACCGCGACCGACAGTTCTTCGGCGATCTGCCATCCGGCCGCCACCGTGTTGTCCGGGTAGCTCCACCGGCTACCGACCGCCGGGCGGTAGAACCACTCGTCGGAGAAGTCGTCGAGCAGGTGCGCCAGGAAGCGCAGGACCGGGTCCGTCGGTGTGACGGATCGATCGGCGGTCGTGGTCGGATGGGCGTCGAGATGGTCGATGATGGCCGTCGAATCCCACAGGGGCGTACCGTCCGGGTCGACCACCACCGGGATCCCGCCGTTCCAGCCCGCTTCGGTCGCGGCGGGGTGACCCAGCAGTCCCGGTTCGAGCCGCCACGGCCGGTCGGTGTAGTCGAGGTAGCCGGTGACCTTCCGGGTGAAGTACGAGCGCGTGAGCCCGTGGACCCGGAACGAGGTGGTGGTCACTAGCGGTGCCCGGGGGCCATGTAGAACCAGAACGGGAACGGCGCGTCCTGATCCTTGAGCGCCGTGCGCGCCCCCATCATGGTCTTGCCGGCCTCGGTTTCTTCCCAGAACCACGCTTCGACGGCCCGACCGCCGGGCGCGGGCCCGTCGGCGAGTTCGAGGGCCGCTTCGGTGTAGTACGCCCGAATGTCATGGCCCACCGCCAGCGTGTTCTTCCCCGGCAGCGGCACCTCCTTCCACGCCGCGCCGTCGGCCCACTGGGCCAGCACCGTGAGCGCGGCGGGGATCTCGTCGACACCGATGGCCCGACCCACCGCGGTGTGGCCGCGGGCCTCGACGGCGCGGTCGTAAGCGGACCGCAGGCCTTGGGCCTCATCCACCGAAGGCGGCAGCGACGCATCGAACCGGGGCGGCAGCGAACACGCGAGCGGCGTCTCCTCGGACTCGATGACCTCGGGGTGGGTTTCGAACACCGGACCGGTGGCCTCGAGCAACGCGAGTCCGCGTTCGAGTACGTCGCGTTGCAACGCCGCATCGTCGGGGCGACCGAGCGGTCGGCCCAGCGGGAACTCGCAATACAACGTGCGCGGCGGCGCCATCTTTTCGGCGACCTCTTTCATGGAGGCCAACACGATGGTCGACAGGCCGGCGGCTTCAAAGACGTGGGCGAGCGTACTCACGGTACGCGTGCACTCCGGTCAAACCGGGGTGAGCACCACCACGTCGACCCCGTCGGACAGCATCTCCTGGGCACAGGCCGGCCCGGTGTCGAGGCGCACCTCGCTCACCGTTTCGGGCTGGTTGCCGGCGAAGGCGAAGTGGCGAGGAGCCACGTCGCCGATCACGCCGTCGGCGGCCAACTCTTCGAGCCGGTCGAGCGGGAAGACCACGTTGAGATCGATCTGGAAACCGGTGTGGTCAAAGTTCGGGCTCCAGTGGCCCATCACGATGTTGCGGTCGGTTCGGTGGAGGGCCCGGAAGCCCGTATCGGAGGGGCTGAAGCGGTCCTGGTCCGGGCGGTGGAGCGCCGCCGAGGTCACGAGCGCCACCCGGGCCTCGCTCAGCGGTTTGGCCAGCGGGGTGAACGCCGGGTCCTCGAACGTCGGCACCGCCTGTCCCGCGCCGTACTCGCGCATCGCTGCATCGCCACCGCTCATGGTTCCCCCTGGTTTGTTCAGACGTCGATTCGGCTGTAGTGCGTGTCAGACTGGCATATTATTTGCGGGCCTGACTAGTGTCGAATCATGCATCATGAGGTTAATCGGCAGAACTTCCGCGAAACCCGGGTGCACGACGTGCCCGCCGGCGCACTGGAATCGGGGCAGATCCGGCTGGCGGTGGAACGGTTCGCGTTCACCACCAACAACATTACGTACGCGGTCGCGGGCGACATGCTCGACTACTGGGGGTTCTTCCCCGCCGAAGACCCGTGGGGTCGATTGCCGGCGATCGGTCTCGGCTCGGTGGCCGAGTCGTCCCATCCCGACATCGAGGTCGGCGGCCGGTACTTCGGTTTCTACCCAATGGGTGACGAGTTGGTGATCACCCCGGAGGTGCGCAAGGACGGCTTCCGCGACGTCGGCGAACACCGGGCGAACCACGCCGTCACCTACACCGACTTTCGCGATGTCGAGGCCGACCCCTCGTTCCGGCCCGACCGTGCCGACGAGTATCTGTTGCTCTGGGGGATGTTCATGACGTCGTTCCTCGTCGACGATCAGCTCGCCGACACCGACTTCTCGGGCGCCGCCCAAACCCTCGTCACAAGCGCGTCGTCGAAGACATCGATCTCGCTCGCATCGTGCCTGGCCCCGCGCGACGGCCATCGCGCCATCGGGCTCACCTCCGAACGAAATCGAGAGTTCGTCGAGCGCCTCGATCTGTACGACCAGGTGATCACCTACGACGAGGTCGACCAACTCGATTCGGCAACCCCCTCCGGCCTGGTCGACATGGCGGGGAGCGGACCGGTCCGCGCATCGGTGCACAACCACTTCGGCGACGGACTCAAGTTTTCGGTCTCGGTCGGAGCGACCCACTGGGAGGACCAGGGCGGCGGCGGACCGCTCCCCGGCCCGGTACCCGAGTTCTTCTTCGCCCCCGGACAGCGGGCCAAACGGGTAAGCGAATGGGGCGCCGCCGAACTCGACCAACGCATCGACGCCTCATTCGCCCGGCTCATCGCCGGCACCCACGCCTGGCTCACCGTGGAACACCGCACGGGGGCCGACGGGATCGAAGCCACATTCCGCGACCTGCTGGAGGGTCGCGCCGACCCCGCGCTCGGCTTCGTCTGCACGTTGGCCGACTCGCGGTGAGCGATCCGGCGCACGGGGCGACCGACGAGACCCGCGCCACCGACCATCCGCTGGTGCTGGCCGGCCAGTACGCCTCGCCGTACTCGATGAAGGTACGCGGCGTGCTGCGCTACCGACGTATCCCCTTCCGATGGGTACTGCGCGGCTCGGTGTGGGATGACCTGCCCGAACCACCGGTTCACCTGATCCCGATGATCGTCTACCCGAACCCCGATGGCACCCACGGCGAGTGCACGGTGGATTCGAGCCCGCAGATCATGCGCCTGGAAGGCGAGTATTCCGGCCGCAGCCTGGTGCCGACCGACCCGGCGCTCGCGTTCATCGATTCGTTGATCGAGGACTACGGCGACGAGTGGGTTACCAAGGCGATGTACCACTACCGGTGGACCTACGCCCCCGACATCGACAAGGCCGGCCACCTGCTACCGCTGTCGAGCAACCTGCAGATGAACAGCGACCAGGCCCAGCAGATGTACGAGTTCATCACCGCCCGTCAGATCGGACGGCGCGAGCTCGTGGGTTCCACCGACCTCAACACGCCGCTGATCGAGGGCTCGTACGAGCGGCTACTGGACCTGATGCAGGAGTGGTTGGCCACCCACGACTTCGTCCTCGGCGACCGACCCGGCCGGGGGGACTTCGCCATCTTTGGCCAGTTCACCCAGCTGGTGAAGTGGGATCCGACGTCGATGGCCGTCGCGATGAAGCGGGCGGTCAAGGCGTTCAACTGGGTCGACCGCATGGACGATCTGTCGTGGCTCCCGGTCGATGGCGACTCCGGGTGGGTCTCGCTCGAAGCGCTTCCCGCCGCGACCACCAAGTTGCTCCACGAGATCGGCCGCACCTACGCCCCGTTCATGGTCGCCAACGCCCAGGCGCTCGTCAGCGGGGCCGACGAGGTGGTGTGCGACATCGACGGGCAGAACTACCGCCAGGCACCGTTCGCCTATCAGGGCAAGTGCCTGCAATGGCTGCGCGACGAATACGGCTCGCTGGGCGATGGCGATCGGGCTCGGGTCGACGCCGTGCTGGCGGGTACCGGCTGCGAGCAACTGGTCGCGTGAGCGGCGAGCGAGCACGAGGGGCGCGGTTGTGACGTCAAACGACGGTCTTCGCGTCGTCATGGTGATGGATGGGCCCGAGACGGTGAACCCGGCGACCGATACCTCGTTCGCGCTGATCCTGGCCGCGCAGGAACGAGGCCACCAGGTGTGGCACTGCGGCGCCGGCGACGTCGGCTTGGCCGAAACCGGAGCGTACGCCCACGCTCGCCCGATCGAAGCCGACGAGAACTCATCGGAGCCGCTTCGGCTCGGCACCGCCGAACCGCTCGACCTCGCCGCGGTCGATGCAATTTTCGTGCGCACCGATCCGCCGTTCGACTCGGCGTACCTGCACCTGACCCTGCTGCTCGACCTGGTTGCGGACGACACGCTCATCGTGAACTCGCCGCGGGGGCTGCGCGACGCCAACGAGAAGTTGTACGCCTGCCGCTTCCCGGAGGTGACCCCCGCCACGGTCGTCACGGCCGACGCCGACCGGCTGATTCGGTTTGCCGCCGAGCACGATGGCGCGGTGCTGAAACCGATCGACGGCCACGGCGGTCGCGGGGTCATGGCCCTCCGCCCGGGCGACAGCAATGGACCCTCGATCATCGACACCCTCACCGATCGGGGTCAGACCCCGGTGGTCGCGCAACGCTTCCTCCCCGGGGTCAGCGACGGCGACAAGCGGATTCTGCTGCTCGACGGTGAGCCGCTCGGTGCCGTGCTGCGGTTGCCGACCGCCGATGACTTCCGGGCCAATATCTGTGTCGGCGGCACGACGGTGGCCTGCGAGCTCGATGCGGCCGACGAGCGCATCATCGCCGCGGTCGCCCCCACGCTGCGCGCCGACGGTCTGGTGTTCGTCGGGCTCGACGTGGTCGACGGCCACCTCACCGAAGTGAACGTCACGAGCCCGACCGGCATCCGCCAGCTCGCGGCGCTCACCAACAGCCGGCCCGACCTCCGGGTGATCGAGTGGTTGGAGCGTCGGGTTCGATGAGCCGCCGGTGACCCGATCACGAGCGACGCGGGCCGACGTCGCCGCCCGGGCGGCGGCTGCGTTCGCGCCATCGGAGTCCGTTCGCATCGGCGCCGAGGTGGAGTGGCTGGTGTTCGCCGCCGACGACCCGAGCCGACCGGTCGGGGCCGCCGAGACCGCGTCGGTGGCCGCCGGTCGGCTGCCCGCCGGAGGGCGGGTGACGATCGAGCCGGGTGGCCAGGTCGAGCTGGTCACCGAGCCGTTTCTCGATCCCCACGGTCTGGTCTCGGCCATCGATGCCGACACCGCGGTGCTCGTCGGCCGGTTCGGGGCGGCCGGTCTGGTGCTGGTGCCCGTCGGCCTCGACCCAGTTCGGCCACCGAACCGAACCCTCGACCTGCCCCGGTATGCGGCCATGGAACACCACTTCGCCAACCGGTCCCCAGAGGGACTGAAAATGATGAACCTGACCGCTTCCCTGCAGCTCAACATCGATTTCGGCCCCGACCCCACCACCACCTGGCAGCGCGCCCACCGATTGGCCCCCGTGCTCAACGCCGCGTTCGCCAACTCCCCGACCACCGACGGCGACGTCTTCGCCGCGGTGTCGCATCGCCAGCGGGTGTGGTCGAACACCGACCCGTCGCGCACGCGACCCGTCGGCGCTGACCCCGCCGCCTGGGAGGGCTACATCCTCGCCGCCGACGCCATGAGCCGCATCGGGCCAACCGAGATCGAACCGGTCGAGAACCTCGGCTCCTTCGCCTCCTGGCTCGATGGCGCCGACCCGCCCACGGTCGCCGAGCTCGACCTGCACCTCACCACCCTGTTCCCACCGCTACGCCCGCGCAGCTATCTCGAGCTGCGCATGATCGATGCGCTTCCCGCGTTGGGTCGGGCCGCGGCGATCGGCGTGGTGTGGTCACTGCTCACCGACGACGAGGCGGGCACCGCGGCCGAATCGGCCTGCTCGCCACTCCCCGATCCGTGGTCGACCTGCCTCGACGCCGGCATCGGTGACGACGCGATGCACCGCGCCGCGCTGGCGCTGCTCGCCACCGCGACCGAGAGCCTGCGAGGCACCGCGACCGCGCCGACCAGTGCCCCGACGCTCGCCACCGCATGCGCCGCCTGGCGGCACCGCATCACCGACCCGGAACCCCCCGCCACCATCGAGGCCCTCCTCACCCCCGAACCCCAAACCCCCTAACCCGCGGTGGTGCCGTTCGGCCGGGCCGGGCGGTTACGTTGCCTGGCGGTATCCGGCAAACCGCCGCAACCGCAGGCTGTTGCTCACGACGAATAGCGATGACAACCCCATAGCCGCCGCCGCAATCATGGGGTTCAGCACCCCGAGCGCGGCCAACGGGATCGCCGCCGCGTTGTAGGCGAAGGCCCAGAACAGGTTGCCCTTGATGGTCGAGAGCGTGCGCCGCGACAGCGCAATCGCATCGGCGACGGCTCGCAGATCCCCGCCGACCACGGTGAGGTCCGATGCCTCGATGGCCACGTCGGTCCCGGTGCCGACCGCGATGCCCAGGTCGGCCTGGGCGAGCGCGGGGGCGTCGTTGATGCCGTCGCCGACCATCGCCACCCGCTTGCCCTCCGCCTGGAGTTTGGCCACGACCGCGGCCTTGTCGCCGGGATACACCTCGGCGATGACGTCGTCGATGCCGACCTGACCGGCGACGGTGCGGGCGGTGCGTTCGTTGTCGCCGGTAAGCAGGGTGATCGCAAGCCCCTGGGACCGCAGCGCGTCGATCGCGTCGGCCGACGTGGCCTTCACCCGGTCGGCGAGCACGAACACCAGCTCGGCCCGACCGGCGCGCCCGGCGAACACCGCCGTCGCCCCGTTGGCCTCGGCCCCGGCCGCCAGCGCCTCGACATCGGCGGGTAGGTCGTCGAACAGGCTCCGGCGCCCCACCCGCAGTTCCGTGTCGGCGATGGTGGCGCGTACCCCGACGCCGGGGGTGTTCTCGAAGGCCTCAACCGTCGGCGTTGATGCGCGATCACCACCCGGTGCGGAAGCGTCGGGCACCGATGCCGCGATCGCCTGGGCGATCGGGTGCTCCGAGCGCGCTTCGACGGCGGCGGCCATCCGATGCAGTCGGGCATGTTCATCTGCCCCGAGCCCGGCATCGAGCACCTCGGTGACCGTCATGTGCCCGGTCGTGATCGTCCCGGTCTTGTCGAGCACGACGGCATCGACCGATCGGGTGTCCTCGAGGACCTCGCCACCCTTGATGATCACCCCGAGCTGGGCGCCCCGGCCGGTGCCGACCATGATGCCGAGCGGCGTGGCCAACCCCAGGGCGCACGGGCAGGCGATGATCAGCACCGCGACGGCGGCGGTGAACGCCTCCCCCGCCGCATTCCCCAGCGCCAGCCAGGCGATCAACGTCACAAAGGCGATCACGATGGCGAGGGGAACGAACACCGCTGCCACCCGATCGGCGAGTCGCTGAACCTCCGCGCGACCTCCCTGGGCCTGGTCGACCAGGCGGATGATCTGCGCCAGCGCAGTATCGGCTCCGACCTTCGTGGCCTCGACCTCGAGAACACCGCTGGCGTTGATCGTCGCCCCGATGACCTCGTCGCCGGGACCGATCTCGACGGGTACCGGCTCGCCGGTCACCATCGACATGTCGACCGCCGATCGACCGTCGACCACCACACCGTCGGTGGCGATCTTCTCGCCGGGGCGCACCACGAACCGCATACCCACGGCCAGGTCGTCGAGGGCGATGTCGCGGCCATCGACCAGTCGCGCCGTCGAAGCGCCCAGGTCGGCGAGGGCGCGGATGGCGGCGCCGGACCGGCGCTTGGCCCGCAGTTCGAACCACTTGCCGAGCAGGATCAACGTCACGATGACGGCGCCGGTCTCGAAGTACACGTCGCCCACAGCCCCTGCGCCTTCGCCGACACCCCCCACCAACACGACGAGCGACCACACGAGCGCCGATAGCGAGCCCATCGAAACGAGCGTGTCCATGGTGGTCGTACCGTGGCGGAGGTTCATCGCGGCCGCTCGGTGAAACGGCCACCCCGACCCGATGATGACCGGTACGGCGAGCCCGGCGACCACCCATCGCCAGCCGTCGAAGCGCAGCGCCGGGATCATCGAGATCACCATCATCGGAATCGTGAGCGCGATGCCGAAGATGAGCCGCCGCCGAAGGTCGGATTCGCGCCGGTCGACCGCTTCGTCGGTGGCGTCGGCTTCGATGACCGCGTAGCCGAGCGCCTCGACCTCGGCCACCAGTGCCGCCTCGCCCAGCGAGCCGTCGTGGATCACCGTGGCCCGCCCGGTGGCGAAGTTCACCTGAGCGTCGCCGACCGCATCGAGCTTGCCCAACCGGCCCTGGATTCGGCTCGCGCACCCCGCGCACGTCATGCCGTCGATCGTGAGATCGGCTCGCGAGGTCAGGTCGGTGGCCACGCTCTCAGTCTAAAGGTTCCACTCGACTAGAAGGTCAAGCGGTCCTGGTCCGGCGCGGATCACCCCTGCGGACGCGCCTCGTTGATCACCTGGCATCGGTTGGGGTCCGTGCACGCCGAAGGATCGAGCCGGCGCGCCCTGGCCGCCAGCGAAGCCAGCTCCGCCCGGGCCGCGGTCAACTGTTCCAGCTGCGCGTCGATCGTCGCCACGTGACCCTCGATCAACGCGAGCGTGTGCGAACACGACCGTTCGCCGGCACCCTTGAGCTCGAGCACCGAGGCGATCTCGGCCAGGGTCAAACCGGTCGCCTGGGCGTCGCGGATGAAGGTGAGGCGCTCGACCGCTTCCCCGCCGTAGTCGCGGTAGCCACCCGCGGTGCGCGCCGGCTCGGCGAGCAGGCCGATCGATTCGTAGTAGCGAATCGTCTTCGCCGTCACCCCGCAACGGTCCCCGAGCTCCCCGATCTTCATGGCCAAACGCTACCCGGTGCAGCAACGGCGACCCGGTCGTGGAACCATCGGAGCATGGGAGCGACGTACGACGACATCGGAGCCGGGTACGAGGAAGGCCGCCACCCCGACCCGCGGATCCGCCAGCCCATCATGGATGCGATCGGCACCTCCACTCGAGTGCTCGATGTGGGCACCGGAACGGGCAACTACTCCCCGACCGACCGCCCCTGCGTCGGTGTGGATCCATCGGCGCTGATGCTCGCCCAGCGCGATCGGGCCAACCGGGGCCCCTCGGTGCAATCGACCGCGGAGGCTCTGCCCTTTACTCCGAGTTCGTTCGACTGTGCCGTCGGGGTACTCACCGCGCATCACTGGCACGACCTCCAAGCCGGGCTGGAGGAAATGCGCCGTACGTCCGGACGCCAAGTGCTGTTCATCCGCGAGCCCTTCGGGTCGGTGGACGACTTCTGGTTGCTGGAGTACTTCCCCACGATCATGGAGGTCGAGGCGCAGCGGCACTATCCGACCGTCGCCGATCTCGGCCGGACGCTCGACATCACCGCGGTGCACGACGTGCCGGTACCGGCGGACTGCGTCGATGGATTCCTCGGGTGTTACTGGAACCGCCCCGAGGCCTTCCTCGACCCCGCGGTTCGACAATGCATCTCCATCTTCAGCTTCATCTCCGACGCCGACGAACTCGTCGGCGCGAACCGACTTCGAGCGGACCTCGCCTCCGGGCGCTGGGACGCCCACCACGGGGCACTGCGGTCACGGCCGGAGTACTTCGTTGGTCACCGGCTGGTCATGGCGGCCTGAACCCGTAACCCATGGACCCGGCCGTCGACCTCGCCCTGCCCCTCGACGATGAGCCCCATCTGCCGGGCGAAGAGTTCCACGCCCACCTGGGGGAGCTGCGGGCGGCCGGTCCCGTCGTCGATGCTGTGTTCCTCGGCACCCCGTGCCGCCTGATCACCCGCTACCGCGAGCTGGACGCGGCGTTTCGCGACGACGAGGGCTTTCCCGCCGGCCCCACCTACGCCACCACCATCGAACCGTGCCAGGGGGTCACCTTCGAAAGCCTCGACGGGCCTGAGCACCACCTGCTGCGAGCGCTCTCCACCGCCGAGCTCCGGGCTCGGCCGATCGCCCGCTACGCACCGCAGATCGCCACCATCGCCCACCGGGTAATCGACGACTTCGCCGAGCACGGCGAGGGCGACCTGGTCGACCTCTTCACCCGCCGGTTCCCGTTTCTGGTGTTCGGGCATCGTCTGGGTCTCCCGGAGGACCGGGCCGCGGAGTACCACGGGTGGAGCTTCGACATCCTCGGATATCCCGGCGACCCCGAAGCCGGGCTCGCCGCCGCCGCGGCCCTCACCGACTACGTCGAGCCGGTCCTGGCCGAACGGCGTCGATGCCCGGCCGATGACATGTTGAGCTCCATGGTCACCTCCGAGCGCGACGGCCGCTCGCTGACCGACGAGGAGATCCTCGCGCATGTGCGCGCCATCTTCGCCGCCGGCGCCGGCACGACGCACCATGGCATCGGCAACACGCTGTACGCGCTGCTGCGCCACCCCGAAGCCGTCGCCCGCCTGCGGGCCGACCCCACGCGAATCCCCGCGGCGGTGGACGAGATGCTCCGCTGGGAGCCGCCGTTGGGCGTGCTTCCCCGTATCGCTCCGTTCGACACGACGGTGGCGGGTCACGAGGTGGCCGCAGGCGAGCTGGTGTTGATGGGAATCGCATCGGCCAACCGCGACGAACGCGTCCACGACGAACCCGATCGCTTCGACATCGACCGCGAACCCGTCCGGCTGCTCACGTTCGGTTTCGGTAGCCATCACTGCCCCGGCACCCACCTCGCCCGGGCCCAGATCACCATCGCCATCGAAGCGCTGCTGCACCGACTGCCCGAGCTCCGGCTCACCGACGAGGCGGCCGCCCGGCCGGCCGGGGCCGTTCTCCGCGGCCCCGCCGCGCTTCCCGCCGCCTGGGGGTAGGAACGCCCCCCCGCCCTACGCTCCGCGTATGGCCAACATCGCCTTCTACGTACGAACGCTATGGCGCTGGCCGCTGGGCTGCCGAGCGTGATCGTGCCCTCGTTGTTCGATCAGGTGTGGCACGGCGAGCGCCAGGAAGAGTTGGGAACCGGGATCCTGGTCCGCAAGCCAAAGGATCTGGGGGCGGCCATCGACCGTCTGCTTTCGGATGGATCCCTCAGCGACAACGCCCGGGAGCTGGCCCGGCTCATCGCCGATGAGGACGGTCCGGCCACCGGGGCCGACCACATCGAACATCTGCTCGCCGCCGGCTGAGGTGGTCAGCGCGTCGAGCGCAGCTGTACCGGCCGCTCGGTGAGGTCGAACTCGGCCAATCCGCCACCGTCGATCATCGACGCACCCCAGTGCGGCGCGACGGGTTCGACATCGGGGTCGATGTGGAGATCCCATCGGGAATCGCCCACCGGTGTGGCCACGCACTGCGGGTTCACAGCCTGGGCGACGTGCACGAACCCGTCGAGCCAGTCGAGCGGGCTGCGACACACGTCGTCGGCGAGGCCGACCGAGTCACCGAATTCGATCGAGCCGGTGACGTCGTCTCGCACCTCGACCCGATAGTCGACGTAGCCCTCGACCAGGAACGGGTCGAGCTGGAGCATCTTGGCGACCGTGCCCATGTCGTCGCCCTCGATGCCGAGTGCGGTGCGCAGTCGAGCGACCTGGGCGGGCGCGATCGATTGCCGATGCTGCGGCGCGGCATCGTCGAGCACCTCGGTCCCAAAGTTCTCGTCGACCGTGAGGTAGGCCGCCCGCATCAGCAGATGCACATCGAGCGCGAACTCCTTGGCCTGGCGCACCAGCACCGCGTGGGAAAAGTCCTCCAGTCGAAGATCGGGACGGAACTCGCCCGAATAGTCGTCGAGCCCACCCGGCTCACGCGAATCGCCCAGCTCGAACACATAGGTTGCCGCCTTCGAGTCCTGCATCACCGCGAGGGTCGGCTCATCGGGTCGACCGCCCGGTTCGTCGGCCACGACCCGCACCTCCCAGCGGCAATGATCACCGGTCAGCTCATCGGGTTTGGGCGGCCGGTGGATCGGGATCGCCCGCAGCCGGGGGTTGGTGACGCCAAGCGTGGCGTCGAAGGTTCGATCCTCCATGTGATGGCACATGTTGGTCACGAGCGTCGGGTCGTTGTTCGAGATCTGCCGCACGTAATCGTGGGCGCCGCAGAACGGCAGCCAGAAGAACCCCTGGTCGTGGTCGATCAGCTCGTACTGGAAGTCGAGGAAGTGGTGCGGTGCCCCGACATCGAACTGGAAGCTCTTGAACGCCTCGCCAACCCCGTCGCCCACGATGCCCAGGTTCGCCTTGTTCCGGGCGGTGTAGACGGGGCTGGCCCCCATCCACTCGCCGTCAGCCTGCACGATCGTGGCGTCCTGCCCCACGGCCATGGCGATGTGGGGCATGAGTCCCCGGTCGTGGAACATCGAGCCGATCATGCGCTCGCGACAGAGCCGAGCCAACGCCGAGCGAGACAGGCGATCGAGCGTCCAGTCGGCGTCGAACGGCCCCGCGTAGTCGTCGACGGTTTCGGTCGGTGCCGTCATGTCATTCCTCCCAATCAACCTGGTCATCGCGGTTTGGTTGGCGTCCGGTGCGGAACGGACACAGTGCCGACGCGGCGAGAAGAATGCGCTGCTGATCGGTGGCCCGATCCCGGGCGACACCGCGCCACGCGAGCAAACCGGCATCGGTACGCTGTGCCTTTTCGGCGGCGGCCCACGCCGACCAGTCGTCGATCGCCCACAACAGGATCGCCTCGTCGTCGTCGCGCATGGCGGTGGTCCACGCGCCGACCAGGCGCCACCCGAACGGCTCGTAGGCGCCAACCGCGGCCTCGCGCGCCGCTTCGAGCAGATCGGGAGCCGTGCCGGGATGGGTGCGAATGAGGTCGTGAGCGAAGACGGTGGCCCGCACCCCGGCGTCGATCGACTCGGTGATCGTCGGCATCCACGGTGCGGGGAGGACGATGCGGTCGTATCCGCCGCGGCGGAACTCCGACGCCCGCTCCCACCAGCGTTCGAGTTTCGGGTTCTGCAGCCCGGGGCCGACCGCCTCGGCGCCGAAGGATCGGGCCAGCCCATCGAGCCCCGGTTCCTCCCAGATGTTGCACACCTGCGGCCAGTGACCCGTGCTCCCGAGCACCGCCCACATGCCGAACAGCAGTTGTTCGCGATCCTCCTGGGCACTCGGGCTCCAGTTGGCCGCCATGTGGTGCATGTAGTCGGCCCGATGGGTGCCGCGTATGTCGATGAACTCGTGGATGTACGCCTTCTCATTCGTCATGCGTGCTCCAGAGCGTTCCACAAGGTGGCCTTGATCGTCGCCAGCACCGCGGGGTCGTGTCGGGCCACCTCGGCGGCGATTTCGCCCGCCCGCGCCCGCAGCGCATCGGGGGCCACGACCTCGGACACGATCCCGATCTGGCGGGCGCGTTCCGCGCTCAACCGTTCGTGCGCCCCCAGGAACGCCATGCGGGCGACCTCGGCCATCGGCGCCTTCTTGAGCAGACCGATCGTCTCGAACGCCGACACCTGGCCGACCGACACATGGGGGTCGAGAAAGGTGGCGGTTTCGGCAGCGATCACGATGTCGGCGTCGGCCACGAAGTGCAGCCCACCCCCGGCGCACGTGCCGTTCACGGCGGCGATCACCGGCTTGGTGACCCCGCAGTGCCAGCCGGTCATGCGCAGCGCGAAGTCGCGCGTCTGGCGCGAGCTGGTCCGCAGCGCTTCTTTGTCCCGGGCCAGCTGCCGGACATCGAGACCGGTCTGAAAGGCCCGACCGCTGCCCGTGTTCACGATCACCCGCACATCGGGGTCGGCTTCGAGTTGTTCCCACGCCGCCTCGAGCTCGGTGAACATGTGGGCGTCGATCGCGTTTCCGGCCTCGGGGCGGTCGAACACCAGCCAGCCGACCGTCCCGTCGGTCCAAACCTCGAGCGTTTCGTAGGTGCTCACGGGCCATCCTCCTGGAGGATTTCCCACACGTTTCCCTCGGGGTCGGCCACAAGCGCGAAGTGCGCGCCCGGGCGATGGTTGGTGACGTCGGTGATCACCGAGCCGCCGTGTTCACGCACCGCGGCGACCTCGGCGGCGGCGTCGTCGACGTGAAGTGCGGCGTAGGCCCACCCGGCCCGGCGGTGCCACTCGGCGGGACGCGCGGGGGGACCGTTGGGTTCGGCGGGTTGGTAGATCTTGAGCTGAGCCGCCCCCCGCACGAGCCGCCGCACCTCGCCCGCCGGGAACGAGAGCTCCCGGTGCAGGTGAAACCCCAGGGCCTCCAGGTAGAACGCGGCCAACCGGTCGGCATCATCGCTGATGATGCCCGGCTCAATCGAAGCGTTACTCGGACTCATGAGGCTCCAACCGGTTGGCGAGCTCGCGGCGCAGCACCTTGCCTACCTCGTTGCGCGGCAGCGCGTCGATTGCCTCGAACCGAGTCGGCACCTTGTACGGCGCCAAATGCTCGCGACAACTCGTTTCGAGGTCGGCCAACGCTTCGCCGACCACGAACGCCACCGGGACTTCACCGAGCCGGTCGTCGGGCATCGCGATCACCGCCGCGTCGTGCACCCCGGGGACCGAACGCAGCACCTCTTCGACCTCGGCCGGGAACACCTTGTTGCCGCCTCGGTTGATGACATCGCCGATCCGACCTTCGAGCCAGACGAAGCCGGCGTCGTCGATTCGAGCCAGATCACCGGTGCGCACGTGACCGTCGGCGGTCAAGCGATCCGGAGCGAGACCGACAGCGGTGTTCGGCGGTCGCACCAGGAGCTCACCCACGCCGTTGGTGTCCGGTTCGTCGATTCGTACGTCGACGCCGGGGTGCGGCCGACCGATGGCGCCGATGCGGTCCGGGTGTTCCTTCGCGTCTGCGGCCGTCCACCCGACCACCTCGCCGATCTCGGCCTGGCCGTAGCCGTTGAGCACGGTCACGCCGAAGCGGCCGGCGAATCGACGGGCCTGAAACGGCGAGAGCGGCGCGGTGATCGAGCGGATGTAGCGGAGGGGATCGATCGAGACGAGCGACTCATCGTCGCTGAGCATCGCCATCGCTGCGGGGGGCAGGACGGTGGAGCGAATGCGATGGCGCTCGACGAGCGTTTGGAACGATGTGGTGTCGAAGCCGTCCATGATCACGAGCGGCGCGCCCGCCCTGAGGCCGAAGAGCGCGTTGTAGATCCCGGCGTTCAGCGCGAGCGAAACCGGAATCAGGTTTGGCGATGGCCGCCGAGCGGGCTCCGGGGCTCCATCCCCGGCGGGCTTGCTGGCCGTACCCCGCAGGGGTCCCAGCACCCGGTCGATGATCTCCAGGTAGGCCTCGTGGGTGTGAAAGACGGGCTTGGGAGCACCGGTCGTGCCCGAGGTCCACAGCACGAATGCGGTACCGGTCCCCGGGGGCGCCGCCGGGCGCTGGATCGCATCGTCGATGGCCGATTGGGGCTGGCGGGGATTCACCGGCACAAACACCGCGCCGACCTGCCAGCAGGCGAACATGGCGACGACGGCGTCGACCCCGTCGGCGACCACCGGTACGGGCGTCCCGGGCGCGGCGTCGATGGCGGCCGCCCGCTCGCGGACGAGTGCCAGCACCTCGGCTTTGGTGAGGCTCGAGTCGATCGTGTGCACCAGCGCTTCGTCCTCGGCGAACGGATGATCGGCGAGCAGGTCGAAGAGGTTCGTCACGTGTCGCCGTCGAGCGACTGCCACCGCGGTTCGCGCTTGTCGGCAAACGCGGCGGGACCTTCGTTCTGGTCGGGGTGGCCCCACATCGACACGAGGTGCTTCGCCCCTTCCTTACACGCGTCGGTGAGACCGGCCTCGAGAGCACCCCAGAGCGCCTTCTTGGTGGCCGCCATGGCCGCCGGCGAGTTCTTGGCGATGGTCTCGCCGAGCTCTTGTGCTCGCTCGCGGAGCCGGGCGGGCGGGTCGACGATCTCGGAGATCATGCCCAGTTCGTAGGCGCGGTCGGCACCGACGCGTTCGTACTTGCCCATGAACGCCATGCGCATCACCGCCTCGACCGGCATCTTCTTCATCAGCCCGATCGCCTCGATTGCCACCACCTGTCCGACCGAGGTATGGGGGTCGAAAAACTGGGCGTCGCTGGCGGCGATGACGATGTCGGCGTCGGCCACCCAGTGGAACCCGCCCCCGCAGCAGATGCCGTTCACGGCGGTGATCACCGGCTTCCAGACGCCCTGGTGCCACGACGTGAAGTGCACGTCGAAGTCCTCCATCGACTGGCGGTACCGCTCCATGCCCACACCGTCGGTCGCCAGTTCGGAGACGTCGACGCCGGTCTGGAAGTCGCGCCCGTTGCCGGTGTGCACGATCACCCGGACGGCCGGGTCGGCGTCGAGTTCCTTCCACGCCTCAGCGAATTCGTCGCGCATGGCGTTGTTCATCGCGTTGCGGACGTCGGGCCGGTCATTGATCAGCCAGCCGACCGGCCCCTCGCGTTCGACGATGAGATGGTCATAGTTGCCAGAGGCGGTCATCGAGGGGTGTCCTCCCAGTTGGCGCCGTGAAACGGGTCGGGTTCGCGAGGCAGTCCGAGCACCCTCTCGCCGAGCACGTTCTTGTTCACTTCGGTCGTACCACCTTCGATGGTGTTGGCCCGGCTGCGGATCATGCTCGCCACTTCATAGGGCAGCGCATCGGCCCAGCCGTCGATCCCGGCCTCGGCGACGACGCCGACCTCCGGGAAGGCGGTAGCGGCCGCGCCGAGCAGGTTGGTGGCGGCGAGCTGGATCGCCTGGTTCAGCGACCCCTGGTGCACCTTGCCGATCGAGGCCGCCGGCCCCGGGGTACCACCGGCCTTCACCGTCGCTCGCACCCGTTCGTTGGTCCACGCCCGAATACGTTCCTCGGCGTAGAGCCTCAGGAGATGGTCCTGCTCCGACGCCCTCACCTCCAGCTCATCGAACCGCTCCATGGTGCGCATCACGCCGCTGCCGCCGATGCGATCGACGCCGCCCGAACCCGAACCGGCCACCATTTGTCGTTCGCCGGCCAGGGTTGAACCGGCGACGCGCCAGCCGTCGCCGGCGGCGCCGACGCGATGAAAATCGGGCACCCGCACCTCGTCGAGCCACACCTCGTCGAAGTCGACCCGACCGCCCATGTGACGCAGCTCGCGCACCTCGATGCCCGGACTGCGCAGATCGACCAGGAAGTAGGTGATGCCCTTGCGCTTGGGAGCGGCGGTATCGGTGCGGGCGAGGCAGATCGCAAACTCCGAGCGATGGGCCCACGTGCTCCAGACCTTCTGGCCGGTCAGCACCCATTCGTCGCCATCGCGGTCGGCCTTCATGGCGAGCGAGGCCAGGTCCGATCCCGCGCCGGGCTCGGAGAACATCTGGCACCATCGCTCCCGGTTGGCGACCATCGGCGGGAGGAAGCGCAGGCGCTGCTCCTCGGTGCCGTGGGCGAACAGGGCGGGCGCCATGTTGTGCAGGCCGAGCGGGTTGAGCCGACCGAGGTTGTACGGCGCCAACCGCCCTTCGATGACCCGAGCCTGGCGCGGCGAGAGGTCGAGCCCGCCGTAGGCCAACGGCCACGTGGCCACGGCCAACCCGGATGCGGCCAGCGTCGGATACCAGGCCTCGTAGTCGGCGCGGGGGCGTACCGCCCGAATCGCGCTGCGCCCCCCGGGGGCCGCGGCTCGCCAGGGTTCGGGGACGTTGGCCTCAACCCACGAATCGACGAGGGAGACCAGCTCAGCGTCGCTGGTTTCGGAGGTCAGTCCGAGCCGCTTCGTGCTGTCGGGCACTGCCGTGTCCACGCGGTGTGTTTCCATCCCCATTGGTTGGTTGGCTACATTATCCGGCGATGCCATTGGCGTCAGATGGCGATGGGGAGGGACTGCTGATGAGCGATGGCGGCAGGCCGGCGATCACCGATGAGCGCATCGCCACCCTGCGAGCGCGCATCGGCGTCGCCCAACCCCATCCCCAGCCGCCGTGGTATCGATCTCCGGGTACCGACGCCTTCCGCGCCGTGTCCGAAGCCTGCGGCGACGACAACCCGCTCTGGTGCGATCCCGACTACGCCGCCAACTCGGTGTGGGGCGGGCCGATCGGTTCCCCGAACATCAAC
This sequence comes from uncultured Acidimicrobiales bacterium, assembly GCA_938041035.1. Classification (GTDB taxonomy): domain Bacteria; phylum Actinomycetota; class Acidimicrobiia; order Acidimicrobiales; family SHLQ01; genus CALHYX01. The sequence continues at coordinate 12,903 of CALHYX010000033.1, read as the reverse complement.
GGCGGCGACACGCTCATTGGCCACAACGAGGTGCAGGACCTCGACCCCGACACGAAAGCGCTGCTGAAGGGCGACCCGCTCAAGGGCGCCCACGCCTACTACTCCGGGAGCTACCGCGAGTGGTGGGCCCCCGTGCGGCCGCACCAACACATCACCCGCCGCAACGCACTCGTGGGCGTGCACGACAAGTCGAGCGAATTCGCCGACCGCACGGTGCACGAATGGACCGGCGAGGTCTTCGCGGCGCCGGACCACATGTTGTCGGCGCAGTACCGACTGATGATCCGCACCGACCGGGGAAAGGTCGAACGAACAACATCCGGCGCCGTCGGTGAGGCTTCCCCGATCGAGCCCTACGACGACGACCAACTCGCCGAGATCGCCGAAGCGACCCTGGCCGAACCCGAGCGGCGTCGGGGGGCCGAGTCGCGTTGGTGGGAGGACGTCGAGGAGGGCGACGAACTGCCGGAGCTGGTCAAGGGACCGCTGCGGGTCACCGACATCGTCGTGTGGCACACCGGCATGGGCATGGGGCTATACGGCGTGAAGGCACTGCGCCTGGCCCAACAACAGCGCCGGAAGACCCCGGGGTTCTTCCGCCCCGACGACCTGAACATCCCCGACGTGCACCAGCGCGTGCACTGGGACCCCGCTTGGGCGGCACGCGCCGGCAGCCCCGCCATCTACGACTACGGCCGCATGCGCGAGACCTGGCTGGTGCACGTGTGCACCGACTGGATGGGCGACGACGCCTGGCTGGCGAACCTCGACGTGGAGTTCCGGAAGTTCAACTACGTCGGCGACCTGCATCGCATGCAGGGTCGGGTCACCCGCAAGTACCTCGCCGACGGCGATCGACCGGCCGTCGATCTCGACGTGTGGGGTGAGAATCAGCGGGGCGAGATCACCTGCCCCGGCCACGCCACCGTGCTGTTGCCGAGCCGGGAACACGGTGCGGTGCGGTTACCCGAACCGCCGGGCGGCGCGACGGACTGCGCGGCCACGCTCGAGGCATTGATCGATCGGTTCGCGACCAGCGAGGACACACCATGAAGCCCTACCCCGATCCGGTCGAAGGACTGCTCACCGAAAGGAACGGCGGGGTTCTCCGCGTCACCCTCGACCGACCAGAACGCCGCAACGCCATCACCGACGACATGGTGACGGCGCTGATCGAGACCTTCGACGCCGCCGGCTCCGACGCCGAGGTGCGCGTCATTCACCTCACCGGCACGGGCGACCACTTCTGTTCCGGGTTCGACCTCTCGCTGCGAGGCGGTGACGCCAAGCCGGCCCGAGCCGGCACCACCCAGCGCCAGATGCGCTGGCACGTGAACCGACTCGTGCCCACGATGGTGGAGGTGCAGACCCCGATCGTCACGAGTGTCACCGGCTGGGCGATCGGGCTCGGGCTCAACCTCGCGTTGGCCAGCGACTTCGTCGTCGCCGCCGACGACGCTCGGCTGTGGACACCGTTCACCGAATCCGGCTTCACCCCCGACAGCGGGGCCTCGTGGCTGATCCCCCGGCTGATAGGCGTGGCCCGGGCCAAGCGCATGCTGATGCTGGGCGACAAGATCAGCGGCGAGCAGGCCGCCGACTGGGGTCTGATCCACCAGGCGGTGCCCGCGGCCGAGGTGGCCGCCGCCAGCGCCGAACTCGTCGATCGCCTCGCTACCGCGGCGACGGTCGCGGTAGGCCTGACCAAAACCCTCGTGCAGCGATCGCTCACGGTCGACCTGGCCCGCCACCTCGAGGACGAGGGTCTGGCCATCGAGCTCTCGAGCCGATCGGGCGATTTCGCCGAGGCGAGCCGCGCCCGGCGCGAGAAACGCGATACCGATTTCACCGGAACCTAACGAGGAGCGCACCGCATCCATGTACCCCGGCCACCACGCCATCGAAACCCCCGACAAGCCCGCCATCATCATGGCCGCGACGGGCGACGTAACGACCTACCGCGAGCTGAACGACCGATCGAACCAGTTCGCCCAGTGGCTCTTCGCCCAGGGTCTGCGGCCCGGGGACCGCATCGCCATGCTCGCCGAGAACCACCCGCGGTTCTTCGAGGTCTACTGGGCCGCGTTGCGTTCGGGGCTGTATTTCACGGCGGTCAACCGGTACCTGTCACCGGAGGAGGCGGCCTATCTGGTGAACGACAGCGGCTCGCGGGTGTTGGTTTCGACCATGGCGAAAGCCGAGACGGCTTCGGCCATGCTCGGGCTCATCCCCGACTGCGAACATCACCTGATGCTCGATGGCGTCGTCGAGGGCTTCTCGGCCTATGAGGACGCGGTGGCCTCGATGCCGGCTGAACCACTGGCCGAACAACCGGCGGGCGACGTGATGTTGTACTCGTCGGGCACCACCGGCCAACCCAAGGGCATCCGTCGGCCGCTCACCGGCCAGACGATCGACGATCCCGACCGACGTGGCATCTCCCAGCTCGAGCGATTCCTGCTCGGCATGGACGAACACACCATGTACCTCTCACCGGCCCCGCTGTATCACTCCGCGCCGCTGCAATGGGGCGGCGGGATCCACGAACTGGGCGGCACCATCGTGATCATGGAGCGCTTCGACGAGGCTCGGTTCCTCGAGTACGTCGAGCGGTACTCGATCACCGCAACCCAGGTCGTTCCGACCATGTTCATCCGACTGCTCAAGTTGCCCGAGCAGGTCCGCACGGCCCACGACCTGTCGTCGCTGCAGATGTGTGTGCACGCCGCCGCGCCATGCCCCGTCGCGGTAAAGGAGCAGATGATCGAATGGTGGGGCCCGGTGATCTGTGAGTACTACGCCGGGACCGAGGGCAACGGGCTTACGTTCACCAACAGCGCGGACTGGCTCGAGCACAAGGGCTCGGTGGGCAAAGCCATCGTCGGCATTCCGCACATCTGCGACGACGACGGCAACGAGCTGCCGGTGGGCGAGGCCGGTCTCATCTACTTCGAGAGCGAGTCGGCGTTCGAATACCACGGCGACGAAACCAAGACGAAGGAGTCCCGCCACCCCGAGCACCCCAACTGGAGCAAGTTGGGCGATATCGGGTACCTCGACGAGGACGGCTTTCTGTATCTCACGGACCGGTCGGCGTTCATGATCATCAGCGGCGGGGTCAACATCTACCCCCAGGAGATCGAGGCGTGCTTCGCGCTGCATCCCCAGGTGGCCGACGTGGCCGTATTCGGTCTACCCGACGACGAGATGGGCGAGTACGTGCACGCCGTGATCCAGCCCGAGGCTGGAATCGAGGCCAGCGCCGAGCTGGCCGAACAGCTGCGCGAGTTCGCCCGGACCGAGATCGCTCACTACAAGGTGCCGCGCGTCATCGATTTCCGCGACGAGCTCCCACGCCTGCCCACCGGCAAGCTCTATAAGAAGCCGCTGCGCCAGGAGTACCTCGACGCGCTCGGGGAGCTTTCGTGATGCGCGCCGACAGCGCGGTCGCTTCCATGTACTTCGACATCCGGGACCGAGTGGCCGGAACCGCGGCAATGCTGACCGACGAACAGCTGACGCAGGTCGTTCCGGCGTGCCCGGAGTGGTCCGTGCAGGGCCTGGTCACGCATCTCGTGTCGATGCCCATGGCGATCCTCGCCGGCGACATCCCCGAGGCGGTGATGGCGGGCGGTGATCCGAACCCATGGCTGGCCGAACTGGTCGAGACCAATGTCGACCGGCCGATCCTGGAGCTGCTTCGCTGGTGGGCGAGTGACGACGAAGCGCTCGGCGCGCTGCTGGCGAACGCCGGTCTCCTGCTCGCCGATCTGATGACCCACGAAGGCGACCTGCACGGTGCGCTCGGGTCGAGCGCCCATCGCAACGTGCCCGAACTCGACTCGCAGATCGATGCCGCGCTCGCCGGTGTCGCCAAGGACATCGAAGCCGCCGGGCTCCCACCGGTCGCGGTGGCGAACGGCGCCGATGTGCGCCGCTCGGGCGATGGCGAACCGGGGTGGACGATCCGGGCCGGATTCTGGGAAGCCCACCGGGCGTTGAACAGTCGGAGGACCCGGGACGAGCTCCTGGCCATCGACCACGAGGGCGACCCGGCCCGCTACTTCGGCGTACTCGACGCCCATCTGCCGCTGCCCACCGAGAGCCTCGGCGAGCCGTGAGCACCGGCATCACGGTGACGGAGTCCGTCTCCGTGCGCCACAAGATCAACCGCCATCTGATGTGGGCCGAGGTCGACGCGACGCTCGAACCAAACCCCGGCGGCAGCGTCGAGGTCATCATCGCCATCGAACGGCTGCGCCATGCCACCGGCGTTGGCTGGGACCCGGTGTCGGTTGACCATCCGTATCTGGTGGCGTTTGCCGAAGGCATCGAACGGCAGTCCACCGGCGTCGGCGATCCACCGCCGCGCGTGCACGACGTTCGGGTGACACTCACCGAAGCACGCCAGCACGATGTCGACTCGAGCGAGATGGCCTTCCTCATCATCGCGACCGAATGGCTGCAGCTGGCGGTCGACCGGGCCGGCCCGGTCGTTTGGGTGCCGTAGCGAGCCCCGACTACCGCCGCCCGTCGCTCAGTCCTGCGTGGTCCATTGCAGTTCGAGCGCCAGCTCTTCGTTCCCATCCTCCACCTCGTGTTCGATCACGATCTCCGCGTCGGGCGGAACGGTGAAGCGCTTGTTCTGCACCTGAATGCGAAAGCTCTCACCCGCCTCCAGCGCGTCCGCAAGGCGGCGAAGCGTGTCGACAAACTGCGAGACGGGAACGTTCTTTTCGATTTCGCGATCGGCCATGAGGTCATTGTGGCCCACGGCCGGGCGGCGGTGGCGGAGGCCGGAGACCAGGGCAAGGCCGTCAGCTCAGTCGGACTCCGCGTCGGCACCCGCGCTGAAAACGGCGCGCAGGTCCTCGAGGCCACCGGGGAGTTCGATCGGTGGGTCGGGCAACTGCTCGACCCCGCGGGCGGCGAGGATCTGCTGCATGACCTCGGGCTCATCGCTCCACGAGCGCGGATCGCCCATCATCACCTCGTAGAGCTCGACCCCTTCGGGGCCGGCGACGAACGGGCCGAAGGCCGCGCCGTACGGCAGCTCGATGTGCGTACCGACACCACAGAGCTCGTCGCCACAGCTGAACTCGCCCTTGAGCACGGTGAGGGTGTGCGGGCTGTGATGGCCGTGGCGGCGCACGATCATGCCCGGGTCCCACCTGGCATACAGCGCCAGGTACAACGGTTCGACCGAAAAGGCCACCCACCGTTCCCACACGCTCGATTCCGAGCCGTCGGCGTTGCGCTGGCTGCGCACGGCGATCCAGGGGACATCGTTGTCGCCACCGGGGTGAACAATCGTGTGTTCGAGCCCTTCGATCCGGGGTACGGAACCGCTGCTCATGAATGGTGCTCCTCGTAGTCGGCATCGAGCGCCGCCAGCAGCGTCGTGATCGATGCGTCGATGGACTTCAGTTCGGCCGACGTCAACCGCTTGAAGACACGCTTGCGGGTGTCGCCGTAACTCGCAAGCGCCGCGTCGGTGAACCGCACACCGTCGTCGGTGAGCGACACCAGGACCTTGCGCCGATCGTCGGGGTCGGGTGCGCGCTCGACCCAACCGGCCTGCTCGACCCGGTCGAGCGCCTGGCTGATCGAACCCATGGGCCGCAGCACGTACTCCGCGATCCGGGTCACCGGTAGCCGGTGCGGTGCGGGTTCCTTGCGCAGGGTCGCCAGGATGACGAAGTCGCGGAAGGTGATGTCGAGGTCGGTCACCGCTTCGCTCTGCAACAAGCCGAGGTGGATGACCACCCGCTGGAGGCGGGAGAACAGGGCCTCGGGGTCGTCGTGGTCGAGCAGGTAGGCCGGCATGGGCAGCCCGGACACGGGATTGGGCTCAGGATTGGAAACAGAACTGGGATCGGTAGACATGCGCCGCCAACTTACTCTACGGTGAGACTATCTACCGCGAGAGTATTTCTCTCGCCGCGATCTGTCGAGGGGGAACGATGGCCAACAGCGACGCCGAAGCGCCGTCCGTGCGCTACCACCAACTGGCCGACCTGCCGTGGGAAGACCCGAAGAACGCGCCGCCCGAGCTGCGCGAACTGGCGGAGAAGGCGGCGGGAACCGGCGCCCGCCGAGCACCGATCCCGTGCGATGCCATCGACCTCTACAGCCAGATCAACGAGCTGCCGGCGGGCTATGAGATTCCGCCGCACAGCCACGGCGCCCACGAGCTCATGGTGGTGCTGGCCGGCGGCTGCCAGGTGTTCGGCGGACCCGCCTTGACGGCGGGCGATCTCACCGAGATCCCGGCGGGTACCGAGTACGGCTTCGTCGCCGGCGACGAGGGCATTCGGTTCCTCGTCGTGCGACCCGAAGCGTCGACCATCGCCATCACCGAACCAACCGAGGAGCAGAAGTGAGAAACGGATACAAAGTCTTCGATGCCGACTCCCACGTGATCTACCCGGCCGACCTGTGGCCGAACTACCTCGAGCCGAAGTTCCGCGACCGAATAACCCGGCGCAGCCCGGCGGGCCTCGACACCTACAACCCGGTCGTCGTCGACGGCCGGTGGTCCCAGCACGACACGAGTCTGTACGGCCAGTTCCAAAAGGCCATCGGGTGGACGGCCGAGGACATGGTCGCCCAGTACGGCGACATCGTGATGGAGGGCTTCACGGGCGACCGGGTCGCCGCGGCGTACGCCGTCGACGGCATCGACGTCGCGGTGATCTACGGGCCCGAATACGACCTGTGGGTCGACGGTATCGACCCCGAACTCCAGGCCGCCATGGTGCGCGCCTACAACCGCTGGGGCGCCGAGATGCGCGAGACGTCGGGCGGGCGGGTCATCACCAGCTCGCCGATCCCGCTCAACGATGTGAGCCGGGCCGTCGAGGAGATCCAGTTCGCCTACGACGAGTTGGGGATTCGAGCGTTCTGGTCGCGGCCGAACTACTTCAACCATCGCAACCTGGGCGACCGGTACTACGACCCGGTGTATGAGCTGATCCAGGATCTCGACTGCGCGTTCGCCACCCACGAGTTCATGGGGTTGCGAGGGCAGACCGAGGGGGCCGACCGCTTCCACACGTTCACCGAGTGGCACACCGCGGTGCACACCCACGAGGCGATGAACGCCTGCCTCTCGATGATCACCCAGGGCGTGTTCGAACGGTTCCCCCGACTGCGCTGCGCCTATATGGAGGCGGGGTGCGGCTGGTTGCCGTCGTGGCTGCATCGCATAGACGAGCACCTGGAGATGGCGGGTGCCAACGAGTGCCCGGACCTCACCATGACGGCCACCGAGTACTTCAAGCGCAACTGCTGGATCACCACCGAGTGCGAGGATCCGTTCGTCGCCGACGTCATCCGCTGGATGGGCGACGATCGCATCCTGTGGGAGAGCGACTTCCCCCATCCGGACTCCAAGTACCCGCACACGACCAATGAGTTCATGAACCTGCTCCCGGACCAGATCACCATGGAGAGCAAGGCCAAGATCCTGTGGGACAACTCGGTCGACTTCTACCGGTTCCCCGACGGCTACCTGCCCGAGGAGTTCCACGAGGCCACCGACATCCCGCTCACCGCGAACGCGTAGCTCCCCGGTGACCGAGCTGCGCCGGGTGCGCCACGCCGTCGACTTCGACGATCTCGAGCGCCGGTTTCCGCCGGCGCCCGAATACTTCGACAACGCGTGGCTCGACGACGTCGCGACGATCGAAGCCAAGCAGCTCGCCCGGCTACAGGCCCGCGCCACCGAGGCCGCCCGGGTGCCGTTCTTCGCCCGCCGCTGGGCCGACGCCGGGTTCGACCCCGCATCGATCGGGTCCCTCACCGACCTGGCGGCGGCACCGATGTACACCGTCGACGACATCCGGGCGAGCATCGAGGCCAACCCGCCGTTCGGCGACTACCAGGGCGCGAGCGTCGCCGACGCCGCCACCGAACCGCTGCGGCTGTTCACCTCGGGCGGCACGACCGGGCGCTCGCGGCCCACGCTCTACACGGCGTGGGATCGCGAGGTGGGGGCGCTGCTCACCGCCCGGGCGCTGTACCTCCAGGGCATCCGACCCGGCGACGTCGTGATCAACGCATGGGCCTACTCGACCCACAACGGCGCCCACATCATGGACGAGGCACTGCACAAATGGTTGAACTGCGTCGTGCTCAGTACGGGCACCGGCAACGTGACCCCGAGCCGGAAGCAGATCGAACTGGCGATCGAGTACGGCGCCAAGGCCATCCTGACCACGGGCGACTACCTCCTGCACCTCGCCGATACGGCGAAGGAGATGGGGCTCGACCCCAAGACCGATCTGGCCCTGACGGCGCTGCCCAACATCGGCGATACCGAGCGGCTGGAATCGACGTTCGGCCTTCCGGTGCTCCAGAGCTACGGGTTCCACGAGGTGCAGTGGGTGGCGGTGGAGTGCGCCGAGAAGACCGGTCTGCACATCTTCGAGGACGCGTTCGTCGTCGAGATCGTCGATGTCGACACCGGCGAACCGCTGCCCGACGGTGAGCAGGGGGCCATCGTCATCACCGAGCTGTACAAGACCGGCAGCCCTCAGTTTCGCTACAACATCATGGACCTCTCGACCCGGTACCCGCGCGAGCGATGCGCGTGTGGCAGTTGGTTGCGCAAGATGGCGCCGTTCGCCGGTCGGGGCGACAACATGGTGAAGCTCCGAGGCGTGAACGTGTGGCCCGAAGCGCTCGGCGCGATCGTCGCCGACGTACCCGGGGTGAGCGACGACTACTTCGTTCGGGCCCACCGTTCGGGTAACCGCGACGAGATCACGGTGTCGGTCGCGAGCGATACCCCGGCGGCCGAGCACGGCGCCCTGGCCGACGCGGTGGCCAAGGCGCTGCACGACGTCGTCGGCGTGAAGATCGGTGCCGAGGTGGTCGCGCCCGGCGCTCTCGATCCGCTCACCGGGTTCGGCACTGCGGCCAAACTCGTGCGCTTTCGGGACGACCGATGACGGTGCTCGACGGTGCCATCGACTACTGGTGCAACGCGTTCACCCGCGACCGGCTGGCCGCGTGGCACCAGGCGATCTCCAACCAGGGGTTGGGCCTGAAGATCGAGCGCGCCGGCGACGAGTTCTGCGAGCCCGCCACCATGGTCGAACGCATGGACGCCGCCGGCTTCGGCACCGTGATTCTGGTGGCGTCGGACCATCGCGATGCCGTCGAGGTCGACAGTTTCGAACACGTCGCCGCCCGCGATCACGAGATCCGGGCCCTGGCCGAGAACTACCCGGGCCGGTTCAAGGGCCTCTGGAGCGTCGACCCCACCCGCGGTCAGGCCGACGTCGACCACGCGGCCGCCATGGCGGCCGAACCGTGGTGTGTCGGTCTGCACAACCACACCCACAGTTGGGATCGCCCGTTCGATCACCCGGACTTCGCGCCGTACTACCAGCTCAGTGCCGCCGAGGGGCTTCCGTTCGTGATGCAGGCCGGTGCGTCGGGCGGAGACTTCCCCCACGAGTGCGGTCGGCCGGAGGGCATCCGCCGGCCGGCCACCGAGCACCCGAACGTGAACTTCGTGTTGTCGCACACGGGAGCGCCGTGGACCGCCGACACCATCGCGGTGGCCCGCGAGTTCGACAACGTGTTCATCGGCACCGCGTCGTGGCCACTGGCGCACTGGCCGGCCGAGCTGCTGAGCTATGCCGAGAGCGACGGCGCGTCCAGGGTGCTGTACGGGTCGGGTTTTCCGACCACGGGCCACGCCCAGGCCGCGCGCCAATTCGCCCGCTCCGATCTCGACCCCGACCTGATCCGCCGGATCACCACCGACAACGCCCGCTCCGTGTTCACCCGCCTCGATTCACCCACCTCGACCCCGAACCCAGCCTGAGGAGAAGCCCATGCTCGGACAGACCTACAACGTGCAGCCGGTTCCGCCGGACCCCGAGCACACCGTCTACGTCGACATGGCCCCGCTGCGCATCGGCGTGGAGTACCGGGTGGTCGACCCCGAAGCGTTGGCCGCGGCGTACGAGGGCGACGACCTCGCCGAAATCGAGGAGCACTCCCCGGAAGGAGGGTTCACCGACGAGGGCCTCTCGATCCACATCGACAGCATCGCCGACGACCACGAGTACCTGCGCTTCGACGCCTTCGACGACGACCCGCATTACCACTACGTCGACAAGGCGGCGGGCACCAACACCCTGGTCGGCTTCGATGTCGCCGCCCATGGGCCGGTCGTGCCCTGGGTGCTCGATCAGCTCCGCCACCGGTTGGCCCCGATGCTCACCCGGGCGGGAGCGGGCCACGTCGCCGAAACGCTTCCGGACGAACTCGGCGGCGAGATCGCCGATTATCTCACCACCTACCTCCCGACGATTGGGATCAACCCATGACCCTCACGGTCGAACCGCTCACCACCGCCACCGGCGCGGTCGTCACCGGCATCGAGCTGCGCGATATCGACGAAACCAACGTCGCCGAGTTCGAACAGCTGGTGCTCGACAACCTGGTGGTGTTCTTTCCCGGCCAGGCGCTCGAACCGGCCGAGCAGATGCGACTCGCGCTACTGCTCGGCGACATCGACGTCGCGCCGTTCGGCCCCAAGCACCCCGACGTGCCCGAGATGACCGTGCTCGACCAGCAGTCGCCGCTCGGCGAGGGGGCCGACGCCTGGCATAGCGACAACACGTTCCGCGGTGAACCGCCCAGCTACACGATGTTGCAGTCGGTGCTGTTGCCGCCCGTGGGGGGCGACACCTGCTGGGCGAACATGTACGAGGCCTACGATGCGCTGAGCGAACCCATGCAGGGGTTCCTCGATGGGCTCACCGCGACCCACGATCTGTCCAAGATGCTCGAGGTCGCCGTCGCTCGGGGCAACAGCGATGCCGACCTCGGCGAGATGCGCCGGCTGTATCCGCCCGAGCATCACCCGGTCGTGCGCACCCACCCGCGCACCGGCCGCAAGGCCCTGTTCGTCAACGGCAACTTCACCACTCGCATCGATCAGCTGAGCGATGCCGAGAGCCGAACGACCCTGAAGCTGTTGTTGGAGCACATCCAGTCACCACTGTTCCAGTGCCGCTTCCACTGGCAGCCAGGAACGTTGGCGTTGTGGGACAACCGCTGCCTCCAGCACTACGCGGTCCCCGACTACGACAGCCGGCGCATCATGCACCGGTTCACCATCAGCGGCGATCGCCCGAAGTGAGCACCGCCAGCCCGACCGGGGATCTGATCATCGCCGGGGGCACGGTCGTCGACGGCACCGGGCTCCCCCGCCGCCGGGCCGACGTCGTCATCGAAGCCGGGCGGGTCGCCTCGGTGGGCCGCGCCGACCGGGCGACGAGGCGAGACGCCGAGGTCATCGATGCGGACGGGCTGATCGTCGCCCCCGGGGTCGTCGACGTGCACACCCACTACGACCCGCAGCTCACCTTCGACCCGCTCGCGTCGATGTCGATCTATCACGGTGTCACGACCGTGCTGGCCGGGAATTGCGGGTTCTCCGTGGCTCCGACCCGGCCCGCCGACCGTCAGTTCCTGCGCGAGTTGTTCGCCAAGGTCGAGCAGATGGAACCGACGGCGATGGACGCCGTCGAGTTCGATTTCGAAACGATGCCCGAGTACCTGGGCGCCCGTTCCGGCAAGCTCGGCCTGAACCTCGCCTGCTACATCGGTCACTCGAACGTACGGCGCTGGGTGATGGGCCCGGCGGGATCCGAACGCGAAGCCACCGCCGACGAGATCGCCGAGATGCAGCAGGTGGTGCGCGACGCCATGGCGGGCGGCGCTGCGGGGTTGTCCTCGTCGCACGCTCCCACCCATCTCGACGGGGCCGGTCAACCGGTGCCGTCGCGGTTCTCCAGCCGCGACGAGCTTCTCGCCTTAGGCGAAGCGGCCGGCGGCTTCGACGGTGGTTCGATCACCTATCTGCCGGCCAGCGCGGTGGGCGGCATCGACGATGTCGACGAGGCGTACTGCATCGAGTTGGCCGACCGCTCCGGGTTGCCCGTCATCATCCAGGGGCTCGGCGGCCGCAACAAGACCGATGCGCCGACCGCGACCTGGGAGCGGGCCCAGGCGTTTCTCGATCGGGCCGGCACCAACGGCACCCCGATCTACAACATCTTGATCGCCCGACCCCCCGACCGACCCCTCACGATCGGCCCCGAGAACCAGCTCTACCTGTCGGTTCCATCCTGGGTCGAGATGCTGGCGCTCAACCACGCCGACCGGGCGGCCGCGCTCGCCAATCCGGAGCGGCGCGACGAGCTTCGCCATGCGGTCGAGAACTACAACCGCGATCCCGCGCTCGGCACCACCACCCCTCCCCCGCTGTGGGAAACCGTCTACGTGCAGCACGTGCGCGACGACGCCAACCGCCATCTGCTCGGTCGCTCGCTCGCCGACCTCGCCACCGAGACCGGCGATGCGCCGGCCGACGTGATGCTCGACCTGGCGTTGAGCGAGGATTTCGAGACCGGATTCCGCTGGAACTGGGAGACCGCGGAGTGGGCCGGCGCGGTCGCCGAGGCCCAACTCGACGACCGAATGATCATCGGCACCTCCGATGGCGGCGCCCACCTCGCGCGCGACGACGCCGCGGACTGGAGTTCGTGGTTTCTGCGCAACTGGGTGCTCGATCGCGGCGTCTGGAGTCTCGAAGCCGGCATCCGCCAGATCACCCAGGTGCCCGCAAGCATCGTCGGGCTCAACAATCGGGGGACCCTCGTGCCCGGCCAGTGCGGCGACGCCTTCCTGTTCGACCCCGACCGCATCGACGCCGGCCGCAAGGAGTTCGTGCGCGACCTCCCCGGCGGCGCCGGCCGCTTCAAGGCGTGGCCCGAAGGGGTCGAAGCTACCATCGTCAACGGCGTGCCCGCCGTGGTCGGCGGCGTCCCCACCGGCCACCTCGCCGGTCAGGTCACCTCACCGCGCGATCACTGA
>CALHYX010000032.1 GCA_938041035.1 uncultured Acidimicrobiales bacterium | reverse complement strand
CACCGGATGCTGGGCCCGCAGCTCGGCGGCGCCGGCGTACGGATCCTCGAGGTAGTCGTCGTCGAGCGGGCTCCAGCTGCCGTGCACCGGGCAGCCCGACGGCGGTGGCGGCGGGTCGAGCCGTTCCTGGTGGTACTTGTTCTCGCTCATGGGTCCCCTAGCGAAACCTCAGCCCGAACGAACCGAGATCGCCGTAGTCGAAACGAAAGTCGTCGCCCGCCCGAATGTCGATCGGCCGGGTGAACGAACCGGCGAGGATCGACTGGCCGGCCTCCAGGGTGAGCCCCTGTTCGTGGTAGCGCTGCGCCAACCAGGCGATCCCTCGGGCCGGGTGATCGAGCACACCGGCCGCAACGCCCGTCTCCTCGATCACGTCGTTCCGGTACGCCAGCGCCCCGACCCACCGGAGGTCGATGTCGCGGGGCGCCACCCGCCGCCCGCCACAGATGATCCCCGCGTTCGCCGCGTTGTCGGAGATCGTGTCGACGACGGTGCGCGTCCGTTGGGTGGTCGGATCGCGACGGAACGAGCGGGCGGCGATGAGCTCCACCGCGGGAACGACGTACTCGGTGGCGTCGAGCACCTGCTCGACATCGAGATCGGCGCCGGCGAGGTCGTCGGCCAGCACGAAGCACAGCTCGACCTCGATCTTGGGGTCGCAGAAGTCGGCCGCCACCAGGGTGGTGTCCGGCTCGAACACCATCGCGTTAGTCAAAAAGCCCGAATCGGGGGTGGTGATCTGCATCGCCGACTGCATCGCCCGCGACGTCAGGCCGATCTTGTGGCCGATCATGTGCTCGCCGCGGGCCAGGCGCAGCTCCAACCAGGCGGCCTGCACGGCGTAGGCGTCGTCAATCGTCATGTCCGGATGGTCTTCGGTGGTCTGACGCATCTGGGTCGCCGAGCGCTCGGCGGCGTCGAGCCGGACGGCCTCGGCCGCCGCGGTCTCCGGTGCCAGGCTCATCGGTCGATCTCCACTGCGCTCGCAGCCCGGGGTTCGATGTCGCCGATCGCCGCGGCCAGGTCACCGAGCTCGGCCAACAGGCCCTGGAGGCGAGCGCGTCCGAAGCAGGTCTCTATTGCGGCGTAGGTGGCCTCGGAGTGCGGGGCGACCTCGGCCACAAGCCGGTGGCCGGCGGCGGTAAGCCCGAGAAGACTCCGACGTTGGTCGCCGACTCCGGGCGTGCGTTCGAGCAGGCCGCGCGCTTCGAGGGCCGCGACGATGCGAGACAGGCTCGGCCCGAGCAGGAAGGTGCGGTCGGCGACATCGCCGACGGCGAGCGACGCCTCCGAGGCCGACAACGCCCGGAGCACCCGCCACTGCTGTTCGGTCAGGTCATAGTCGGCGAGCATCGGCCGGAACAGCCGCATCGCCCCCTCCCGGGCCTGGAGGAGTCCCATCGGCAGCGACGCACTGAACGGACGCATCGGCAGCGGCACCTCGGTCGGTCGTCGGCGGGTCATCGCGGCTCCGGCGCTCGGTGATTCGATCCATTCGGAAACTCGTCGGCGACCGGGTTTCGCAGGGTGCCGAGTTCGGGGACCGAGATCTCGACGACGTCGCCGGGCATGAGCCACACCGGCGGATCGAAGCGGGCCCCCGCACCGGTCGGAGTGCCGGAGAAGATGATGTCGCCCGGCCGGAGGGTGGTGAAGGTCGACAGGTAGTGGATCTGGTACTCGATCGGGTATTTCATGGTCGCCGGGGTGTCGTCCTGGCGCTTCTCCCCGTTCACGTGGGTCGTGAGGTGCAGTCCCTCGAAGTCACCGATCTCATCGAGGGTGACCAGGTGGGGCCCGATCGCGCCGGTGTTCAACCAGTTCTTCCCCTGCGTGACGTTGAACTTGGCGTGCCGGACCCAATCGCGGATCGTTCCTTCGTTCCCGAGGCTGAGACCGGCGATGTGCTCGCGTGCCCGCTCGACCGGGATACGTCTGCCGCCGGTTCCGACCACCACCACGATCTCCCCTTCGTAGTCGAGCTGCGGACTCTCGGGCGGGCGCACCAGTGCCTGCTCGTGGCCGGTAAAGGAGTCCGGGAAGCGCACGAACACGCTGGGGAAGGCTGCGTCGGCGGGGTCGGCGTATTCGGCGCTGCGGCCGCCGTAGTTCACGCCGATGCAGAAGATCTTCCCCGGCCACGGCAGCAAACGCTCGTAGGTGACGTCGGCCACCGGGAGATCGGCGGCGGCATCGAGGAACTCGCGCGCCTCGTCGACCCGCTGCTGGGCGAGCAGGTCACCGAGGTCCCGCACGCCCGAAATCCGTTGGCCGAGATCGACGACCCCCGCCCCGTCGAGTGTCAGCAGACCATAGGAAGCACCGGCGCTGGTGGAGTAGGAGAGGAATCGCATCGGGCTCCCGGTGGTCGAATCGAGTTGTGACTGAAGCGACGTCGCGTGGACGGTTATGACCAAGCGACGTCGTGTGGACGGTTATGACCTAGCGACGTCGTGTGGACGGTTATGACCAAGCGACGTCGTGTGGACGTCATTAGTGAACATTGCCACCGGAAAGTTAACATGTTAAACAATGGCCGTGCCACATCTTTTCGTCGAGTACTCCAACAACGTCGCCGAGCACGTCGACATCGACGATCTGGTGCGCGCGGTGCACCAGGCCGCCCTCGCCACCGGGGTGCCTCCGCTCGCCGGCCTTCGCACCCGCGCCGTGCCCCGAGAGCAGTATCGGATCGCCACCGGCGAATCGAAGTTTGCCTTCATCGCCATCTCGGCCCGGCTCGGCCCCGGGCGCGACGCCGACACCAAGACGGCCTTCCTCCACGCCGTGCTCGACGCCGCCGAGGCCTGCGTGACGACCCAGCTGTCCGGCGACCAGCTCGCGATTGCCTGGTCGATCGAGCTGACCGAGATCGACGCCGACTTCCGTATCAACCGCAACCACATCCGTCCCCTCCTGTCGGAAAGTTCCTAGATGGCCGCACCCGGTTCGACCTACGAAGACAACCTCGAATCCGCCACTTCGCACCTCGCCCGCTTCCGTGACGATGCCTTGCTTCATCTCATCGGCGGGCAGCCGACACCCAGCGTTTCGGGAGCGACCTTCGACAACTCCTCCCCCATCGACGGAGCGCATCTGGGGACGGTGGCGAGCGGCGACGCGGCCGACATCGATGCCGCCGCCCGGTCGGCGGCGGAGGCCTTTGGTACCTGGGGCTCGCTCCCCGGGACCGAACGCAAACGCATCCTGTTGGCCGTGGCCGATCTCATCGAGGCGCGAGCCGACGAGATCGCCATCACCGAATGCGTGGATACCGGGCAAACGATCCACTTCATGGCCAAAGCCGCCCGCCGCGGCGCCGCCAACTTCCGGTTCTTCGCCGACCGGGCACCGGCCGCGGGCGACGGCCAATCGCTGCCGACGCCGGACCACATCAACTACACGACCCGCCACCCGATCGGTCCGGTCGGGGTCATCACCCCCTGGAACACCCCGTTCATGCTGAGTACGTGGAAGATCGCCCCGGCGCTCGCGGCCGGGTGCACGGTCGTGCACAAGCCGGCGGAATGGAGCCCCCTCACGGCGCACCTGCTCGCCGAAATCGCGCTCGAAGCCGGCCTGCCGCCCGGGGTGCTCAACGTCGTACACGGCCTCGGTGAGTCGGCCGGAAAATCGTTGACCGAGCACCCCGCCATCAAGGCGATAGCGTTCGTCGGCGAGTCGACCACCGGGTCCCGAATCCAAGCCCAGGGTGCGGCCACGCTCAAGCGGGTCCACTTCGAACTCGGTGGCAAGAACCCGGTGATCGTGTTCGACGATGCCGATATCGAGCGGGCCCTCGACGCCACCCTGTTCATGATCTACAGCCTCAACGGCGAACGGTGCACGAGCTCGAGTCGGGTGCTCGTCCAGGAGTCGATCTACCCCGAGTTCACCGCCCGCCTCGCCGAGAGGCTGCGCGCTATTCCGGTCGGTCATCCGCTCGACCCCGCCAGCGTGATCGGTCCGCTGATCCACCCCCGCCATCACGAAAAGGTCGCGAGCTATCGCGGCATCGCCGAGGCCGAGGGGGCCACCGTCCACGACGGCACCCCATGGGCCGAGGCGCCGGCCGAAGGCTGCTGGGTCACCCCCATGCTCTTCACCGGCGCCCGGTCCGATATGCGAATCGCTCAGGAGGAGATCTTCGGGCCGGCGCTCACCGCCATCCCCTTCGACGACGAGGCCGAAGCGATCGCCATCGCCAACGACGTCGAATACGGTCTCGCCGGCTACCTGTGGACCCGCGATGTCGGCCGGGCCCACCGCGTCGCCGCCCAACTCGAAGCCGGCATGGTCTGGGTGAACTCGCAGAACGTCCGGCACCTCCCCACCCCCTTCGGCGGCACCAAACGCAGCGGTATCGGCCGCGACGGCGGCGACTGGAGCTTTGACTTCTACATGGAGACCAAGAACATCGCAGTGGCCTTTGGCCATCACACCATCCCCGACCTGAGTGCCGCGCGGTGAGCCTCTACTACGTACAGAAGTTCCTGTATGAACTCAACCGCGACGAGGACCTGCAGACCCGGTACCTGGCCGAGCGGTTGTCCGTGCTCGACGCCTACGACCTGACTGCCGAAGAAACCGACGCGCTCGTCGAACCCGACATCGGCAAGCTGTTCCACCTCGGCGTGAACGGCCAGATCCTGATGCACTTCGCCGCCCTCCACGGCATCGAATGGCAGGACTACCTGCAACGCATGCGCGACGGCATCGCGACCCACGGCCCCGTGCGCGAAGGCGTCTATGCGGTCACCGGCTACGAGGGCACCACCGCCCACGCCGCGCAACTGGGCCAGACCTCCGGCGCAGAACCAACCCGCGATCGCGACGACGGCGACGCGCCGCTCCAACCCCGACGAGGGGTGCGCTAACGATGCCCCTCGTCTATGCCGGAGTTTGCTCCCACGCCCCCGGTATCCGGGGCCGAGCCGACCAGGCTGACCCCGTGGCCCGAGCCGGTCTGTACGCCGCCTTCGACGCCATGGGTGACGCGATCCGCCAAAGCGGCGCCGAGGTCCTGATCGTCGTGGCCGCCGAGCATTTCGCCAACTTCTTCATGAACAACATGCCGAGCTTCGCCATCGGTATGGCCGACTTCTACGACGGCCCCATCGAGGACGCGACCTGGCTCGGCATCGACAACTTTCGGGCGCCGGGGCACAAGGACCTGTCGCTCCGGGTCATCACCGAGGTCATGCAGACCGTCGACGTCGCCTACGCCGAGGAATGGAAGTTCGATCACGGCATCGCCGTCCCCCTCAGTTTCCTCACACCGGACTACGACCTCCCCGTCATTCCGGTGAACATCAACTGTCAGGGCCCGCCGTTGACACCGCTGCCGCGCGCCTGGGCTCTCGGCGAGGCCCTGCGCCGGGCCGCCGACGCCGTTCCCGAAAAGGTTGCCCTCGTCGGCACCGGAGGAATCTCGCACTGGCCGGCCACCCCGGACTCCGGGAAGATCAACGAGGCGTGGGACCGCGACTTTCTGGATCGATGGTGCCGCAACGACAAGGCCCAACTGTTGGCCTACGACGACACAACCGTGTACGCCGACGCCGGCCAGGGCGGCTTTGAGATTCGGACCTTCATCAGCGTGAGCGCGGCGGCGGGGGGTGCCGCGGGCACGGTGCACTTCTACACTCCGATTCCGATCTTCGCGGTGGGCTGCACCACCGCCAGCTACCAGCTTCGGTAGAACTCTGTTTCTCTAGCGCCAGACAAGGGACATCCATGCCAACCCAGATGCTCATCGGCGGCGCGTGGCGCGACGGCGACGCCGTTTTACCCGTGCTCGACCCCGCCACCGGCGAACGGATCGCCGAGGTGGCCGCCGGCTCGCCCGCCGACGCCGTAGAGGCCTGTTCGGTCGCGGCCGAGGCGCAAAAGCGCTGGGCGGCCGCCGCGCCCCGAGCCCGGGCCGAGGTGCTGCGAGCATGCTGGCAAACCCTGGTCGACCACGGCGACGAACTCGCCGAACTGATTACGTCCGAAAACGGCAAGCCCCTCGCCGACGCCCGAGGCGAGATCACCTACGCCGCCGAGTTCTTCCGCTGGAACGCCGAGGAGGCCGTCCGGATTCACGGCACGATCAGCGATGCGCCCAGCGGCGCCAACAAGATCCTCGTGCGCCACCCACCCGTCGGGGTGGTGGTCGTCGTGACCCCGTGGAACTTCCCTGCGGCGATGATCACCCGCAAGGTCGCGCCCGCCCTGGCCGCCGGAAACGCGGTGGTGATCAAACCGGCCGAAGACACGCCGCTCACCGCGCTGCGAGTCGCCGAACTTCTGGAGGAGGCCGGGGTCCCACCCGGCGTCGTCAACGTGGTCCCCACCACCGACCCGGGCGCGTGGTTCGATGCCGCCGTCGACCATCCCGCCGTTCGGATGGTGTCGTTCACCGGTTCGACCGAGACCGGACGCAAGCTGCTGCGCCGCTCCGCCGACCGGGTGCTGAAGGTCGGAATGGAGCTGGGCGGCAACGCTCCGTTCATCGTGTTCGACGACGCCGACATCGACGCGGCGGTCGAGGGCGCGATGGTGGCCAAGATGCGCCACTCGGCCCAGACCTGCACGGCCGCCAATCGCTTCTTCGTCGAAGGCGGCGTCGCCGAGGAGTTCACCGCCAAGCTCGGCGACGCGATGGGAGCGCTCACCGTGGGCGGTGGCCTGACCGAGGGGGTCGACTGCGGCCCGATGATCAACGCCGCGGCAATCGAGAAGATCCACCGCCTGGTGCAGTCCGCCGCCGAATCCGGCGCCGCAACCACGCTCGGCGGCTCGCCGATCGACGGTCCCGGGTTCTTCTACGAGCCGACCGTGCTCGCCAACGTGACTGCGGACGCCGCCATCACCCGGTCGGAGATCTTTGGGCCCGTCGCGCCGGTCATTCCCTTCACCGACACCGACGCCATGATCGCCGCCGCCAACGACACCGAGATGGGACTCGCCGCCTACGTCTACACCCGCGATCTCGGCCGCGGGCTCCACGTGAGCGAACGACTGGAATCGGGCATGGTCGGCCTCAACCGGGGAGCGATGTCGGACCCGGCCGCTCCGTTCGGCGGGATGAAGCAGTCCGGGCTCGGCCGCGAGGGCGCCAGCGAGGGCGTGTACGAGTTCTGCGAGACCCAGTACATCGCCGCCTCCTGGTAGGTAGTTCCGCGCGGGGCCGGTCACGCGGTCGAACCCCGTCGGGCGATCTGCACGACGACGCCGTCGCCGCCGTGGACCAACACGGCGCGCCCGGGCCGCGAGCGCAACCCGGTAACGCGCAGCTCACAACCCAATAGGTCGTTGTCGATCGGCTCCGGCCGCAGGATCACGCCGCTTCGGGCAACCCGCAGTTCCTGGCTCCAGTGGCCGAAGGCCATCCGGTAGCGGTCGGTTCGGACCGCCCCGATCACGATCGCCCGGTTCCCGGGGCGCCCCAGGGCCCGGGCCAGGTCGCCGAGCGGATCATCGAGTTCGTCGGCCCGGTCGACCAGCACCACCACCGGTTCGGCCAGGACGTCGATGACGTCCTCCAACGCGAGGAGTCGGGCGCTGGTATCGGGGAACTCGGCGGGACGGTCCGGGCCGAACACCACGGTGGGCGCTACGCCGACCAACTGGTGGGCGATCAACGCCAACGCCGCGGTCCGACCGCTGCCCGGCGGTCCGGCGATGACCGCAGCCGATCCCCGCTCAAGCCGCAGCCAGGCGTCATCCAAATCATCGACGCGAGCGCCGACGACCACCGCCACCTCATCCCCCTCGGCCCGGGCTTGTCCCGCGAGGTCCTCGATCCGCAGGTTATCGCCGAGCACCCGGATTGGATCCACTCGACCATCGTTTCGGGGGGCCGTCACCGCCGCCGGAGCGAGGACCTGGACGTCGACCGCCCCTTCGATCCAGTACGCCCGCCCGGCCGGCGGCGAGGATGCGGGAGCCCGCAACCCCAACGCCGGGTAGTCCGCGTCGTCGACTAGAGCATGCACGAGGCGCATGGCGGCCCCGGAGGCCAGTCGGCTCGTGACGAGGTCGGGACGGCGACAGCCGAGGATGACCGTGACCCCGACGGTCGGGCCGTCGTGGACGAGGCGTTCGAGTTTCAGCCGCACGGCGTGCATCGTCCTCTCATCCATCGCTCGGAGCCATCCGTCCAGATCGTCGATGACCAGCACCACCGGGCCGTCAACTCGGCACCCGGCTGAGCCGCTTCGCTGCCGGAGACAACGCTCGACGTGGTCCAGCGTGCGGTGTTGGCGCTCGTCATCGCCTCGACCGGCGACCGAACCAACCCCGGCGACGTCGGCCAGTTCCCGCAGGGGGCCATCGGCCGGAGCGATGCCGTACAGGGCGACCCGCGGGTCTTCCAGGGCGGCGAGCGCGAGGGCCCGGAGGGTCGATGAAACACCGACTCGCGCCGACCCGAATACGACTGCCGTCCCGTCGGCGGGCGACCAGCACAAGAGCTCCTGCGCCAACCGCCGCGGATGATCGGACAATCCGACGATGGGCGCGCGCGGTTTCGCACCGCTACCCGACCGGGCCCCACCGGCCCGAGCCAGCGCATCGGTCCGGTCGAGCCATTCGGGAAGCGGCGGCGCCCACGGCGGCGCGACCGCGGCCACGCCGGTCGCTACCGCCGCAGCGCCGACCGCAGCGACCAGAACATCGAGGTCAGAGGCGCCGCCCTCGTCGGCCGAGGTCGCCTCCCGGCGATCGCGAATCCATGGGGTCGCAGCCACGGGCGCGACCTCGCCACACCGGCGCGCCGCAGCCGATGCGAAGACGGACTGAAAGGCGTGAAGCTCACCCTGCCCCAGTCGCACGAGCGCCCGACCGGGCACCGACCGCGAGATGGCCGCGGCGTCACCCACGTCGAGCACCTCGCGCGAATCGGCGTCATCGAGCATGCGAAGCCCGATGCGGATGTTCGTGTTTGTACGGATGTCCGCGCGAACCACGCCGCCGGGTCGTTGGGTCGCCAGCACGAGATGCACGCCAAGGCTGCGACCACGCTGGGCGATGGCGATCAGCGCATCGAGGAACTCCGGCAGCTCCGTCGCCAGGGTCGCGAACTCGTCGATCACCAACAGCAGACGCGGCAGCGGCGGCTTCTCACCGACGCGAACCCGTGCGATGTCGTCGACCCCGGCGGCGCGCAATACCCGCTCGCGGCGTTCGAGTTCGGCCTCCATGGCCTGAAGCGCCCGCTCGGCCAGAGCCGGATCGAGATCGGTGATCACATCGACCACGTGGGGCAGTTCTTCGCAGCGATCGAAGGCGCTTCCGCCCTTGTAATCGATGAGAACGAAGGCCAACCGGTCTGGCCCCACCGTGGCCGCCAACCCGGCGACGAGCGCCCGCAGGAGCTCGCTCTTTCCGGAACCGGTGGTGCCCCCGACCAGCGCGTGCGGGCCGTCGGCGACGAGGTCGATGGGCAGCGGCCCGTGCCCATCGAGGCCCACGGGCACGACGAACCGATTGCCGATCGCGCTCGCCTCCCATCGAGCGGCGACACCCATCACGTCACCGGGGGCGATGCCAAGCACGTCGGCGAACGAGACGGACCGGGCCAACCCCGCCCCCTCGACGCGCAACGCGGGGTCGTCGAGACCGGCGAGCGCCCGGGCCAGGGACTCGGCGTCGGTGCCATCCATTCCCCACGCAGCCCCGACGATCCCGGGTCGGCCGGGCTGGTCCAGGCGAAACGTCCCGTTGCCGTCCACCGCCACGATCGCGCGACACCGCGCGGGTAGGTCGGCCGGGTCGTCGGCCACGACGAGCCCGCTCACGGAGTCACCCGCGTCGGCCATCCGGGCCGCAGGAGCCGACCTTCCGCGCCAGAGGTCGGCCCCATCGACCACGAGTAGTCGCAATCGCTCGTCGGGCTCGTCGCCCGCCGCCAGCTGAGCGGCGGCCGACCCGGACAACGCTACGTTGCCGAGCGTGTGTCCGGTTTGGGCATCGCGGGCGTGGGGCAGCCAGTCCGCCCAGTGCCACCCCGCTCCGTGCTGGCCGGAGACGAGCACGCGCAGGGCGAGATCGGCGGGTCCGACATGAACGCAGAGCTGGGCGACCACCGCCCGCACCAACGATCGGGCACCAACACCGACGAAGCCGACGAACTCACCGGCCAGCAGGTCGATCTCGATCGGCCGATGCGTCGCTCGATCGGCCAGCAGTTGCGACCATCGCCCGCGGTAGTCGTCGGCCAACTCGGCGGCAAGCGCCGGAGGTCTCGCGTCGACCCCCTCCCCTATCGCGAAGGCGAGGGCATGGTCGTCGTCGATCCGCCGCTCCCACAACCGTTGGTGACTCTCGGCGGCCCGCCGAACGATCTCGGCCATACCCGGATGGCGAAACGTCACCACCGCATCAACGGCGGCATCGAACCGGGTGAGCTCCGTATGTAACCCGGCTACCCCAGCTGCGATCTGGGCGCGTCGTCTACGTCGATGGCGGCGGGAACGGCGGCGGCCCTCACACCAGGTACCGATCACCATGACGGGGCTGAGCAACGCGAAGAGGGCGAAGCGGGGGTCGAACAGCACGGCCATGGGAACGGCCAGGGCGAGCGGGCCGAGCAACGACACCCAACTGAACGCAACCGCGGGCGGGGCGGTCTCCAACGGCGGTGGTGGCGGCACGGGTTCAGGGTCGGGAGGACCGGCCAAGCGTGGCGGCCGATGATGCTCCACCAGCCCGGTGGGTGCGGCCGCATACGGAACTTCAACTGCGCAACGCCCGACGCCGCTCAGCCGCACCCGGGTACTCCCGACGACGATGGTCGTTCCCGATTCGCCGATCGCGGCGATACGGCGACCGACGAACGGCTCGCCGTCGAGGACCGTGCCGTTCCGGCCTCCAAGGTCGTCGAACTCGAACCCCTCGTCGATGCAACGAAGGCGCATATGGCGCCACGAGACCGCCGGGTCGCGAAGCACGATGTCGCACTGCGGACTACGACCGATCACGCACCACACGCCGATCGGGAGCTCCAGCCGCTGCCCGGCGCTCAGCCCGGAGTCGACGGCGACGAGGCCGGCCCGCTCGGCCGGCACGGCCGGGTCGCGGTCCGCGGCGGCGCTGATCAGGGTGCCCTCACGCAGGATCAGGTCGTCGACCGCGACGGTCGAATCGACGGCCTGGCCGTCGATGCGGCAGCGACCGCCCAACCCGACGGCGCGCGCAAGATCGCCCGCGGTCGCGGCGCTGGCCCGGACGGTGACATCCATCCGGTACCTCACCCCGCCGCGGTCGACCTGCACCCGCACTATGAGGCGGCCAGCTGGTCCATCACCCGCACCGCGTTCGCCAACTCGGCGTTCAGGAAGGTGGAGTTTTGGGCCAGCGAATCGCGCAATAACACCAGGTTGGGCTGGAACTGCTCGATCCACATCTGGCGAAACTGGCGCGATCGCGCCCCTTGCCATTCGGTCGTGTCGAGGCCCTGGTTGATCAGCCGCATCAGTTCGGTCACCACCGCCGATTGCGTCTCGAAGGTGGAGGCCAGAGTGGACATCTGGGCCTTGTTCATGGTCAGGAGGTCGGACATGTTCACGCTTTCATTGGTCATCGCCGCCCGATGGCGGCGCTTCGGTCGGGAGAAGTGGCAGGGGAAAGCACGTGGGGGAATACGAAGTCCGCTCAGCCCGACACCAGGAACTGGCGCATGATGGCCGCGAAGGCCTGACCCAGCCGGGTGGTGGGGCCCACGGCAACCTGCCACCACTGCGCGAAAGCCTGGCGGTCCGCCAGGGGGGCGTCGGCGGGGGGAACAACGATCCGCCCGCCCCGAACCATGGCGGTCCCCGGCGGCGCGGGAAGATCGTCGATCCAGTCGGGGTGGGCGGCGAGCAGCTGATCGACCAGGTCGACCTGGAAGGGATTGGGCAGCGCGACCCCATCGTCGGGTGATTCGATCGGTGCCCCAAAGAGGGCCCGGAACAGCGAGTTGACGGTCGGATTTTCGGCCGGTGGACCGCCATCGACTGAGCGAAACAACTGCTTCACGATCGCCGACGCGGCGCCGGACGCCAGGCTGAGCGCAGCCTTGGCGGCAGCCGACGCCGGAGGGGCGGCCGCGGACAACACCACGAACAGGGCCCGGGTGATGAACGAGGTGATCGCCTGCACGGTCGAGAGGTCGGCGGGTACCCCGCCGAGCTGATCGATCGCCGAGACGATCGCGGCGAGCATACGGTCGATCCGATTCAGCACCGGCGCCAGGGCCAGTAGCGCATCGGCATCGACGCCGCCGTCGACCAGTGCGGTGAGGGCGGCGAGGAAGTCCGCGGCCGCTTTCGCCCCGAGCGCTCCCAGCAGCGCGTCGAACGGGGCCGCGTGAGCGCCGACCACAGCGATCGCCGCGGCCACCGCGGCGGGAGAAATAGCCGATCCGGTGAGCGCCGCCCAGTGAGCGACCACGAAGTCGCCGATCGCCCGGGCGTCGGCCGCGGAGGTCCAGCCGAGTTGGCCGACGGCGTGGATCACCGCCGCCACCCAGCTGACCGGCGCATCGGCGCCGTCGGGGTGGTCCAGTCCGGCGCGCAGCGCCGCGGCCCGGGCCCGATTGCGCGCCGCGAACAGCGCGTCGGGATCACCGAGGTAGACCCACCGCCCATCGATGCGGACGACGGTGTCGAGCGGGCGCGGCCCGTCGAGCGCGGCCACCGCAGTCGGGTCGGCAAAGAAGATGCGGGCGGCGGCCGGGTTGTCGGCGAGGGCGGCGAGGGCGACGGTGATCGGGTCGGTGATCCCGCCCGGGTCCCCGTTGGGCCCGGGCAACCACGTCGCGGCGAGCGTCAACGTGGCGTCGTCACTGTGCACCACGGCGGACACCGCGGCGGCCAGGAACGCCGGATCAAACCTGCCGACGGCGACCACGAGGATCAGGTCGGCGACTCGGGCGGGGTCATCGGCGGTGTCGATGAGGTCGTCGAGTACGCCACGACCGGATGGGGAACGGCTGGCGGCCCCGAGCAGCCGGGCCAGGGCGGCGACGATCGCCATGGGGTCGGCATCGTCGGCGGGGTCGACCGGCGTGGTGGTGCGGGCGGCGAGTCCGCGCCCGGGACCCGCGATGGCCGCGCGGGCATCGGCGAGCACATCGCGGACGATGGCGGACCCGAGGCGGTCGACCACCATCCCGGCGATTCCGGGGTTCACCGCCGAGCGGGCCACCAGCTCGACGAGGGCGGCGTAGCGCTGGGCGGGGGTGCCGGATGCGACGGCGGCGATGAGATCCGCGATCGTCGAACCCGCGAGGGCGGGGTCACGCACCGGGATGTGCGTGTGGACCACACCGGTCACGCCGCGACCGAACTCCGCGGCCACCCACTCGTACCTCCAGGCGAAGTCGTGCCGGGACCGCTGCACCGATTCGGCGGCCAGTCGCAGCGGTGCCGCGGCGGTGGACGGGGAGGGTCCAACCAGGTCGGTCGCCCGAGCCTCCGCCAGCGTCGTTCGCCCCGCGAGGTTGTACAGCCGTCCGAGCGCCACGGCGTAGGCCGTCAGCAGCTCGGTGGCGCCGACCAGATCGAGGCGGATGTCGACCGTCACCGCGCCTCCCGTTCCGGCCACTCATCCGCGTGATCCGCCGCGCGGCGGTAGTCCGCCGCCAGCAGTTCCTGCCGGAGCGCCTCGCCGCGCAGTCGGGTCACCAGAGCTCCCATTCGGGACGCCGCGAAGCGAACGGTGCCCTCGTCGGTCTGCAGTCGATATCGACTCACGGTGGCCGCGACGGAGGCCCACACGGTGGGCTGATGCAAAGCCCCGAGGCCACGGAGCGACGCCTCCGTGTCGGCGCGCAACGCTTCGAATTCCGCCGCCAGCTGGTGGCACTCGAACGCTCGCCCCGCACTGTCGGTGGCCAGCCGGCGCAGTGCGTCACCGCTTGTGGATGAGCCTTCGACGAGTGCGCTGAACGAGGTGGTGGACGCAGGAGAACCCACGGACAGCTCCCATGGCCCGGAGGGGGCCGAAGCCAAACGTTGGGGGAAGCGGGTGTCGGCACAGTATTTACCGGCACGCAAGCCGACTGTGAAGTGTACTGAAACTAACGGAAAGTTAGTGACCGTGCAAGGCTCTAGAGTGCAAGGTTGAAGAGTGCAAGGCTCTGGCGCGCAGGGCTCAGCCGAAGGCCAGGCCCATCACCAGCAACAGGGCGCCGGCGGCGAGCATGCCCAACGCGCAGCCGGCCAGGATCGCGCCAAAGGTCAGCCGGCTCGGCCGCAGTGCCGCAGCCCGATCGAAGACCTGCACCACGTCAGCGTCCTGCAGATCGTCGATCTCGCGCCACACGTCGCGGGCCGAACCCGCCAACCCGAAGAAGGAGCCTCCCCGTCGGGTCGCGGTGGCCACATCGCCGATCTCGTCGGCCACATCGGCCAGATCCTGGGGCAGGTCGCGCAACAGTTCCGGTATCTCGAGTGCCGGGGCGAGCGACGAACGGAACCGCCACAACAAGAAGCCGAGCACGGCACCGATACCCAGGACGAAAACCGCCACCACCGCCGGGGCACCGAGCAGGACCAACCCGACCGCACCGAGCACCGCGCCCACGACGTCGATCACCAACACGACCAGCGTCGCCGCCCGGATGCCGTGGACGAGCCCGAGGGCCCGGCGGGTGAGCCCGAGGAGGTCGTCGAAACCAATCACGGCGATGCCTCAACCGAATCTTCGCCCGGCACCGAACCACCCTGTACTGAACGGCCCTGTACTGAACGGCCCTGCACTGAACGGCCCTGCACTGAACGGCGCGTCACCCCCGCCTCGACCGCCGATGCGCGACCGCGACGCGACCGCCACGCCTGGCGCACGATCCGTACATCGCCACGCAACGAGATGTGTTCAACGTACGCGGCGTCGGCGGCGAGACCGGCGGACAAGCGCGAGCGCCCCTCGGTCGCGGCTTCACGGCCCGGCCCGATTATTCCGGGCCGGACGGCATGGCGGGGATGATCGAGAACGCCGGCGCCCACCACCTCGACCCAGAGTGCCGGACGCGGCCCGACGAGGCTCATCTGACCGCGCAACACGTGCCACAACTGCGGGAAACGGTGGAGCCCGTGACGAGCGACCACCGCGGAGAACGACGTGCGCCACTCATCGATGAAGTACTCCGGGCTGCCGTCGTCGGTGAGATCGAGCAACCGATCGCGCGACACCGTACGGAGCCGCATGACCTCGATCGGTCGACCGTTGCGCCCCACCCGGAAATGCCGTTCGAGCGTCGGGCGCCCGACCGAGAGCAGCAGACCGACCCCCACCCAGCCGGCGATCGGAAATCCGAGGAGCAACAGAACCGCCGAACAAACGATGTCGACCAGGCGTTTGCCGGCGCGCCCGTAGCGGGTCGGCTGACGAGTCGCGCCCGAATCGGGGCGCGCCGAGGTCGTTTGGGGGGAGGTCGCCGGTGCCATGGGCTCTCAGTCTGTCCCACGGGAACCGGCAATCGGGGGACCATTCGCGCGGTGGGTGGTCGCCTCGCCGCGCGAACGCGATCCCACAGGCCCGGCGCAATCCCCGCATCGCGCCGACGCCGGCCCCTCGAGGTAGGCAACGAAGTAGGTCAAACGGACGTTCTTACTTTCGCAAAACCGGCCCACATGCCAATCTGACGACTGGTCAGCAGAATTTTCGAACCGATCTTCGAGCCTCTGCGTCGGATTGGGTAACCCACCCAGAGCGGGCCATACCACTACCTCGGAGAGAGCCAGAAAATGTTTACGAAAAAGCGTGCGTTCGGACCGTTGGCAGGAGTTGCGGTACTCGCAGCCGGCCTCGGCATCAGCGCCTCCCCTGCAACCGCCCAGGTGCTTTGCGCCGGCCAGGTGCCCACGATTGTCGGCACCTCGGGCAACGACAACATCACCGGGACCAACGGCCCCGACGTGATCCTCGCCCTCGAGGGCAACGACATCGTCAACGGCCTCGGCGGCGACGACCGGATCTGCCTCGGCCCCGGCGACGACGTCGGACGCGGCGGTGACGGCAACGACATCGTCAACGGCTGGGACGGTGCCGATCGCCTCGAAGGCGGCGACGGCAACGACCGCCTGAACGGCGCGAAGGGCAAGGACGTCATCCTCGGCGGCGACGGCGACGACAAGATCAACGCCGGCGCTGCGGGCGACAGCATCGATGCCGGCGCCGGCAACGACGTCGTGCGAGCCGGCTCCCAGGACGACTTCGTCGACGGTGGCGACGGCAACGACAAGTTGATCGCCGGCAACGGCAACGACACCGTGGTCGGCGGCCAGGGCCTCGACCGGATCTTCGGCAAGGACGGCAACGACTTCCTCACCGGCGTCCGGCTCCCCTCCAGCGGTGACCGCTTCTCCATCAACGTGGCGGCCAGCGCGAGCGACACCCACGGCAACATCATCCGCGGCAACGCCGGCAACGACGTCATCATCGGTGGCAGCGGGCCGGACCAGCTGATCGGCTTCGCCGGTGACGACCTCATCGAGGCCGGCCCCGGCAACGACATCGTCGCCGGTGGCGACGGTCGTGACTCGCTCAACGGCGATGACGGCGACGACCGCCTCGGCGGCGGCGCCGACAACGATGACATCTTCGGTGGCGCCGGCAACGACTGGATGGCCGGCGACGGCGGCGTCGACGACGACTGCGCCGGAGGCGACTACCTGATCAGCCAGTCCGTGATCCTCCCCGGCGAAGCCGGCGACGTCTACGACCCCAGCTGCGATCACCAGTTCCCGGGCCGCACCAACGTGGTCTGACGCACGACCTCTGATCAACACGATCGGCCGGACTTCGGCCCGATCTGATCCGAAGCCGAAAACGAACAACCCGGGTGCGCCGACGGATTTCCGTCGGCGCACCCGCCGTTTCCCGCCTCTTTCGCCGCCCCTGTCGGCGCCTTTTCGGCGCCGATTTGGCGCCGTTTTGGTGGGGTCCGCCCCTCCGACACCACTCTGCGCGATGATTTCTGAGGAAATCCGTCATGAGGTATTTTTCGCTACCGCTTGTACCTCAACAATGACTGACGTACATTGAACTACTGCCAGCGCCATTGCTGGAGATCTGCCATGAAGTATCCGCCAGGGGTCTGACACGCCTCGATCCGCCCCGGCCCGAGGATGAAGGAACCAATCATCAGTACACGTCGACGCATACTTCTCTTTCCCGCGTTGGCGGCCGGACTACTGTCCGGCTCGCTGGTAACCAACGCGGCCTCAGCCCAGGTTCTCTGCGGCGGGGAAGTACCAACGATCACCGGCACATCTGGAGATGACTTTCTCAACGGCACCGAAGGCCGTGACGTCATCCTCGCCCTCGACGGCGACGACACGATCCTCGCCAAAGGCGGCAACGACAAGATCTGCGCCGGTCCCGGCGACGATCTCGTCCGCGGCGGCGAAGGCAACGACATCATCAACGGCTGGGACGGCGACGACCGGCTCTACGGCGATGAGGGCAACGACCGCCTGAACGGCGCCCGGGGCAAGGACTTCATCGTCGGCGGTATCGGTGACGACAACGCCAACGGTGGCGCTGCGGGCGACTTCCTCTTCATGGAAGAGGGCAACGATGTCGTTCGAGGCGGGTCCCAACCCGACTCGATCGACGGTGGTCCCGGCGACGACAAGATCATCGGTGGTAACGGCAACGACTATCTCGCCGGCGGACCCGGCGCCGATCGCATCTTCGGTCGCGAAGGCGACGATGTCATCGCCGGCCACTCCGGTCCCCCATACCAGAACTTTGAGCTGGGTTGGGAGGCCGCCAATACCCCCGATGCCGGCAACATCTTGCGCGGCAACGAGGGCAACGACCTCATCATCGGAGGGTCGGGCTACGACGCCATGCTCGGCGGCCCCGGTAGCGACCAGATGCCCGGTGGTCCCGGCAACGATTCGATCGACGGCGAAGGCGGCTCGGACCGGGTCGACGGTGGCCTCGGCGACGACTACGTGCACGGTGGCTCGGCCAACGACCGGGTGTACGGCGGCTCCGGCACCGACACCATGCTCGGCGGCCCCGGCACCGGCGACCTGTGCGCCGGCGGTCAGTTCAACGTTTCGGTTTCCCGGGTGGAGGTCAACCAGCAGGGCGACTCCTACGCCGGTACCTGCAACCAGGTGGTCATCGGGCCGGCAACGGTTAACTGATCTACCGGGCGCTCGAACCGCCACAGAACTCGATGACGGCCGACCGGTTTCCGGTCGGCCGTTTCGCGTGTCAGGCAGCGGGCGACGGCTGAGGCCGGGCCAGTGCGGTTCGGGCCGCCTCCACCCGCTCCCGGGCCGCACACCCGTCGAGGTGATCGTTCACGAGCCCCATCGCCTGCATGAAGGCGTAGGCGGTGGTCGGGCCGACGAACCGCCACCCCCGCCGCTTCAGGTCCTTACTCATCGCCGTCGAGGCGTCGGTGATGGCCAACGGGGCGATCGCCGCGTAGTCCGCCCGATCGGGCCGAACGTCGGGGCCGGGCTCCCAGCTCCAGAAGTACGCCGCCAACGTGCCGAATTCGTCGGCCAACTCCCGGGCCCGTGCCGCGTTGTTGATGGTCGCCTCGATCTTGCCTCGATGCCGGATGATCCCGGCGTTGCCCAGCAGCCGGTCCACGTCGGCCGAACCGAAGCCGGCGACCACCTCCGGATCGAACCCGGCGAAGGCCTCACGAAAGTTCTCCCGCTTGCGCAGGATGGTCAACCACGACAGCCCGGACTGAAAACCCTCCAGACAGACCTTTTCGAAAAGGCGTACATCGTCCACCACCGGCTGGCCCCATTCGAGGTCGTGGTAGCGGCGGTAGTCGTCATCGGTTGACGACCACCAGCACCCGACGGTCCCGTCCTCGTAGCGTTGCAGTCCCTCGGGCAGGTCGTCGGATTCGCCGTCGGCATCATTGGTTCCCATAGGGCGATTCTGCCCGATACCGCTATCTGGCGGAGATCCGGGCCGCCATCCCAGCGCAAACATGCTCAGGCCGGCAGGCGCCACGGTCGAAGTAGTCCTCATGAACGACCCCCGCGTCGATGGAGCTCCTCAACCATCGGCCGACCGATCCGCAGACCCGGCGGCCGATCGGGACCCCGCGCGACCGATCGGTATCGACGACGAACGGGCTCGGCTACAAAGCCAACTCACCCGGCGTCTCGACCTGCACCGACTGCTCAACGAGGTCGCCGGTCAGGTCAACGAGCTGACCGGCGAGACCTATATCGCCGGCCTCGAACGCCTGCTCGAGCAACTCGGCACCCAGCTGCGGGCGCGCCGGGCCCAGATCTGGCGCACCGAGCAAACCGCCGGTCCCTCCCGCCTGCTGGCGGAATGGGTCATCGACGGGGCAAAGCGCACGCCACCGGAGCTTCACGTCCTCGAACCCGACACCTTCGACACGATCGCCAGCCTTCAGCAGATCGTCGAGCCGATCCGAATACCGATGGCCCGGGTGAGCCCGGACCTGTCGACCCACTTCGTCGGGACCGCCATCATCTTGGCGCCCGCGGTGTCCAAGGGTCGTCAGGTGATGTCGCTGGTCATGGAGGACTCCGACCACGACGAGTGGAGCGATGCCGAGCTCGACCTGATCCAATCGGTGATCTCGCTCGTCGCGCAGTGCCACACCCGGGTGGAGGCCGAGGATCGCCTGCTGCGCCGACTCGACCTCGAGGACCTGGTGCGCTCCATCGCGACCCGATTCCTCCAGGCGACCACGGCCGACATGGCCACCACGACAACCGGCGCCCTGCGGCGCCTGACCGAGGTGCTCGGCGTCGACCGGGCGAGCATCTGGGACATCGACCACGACCGCCGCCACTGCCGACTCGCCAGCACCTGGCCGGCCCTCGAGGTCGACTCCGTCCACCCGGTCGGCATCGATTCCTCGCCGGCTCTGGAGCACCTCACCCGTCTCGACGTGACGATCGCTCGCACCTTCGCCGCCGATGCCATGCCCCTCACGACGGCGGTCGGCGGCCGTGATGCGGTGTCGATGTACGTGCCGGTCATCGGCGCCACCGGCGTCAGCCACACCCTGGTTGGATTTCAGCGTCGTGACCAGCAGCCCTGGGCCGACGAGGAGGCCAGCACGCTGGAAGCGCTGGCGTCGCTCCTCGTGCAGCTGTCGGCCCGGGTCAGCGCCGAAGAACAGTTCGCGGCGGCGTTCGAGCACGCACCGGTGGGCATCACGCTCCGCTCCCAAACCGGCCGGCTGTTGGCCTGCAACCCGGCGTACGAACAGCTGGTCGGCCGCACCGAAAGCGAGCTGATCGGCACCCCGAGATCGGCCGTCGTCGCTCCCGGGGAACCCGGAACGCAGCAGGCTGCGGAGTCCGACGGCGACCCGCGTCTCGCCGAGCACTCGACCCGGGAGCTCAAATACCTGCGGCCCGACGGTTCACCCGTCTGGGGTCGCATCCGGTCGGTGCCGATCCAGAGCGCCCCCGACGGCACCGCTATCGTCCTCAGCCACGTGGAGGACATCACCGAGGCTCGAAAGGCCGTGGAGCAGCTCGAATTTCGCGCCAGCCACGACGACCTCACCGGTCTCGCCAACCGCACGGCGTTCATCAGTGCGCTCACGGCCTGCACCGACCAGCCGGTAGCCGTCCTCATGGTGGACCTGGACCGATTCAAGATCGCCAATGATTCCCTCGGTCATTCCGCCGGCGACGAGATTCTGCGCACCATCGCCGACCGACTGCGGTTCGCCATCCGCCCCGGAGACGTCGCCGCCCGGCTCGGCGGTGACGAGTTCATCGTGATGCTGCGCGGTCCGGTTACTACCGCTGAGGCGAGTGTGGTCGCCGCTCGACTCCTCGAACTGATCGCCCAGCCCATCGACATCGGCCAGAACCGGGTCGCCACGACGGCCAGCGTCGGCATCGCCACGCCGACCGAGGGAAACGTCGACGTCGAGGACCTCGTACGGCACGCCGACGCGGCGATGTACATCGCCAAGGCCAAAGGCCGCAACCGATTCGAGATCTTCGACCAACGCCAACGCGATGCCCTGGCGACCAGGCTGCGCACCGAGGCCGACCTGCGCGCCGCCGTCGAAACCCGTCAGCTCGCGGTGCACTACCAACCGGAGGTCGATCTCGAGACCGGACGGTTGCTCGGGGTTGAGGGGCTCGTCCGGTGGCCGCACCCCGAACTCGGCATTCTCACCGCCGGGGCGTTCATCGGCGTCGCCGAGCACACCGGTCTCATCGTCGACCTCGGCCGGTTCGTATTCGAGCAGGTCTGCATTCAGGCCGCCGCCTGGAATCAGGGTCGAGCCGAGCCGCTGACCTGCCGGGTCAACGTCTCCCCCCGTCAGCTCGAACGCCGCGAGTTCGTATCCGAGGTTCGGTCGGCGCTCACCGCCCACGACATCGACCCGGGCCTGCTGTGTCTCGAGATCACCGAGACCGCCCTGATGACCGACGTGGGTGAGTCGATGACCCTGCTGCGACGGCTGAAAGCACTCGGCGTCCGCCTCGCCATCGACGACTTCGGCACCGGCTTCAGCTCGCTCGCCTACCTCAAGCGCTTTCCGGTCGACGTGTTGAAGATCGACCAGGCGTTCGTGCGGGGCCTGGGCACCGATCGCGACGACGAAGCGATCGTGCGGTCGATCATCGATATGGCCGCCGCGCTCGACCTCGAGGTTGTCGCCGAGGGAATCGAGACCGCCCAACAACGCGACTACCTGGTTGGGTTGGGTTGCGTCCGCGGTCAGGGCTTTGGTCTGTTCCGCCCGGCGCCCCCGGCTGACCTGGGCGGCCTCGTCGCCAGCGGTGCACTTCAGCTCGATCAGCTCAGCGCCTAGCGGTACGTCCCGCGGAAGACCGGGCCTCGCAAGCCACCGGGCCCGAGCGCTCATATGAACGCTCGTGGGGCTCCGGCGCAGGATTCCAGTAACCTTTGGCCGCGGCAAAGTCCGCTCCCCCCGTCAACGCGCACGCGGCGCGACAGAAAACCAAAGGCAATTTCCCCATGAGAGTACGTAGAGGTTCCCGTCGAAGCGGTGGCGGTTCACGCGCCCCGAGGTCCGGCGGCAGCCGGGGTGGATTCGGCGGCGGTGGTGGCCGGGGTGGATTCGGCGGCGGTGGTGGACTGGGCGGAGGGCTCGGAGGAGGGCTCGGAGGCGGCCTTGCCGGCGCCGCTCCGGCGCTCGCCCGCGGTTGTGGGCCACGCGGCATGCTCATCCTCGTCGTCGTGGTGATCGGGTTCTTTCTGCTCGCCCAGTGCGGTGGCGGTCTCGACGTCGGCGGTGGCGGCGGAACGGGTGGCGGCGGTGGCGGTGGCGTCGGCCCCCGCACCGACCTCGTCCAGACCCAGCCGATCAACCGCGACGAGATGCCGGCCGCCGAACGCCAGGCGATGGACGATGCGATGAGCACCGGCGTCACCGACGTCAACGACTACTGGGCCGCGGTGTACGAAGACGTCTGGGGCCGGCCCTACGACCCGCCCAGCAGCGCCTTTGCGTTCGATCCCGACGGAAATCAACGCATCTCGTGTGGCCAACCGCTACCCAACGACATCCTGCGCAACAACGCCATCTACTGCCCGCCGGAGGACTACATCACCTGGGACGCCCGCTACCTGATCCCGAAGCTCACGGTGAATTTCGGTCGGGCGGCCCCGTTGGTCGTCCTCGCCCACGAGTGGGGCCACGCCGTGCAGACCAAAGCCGGCGTTGGCGGTCCGACCATTTTGAAGGAACTACAGGCCGACTGCCTCGCCGGTGCGTGGGTACAGTCGGTGCAGAACGGCGAGAGCGAAACGGTCGGTCCGTTCAGCAACGCCGAGCTCGACGGATCCGTAGCTGGTTTCCTCCTCCTGCGAGACCCGCCGGGAACCGATCCCCTCGCCCAGGGCGCCCACGGCAGCGGCTTCGACCGCATCCGAGCGTTCGAAGACGGCATCCAACAGGGTCCCACCGTCTGCGCCAACTACGAACTGAATACCGATAGCCCCCGCATCACGCCGCTGGAGTTCACCGCCGACGACTCTGACACCGGTGGGAATCTGCCGTTGGACGACTCGATCGACGTCGTCGTCGCCGGCCTGAACGCCTTCTGGGGTCCGGAGCTCGAACAAGCCTTCGGCGAAGCCCAGCTCGGGCTCGACGAATACCGGTCGACCGATCGGGGCATCCCGTCGTGCCCAGGGGTGAGCCAGGACGAGGGAGGACCCATCTTCTACTGCTCGGAGACGGGCACGATCTCGTACGACTACGACACGATCGCCGCGGTGCACGCCGATATCGGCGACTTCGCCATCGCACTGCTGTTCGCCCGCGAATACGGCAACGCCATCCTCGATATCGAGGGCGCACGCGGGGACGGCGCCCAGCTCGACATCTCCGGGCACTGCCTCGCCGGTGTGTGGAGTCGGGCGGTGTACGACGGCAACCTGCAGATCGACACCGCGGCCGACGGCGAACCGCTGTTCCTCGAACTGTCGGCCGGCGACCTCGACGAAGCGCTGGCCGTCATGCTGCGCTTCCGGTCGCCGCGTGAGGATGCCACCCTGTTCGAACGCACCGACGGATTCGGCGACGGATTCTTCGACGGCGAACCGGCGTGTGGGTTGTAACCCCGAACCCGCGCTAGCCCGCTCCGGGCGAAAAAATCTGCCCCGATCGCGGAACCTTTCGGGGTCCTCGTTCGTGCACCACCGATGAATGACCGCGGGCGCGACGACCCCAGACCCGAGTTCGACGACTTCTACTCCTCTCATCGCGACCGGATCGTGCGCGCCCTGGCCCTGACGGTTGGCGATGTCCACCTCGCGGCGGAGGCGACCGACGAGGCGATGGTGCGCGCGTTCGAGCGGTGGAAGAAGATCAGCGGCTACGCCAACCCGGGAGGCTGGGTGTACCGGGTGGGGCTGAACTGGGCCCGAAGCCGTCTGCGCCGCCGCCAGGTGGTCGTGACCGCGGCCGCCGTGTTCGACGACCCGATCGGCAGCCCCGAAGTTGTCGAGGCGCTGCAAAAGCTGTCGGAGGACCACCGGGCGGTGGTGGTACTGCGGTATTACCTCGACTACCCGCTCCAACAGATCGCCGAGACCCTCGACATCGCGCTCGGCACCGTGAAGAGCCGCCTCCATCGCGCCCACAACACGCTCGCCCCCCTCCTGGAGTACGTCGAATGATCACCGAAGAGCAGTTCCACGAAACGCTGAGCAACCAAGCCGATCGGCTTCGGGTGCCCGACGGCGACCTCGACCACATCCGTCGGCGGGGCCGCCGGCGCCGGCGCACGCGTCGACTCGGCGCCGCGTTGGGTTGCGTGGCCGCACTCGCGTTGGTGGGGGCAGCCGCCTCGGGACTCGCCCGTTCCGACGGTGTCGACCGGTTTGCGGGCGAAACGGCATCCCCGGCCGAGATCGCCTTTGTCTGGACCGAGGTGACCGCGGAGATCGGCGAGCCGGTTGCCACGACCGCAACCCCCGACGGGGGCATGCTCATCGCCGGCGGCGACCGGCTGAGTCGAGCGGTGACGATGTGGCGCACCAACGACGGAGAACGCTGGGAGGAGCTCGGTCCCGCACCGGAGGAGTGGGGTTCGGCCACGGTGCGGATGGAGCGGTTCGGCTCCGGTTACGTCGCCGTGGCGCGCAAGCGAAACCAGGTGACGCTGTGGCGCTCGAACGACGGCGTCGACTGGTCGCCTGCCTACGAGTTCGACGACCTGTCGTCGACCGAGCTGAACTGGAGCGTCACCCAGGGCGTCAGCAGCATCGGCCTCGCAACCCGGGGCGACGAGATCGCCGTCTCGCTTCTGCACTTCGTCGACGAGCCCGCCGAGGTCGCGGAATGGGAGATGCGCACCGACGGTACCTATGTCGGCCGAGACCGCGACGGCGCAGTCGTCTTCGACGGGGTGGCCGGCGATCTCCCTGCACCGGCCCGGGATTCGGGTCTGCGCGCCGGGGTTGTGCACTCCGCCGATGGCGGGCGCACGTTCGGACCGGTCGTGACCATCGACCATCCCGTTGACTTCGGAGCACAGCTGTTGGCCAACGACGAGGGCTTCCTCTTCACGTCCCAGGATCTGCTGCTGCATTCGACCGATGGCGAGCGCTGGCGTCGCGTCGCCGCGGAGATCTTTGCGACGCAGACCTGGGTGGCGCACGGGACCTTCGTGGTCATCGATCCGGGTGAGGGCCTCGTCCTGGCGTCGAGCGACGGGACGACCTGGCGGGAACGAGGCGAGGTTCCGGGCTACGCCGTTGGGACGTTCGGCGCCGACACCGGGGCACTGCTCGCCACCGTCGACCGGGAGATTCCGGTGGCCACCGCGGTGGATGACGAGACCGGAGTCGCCGTCGAGTTGCTGCTCGCCGAGCGCTCCGGCGTGCGGGTGGTGGCAACCACCGGCGAAGACGAGATGATCATCGACACCGTGATCGAGCAGTTCCTCTTTTCCCCCGGAGGACATCTCGTGGTCGTCGACCCCGTCGGCGGCCGGGAGCTCGCGAGATTCCCGGTGGACGATTTGGTGATGGCGCCGACGTCGGACTTCGACCTCGACCTGTGGTGGACGGCCGACCGCGGCGCTTCCTTCGGGCGGTTGACCGGGACCCTCCCGTTCGATCCCGAGGAAACCTCCACCATGGCGGTCGTCGGCGGCCGGGTGGTGGCCATCGTGCATACGACGGGGGCGGACACGGCGACGTATGTCGGGGTGCCGCAGGGCTGAGCACACCATCTCCTAGC
The DNA here is from genome assembly GCA_938041035.1 of uncultured Acidimicrobiales bacterium. GTDB lineage: Bacteria > Actinomycetota > Acidimicrobiia > Acidimicrobiales > SHLQ01 > CALHYX01. The sequence continues at coordinate 66,186 of CALHYX010000032.1, read as the reverse complement.
CTCGGGGGCGATATGGCCCTGCCAAGACTCGCCCCACTCCCCCGCCACTGGGCGGCGACCATACCGGCACTGATGATGAGCCTCGTGTTCGCCGCCTGTTCCTCGGGGGGTGAGTCGGGTACGCCGTCGCCCACCGCCGGCCCCACCGAATCGTTCGACAAGGTCTCGGAGGAGCCGAGCGGCCTGCCCGACAAACGGGTGAACATCGTCATCCACGCGGTCGGCGACACGCTGGCGCAACCGGGAGTCATCGAGGTGCCCGACGCCTTTGGCACGGTCGGGGACGAGCTCACCCGCCGGTTCAGCGCCGACGATCTGACCCTGGCCAACCTGGAGTGCGCGGCCGCCGAGTCCGGGGAACCTGTCAACCCGGACGTCTTCTCCATCCGCTGCCGACCCCAGGGCCTCGACGACCTGATCGCCGCCGGGGTGGATGCGATCAGCATCGCCAACGACCACATCGATGACTTCGGCCCGGACGCGCTCGCCGAGACCATCGCCGAAGCGACCGAACGCGGGCTGATCGTGGTCGGTCCCGGCCCCGAACCCGTCGTCGTCGACACCGAGGGCGGCACGATCGCTCTGGTTGCGCTCAACCGATCCAACGAGGACGCAACTCCCCGCGCCGAGATGTTCGCCGCAGTCGAGGCCGCCAGCACTCAGGCCGACCACGTCGTCGTATCCATCCACTGGGGCACCGAGGACGTTCGATCCCCCCTCGCCACCGACGAACGCCTCGGCGCCGAACTGATCGAGGCGGGCGCGACCGCGGTGTTCGGCCACGGAGCACACCGTGTCCAGTCGCTGATCGCTCGCGACCAGCGCCCCGTGTTTCACAACCTGGGCCACTTCATCTGGCCGGTCGACGACGACCCCGTCGACCGGGACTCCGCGGTGGGTTACCTCGCCATCGACGATGCCGGCGACCTCACCTACTGCCTCCTACCGGTGACCCTCGACGAGCCTGGCCAACCGACGCTCGACCGTCCCGACCGCATCTGTGAGCTGAACGCATGACCGATCCCGACGCCCTCCGGGACGACACGGTGCCCTTCGACCCCGATTGCGAGCTGTGCGAAGCCGCTCGCTACACCCACTGGTACGTCGAGGACGATGTGTGCTGGATCGCGGACTGCGAGGTCTGTTCGGTTCCGATGGTGGTCTGGAAACCCCACGGCACCGATCCCTCCGAAGCCGACATCGAACACATGATGCGACGGCTGAGCGAGGTCGGCGACGCCCGGTTCGGCGAAGGCGGTTGGACGATCGACCGGGTGATGCGCCAGATCCCGAATCACTTCCACGCCCACTGCCGCGACCCCCGCTGGCACCAACTGCGGATGAGCCGGCCGATGAGCCGATACGAAGGCGTCGGTGCCGAGCGGGTCGAGCGCTAGCCCGCCAGGATGCCACGGGTGACGAGGTCGGCCCGTAGCTGATCGCTCGACGTGAACAAGATGGCGTCGAACCCCAACCGGTCGGCCGTGGCGATGTTGGCGGCGGAGTCGTCGATGAAGACGCAGTCCGCCGGGGTCAGTGAATGGCGATCGCACAACAGCGCAAAGATCTCGGGATCGGGCTTTACGACGCCCTCCCGCCCGGAAATCACGAGCGCGTCGAACCACCCCAGCCAGTCGTAGCGCTCCTGCACCTGGGTGAAGGTGTCAGCCCCCCAGTTCGACAGGGCATAGAGGCTGAAGTCGTTCGCCCGGAGCTCCTCGAGAATGGCCACCGACCCCTCGAGGACATCGCCCATCGTCTCGATCCAGCGTTCGCCGAACGCTCGGATCAGCTCGGCGTGCTCGGGGTGACGAGCGGCGAGCGCGGCGGTCATCTCGGGTAGCGGTGTTCCCCGGTCGAGCACGGCGTTTTCCTCGAGCGTCAGCACCTCGTCGAGGAACCGGTCCAGCTCCGCGGGATCGTCGATGAGCTGCTCGTAGAGGAGACGCCGATCCCAGGTCACCAAGACGTTGCCGAGGTCGAACACCATGACGGGTTTTGCCATAGCTGGCAGGGTACCGAGCGACGGCGAGCCCCCGCTGGATGCGGTCCGGTTCAGTCGTGGTCCGCCGTTGTCGGCACTTCGTTCAACGCCGTGATCGTGAGCCCGGGGTAGGAAACGGTCGCGACCCGGTTGCGGCCGGCGCGCTTGGCGTCGAAGAGTGCCCCGTCGGCGTATCCCAGGAGGTCTTCGCGTTCGAGGGTCTCGGTGGCGTAGGCCAACCCGCACGTGACCGTCACCGACACGGTGGCGCTGTCGGTCGCCACGATCGGCTCCGATTGCACCCGCTCGACCATGGCCTCGACCGCTTCGACCGCGTCGCTTTCCTCCAAGCCGTTGCCAACGGCCACGAACTCATCGCCTCCGAGTCGACCCACGAGGAGCCCGTAGCCCCGCGCCACCTCCTGGATGCGGTGGGCGACCGTTGTGATGACGGCGTCGCCCCCGTGATGACCCAGGTTGTCGTTGATGCGTTTGAAGCGATCGATGTCGATGATGGCGAGCGCGGTCGGGACTCGGCGTTGATCCTCGCTCAGGAGCCGACTCAGATGCTCCATCACCCCGCGCCGGTTGACCACGCCGGTCAGGTGGTCGGTGCGGGCTTCGTCCTCGGACGAGGCCAGGCGCCGATTCGCGGTGAGCAACGCCCCCAGGATGGCCAGCGCCGACGCCAGACCGAAGAAGACCAGGAACCGGTTGTCCCGCCGCTGAGCGTCGAGCAACGCTCCCAGATTGGCATCGTCGGCCGCGATGACCACGAGGTCCCAGTCGGCGCCCTGCTGGTTCAACGGGATGACGGCGCTGTGATAGCCGACGTCGTCGAGGGTGAACTGGCCGACGCGGCCCGCGCGAACCACTTCGGTGAGCGGCGACTCGGGCAGGGCTTCCAGGCTGGGCGGGGTGTCCCCCGCCGCCGCGTCGCCCATCGAGGGGTCCGCGAGCGCGATCAGGTTCCCCTCGGCGCTCAGGATGGCGGCGTTGCCCCCGTCGCCAAGCTGGAGTCCACGCAGAAACTCCGAAAGAGCCGAGAGCCCGATATCGACACCGACGACGTAGTCCGGGCTGGGATCGTTTCCGGCGCCCGGAAGCACGGCGGTCGACACGGTGATACCCGGCTCGCCCGAGGAGAAGAACACGTACGGCTCGGTCCACGCCGTGGTTCCGCCGGCGGCCATGGCGCCTGCGTACCAGGGGCGCTCGCGCGGGTCGTAGGTGTCGGCCGGATCATCCTCGTCGGCGCCGATCCGGGTGCGGTCGGCGGCGCGAAAACGCAGCGTGGTCGACCGCTCGGGCCGGGCGTGAATGATCTTGGTTCGGTAGGTCGATCCGGCTCTTTCCTCGGACCGACTGACGTAGACGAAGTTGCCCGCCCGGTCGGCCGCGAAGAGACCGGCGATCTGCGGGTTCAGTTCCAACGTGTCGAGGAGGTGGTTCTCCAGCTCGGTGGGGGCCTCGAGCGACAGGTCGCCCCGGGCGAGCGACCGCACAACGAGGTTGCTGGAGTTGGCCGCCGCCTCGAGATGGGCGTTGGTGCGCGCCCGCGTCTGCTCCCCGGCGTCGGCGATGAGGTTCTCCGCGTGCTCCGGCAGTGCCCGGTCGGTCGCCGAACCCGCGAGGGTGAAGAACACGACCAGGCCGACGACCTGAAACACGATGAGTGCGACCAACAGGCGCGTGCGGGTGAGCGATCCGGTTGCCATACCGGATTGTTTTCGGCGTCCTCAACGGGCTACCTGACCAGAAAAGTGGCTCGCTCCAGGTGGCGGCGCCGCATCGTGGCGGTGCGAGGCCCAGCCGCTATGCTGGCCGTTCCCTTGGGGGTGTAGCTCAGTTGGTAGAGCGCTTCGGTCGCATCGAAGAGGCCAGGGGTTCAATTCCCCTCACCTCCACGCATCTCGCCCATCTCGGCGGGCTCGACACCCGGCGGAAGCTCAGCTCACGCGACGCTGGGCCGGAACCAGACTCGCCGAGCGGGCCACCGGCGGGTGTAGCGGCAGCTGACGCACCTTGGTGCGACGCTCATCGGCCCGCTGGTTGCGCTGCCACATCAGGTACCCGAACGCGGCGGCCACCGAGTCGATCACGGCGTGGAGGTAAAACGCCGGGTCGCCGATGGCCGGAACCAGCAAGAGGCTGAGCACCGCCAGGGCCACCAGGCCGGCCAGTATCGCCCGTCGGCGCATCTCTGCTTCGGTGCGGTTGCGCGGGACGAGACCGGCGGTGATGGGCGGCGCCGGCGCCGCAAGTGCGGGCGAAGTCGACCGACCGACCGGGGAACCGGCTTCGCTGCTGCGGCCGATCCTCGCCAGCGGGCTGGTAACCGACCGGGCCGGGCGCGAGGAACCCTCAAATACCCGCCGAATCAACGGCGGGAGCAACACGATCGCCCACAGGGCGGCGAGGATGAGGGTGGACAAGGAGTATCTCCGAGTGGGAAGCGCGGACGACCACGGAAAGATACCCCGATCAACGCATGTGGTGGTGGATATCGCGCTCTCGGCGCGAGCGCCGATTCCAGAGCGCATCCGCCGAGACCAGTGGTCTCCGCACTTCAGCGAGCAAAGATGACGATTGTACGACGATTCGCAATCTCTTCGTCAACTTTTGCGGCGGTAGTTCCCCGAACGCCCACCGTGCTTCTCCCACAGGGTGACGTCGCCGATAACCATCTCTTTGTCGATGGACTTGCACATGTCATAGATGGTGAGCGCGGCGATCGAGCAGGCCGTGAGCGCCTCCATTTCGACACCGGTGCGATCGACGGTGTCGACGTGGGCCTCGACCTCGATCGAGGAGTCGGTGATCTCGAAATTGATGAACACCGAACCGATGAGCAGCGGATGACACAGCGGGATCAGGTCGGGCGTACGCTTCGCCGCCTGTATCCCGGCCACGCGAGCAACCGCCAGCACGTCGCCCTTGGTGATCGCCCCGCGAGCCACCGCGGAGGCGGTGTCGGGTTCCATGAACACCGTGGCCTTCGCCACCGCCCGACGGTGGGTTGGCTCCTTCGGGGTGACATCGACCATCCGGGCACGGCCGAGGGGATCGAGATGGGTGAAACCCGCGTCTGACATGGCCAGCAGTGTACCGCCGACCGCGATCAGCCGCCGATCTGGCTCATCGATCGTCGGGGGCGAATGAAGTGCACCTGGTTGATCTGGTGCCCCGCCCATTTCGAGGCCACACCCGCGGCGAGTGCCGCCGCCAGTGCGTCGTCGTCGGCGCCCGATCGCAGCAACGAGCGCAGGTCGGTTTCGTCGACGGCAAACAAACAGTTCCGGAACTGGCCGTCGGCCGTCAGCCGAACGCGATCACAGCTCTCACAGAACGCCTGGGTGACCGAGGCGATAACCCCGAACTCCCCACCGCCATCGCTATAGCGGTAGCGGGTGGCCGGCGCGGATGTGCGTTCGACCGGCTCGATCGGGAATTCGTCGCCGATGCGCCGCACAATTTCGTCGAGGGTGACGACCGTCTCGTTCGTCCACCGGCCCTCGGCATCGAGCGGCATGAACTCGATGAAGCGGACGGTCACGCCCTTGTCCCGCCCAAACCGGGCGAAGTCCAACAGCTCGTCATCGTTGATACCCCGCATCATCACCGCGTTCACCTTCACGGGTGCGAGACCGGCGGCGATGGCCGCATCGATACCCGCGAGCACCTTGTCGAGCTCGTCACGCCGGGTCAATTCGAGAAAGCGGTCGGCCCGCAGCGAGTCCAGCGACACGTTGATGCGCTTCAACCCGGCCTCGACCAACGAATCGGCGAGCGCCGGCAACGTGGTCCCGTTGGTCGTGATCGACAGGTCGACATCGAGGGCGGCGAGCTTTTCGACCAGAACCGCAAGGTTGGCCCGCACCGTCGGCTCGCCTCCGGTGAGGCGGATGTTGTCCACCCCGAACCGCTCGACGAGAACCCGCGCCAACCGTTCGATCTCTTCGAAGGTGAGCAGCTCCTCGCGCGGCAGCCAATCCAGACCCTCGGCCGGCATGCAGTACTGACAGCGAAAGTTGCAGCGATCGGTGACCGAGATACGCAAATCCCGATGCACCCGCCCATAGCTGTCGATCAGCTGCCTAGCCATACCTCGGATCGTACCGCTGACCTACCGGGTACACCCCATCGCCGCACGGATCAGGGTTACCGCAACAGGAGAATGTCCACCGGCTCGCCGGCCGGGACCCCGTCGCCGTCCTCGACGATCGCGAGCGCGTTGGCCGTCGCCATCGCGTGGAGCTGGTGGGAGCCCTGGCCGCCCGCAAAGCCGACCCGATACCGGCCATCACCACCGGGCTCGGCCACGACGCGGGCGAAGTGGGTTTTGCCGTCGCGGTGGCGGCGCAGGTCGGTGGCGGCCACCGCCGACAACCGTTGCCGGTGCGGCTCCCGGTATCCCATCATCTGCCGAATCCCGGGGCGAGCGAAGAGCTCGAACGACACCATCGACGACACCGGGTTGCCGGGCAGACCGAACACGGGCATCGACCCCACCAGACCAAAGGCCAGGGGCTTGGCCGGTTTGATCGCCACCTGCATCCAGCGCATGTCCCCCAGTTCGTCGAGCACCACCTTCACGTAGTCGAACGCACCCATGCTCACGCCACCGCTGCTGATGAGGGCATCGACCCGGGTCGGAGCGTCGGCGATGGCGCGCCGGATGGCCGCCTCGTCGTCGGCCACCAGGCCAAGGTCGACCGCCTCGGCTCCGGTTTCGGCGACCAGCGCCAGCAGGGTGTGGCGATTGGAGTCTCGAATCTGACCGGGCGCCAGGGCCCCGGGCCCATCGATCAGTTCGTCCCCGGTCGAGATCACACCGACGCGCGGCCGAGGGTGGACCTGTACCTCATAGTTCCCGAGGCTGGCGAGCACCCCGAGGTGGCCGGCGCTCAACGCCGTGCCGGCGGCGAACACTTTGTCACCCGGGGCGATGTCCTCTCCCGCGCCGCGCACGTGGTTGCCCGCCGGCACGCTCTGGGCGATCTCCACCGAAGCGCCGTCCTCGGCCAATTCGGTGAGCTCCACCATGATCACCGCGTCGGCGCCGGGCGGCATGGGTGCCCCGGTCATGATCCGTACCGCCTGGCCCGGCCCGACGGTCACGTCGGGCGCCGCGCCCGCGGCCAACGTGGCGACCACGTCGAGGCGCCGGGGCGCGGACTCGGTGTCGACCGATCGCACCGCGAAGCCGTCCATGGCGGTGTTGGCGAACGGCGGAACCGCTTCGGTGGAGGTGACCGCCGCCGAGGTGACCAATCCGTACGCGTCGTCCACGGCGACGCCGACGGGTTCGGCCGCCCGGCAACCGGCGAGCACGAATTCCTGGGCCTCGGTGAGCGCGATCATGCCCCTCATTAGCGCCGCGGTGCCGGAGCCGTCCACCCGCGCGGGGCCAAATCGGCTGCGTTCACCGGTCGTTGTCCTGGCGCTCGAGCCCGAGCGCGCCGGGTGCTAGAGGAGCCCGCGGCGGTTGGCGATCTCGACCAGCATCGCTGCGAAGTCGGCACCCATCGACGGATGATCGAGCCCGAGTTCAACCGTCGCTCGCAAGAAGTCGAGTTTTTGGCCGGCGTCGTAGCTGCCGGCGTCGACGACCCGGCCGTACATATGACCCTGCTCGGCCAGCGTGCACATGGCATCGGTGAGCTGGATCTCGCCCCCGACGCCGGGGGTGACCTGCTCCAGGTGGTCGAACACGTTCGGCTGAAAGAGATAGCGACCCATGACGGCCAGGTTCGACGGGGCGTCCTCGCGCGCCGGCTTTTCGACCAGCGACGAAATCGGACGGCTCTCACCGTCGGCACCGGCCACATCGGCGCAGCCGTAGCTCGAAATTTCGGTCATGGGGACTTCGCGCAGCGCGACGACGCTGGAGTCGGTCTCGTGGTAGGTCTCGATCATGGCCCGGAGGGTCTCGCCGCGGTTCACCATCAACTCGTCGGGCAGGAGCACGACGAACGGGTCCGAGCCGACGTGCTGGCGGGCCATCGACACGGCGTGGCCCAGCCCGAGCGGGGCGCCCTGGCGGGTGAAGTGGAAGTTGGCGAGATCGGCGATCGCCAGGACCTCCTTCAACGAGTCGTGCTTGCCCTTTTGCTCCAACAGGGTCTCGAGCTCGAAGTTGCGGTCGAAGTGATCTTCCACCGCCCGCTTCGACGGGCTGGTGATGATGAGGACGTCCTCGATCCCGGCGTCGACCGCTTCTTCCACGACGTACTGAATTGCCGGTTTGTCGACGATGGTCAGCATTTCTTTGGGCTGGGCCTTCGTCGCCGGCAAGAAACGAGTGCCGAGACCGGCCGCCGGGATGACGGCCTTGCGTACGGGGGGAACGGTCATAGGGGGATCCTCTTCAAAAGTGGCTTGATCGTCGTATCGACGCGCACTGTGGTTCGCCGAAGCAATTGTCGCCCATCGATCCCTCCAGTCCAAGGGAAACCATGACCAACGTTTGTAAGACGTCGGACATCGACAGAAAGTCGCGCCCGTTGTGAACACTCTGCGTGCTCATTTCACGCGCGCAGAGAACTCCTAGAGTATCGAAGCTTCCTCGCGGCGCAAAAGACGCACAATGTTGTGCCGATGCCGGGCTACCACGAGGGTCGCCACCACGGCACTCACACCGATCTCCCCCAGCGGCCGCCCGGTCGCGACCACGCCGATGACCAAACCGACCGCGATGACGAGCGAGCCCACCGATGCCTTGCGGCCCACTTTGGCGACGAGCACGAAGAGCACCGCCAGTACCGCGCCCACGAGGGGAAACAACACGACGGCTCCCCCGCCACCGGTGGCCACGCCTTTGCCGCCGCGAAAGTGCCGGGCGGCGGGAAACACGTGCCCGGCGACCGCCGCCAGCCAGCACAGTGCGGCAACCGACCGACCGGCCACCACCAGGGCGACGAGGGTGGGCACCAGCCCCTTGGCCATGTCGAGACCCAGGACGAACGCTCCCGCCTTTTGGCCGGCCACCCGCAGGGTGTTGGAAGCGCCCGGGTTGCCCGAGCCCTGCGAGGTGATGTCGCGACCAGCGATCAACAGTGCGGACGGAAACATGCCGATCACGTACGCGATGGCCACCAGGGCGGCGCCGGTGAGGAGCTCGAGTCCGGTCATGATCGCCGGGTGGTGCGGGGGAACGAAACGGTCATCAAACCTTGGACTCCGGCGGCGACACTTTCGTCACGCCGAATTTCACATTTCTGGAAATCTTCTATGATGGCCCGATGCCAACGTATGACTATCGCTGCGAAACCTGCGGCGTGGACTTCGAGTTTCAACAGTCATTCAGCGACGACACGCTGAAGAAATGCCCGGGAAAACGGAGCGGCGGCCCGGTCGCGACAGCCTGCTCGAGCCCCGGCAAGGGCAAGGTCGTCAAGGTGTTCTCCAAAGTGGGCATCTCGTTCAAGGGTGACGGCTTCTACAAGAACGATCACGGCGCCGGGGCCGCGTCGAAGGCGAAGGCGACCGACGAATCCGCGGGTACCGGCGATTCGGCGGCGACTTCGTCGAGCAGCGACACCTCGGGCGATTCGAAAAAGAGCGACACGACGAGCGATTCCAAGAAGAGCGACTCGAAGAAGAGCGACACAAAGACCTCAGGCGACGCGAAAAAGGGCACCAAGGCCTCCAGCTGACCCGGCGGCCATCGCCCGGGTCCGCCCCCACCACCTCCCCCAACCGTCCCCGCCAACCCACATCCCCCTCCGACCCGCGCCCCACCGGGCGCGCCGCAAGGGAGTTCTGTGGAGTGCGTTCTCATCGTCGCTATGCCCGTCACGCCGGTCGCCCGGCTCGATTTCGTCCCGCGATCGGCCGAGTGGTGTTCGCCCGGCTGCGCCGGTTCTTCGGCCGCCACCGGCTCGGGTACTGGTTGCTGGCGGCCGTTCTGGCCACCGCGGCCGGTCTGGCGGTCGCGCGGGCGCAGAGTCGAGCCGACCGGGCGGCCGAATCCTGGGGGCGGCCGGTCACCGTCTGGGTCACCGACGCACCGGTTGGGGCCGGCGCCACGCTCGACGCCGACGATCTTCGCCGCGTCGAGGCGCCCCGGCACCTCTGGCCGGAGGGGGCGGTGCAGACCAACCCGGCCGGACGGATCGCCCGCAGCGACATCGGACTCGGCGAAATCGTGGTCGATCACCGTCTGCTCGGCGGAACCGGCGCAGTCCCCGCGGGTCATCGCGGCATCGGCCTGGCGCTCGGCCCCGCCACGCCACCGCTCGCCGTGGGTGATCGGGTCGATGTGGTCGGACTCGTGACCACCGGCAACGAAGTCGTCGGCCGATCGGGCCGGGTGCTCACCACCAACGCGGTCGTGGTCAGCGTCGACGATCAGCGGGCGGTGATCGCGGTCGCCCAGGCCGACGCGGAACGGGTGGCGTCGGCCGTCAGCACCGGCGAGGTGGTGGTCACCCTTCGGTGACCGGCCGCTGGAAGCTCAGCTAGGCGCCGGCGGCCAGCGCGATCAGCACGACGACACCGATGACCACCCGATAGATCACGAACGGGGTAAACGACTTCGTGCGGATCAGCCGCATCGTGCCCCAGATGGCGATGTAGCCGGTGATGGCCGCCGAAGCCATGCCGGCGAGAAACGGCACGACGAAGTCGCTCGGAATGCTCGCCCCCAGGCCCTTGTACAGACCGGCGCCGGCGATGATCGGGATGCTCATCAAGAACGCGATCCGGGCGGCCGCGTCGCGGCTGAAGCCAAGCGCCCGACCGACCGTAATCGTGGCCCCCGAGCGCGACACACCCGGCTGGAGCGCGAGCGCCTGGCCGATACCCATGCTCAGCGCATCGCGAAGCGAGAAGTCGCCCACCGGACGGGTTCCGGAGCGGCGGTCGGCCCAAAGCAGTACGAGGCCGCCGAAGATCAGCGCCAGGGCGATCAACCAGATTCGGTCGGTCGACAAAAACTCCTCTAGCAGCACCCCGCTGATCGAAGCCGGGATCATCGAGGCGAGCAACAGCCACGACACCCGTTGATCCTCGTCGAGCGGTCGTTCCCGCGTGAACAACCAGCCGAGACCGGCCTTGGCGTACCGCAGCACGTCGGCCCGGAAATAGATCAGGACGGCCACCAGCGTGCCGAGGTGCACGGCGACGTCGAAGGACCCCTCGAGATCGGCGTCTTCGAACTGCCACCCGAACGCCCACCGGGCGAGTTCGAGATGGCCCGACGACGAGATGGGCAGGAACTCCCCGAGCCCTTGAACAATGCCGAGGACGATCGCCTCGAAAACCGACATCAGCGACGCCGGCGGTGCTCGTCGTCGCGGACGGGGATCGGGCGCGGCTCGGGCTGACCAAAGAGCAGGCGGGCGACGCGATCAAGCCATCGGGTCAGCGGGGAATCGGGGGAAGCCATGAGCACCTGTCGGTCAGCCGGAGAACGGCGCGTACGGAACCAGTATCCATCGGCACGCCCGCCAAGGGTTGGAGCCGCACCGAAATGATTCGTTCGGCTCACGAGCCGCCCATGGCCAAATCATCGATCACCAGGGCACAGGCGGCGGTCCCACCCGGTTGCCGTTCAACCTCACCGCCGACCGCTCTCACCTGCAACAACAGTCGTTGCACGGTCGCTCCGAGGGTGGCCTCGCGCACCGCTTCGGCCGTCGCGCCATCGCGGATCCGAAGACCCTCGATGCCGACCGAAAAATCTCCGGAAACGGCGTTCACACCGGAGTGCAGGCCCGAAACGGACTGTACGAGTACGCCGTCGTCGACGGCGGCGATCAGTTCCTCGACCGAACCGGAGCCCGGCGTAACCGCCAGGGCCCGGGCGCCGGCGCCGGGCGTGCTGCGATACCCGCGAAGCGCCGAGGCCGTCGAAGCCACTCCCGTCCGCCGGGCACTCCACGAATCGTGGAGGAAACCATCGAGTACGCCACCCGAGATGAGATCGACCCGACGACACGCCAGGCCCTCGCCGTCGTAGCTGTCGGCCCCGAACGAGTCGGGGTCGGTGGGGTCGTCGACCAGCGTCAGCAGCGGGCTGGCGATCTCTTCGCCCACGCGCTCGCCGAACGGCGACCGGCCCTTGGCGACGCGGGTTCCGCTGAGCATGCCCCCCACGATGCCGAGCACGGACGCCGCGATGCGCGGTTCGAGGACGACGGCCACCGACGCGGTCTGCGGCTGGGTTGCGCCGAGCATGCGCGTGGCCCGGTCGACGGCGTCGGCCGCCGCTTTGGCCAGATCGAGATCTCCGGGGGCGCGGGCGACATCGAAGCCGTAGCCGGTCTGGGTTTCGTCACCCTCTCGCGCCAGGGCCTGCACGCCCAACGACGCGGCGGTGCCGCGGTCATAGATGCTGATGCCGGCGGTCGACGCAATAGCCACCTCGCCGGCGGAGTCGCCGTAGGAGGCCGTGCGGATGCCGGAGATGCGCGGATCGGCACCGACGACGCGCCGCTCGAGCTCGATCGCCATGGCGATCTTGTCGACCGGGTCCATCGCCGCCACCTCGTCGCGCCACATGTCGTGGACCACGGCGTCGACGCCGTCGGGTTCGGCGAGCCCCGCGTGCTCGTCGGGTTCACCGAAGGCCGCGTTGTCGCGGGCCTCGGCCAGTGCGTCGGCGATGATCTCGCGGTCGTGCGAACCGGCGTGGGCAAAGCCCTGCCGGCCGTCGACGATCACCCGGACGCCAACCCCGCGGCTTTCGGCGACGGTGAAGGCCTCGACCTCGCCGTCGTAGGCCCGCACCGAGGTCGAGCTGCCCTGGGCGACGTACACCTCGAGCTGCTCGCCGGGTTGGGACTGGGCGACGAGGTCGTCGGCCAGCTGTTGAAGGGGAGGTTTGCTCACGAGCCGGACATGGTGATGTCGGACACCACCAGCGAGACGCCGGAGGCCGCCATGGGCAGCCATTCCAGATCCGAGCCGACCGCCTGCACGTCGTGCAGCATGCGTTGGATGGTGGAGGCAATGGTGAACTCGCGCACCGGCTCGGCGACCGCACCGTTGCGAATGCGCACGCCCTCGGCACCGGTCGAGAAGTCGCCGCTCACCGGGTTGACCCCCGAGTGCAGCCCGGCGACGCCCTGCACGAGCAGTCCGTTGTCGATATCGGCGATGAGCTCGGCCTGACTGCGATCGCCGGGCGAGAGCGAGACGGCCATGGTGCCGACGGTCGGCGTGCTCGAGTACCCGCGCACCGCCGAGCCGGTGGAGATGGTCCCGGATCGGCGAGCGGTGTAGGTGTTGTGCACGAAGGTGCTCAGACGACCCGCCTCGATCAGCGGGTTGCGCCGGGTGGCCAGGCCCTCGCCGTCGGAGGTCGTTGCGGTGAACGCCTGCACGTTGGTGGGGTCATCGGTCAAGGTGATGAGCGGTGAGGCCACCTCCTCGCCGAGCCGGTCGGCAAACATCGAGCGACCCTTCAGCACGGCTTCGCCGGAGAGCGTGAACCCCAGGATGCCGAGGAACTGCGCGGTGACGAAGGGATCGAACACGACCGTGAGCCGCTCGGTACTCGGCTTGACCGCGCCGAGCAGGCGGGTGGCCCGTTCCGCGGCGTCGGCGGCGGCCCGATCGATGTCGAGGCCCTCGGGCGACCGCCCGACGGAGAACCCGAACCCGGTCTGGGTTTCGCCGGATTCCTCGGCGAGCGCGGACGCCGACAAGTAGCAGTTGGTCTCGCGGCTCTGGGCCCGGATGCCGGTGTTGGTGGCCACGGCCGACTCGCTCTCGCTGTCGACAAACTCCGCGGACTCGATACCGGTGATGCGCGGGTCGGCGGCCAGGACCGCTCGCTCGAGCGCCAGGGCCATGTCGACCTTGCGATCGGTGGGGAACCGCGATGCTTCGGGGTCGAACAGATCCAGCTCTGCGGGGGCGACGCCATCGGGTTCGGCAAGCCCGAGGAATTCATCGGGCGTGCCGAAGGTGGCGTTGTCGCGCGCCTCGGCGAGCGTCTCCTCGAGCACGTCGATGTCGAACGTGCCGGCGTAGGCGAACCCCTGGCGCTGATCGGCGATCACCCGGATACCGACACCCTGGGTCTGGGCCGACGACAGCGACTCGACCTCGCCGTCGTACGCGCGCACCTCGGTGTCGCCACCGCGCACGCCTACCGCTTCGATCTGCTCGCCGTCGTTCGCCCAACCGGCGACCCGTTCGACCAGCTGGAGAAGTTCGCTCACGCCGCGGTGCCGCCGATGGTCAGGCTCTCGACCCGCAGGGTCGGCGTACCGTCGCCGACCGGTACCCCCTGGCCGTCTTTGCCACAGGTGCCGGGCGAACCCATGGCGAAGTCGTTGCCCAGGGCGTCGATGCGAGTGAGCACCTCGGGGCCGTTGCCGATGAGGTTGCCCTCGCGCAACGGCTCGCCGATCTCACCGTCGGTGATGAGGTAGGCCTCGGTCATACCGAACACGAAGTCGCCGGTGGCGGTGTTGACCTGGCCGCCGCCGAGTTGTTTCACGTACACGCCGTTCGGAGTCGACGCGATGATGTCGGCCGGCGTGTCGGATCCGTTGGCGATGTAGGTGTTGGTCATGCGCACCATCGGCAGGTGCTTGTAGCTCTCGCGGCGACCGTTGCCCGAACTCGGACGGCCCTCTTTGCGAGCGCGCAGGTGGTCCCACATGTAGTCGGTGAGGATGCCGTCCTGGATCAACACGTTGCGCTGGGCCGGCCGGCCTTCGTCGTCGATGGCGAAATGGCCCCACTCGCCGCCCATGGTGCCGTCGTCGATCAGGGTGACCGAAGGCGAGGCCACCAGTTCGCCGACGCGTCCGGCGAAGACGGAGGCGGACTTGGCGACCAGATCGGCTTCGAGGCCATGGCCGCACGCCTCGTGGAACAAGACACCGCCGCCACCGGGGCCGACGACGACGGGCATGGCCCCGCTCGGCGCGGGACGAGCCTGGAGCTTGGTGAGCGCTCGCTGCGCCGCAGAGCGGGCCAATTCCTCCACGTCGTAGCGGTCGAACAGTTCGAAGCCAATGGTGTGGCCTCGGCTCTCGCGGCCGGTCTGCATGCCGGAATCGCCCACGGCGACGCACGAGACCGAGAACAACGTCTTCACCTGGTCGTCGGTGGCGAGCAGACCGTCGGAGTTGGCGACCTGGATCCGGCGCCGGCTGTCGCCATAGCGCGCCATCACCTGGGCGATGGATCCGGCCGCATTGCCCTCGGCGGAGCGGGCGGCTTCGTCGGCCTGGGTGAGCAGACCGACCTTGGTCGCCTTGGCGACGGCCTCGGGATAGGTCTCGATCGGAGCGGGCGAGGTGGGCGTGCGGTCGAGATCGACCCGGGTCACGCCACCGCTGCCCCCGCGGGCCGCCGCCGCGGCGGCCTCAGCAGCGGCCAACAGCCCGGCCTCGGACAGGTCCGCGGTGTGGGCAAACCCGGTGGATTCGCCGACGACCACCCGGATGCCGGCGCCGCGGTCGCGCCCGGACGTGAGCTCCTCGACCTTGCCGTCGTCCAGGAGGCCCGACGAGGACCGCTTGTCCTCGACGAAGACCTCGGCGAACTCTCCGCCGGTGCGAAGGGCCCGGTCGAGGGCGGCGGCCACCACCGGTTCGTCGACGAGCAGGGATTCGGTCATGACGGCCTGTCTTTCTTTCTGCAGTGTTGTGAGCGGTGTTGTGAGCGGTGTTGTCAGCGGTGTTGTGAGCAGTGTTGGCGCTGGTCAGAAGTTGGGCTTATCGTACCCGCCGTGTCTCTGGAAACGGGTCTACAGGCCACGGTGTCGCACACCGTGAGCGAGGGCGACACGGCGGCCGCGTTCAACTCCGGCGATGTACCGGTTCTGTCGACACCTCGTGTTCTGGCCTGGTGCGAAGAGGCCAGCGTCGCGGTCGTGTCCGACCATTTGGGCGTCGGCGAGACCTCGGTCGGCATGCGGGTGGCGATCGATCACGTGCAGCCGACGGCGGTGGGGGCCGTCGTCACCGCGAAAGCGGTACTCGCCCGCATCGACGGGGCCCGACTCACCTTCACGGTGACCGCCGAGGATGGCCGCGGCCCGATCGCGGTGGGCCGGGTAACGCGCGTGGTGATCGACCGACAGCGGTTCCTCGACCGGACCAGCTAGCCGGTGGCGGCTCCGAAACGCCCGCTGCGGTGGTGGCGCGAGATGGCGCTCGTGCTCGGTGGCTACGCCGCGTACACCTACCTGCGCAACGAGTTCGGTTCCGCGAGTGTCGAGCCCGAGACCGCGTTCGCCAACGCCGAACGGGTGATCGAACTCGAACAACGCATGGGCCTGTTCTTCGAGGAGGATCTCCAGGCCGCGTTCGTCGACCACGACTGGTTTCTCTGGAGCTGGAACGTGTTCTACGGCAGCCTCCACTTCCTCGTGACCATCTTTGCCCTCGTCTGGCTGTACCGACGCTTCCCCGACCGCTATCGGCGCTACCGCAACATGTTCGCGGCGATGACCCTGAGCGCCCTCGCCGGTTTCAGCAGCTTCCCGTTGATGCCCCCGCGCCTGTTGGCCGCCGGGCCTCCGTACGGGGCCGCCGACCTCGGCGGAGCGGAGTATGAGTTCGTCGACACGCTGGCGACCGTCGGCGGGTTGTGGTCGTTTGACTCCGGCACCATGCAGGAGGTCTCGAACCAGTACGCCGCTATGCCGAGCCTGCACTTCGCGTGGGCGATGTTCTGCGCCGTGGCCCTCGTGCCCACCGTGCGCAACCCGCTGGGCCGCGCCGCCAGTGCGGCCTATCCGGTGCTCACCCTGTTCGCGATCGTCGTCACCGGCAACCACTACTGGATCGACGCCGTCGGCGGGTTGGTGGTGCTCGGGGTCGGTGCCCTCGCCGCCGCCACAATCGACCACCTCGGCGAACGCCGCGCCGAGGCCGAACCGACACCACCCCTGGTCGACGACGTGCCCGACATGCCCGATGACCCCAGCCCGATGACCCCAGCACGATGACCCCAGCACGATGACCCCGTCTGCACGGCATCTTCACCAGATATCCGTCGCCTGTGAGGGACCTGACCACCGCCAGCGGTTACCGTGGGGCAACCTCGGTAACGCTCGAGAAACGACCTGAAGATGTACCTCGAAAAGATCGACGAACCGGCCGACCTCCGCGAACTCGACTACGACGAACTCGATCTGTTGTCGACCGAGATTCGCACGTTCATCGTCGATGCGGTGTCCCGGTCGGCCGCCGGAGGACACCTCGGGTCCAACCTCGGTGTCGTCGAATTGTCGATTGCCCTGCATCGCATCTTCGACTCGCCCCGCGACATCCTGCTGTGGGACACCGGTCACCAGGCCTACGTGCACAAGATGCTCACCGGTCGCCGGGAGAGCTTCGGCCGGCTACGAGAGCGCGGTGGCCTCTCGGGATACCCGAGCACCGAGGAGTCCGAGCACGACTGGATCGAGAATTCGCACGCGTCGACCGTGCTGTCGTACGCCCATGGTCTCGCCACCGCCCAGGAGGCCGAGGCCGGCGACGGCCGTCGCATCGTGGCGGTGATCGGCGACGGGTCGATGACCGGCGGTATGGCCTTCGAAGGGCTCAATAACCTCGGGCACAGCGGGCGCAACGTCACGATCGTCTTGAACGACAACGGCCGCAGCTACGCACCGACCGTCTCCCACCTGAGCCAGAGCCTCGTACAGATTCGATCCAACCCCGTCTATATGCGGCGCCAGGCCCGCTTCGAAAAAATCGCCGAGAACATCCCGTGGGCGGGCGAGCAACTCGAGCGCGGCATCAGCGCCACCAAGGCGGCCATTCGGGAGATGTGGGAACCGCCGGCGTTCTTCGAGGACCTCGGTGTGAAATACCTCGGCCCGTTCGACGGCCACGACATCCGCGGGCTCGAGCAGGCTCTCACCAACGCGACCAAGTTCGAGGGGCCGGTCGTCGTCCACGTGATGACCCAGAAAGGTCGTGGCTACGCGCCGGCGGAGAACGACCCGATCAAGAACATGCACGACACCGGGTCGATCAAACCCGGCAGCTACACCGCGGCGTTCACCGAGACCCTGTTGAAGCTCGGCGAAGAGCACCCCGAATTGGTCGCCATCACCGCCGCCATGCCGGACTCCACCGGAGTCCTCGCCTTCGGCGAGCGGTTTCCCGACCGGTGCTTCGACGTCGGCATCGCCGAACAGCACGCCGTCACCGCCGCCTCGGGCATGGCAATGGGCGGTCTCCGCCCGGTCGTGGCGCTGTACTCGACCTTCCTCACCCGCGCGTTCGACCAGGTCAATCTCGACGTCGGACTGCATGAGCAACCGGTGATCTTTTGTCTCGACCGAGCCGGTATCACCGGGCCCGACGGACCCTCCCATCACGGTGTTCTCGACATGGTGTTGCTCACCAAGGTCCCGGGCATGACGGTGCTCGCTCCTTCGTCGTACCAGGAACTCCAGACCATGCTCACCGATGCGGTCGAGCACCTGACCAGCGGTCCAGTCGCCATCCGGTGGTCGCGCAACCCGGCCCCGAGCGTGCCCGAATCCCACGTCGGCAGCGGCCTCCGGGCCCGCCGGGCGCGCGAGGGCGGCGACGTTTGCCTCGTCGGAGTCGGCACGATGTTCAACCACTGCGTCGACGCGGCCGAGGCCCTTGCCGAAGGCGGCATCGAGGCAACCGTGTGGGACCCGCGTGCGGTGATGCCGCTCGACGAATCGATGCTCGACTCGCTGGCCGATCAGCCGTTGGTGGTCACGGTCGAGGACGGGCTGCGAAACGGCGGCGCCGGAGCCGCCGTGCGCATCGCGCTCGACGACCGCAACGCGTCGACTCGGGTCAAGGTGCTCGGCGTCCCCGAGCAGTACATCCCGCACGGCACGCCGGCCGAGATCTTCGCCGACCTCGGCCTCGACGCCGACGGTATTGCCGCCACCGTGCGTACCCTGCTCGACCGCTGATCGCCATCGGCCGGCGTTACGACGTCAGGTCGCAGACCACACCGATAGCCGACGCCAACGCACACCAGGACTCGCTACCGACCACCCAACGGCCGTCATCTTCTTTGAACAGGTCATAGGAGATACCCCACGCGCCGGGATCATCGACCCGCTGTTGGGGCAGGACCAGCTGATCGTCCGAGGCCGCCCAGTTCAGCGCGATCCCCACCGTGGCGATCCGGTCGGTGACGAAATCGATCTGCATCACCGTCGCCGTGGTGGTCTCGAACGGAATCGGTGCCAGCTCGCGGGTTTGCTCGAACTCGGTCCGCAACAACTCGCCGGCTGCGAAATACGCAGGCTCGAACGTCGTTCCCGCCACCACCTGCTCGGCGACGATGCGGATGGCGTCGACGTCGGTGGTAGGGAACGTTGGCCGAGGCGACTCGGCCTCGGTCCCCGCGACGACCGGTGCCGCGTCGGCGGGGGCAGTGGAGGGGACCGACGGTGCCGCGGTGGACGGAATGGACGGAAACGGCGCGGCCGTGATCAACGATTCCGCCGAGACCGTCGTAGTGGTGGCCGAGGTCGCGGCCGAGGTCGAGCTCGCAACGCTCTCGGTCAGCACCTCGTCAGCCCCGCCGCCGGAACACGCGGCGAGAACCACCGTTACGGCAGTCATCGCGACGGCGGCCCGGGGGCGGGTGAAACCCGACATGGGCCAACGTTAGACGGCGCTCGGGCGGCGCCATCCGCGCCCCCCTCCGGCCCAACGACGTCAGTTGTCGTAGTACGGGTTCTCGCCGGCGTCGTGGTCGGTGGCGTCGACCACCTCGGTGACCTCGGGAATGTGCTGCAGTATCGCGGTGCGGATCCCCTCGGTCAGGGTCATGGCGCTCATGGAGCAACCCTGGCAACCGCCGCCCATCGTGACGTAGACGACCGAGCCCTCGACCCCGCGCAGCGTCGCGAAGCCGCCGTGACTGGCGAGCATGGGATTGATGCGGGCATCGAGAAGCTGTTGCACCTTCTCGGCGGTTTCGCCGGTGAGTTCGAGATCGCCGATGTCGCCGAGCGGGTCCGGCCGGTTGGGGTTGCGGATAACCAGCCCCTGCTGCGCCGGGTTGCTCGGCAGTGCGAGCGTCGACCCGGCCAGGCGTTCGGTGCTGTCGGTCGGGATCATGATCTGAAGGTCGTCGATCGCGTAGACGAAGTCGTCGTCGGTGGCTTCGGCGATCGGCTCGAACGCCAGGTCGTACTGGTACTCCACACCCGCGACACCGACGACTTCGACGCGCAGGGCCAGCGTGTCGGCGTCGTCCTCGCCGCTCCGGATCTCGAGGACCTTCTCCAGCGCTTCGGGCGTGACGTCGAGAATGCGGGTTGGCGAGGATTCGGTCGTGGCGTCCACACTCGTATCTGTGCTCATACGGCGATGGTATGCGTTAATCGCGGCATAACCTCACCGAAACCACTCCCCCCAGCTTTCGAGAACCGAACCTCTTCGTCGCAATGACCGAACTCTCCCCTCCCCCCGACTACCAGCCCGGCTACCTCGCCCGCATCGGCGGACTCTTCCTGCCGGGCGTGCGCCAGGTCGTCGGCGACATTCCCGTCCACGCCTCGACGTGGCACGACCAGAATGCAGACGCCGTGCGGGGCACCAAGCCGATCTGGGTTGCGCTCGGCGACTCGACCGCCCAGGGGGTCGGCGCCGACGACCCGTTCGACGGCTACGTCGGCCAACTCGCCGGCCGCCTCCAGGAGCGCGGCGAGGACTACGGCATCGTGAACCTCTCGGTCGCCGGTGCCGTGATCGGCGATGTCCTCGGCGACCAACTGGACCGATTGGCCGAACTCGACGTCGCCCCGGCCCTGCTGACCTGCACCGTCGGCACCAACGATGCCATGAGCACACCCAACCTCGTGCGCCTTCGCCGCGAACTCACGACGCTGATCGAGACCCTCGGCGACTTTGCCTGTCCGGTGGTCTTTGCCACCTTGCCCCAGGTCCGGTCGAGCATGATCGCCCGGTCGCTGAACGTGCTCGTGCACGAGATCGCCCCCGTCCACGGGGTACTGGTGGCCGACGTTGCGAGCAACCTGGCCGAGATCGCCGCCGAGAGCACCGACCGGGCGGCCGACCGGCGGCGGCACCTGGCCGTCGATCGCTTCCACCCCAGCGCCACCGGCTACGTGGCCTGGGCCGATGCCTTCGACATTGCGCTCGGCGGCTGAGAAAGTACAGCACCACCACTACCGCACGACCGCACCACGAGGTTTCCGATGTCCGAGAGTCCCGCACCCTTGAGCTATGCCCTCGAGGGCGATGTCGCCACGATCACCATGGACGACGGCAAAGCCAACGCGTTGTCCCATGACCTGCTCAACGAGTTGTTCACGTTGACCGACCGGGCGGTCGCCGAGGCCAAGGCCCTCGTCCTCGCCGGTCGGCCCGGCAAGTTCTGCGCCGGTTTCGACCTCGCCGTCATGCGCCAGGGACCCGAGGCGTCGCAAGAGCTCACGGCCAAGGGGGCTCGCTATGCGATGCACCTCTACACGTTGCCCATCCCGGTCGTCGCCGCATGCACCGGACACGCCCTGGCTGCCGGTGCCATCTTGTTGATGGCATCGGATTGGCGTATCGGCACCGCGGGCGACTTCAAGATCGGCCTCAACGAGGTGGCCATCGGCATGTCGCTGCCCGACTTTGCGACCACCCTCGCCAAGGAGCGGCTCACCACGACGCAACTGACCGCCGCCACCAACCTCGCCACCATCTATGACCCCGCCGGCGCCCGGTCGACCGGCTACCTCGACGAGGTCGCCGACGACGCCCTCGTCGCCGCTGCGGCCAAGGCCGCCGAGCTGGCGGCCTACGTCACCAGCACCGGGTTCAGCGGCACGCGGCGAACGACTCGGGCGCAGGTCGCCGAAGGCATCCTCGCCCGTTTGGACGACGACATGGCCTTCTTCTCCATCAGCGACTAGCCGACCGGGCGGCACCGCCGACCCCGGCCAATTCGGTCGACGTTGGAGACTTTGGCCTATACGACGTAGCCTTTCGAGCGATGTCCCAGTCACCCGGCCCCGGGTGGTGGCTGGCCTCTGACGGACAGTGGTATCCGCCCCACCTACATCCTGACAATCGCCAAGCTGCCAACGGGCGGCGAGCGGCCCCTGCCACCGCGGCAGCCACCGCCGCCACCCGCCCTGCTCCCGGGGCCCGTCCTCGCGCCGATCTGGCGGCGGCGAACATGGAGATCGACGGGCCGGGCCCGACTCGACCCGCGCCGGAGCGGGTCGAAACGCCGACCGCCCCACCAGCAACAGCCCCACCAAAGTCCGCCGCACCAAAGACCGCCCCACCGGAGACAGCCCCACCGGAGACACTGCCCGCCACGGGCTCGCCGGACACGGTCGAGCCGACGGACGCCCGCCGCCCCGCGATACCGACCGATCCCGCGGCGCGCCGGGTGCGGGCGTCCGAACCGGTCTCCAACGGATCGGTTCCCCCCGCCGCCGCCGACGAGCTCATCCCCCTGGTCGATGAGAGCCCACCCGTCAGCGCCCCGGCTGCGCCCGCCGCCGGGCCATCCGATCGACCAACCGAAGGGCCATCGAAGGAGCCGACCGGCGGCGCCCTCGCCGGCGACGAGGATCCCGACGCCTCGGCGAGCGACGACGAGCCCTCCTCGGCGAACGAGCTGATTCCGCTCGTCGACGAAAGTCCACCGGTCGTGGCGCTCGCCGACGTCGCCCCCGCGGCGACGACGGAGGGGTCACCCACCTCGACGTTGTTGCAACAACTGCTCGAAGACGCCGATGCCAGCGCTGCGGTGGCCCCCGACAGTGCCCTCGAGCGGCTCACCGGGCCGATAGAGACGCCGGAGATCCCCGAGACCACGATCGACGACATCGACCCCGAGGTGTGGTCAACCCCAAAACCCCTCAACCCCGAGCCCCAGATCGAGCTCAAGGAACGGGCGAAAAAGAAGTCGTCAAAGCCCTCGCGTCTGGAACGATCCCGATCGCCGAAGCCGCCGGCCGAGCCTGCGACGACGGCCAAGAAGCCGGCGATGCTCCCGGTTCTCGCGCTCGCACTGCTCGCCGCGCTCGGCGCGGTCGTCTTCTTGTTCTTCCGGGGCCGGGACACCACACCCGCGACACCGGCGAACACCGACGGCACCACCTCGATTTTCTCGTTCGCCGATGGCGACTGCGTCGCCGCTGAGGTCGGGTCCGCCGGAGAGCCGGTGTCGAGCCTCCAGCGCATCGACTGCAGCGTCCCCCATCAGTACGAGATTTTCCACATCTCCCAGTTCCAACCGCTCACCGCGGAGTACAACCGGGATGCGATCAACGACTTCGCCAGCCGCGAATGCGCGGCCGCGTTCGAGCAGACGGTCGGCATCGCGTTCGAAGACTCCCGGTTCACGTTCATCTTGTTGAACCCGACCGAGGAATCGTGGGCCGAGCAGGACCGGTCGACCCTGTGCCTCGGATTCGATCCTGAGGGATTACTCGACATTCCGCTCACCGGCGCCCAGCAGTAGCGCCTTTCGCCGGCCGGCGGGAATGAACGATCTTCCCAACCGGTTCCTGAGTACGAGCCGCCACTCCGGCACAATCACTCCGGCACAATCACTCCGGCACGAAACCGACCACGGGAGCACCCATGTCCACCACCATCGATTTCTACTGGCGCCCCGGTTGCCCGTTCTGCATGTCGCTCGAGCGCAACCTCAACAAGATCGACCTCCCGCTGAACAAAAAGAACATCTGGGACAGCCCGGCCGATGCCGCGACGGTGCGGTCGATCGCCGACGGCAACGAGACCGTACCCACCGTCGTCATCGGTGAGGCCAAGATGGTCAATCCAAGCGCCGATCAGGTCATGCACGCGCTCCAACAGCACGCCCCGGAACTCGTGCCCGAGGGCTGGGAGCCCCGCACCGGCAAGGTCGGCGGCCTCATCAACAAGATGCTCGGCGGCTAACGCTCCGACTGCAACCTTCCCGCAACCGCCTCGCTTACCTCTCCCCCGCTAGGCGGCGATGCATCGAACGCACCCGTACCGGCCGGATCCACCCCCTCTGGATCCGGCCGGTTTCGCGCGCCCTGACCGGTACGCGACGAACCCCATCACCCGTGGTATACCATTTAGCACTAAACCCATTTAGTACTAAACGACTTCCGCCGATGGTTGACCAGCGAAGCGGAGAGGAACCCATGGCTGCCCCAGACCTCAACCGACGAAACCCCGAACGTTCCCCATCGATCGTTGTGGCCATCGAACCGGACCGCCGTTGGGTCGAACAGGCGGTGTGCAAGGGCAAGACCGACCTCTTCTTCGCGCCGCCGGGCGAACGATCTCAGCGTCGAGCCCGGCGAGAAGCACTGGCGGAGTCCTACTGCATGCAGTGCACGGTGCTGGTGAGCTGTCGGAGTTGGGCCCGGGAGAACCGCGAGAGCGGCTTCTGGGGAGGGGAGTCCGATGAGGCACGGGCCGCCGCCGGATACCCGCCGCGTTCACCCAACCGCCGGGCCGTCGCCGAGGCGGGACGCCGCGCCCGCCGCGCGACCGACGACCACGGCGATCCGCCGGTTCCCACGTGAGCGAGACCAACACCAGCGAAACCGCGGGTGCGCCCGGAACCGCCACCGCAGCAGCGCCGCTGACCCTGCAGGAAGCCGCCGATCGCCTCGGCGTGCACTACATGACCGCCTACCGGTACGTGCGCACCGGTCGGCTCGCGGCGGACAAGACCGACGGCGTCTGGGCCATCGACCCGGAGGCCATCGACCAACTGATCTCCGGCCCGCCGACACCGCCAACCCCGGGCCGCTGGCGCACCGACGGACCGACCCAGTTGCGCGAACGGCTCATTCGAGGTGACGAAGCCGGCGCGTGGACCTACATCGAACAACTCCTCGTGTCCGGCGCCCGACCCGACGAGATCTACACCGAACTGATCAGCCCCGCACTGGTGGACATCGGCGAAGGGTGGGCCGCCGGCCACCTATCCGTCGCCCAGGAACACCGGGCGTCGGCCGTCGCGCTCCGCCTGCTCGGTCGCATGGGCCCCAAGTTCGCGCACCGGGGCCGCACCCGCGGCACCATCATGTTGGCTGCGCCCCCCGGCGACGCCCACTCGATCCCCACATCGATGATGGGCGATCTGCTCCGCAGCCGCGGGTTCGAGATCTGCGACCTCGGCGCCAACACCCCCGCGGAGTGCATCGCCGAGGTCGCGGTGGAGATCGATCGGCTGGTCGCCATCGGTATCTGCATGACCACCCCCGACAACGAGGAAAACACCGAGGCGATGATTCGGGCCATCCGCGCCGCCAACATCCGGGTGCCGCTCGTCATCGGCGGCAGTGCGGTGACCTCGACCGATCACGGCAAAACCCTCGGAGCCGACATCGTCACGACCAGCGACTCGGCCGTCACCGACTTCGAGCGAGCCACCGGCGCGCCGTAGCGGGTGCTCGGTCGCGCAACCACGACTTCGCGATGCCCACGCACAGCGGACATGATCGATCGATGACCACCGACGCCACCAACGCCACGGACGCCACGGACGCCACGGACGATCGTTACGACGCTGTTCTGGTGGTCTCATTCGGCGGCCCGGAGGGGCCGGACGACGTCGTTCCGTTTCTCGAGAACGTGACCCGGGGCCGGGGAATACCTCGCGAGCGACTGGTTGAGGTGGGGGCGCACTACAGCCTGTTCGGCGGGGTGAGCCCGATCAACGGCCAGTGCCGCGAGCTCATCGCCGCCCTCGAGCAGCACCTGCCCACGACGGGCGTCGAACTGCCGATCTACTGGGGCAATCGCAACTGGACTCCCCTGCTCGAGGACACCGTCGCCCGCATGCGCGATGACGGCATCACCCACGCTCTCGCCTTTGTGACCTCGGCCTACAGTTCCTACTCCGGTTGCCGGCAGTACCGCGAAGACATCGACCGCGCGGTCGCCGCCGTCGGTGACGGGGCCCCGCGCATCGAAAAGCTCCGACAGTTCTTTGATCACCCGGGGTTCATCGACCCCATGATCGACAACGTGCAACACGCGATCGACAGCCTTCCGACCGCCCACCGGTCGACGGCCCGCATCGTGTTCACGGCGCACTCGATTCCCCTCTCGATGGCGTCCGGCTCCGACTACGAAGCCCAGCTTCGGGCGGCGTCGGCCCTGGTCGTCGACGGCATCGACGGAGATCACGGTTGGGACCTCGTCTTCCAGAGCCGGAGCGGACCACCCGAGGTACCGTGGCTCGAACCCGACATCGTCGATCACCTCGACTCCGTGGCCGGGAGTCGTTCCGGTGACCACCCGCCCGCAGTGGTCATGGTGCCGATCGGGTTCATCTCCGACCACATGGAGGTGCTCTATGACCTCGACACCGAGGCGGCGCAGCGAGCCGAAGCGTTGGGCATGACCATCCGGCGGGCGGCGACGGTAGGCGTCGACCCCCGATTCATCGCCATGATCGGTGAGCTCATCGCCGAACGGATCGACGGCGCCAAACCCCGCCGGCTCAGCGATCTCGCGCCGCGACCCAATCCCTGCGCCGCCAACTGCTGCCCGGCGCCCAGTCGGCCCACCCGCTGACATCCCCCGATGCCGGGGCTGGACCGCGTAGCCTTTTCCTGACGTCGACGTCTGCGGGGATCGGCCATGAACCACACCCTGATCGCAACCGAAGCTCTGCGCTATCGCCTGGTAACCCTCGCCGATGGCGCGGATCCCAGCGTGCACTGCCCGTCATTCGACGTCGCCGAGGCCGGGGAACGGGCCGTTCGCTCGGCCCATCCGGCGATCGACCGAGCCATCCGGCTGCTCGGCACCGCGTGGGTGCAGGCCGGACTCCCTCCCGCCCGACTGATCGAGCCCTGGAATGGCGAGGCGGTCGATGCCCTGTTCGCCGACCGGCCCGACCTCGTCGATGCGATCGACGACATTGCCGCCGCCCTGACCCTCAGCGTCTAAGCGATCGAGCGCCCGGCAACGGTCGCTCTGGCCTACTCGCCGAGCCGCAGCGTCAACCGCACGATCGCCCCACCCTCGGGTCGATTCTCCGCTCGGATCGTGCCACCGTGCGCATCGACCACGGACTTGGCGATCGCCATCCCGAGACCCGACGAACCCTTCGTGTCGCCCCGTCGGAAACGATCGAAGACCTCGGGCAGCAGGTCCGGGTCAAAGCCCGGTCCGTCGTCGACCACGTCGATCAGGGCGTCGCCGGCGTGGGAGTTGACCTCCAACCACACGTTCGGCGCTCGGGCGGCAGCGTTGCGGGTCAGCGTCTCCACGACCTGGCGCAGCAGTGAATAGTCGGCATCGACCACGACGGCCCGGCTCGGACGAGCGTCGATCGCCACATCGTCGATCTTGATTCCGGCCGCGACCTCTTCGATCAGCAGGTCGACGCGCAGCGGCGCCTTGCGCGGTTGCGCCTGCCCGGATTCGAGCCGCGCCAACTCGAGAAGCTCGCCCACCCCGGCTCCCGCGCGCTCGGTTGCCGCTCTGATCTCGGTGAGCGACTCGACGTAGGCATCGGATTCACGGGATCGACTCAAGGCATGGCTGGCCGATGCCTGGATCACCGCCAGGGGCGTGCGCATCTCGTGGGCGGCATCGGCGATGAAGTCGCGCTGTTGCTGCGCCGCTCGTCGCGCCGGCACCAACGCCCGGCCCGCAACGAACCATCCGGCGGCCGCGGCGGCGAGGACGGCGCCGATGGCCATCAACAGAATCCGCCACCGCAACGACGAAACATCGGTCTCGTAGTCTTCGAGATACACCGCGTTCACGGCGAAGTTCACGTCGTCGATCGGGCGGACGTAGGCCAACCAGGTGCCGTCCTGCTCAAAGCGCTGGAAACTCTCGCGCCCGTTGGCGCGGTCGACGAGCGTGATCAGCGGAGGTTCCACCCAGGTCTCCCCCTGCGGGGAGGACCAGTCGTCGGTGGTGTTGACCAGCCACGTGTTGTCGCTCGGGTCGTCGCGGTTGATGGCGAACTCCGCCACGTTGCCCTGGGCGTCGCGCTCGGCCGACTGGTAGATGCGCTCCGCGCCGGCCTGCGCGGCGTAGAGGGCGATGCCGAACACCGTGAGCGCGGTGACCGCGCCGTAGAACAGGGTGAGTATGAGTCGCACGCGGCGCAGGTTCATCTTCGATCACCCAATTTGGTACCCCTGACCCCGGACGGTCTGGATCGGCGCCGGCGCACCCGGCAACTCCAGCTTGCGGCGCAGATTGGCGATGTGCACGTCGACGACGTTCGACAGCCCGTCGTAGTTGGCGTCCCATACGTGTTCGAGGAGGTCGGTTCGACTCACGACATCGCCGGGACGACGCATCAGATAGTCGAGCAACGAAAACTCTCGGGCGGTGAGCGGCACGGTGATGGCGCCGCGCCACACTCGGTGCGACGCCGGGTCGAGCCGAACATCGCCGACCTCCAGCACCGGGCCGAGCGTCTTCGTCGGCCGCCGAAGCAACGCCCGCAGTCGAGCGGCGAGCTCGGGGTAGTCGAAGGGTTTCGTGAGGTAATCGTCGGCCCCGTGATCGAGACCCGCGACCTTGTCCGACAGACTGTCGCGGGCGGTCAGCATCAGGATTGGCGTGGCCACCCCACCGGTGCGAAACCGGGCACACAAGTCGAGTCCGTTGCCGTCGGGAAGGCCGATGTCGAGCACCAGGACGTCGTACTCGTGGCTGGCAACGGCGTGTTCGGCATCGACGGCGCGGCCCACGTGATCGACGGCGTAGCCGTCCTCGGCCAGTCCCCGTTCGAGCACGGTGGCCAGGGAGACATCGTCTTCGACCAGGAGCAACCGCACCAAACCAGTGTCGCAGACCGCACCGGCGCCCGGCGACCCAGGCCTATCGCGGTGCAGGGGCATCGACGGTGAGGGCGCGCGCCGCGAAGGTCATTGCGCCACGATGCCAAACCGAACATGAAGCGAAGATGAAGGCCGCATTCACCTTCGTTTCATCATCGAATCCGTACGTTTCCGGCCATGGCCCTTCTCAGCGCACTCGGACCCCGACTGCACCGCTGGTTCGCCGGAGAACCCTCCGCCGATGCTCAGCGAGCGCATGCCCTGAGGCGCCTCCACCTGACCACCCACCCCGGGCAGGTGCAGGCGCTTCGGGACCTCGACCCGCGAGCCGCGGTCCGCGACCTGCTCGGCCGCGACAACGCCACCATCCTGAGCGAAGAGGAGATCGCCGCAGTCGACTTCAGCGAATCGGGGGACCAGACGCTGCTCGGCTGGTACCTCGAGCGGCTGGTCGACCCCGACGCCGGCCTCCACGAGCGCATGACCTGGTTCTGGCACGGTCATCTCACCTCCAGCCTCGCGAGGGCGTCGGCGGAGGCACTCTGGCGCCAACACCATCTGATTCGCCGCCACGCGCTGGGGAACTTCCGCGACCTGCTCCAGGAGATCACGATCGATCCCGCCATGCTCTATTGGCTCGACGGTGCCGGATCGCGCGGCGAACAGCCCAACGAGAACTACGCCCGTGAGGTCATGGAACTCTTCGCGCTCGGGGTCGAGAACTACACCGAGGACGACGTGCGCGTCGCCGCTCGCGGCCTGTCGGGCTGGCGGGTCGACTGGGAGACCCTCGAGGTGAGTTTCGACCGCGAGCAGCACTACGAGCGCCCGCTGACCTTTCGGGGCGAGCGCCGCCGTTGGAACAACGAGTCGATCATCGACAAGATCTGTGACGACCCGGCGTGCGCCCCCCACGTCACCCGAGCGATCTACCGCACGATCGTCGGCGGCGAACCCAGCCCGACCCGGCTCGAGGAGTTGGCCGGGGTCTTTCGCGAGAACGACCTCGAGATCATGCCGCTGCTGGAAGCGATGGCCGACCACCCCGAATTTCTGCTGGCCCGCCATTCCCGCCCCAAGAGCCCGCTCGAATGGCTGGTCGGCATGGTCGCCGTGCTCGGCCCGGCCGACGTTGAGCTGGACCCGTGGTGGCTCACCCGGTTGGGCCATGCGCCGTTCTACCCACCGAACGTGGCCGGTTGGCCGATCGATGACCGGTGGGTTTCGGGTACGCAGTCGCTGCTGCGAACGAGCCTGTTGATGGACCAGGAGCTGAGCGACCGGCTGATCGATGCGGTCGAGGCGACGGTGGACGAAGTTCTCGAGCACTGTTCGCTGTTCGACGTTTCGCCCTCCACCCGGGCAGCGCTCGACGAGGCCATCCGCAACCAACCCGAATACGAGCGAGGCCTCGATCTGTTGATCCTGCTCGCCCTGACCAGCCCGGAGTTCGCCCTCGCATGAGTACCCCCGACCCGACCACCCCACCAACCTCAAACGACACAAGTCAACAAAACAGCGACCCCCAAGAACGCCCGACCACCCACCAAACCTCAGACGACACAAGTAAAAGAGGCAGCGATCCCCAAGAACGCCCGCCCACCCACCAAACCTCAAACGACACAAGTCAAAAAAACAGCAGCCCTCCTGCGGTGACCAACCAAGCAAGCCCACACCTGTCCGGCTCACCGGAGGATGCCTCCAGGTGGCACCGAGGAGTGAGCCGACGCTCCGTCCTCGGTGCCACCGCGGGGGTTCTCGGCGGCGGCGCGGCCTGGTATGTCACCCGCGATCGGGCACCGTGGCCCAGCCTCGACGGATCCCCCGGGGCAACGACCGACGAACCGGCCGCGTCGGGCACTGACGCCGCCGCGGCGGGCGAGCCATTCCAGTCGATCGTCAACGCGGCCCCGCTCGAGGACCGGACGCTCGTCCTTATCGAACTCCAGGGCGGCAACGACGGTCTCAGCACGCTCGTCCCGTACGGCGACGGACGCCTCGCCGACCTGCGCCATAACGTGGCGATCGATCCCGAGGAATTGATCGTCATCGACGACCAGTTCGGCGTAAACCCGAACCTCGCCGCCATGCACGACCAGGGGGTGGCCTACCTCCAGGGGGTGGGCGTACCCGACCCCGGCGGCTCCCACTTCGGCATGGAACAACGGTGGTGGGCCGGGGCTGCCGAGGGCAACGCGCTGCCCCACACGGGCTTTCTCGGGCGGGTGTGCGACCAGCTCGACGTGGGCGCCCCGGTGACCGGCGTGTCCCTCGGCGGGGGCAACACCCCCGCGCTGATCTCGGCCAAGGCGGTGACCCTCGGTCTTCCCGATCGGGATGCGGGCTGGTACCTCACCAACGAGGACCCCTGGTTCCGCAGCCTGCGTACGGGCTGGGTAGGCCTGGCGGCCGAGAGCCCCGACGACGGAACCAGCGCGAAAGCGGCGCGGCGGGGCCTTCGCACCGCCATCGACTTCGCCGATGTGATCTCTGGAATCACCGAGGTCGAGGTCCCGCGCTATGAGGATTCCGGCGACATCGGCGAGTCGCTTGCGGTGGCCTCGGTGCTGCTCGGCGCCGACCTCGGCGTCCGGGTGATTCACGTGCCGATCGGCGGTTTCGATACGCACAGCGACCAGCGCGGCACCCACGACAACCTGCTCCGGCAGATCAGCAACGCGGTCGCCGGCTTCCGCACCGATCTCGCCGACCTCGGCCTCGGCGACTCGACCCTGATCGCCACCACCAGCGAGTTCGGCCGCCGGCCCGAACAAAACGACAACGGCACCGATCACGGGTCGGCATCGGTGGCGATGCTCGCCGGGCCCGTCGTCCCCGGACTACACGGCGAGACCCCGTCGCTCACCGACCTCGACGACGACGACAACCTGGTGGCCACGGTCTCGATGGGCGAGTATTACGCCACCTTGGCAGCCTGGTTCGACATTCCCGCGACCGAGGTCCTCGACGTCGCCAACGCCCCGCTCACCGACCTGCTCCGCTGACCCGCCGCCCACTGGCACCAACCCGTGGGTACCTTGTGGGTGTGCTGAAAACCTCCGCCCGGGTCCTTGCCGTACTGGTTGCGTTGATGCTGGTCGCTTCGGCGTGCGGCACCACCGGCGTTGCCGAGTTGTTGTCGACCACCACATCCGCGCCGACGACGCCGCCCCCTCCCGCGCCGACGACGCCCGAGGCGACGACGCCACCTCCGACCGAGCCGACCCTGCCGCCATCGACCGAGCCCCAGTTCCCGCCGCCCGACATCACCACCCAGCCGCCACCGGCGCCGGATGATCCGACGATCGGAGCCGAGAGCATCGGCGATCCGTACTACCCCTATCTCGGCAACGGCGGCTACGACGTCATCCACTACACCATCGACATCGCGGTGGCCGAGGGCTCCGACGCCCTGGACGCGACGGCCACCATCGAGGCCCGTACCACCCAGGAGCTCAGCCGGTTCAATCTCGACCTCTTTGGATTGACCGTGGAGTCGGTAACCGTCGACGGCGTCGAGGCGTCGTTCGAACGCGAGGATCGGGAGTTGATCATCTCACCAGCGGAAAATCTGGCCGACGACAGTGAGTTCGAGGTCGTCGTCGACTACGGCGGCGAGGTCGATGTCGTGTTCAACGACGCGGCTCCGGGTGCGCTCGGTTGGGTCGACTTCGCCCGCGGCTCCTACGTGGTCAGCGAGCCCGATGGGGCCCAGAACTGGTTCCCGTCGAACGACCACCCGCTCGACAAGGCCACCTTCACGTTCAACGTCACGGTGCCCAACGACACCGAGGTGGCGGCGAACGGTCTGTTGCAAAGCACCACCGACAACGGCGACGGCACCAGCAGTTGGCTGTTCGAGGCGAGCGACCCGATGACGACCTACCTCGCCACGGTCAACATTGGCGATTTCGTGTTCGTCGAATCCGAGGGCCCCGACGGTGTCGTGATCCGCCATGCGTTCGCCGCCTCGGTCGCCGAGGACGCCGAGTTCGACTTCGCCCGCACCGACCTGATGCTCGAAGTGTTCACCGAGTTGTTCGGCCCGTACCCGTTCGAGGCCTATGGAGGCGTGGTCGTCGACCTGCCGCTCGGCTTCGCCCTCGAAACCCAGACCCTGTCGGTCTTTGGTACCGACCTCGTCGACGGCCGCCGCACCTGGGAGTGGGTGCTGGCCCATGAGCTCGCCCACCAGTGGTTCGGCGACGCCATCGCGGTCGCCCGCTGGCAGGACATCTGGCTCAACGAGGGGTTCGCCACCTACGGCGAGTACCTGTGGCGCGAGTTCAACGGCGATGGGGTCGACACCGACGCTTCGTTCCGTGCCGTTTGGGAACCGACCGCCCAGTTCTACGGACCGCCCGGCGACCCCGGGTCGAACAACATCTTCGGCAGCGAGGTGTACATCCGGGGCGGCGCCACCCTGCACGCACTGCGGCTGACGGTCGGCGACGATGCCTTCTTCGACATCCTCCGGACCTACGTCGAGGAGTTCTCCGGGTCGAACGCGCTGACCGAGGACTTCATCGAGATCGCCGAACGGGTCAGCGGCCAAAACCTGGGCGACTTCTTCGACGCCTGGCTGTTCGACGCCGAGGCCCCCGACTTCCCGAACTAGCCGGGAACCGCTGAGGGGCGGCTCAGATGCTCTCGGACAGCCACTGGAGCGCGCTGTCGAGGCCGTGCTGCTCCTGGATCAGGGCGTAACGCTTCGCCGCCGGAGCGAGCGCCGAGCGAACCAGCAGGTCCTTTTCGTTGAGGACCCACTCCCCCGCCTCGGCCATGCGGGCCTGGCCGAGCGCCAGCAGGGCCTGGGTCACGAAACCGTTCGTGGTGGCCGCGTCGGACCGGTCGGCATGCATCCGGGCGTGTTGGAGAGCGAAATCGGCCTCCCACCGCCAGCGCGGCGGAGCGTTCTCTCGCAGCGCGGCGGGAAACGGCGATGCGGGGACCGAACCCTGGAGCGGCAGCCCGAGGGCCAACTCGCCGGCCAGCACGTAACTGGCCATTCCGGCCAGATACCCGGGAACCCGATCGATCTCGAAACGACCCGCCGCCGCTTCGTCGGTCCAGAACTTCACCTCCGACGTCTTGCGGTACAAGACGTCGACCTTGTGCCCTTCGACCTCGAGAAACGCCCCGCCGTGCATGAATCCGGCCCAATCCCCGGGCTCGAAGACCTCGCCCTGCACCCCTGGCGTTTCGTCGACCAGTCGCCGCAGCGCGTCGGTGTCGAGGTGCTCGCGGTAGTACACCCCGAAGTCCCAGTCCGAATCCCGCCGCTCGCGACCTACCGCCCGGGAACCCCCGAGGGTGACGGCGATCGCCCCCGGAATGGCGACCAGGGCGGCGCTGAAGCGTTCGGAATCGAGCTCTCTCATCGTGATCGGGTGGCTGCTCATCTACTCGCTACGGGGCGGATTGCTGCGGGGGGTCCAGTATTGCGTCATACCCCTCCCGAAAGGTCGGATAGGCGAGGCTCGGTACCAGGTCCGCCCGAACCAGGCTGCGGCACCGCTTGTTGGCCCCGGATCGCGAGGCCCCCGACGGTGCCCGGCGGAGCTCGACGCCGAGCCGGTCCCCTAACCAGGTGTACACCTCGTCCGCCGGTGCCGGATCCTCGTCGACCCCGATCACCGCGGCCGGCGGGTCGTCGGCCAGCACCACCGCCGCGACCAGCGCGGCCGCGTCGTCTCGATGGATCCGGTTCGTGTAGCGGGTGCCGGCGGGTCGTTCCAGGCTGGCGTTGCGCACACCGTCGATCAGCCTTCGGGATG
Organism: uncultured Acidimicrobiales bacterium; assembly: GCA_938041035.1. Classification (GTDB taxonomy): domain Bacteria; phylum Actinomycetota; class Acidimicrobiia; order Acidimicrobiales; family SHLQ01; genus CALHYX01. The sequence continues at coordinate 31,703 of CALHYX010000032.1, read as the reverse complement.
CACCGCCGTACAGCCCGGCGAGGCGGACGATGGTCGTGCGCTCCGGGCCCTGGTCGACCGCGAGCGCCTCGGCCTCGGCGAGCACCGCTGCCGTGGGCGTGACCGGGGCGATCGGCGTGGTCTCGTCCACCCATCGCCCGTCGTCGAACCCGTACACCGCCGTGCTGCTCACAAAGACGAGGCGCGCCATCGATCGACCCGGGCCGCGATAGCGCTGCAGCAGCGTCTCGGTGGCATCCACGTAGGTCCGGCGGTATCCGGCCGCACTGCGCTCGTCGGGGGTGAGGATGACCACCAGAGCGGCGATCCGGTCGGCCAGCCCGGCGAGCGATGCCGGGTCGGTGGCGTCGGCGCGAACGTGCTCGATGACCGCGGTCGCCGCCTGGGTGGACTCGGCTGCGGATCGACGCACGGCGACCACCCGCCGGTCCCTCGCGGCCAGTAGGCGGGCGACGCGCATCCCGAGGTCACCCGCACCCACGATGACCACCGGCCACGCCGACGATTCGGTGCCGCCGGAAGCGGGAGCTGCGCTCATGGGTCGACCGTACCGCCAGCGCGATGGCCATCGTCGTCTTCTGCGCGGCGGTCACGGCCAGGGAGCCCCGGGCACGATACGGTCGGAGCCGATTCGACCTCGACGCCCCGGGGCTTCCCGACGGCGCTAGGGTCGAACACCAGTTCGCACCTTCCCCGGTCCACCACCGCCCCCATTTTCTCGCCGGTCCGCCGGCGAGATCTGCACTGCTGAGAAGAGGCCATGAGTAACCAGAAATCGCTCGAATTTGGCGACTTCGCCCGCGAGGTCATCGATGTTCCCGTCGCCGAGGAGATGAGCGAGTCCTTCCTCGCCTACTCGCTGTCGGTCATCACCTCACGAGCGATACCCGACGTGCGCGACGGCCTGAAGCCCGTGCAGCGCCGCATCCTGTACTCGATGATGCAGATGGGCCTCCGCCCGGAGAACCCGCATCGTAAATCCGCCCGCGTCGTCGGCGACACGATGGGCCGATACCACCCGCACGGTGACAGCGCGATCTACGACACCCTCGTGCGCATGGGCCAGGACTTCAGCCGCATGGTCACCATGGTCGATCCGCAGGGCAACTTCGGCAGCCTCGACGATCCGCCGGCCGCGGCCCGCTACACCGAGTGTCGCCTCACCAACGCCGCCATGGACATGGTGCGCGAGATCGACGAGGACACCGTCGAATTCCGCCCCACCTACGACGGCGAGGGCGAAGAACCCGTCTACCTGCCGGCGCTCGTCCCCAACCTGCTCGTCAACGGCACCACCGGAATCGCCGTCGGCATGGCCACCAACATGGCGTGCCACAACCTCGGCGAGGTCTACAAGGCCATCGAGCTGGTGATGACCAAGCGCCGGCCCAAGCCCACCACCGATGAGCTGATGGCGCTGCTCCCGGGGCCGGACTTCCCCTCGGGCGGCATCATCGTCGACGACACGTCCGACGAGGCGGCCGGCCTGCGCGAGATCATCGAGACCGGCAAAGGCACGTTCCGCATCCGGGCGAAGGCCGACGTCGAGCAGGTGGCCAAGAACCGTCAGGGCATCGTCATCACCGAACTCCCCTACCAGGTGGGCCCGGAGAAGGTCATCGCCAAGGTCATGGATCTGGTGCGCAACGACAAGATCCGCGGCGTCGACCCCAACCACATCGTCAACCTGTCGGACCACATCAACGGCATGCGCCTGGAGATCGGATGCCGCCCCGGCGTCAACCCGCAGGCCGTGCTCACCGACCTCTACCGGCTCACGCCGCTCGAGGAGACCTTCGGTGTGAACAACGTCGTGCTGGTCGACAACGTGCCGACGACGCTCGGCATCTACGACCTGTGCAAGCACTACATCGCCCATCGACTCGACGTCGTCGTGCGCCGCTCCAACTATCGCCTGGCCAAAGCCCGCGATCGCCACCACATCGTCAGCGGGCTGCTGATCGCCCTCGACAACATCGACGATGTCATCACCATCATCCGCCGGTCGGCCGACGCCGCCGAAGCGCGCGAACGGCTCATGATGGCCCTCGATCTCAGCGAGGTGCAGGCGACCCATATTCTCGACATGCCGTTGCGGCGCCTCACCGCGCTCGAGCGCCAAAAGCTCATCGACGAACGCGACGAACTCGATGCGATCATCGCCGACCTGGAGAAGATCCTCGGCTCGGAGAATCGCCGGCGCAAGATCGTGCTCAGCGAGCTCGCCGAGGTGGTCGAGGCCTACGGCACCGAGCGCCGGAGCCGCATCGTGAACGCCGAGGACCTGGCGGTGTACGAACACGTCGAGATCGCGCCCGACGCCGACGTCGCCGACGAAGCCTGCGTCATCACACTGTCGACCTCGGGCAATCTCGGCCGCGTGCCCGCGGTGGGCGCCAAGCGCAACAAGACGGGCCGCCACGACGTCTTGAGAACCAGCGTGTTGACCACTACCACCACGCCGGTGACCGCGATCACCTCGGAAGGACGAGCGCTGATCGTCACGGCCTACGAGGTGGCCGACGGCGAGGGCCGGGCCCGCGGCGCGAGCGCAGCCCAGGTCTTTGGCACCAACCGCGGCGAGGACATCCATCTGCTGTTCGTGCCCGGCGGCGACGAAAACGTGGTGCTGGTCACCGCGGGAGGCGTCGCCAAACAGCTCACGCCGAGCGAGGTGGCCGAGACCCGCAACGCGAAGACGCTCATCAAGCTCAAGCCCGGCGACCGCGTCGTCGCGGCCTTCACGGCCCCCGCCGAAGCCGACATCGTCATGGTCAGCACCGACGCGCAGGCACTGCGGACCGCCGTCGATTCGATCAGCGTGCAGGGTCGCGGGGCCGGTGGTGTCGCCGGCATGAAGCTCAAAGGCGGAGCCGAGGTCTGTGCTGCGGGCGCCGTCGTCGGCGACGAGTCGGTCATCGTCGTCACCGACCAGGGAGCGGCCAAGGCCACGCCGGCCGCTGAACTCGACACCAAGGGCCGCGGTGGTGGAGGCGTCCGCCTCACCAAACTGACCGATGACGAACGGGTCGCCGCTGCGAGTGTGGCCGGTTTGGCGACCCTGCTCGTGTTCATGGGCTCCGACGGCGATCCCCGCAAGCCCGATCCGAACCCGGTGCCGTTCCCGCTCGAACCGACCAAGCGCGACCTCACCGCAACCCGCACCGAACGTCCGATTCTCGGACTCGGCGCCAGCCGCTGGTAGTTCATGACCTCCCGAACCCCATCCAAACCCGTGACGACCATGACCAAAAAGAAGACCCCCTCCGCTCGTGCGTCCACCGCGAAGACGACCAAGAGGAAGAGCAAGGCGAACGGCGGGTACGACGCCGACGCCATCGAGACCCTCGAAGGCCTCGACGCCGTTCGCAAACGGCCCGGCATGTACATCGGCGGCACCGGCTCCGCCGGCCTGATGCACCTCGTATGGGAGCTGATCGACAACGCCGTCGATGAAGCCTCGGCCGGCTTCGCCAACAAGGTGGAGGTCACGTTTCATCGCGATGGATCGGTCGAGGTCGCCGACAACGGCCGCGGCATCCCGATCGACAAGCACCCCAAGCGCAAGGTGTCCGCGCTGGAGGTCGTGCTCACCGAGCTCCACGCCGGCGGCAAATTCGGCGGCGGCGCGTACGCCGCCTCGGGCGGGCTGCACGGCGTCGGCGCGTCGGTCGTCAACGCGCTGTCCGAAAAGCTGGTCGCCGAGATCGACCGCGACGGCGCCACCCATCGGCTGTGCTTTCGCAAACGGGTCGCCGGCCAGTTCGACGGCACCGCGTTCAAGGCGGGACACACCCTGGCCAAGATCAAGAAGGTTTCCAAGACCAAGACCGGCAGCCGGCTGCGGTTCTGGCCCGACACCGAGATCTTCGATCCCGATGCCGCCATCGACTGGGACGAGGTCCGCACCCGCGCCATGCGGGCGTGTTTCCTGGTGCCGGGGCTCAAGATCAAGCTGGTCGACAAACGCACGGGCCACAAGAACGAGCCGGAGGAGTTCGTGTCGCGCGGCGGCATCTCCGACCTCGTCGATCACATGAGCACCGGTGAACCCGTGAGCGGGATCATCACCATCAGCGGTATCGAGACCTTCGAGGAGAAGGTCCCGGTCGACGGCAAGATGACCCTGGTCGAGCGCGAATGCACCGTCGATGTGGCCCTCCGCTGGACCAACAGCTTCGAGACGCGGGTGCAGTCGTTCGTCAACACGATCCCCACGCCGAAGGGCGGCACCCACCACGCCGGCTTTGATCAGGCGTTGACCCGTGCGGTCAACAGCGTGTTGCTCAAAGACGTGCGCAAGCTCGCCAAGCTCGCCAAGAACAACGAGCACAAGGCGTCGAAGGAGGACGTCCAGGAAGGCCTCGTGGCCGCGGTGAAGGTGACGTTCGCCGAACCGCAGTTCCGCGGCCAGACCAAACAGGAGCTCGGTACGCCACCCGTGCAGGGCATCGTGTCGACGATCGTGCGCGAGCAGATGACGGCCTGGTTTGAAGGCGAGGGCAAGAAGACCCACATCAACTCGGTGCGCGACAAGATCGCCAACGCGGTCATCAACCGGGTGACGACCAAGCAACAGCTCGACAACAAGCGGCGGGCCGCCGCGCTGGGCTCCACCGGCATGCCCGACAAACTGGCCGACTGCCGGGTACACGGCCCCGAGGCCGAACTGCTGATCGTCGAGGGCGACTCCGCGGCCGGCCCGGCCAAGGCGGGCCGCGATTCGCGCACGATGGCGATCCTGCCGCTGCGGGGCAAGGTCGTGAACGCCGGTAAGGCCAGCCTGAAACAGGTGCTGGACAACGCCGAGGCCCAGGCCCTCTTCACCGCGGTGGGTGCGGGTTCGGGGCGCGAGTTCACCCTGGCCGACTCCCGATACGGCCGCATCATCATCTTGTGCGACGCCGATGTCGACGGCAGCCACATTCGGTGCCTGCTGCTCACGTTGATCTACAAGTACATGACACCGCTGCTCGAAGCGGGCATGGTCTACGCCGCCCAACCGCCCCTGTTCACCACCAAGGTGGCGGGCGAGTCCTACCGGGCCTTCAGCGACGAGGAGAAGGAGCAGATCACCGCGGAGCTGTGCAAGGGCAACCGCAAGCCCGAGAGCATCCGCTGGCAGCGCTTCAAGGGTCTGGGCGAGATGAACGTGGACGAGCTCGCCGTGTGTGCCCTGAACCCCGAGACCCGCATCCTGCGCCGCCTCACGATGGACGACGCCCGCGAGGCCAAGGACGCGGCCACCATGTTCGACACGCTGATGGGCTCCGATGTGGCCCGGCGACGGGACTACCTGGTGCGAAACTCTGCGCTCATGGACCCGGACTCACTCGACATCTAGCGGTGGTGGGCTCGATCCTCACAGGTCGTTGAGGCACGTCTCCGGGTTGTAGACGCTGCTGTTCACGCCCGAGGGACATCGGGTGTTGCTCCACGTCACCCCCGTGAGGTCGGCCGTCGTGAGATCGGCGTTCTTCAGGTCGGCGTCGGTGAAGTCGGCGCCCGTGAGGTCGACGTTCGAAAGGTTGGCGATGTTGCGCAGGTTGGCGCCGGTGAAGTCGACGTTCGCCAGATTGGCGTTCGCCAGGTTGGCGATCGTCAGGGTCGCGCCGGCCAGATTGGCGCCGGAGAGATCGGCACCGACGAGGGCGGCCGCGGTCAGGTTGGCGTTCGGGGCAATGTAGTAGCCGTCGACGATCACCACGTCGGCGGGCGCCGCGAGGGGCGCGCCCACGATGCCGCCGGACCGGATGAAGTCGTCGGCCACCCCGGTGAGATCGGCGTTCGTGAGGTCGGCATTGGCGAGGTTGGCGACGTCGAGTTCCGCACCCGTGAGGTCGGCGTTCGTGAGATCGGCACCGGACAGGTCCACGTTCCGGGCACTGGCGTTGGCCAGGGACGCGCCGGACAGGTCGGTGTTGGCCAGGTTGGTGGCCTGAAGCAAGGCATCGTCGAGCGCGGCGCCGGCGAGGTCGAGTCCGCTCAGGTCCTCGTTGCGAAGATCGGCGTTCGGGACCACCAGGTACCCGCCGACCAGCAAGGCGTCGGCCGGCAGCGCCACCGGTGTGCCGGTGATCCCGCCGGAGCGAAGGCGCTGGCTCGAAAAGCCGGTGAGGTCCGCGTTCGCCAGATTGGCATCGGTGAGGATGCCCTGGTTGAGCGAGACCCCGGTGAGGTCGGCTCCGCTCAGGTCGGCCCCGGTGAAGTCCGGTGCGAATCCGCTGGCTCCCGCGAGGTTGGCGTCGACGAGGATGGCACCGGACAGGTTCGCCCGGAAGAGGTCGGCGCCGTTGATGTCCACCCCGGTGAGGTCCTGTCCGCTGAGCTCGGCCTCAAAGAGCCACACGCCGGGTGCTAGCCAGTACCCGGCGATGATCTGGGCATCGGCGGGCAGCGCGGCCGGATCACCGACGAGGCCACCGGAGACCAGGGCACTGTCGTTGACCCCGGTGAAGTCCGCGTCGGTGATCGTGGCACCACCCAGGTCCGCCGCGCCGAGCGACGCTCCCGTGAGGTCGGCGCCGGTCAGGTTGGCGTCGTTGAGATTGGTTCCCCCGCCGAGGTTGGCGTTGGTCAGGTCGGCGCCGGTCAGGTTGGCGCCGAAGAGCACCGCGCCCTGAAGGTTGGCCCCGGCGAGGTCGGCATCGGACAGATCGCACCGGCGGAGGTTCGCACCGGACTCGATCACCGGCGGGTGGAGACAGTCCGGACCGATCGAGCCACCGTTGGTCTCGACGGCACCGGTATCGCAGTATCCGGTTGGTCGGACCTCACCCCGGGCGTCCGGCGGCATCGACGAGCCACAGCCACCGATACCCGGGGCATGGGTGCCGAGGGCCGGCGAACCGGAGACCGGTACCCGGGTACGGGTCGGACCGCCGTAGTCGCCGAGCGCGGTGAGCGCCGCCCCGATGTTCTGCTCATCGCCGACGCCGGCGGGGCAGCTGGCATCGCCGTACAGCGAGAACTCGCTGCTGTGCGCCGCGGAACCGGTCAACGAACAGCCGGTGGGGGCTTCGATGATCGAGTGCTTCACGGTCGATGTGGCGTCGACCAGATCGAGGGTGGTTCCGAGGTCGGCGGTGATGGTCGACCACAACACCTCGATGCCGGCCTGCTCGACCCGCACGGCGCTGCCGCTGCCGGTGTTGGTGGCGAGGGTGGTCTGAAACAGCCGAGCCGTCGTGCTCGTGTGGATGGCATCGCCGCCGGCGGTAGCCGTGTTCGAGTGAATGGTGCTGTCTTCGATCCAGAGGGTTCCGGCGGTCGACGAGATCGCCCCGCCCGCGACCGCGGCGTTGGCGGCGATCGTCGAGTCCTCTATGGCGAGCAGGCCTGCAGTGTGAAGGATCGCGCCGCCGTCGGCGCCGGGGTCTCCGCCCGTGATGGTGAGGCCTTCCAGGAAGTGGAAGTCGCCGCCTTGGGCGTGGATGACCCGATCGAGTCCCGCGGCGTCGATCGTCGCGGTCTGGGCCACCGAGGTGGCGAAACTGCGGACATAGGTCCGCTCGGTCAGATCGAGATCGCCGGATGCGGCCCCGTCTTCGCCGCTTCCGCCGATGGTCAGGGTGTACGTCGCCCCCTGCGCGAGCTGAATTTCCGTCGTGTTGGCGTCGGCATTGCCTTCCATGACCGCGGCGCGCAGGGAGCAGGCGCCCAGCGCGTCGGCACAGATGCCATCGCCAACGTTGGCATCGACGGTGTCCGCTGTGGTGTCGACGACAAAGATCTCGTTCGCCGGGGGCGGCGTGCACGCCGCCAGCACGAACACCGCCGCGCCGATGACGAATGGAATGACTCGTTGGGCCACGTTCGGCTGCTCCCCCACACCGCCCGCCAACCGGGCCCGTGCACGCCCAGTCTCCCTATTTCGGTGCGGACCTGCAAGGGTCTGTACAGACCCCCGCAAATCACACCGTTGTTACTTGTCTCACCGGTCGAGTAGAAACAAGGTATGGAAATCGACGCCACCGAGCCCGAGGTGCACGACCTGACCGACCCGAGTGTCGGCGCGCTTCTCGACCGCGTGGGCGACCCACGGGCCGAGCCGGGCGTCCGCCACCTGTCGCCGTCGAGCGCGAGCGCCTACAGCCAGTGCGCCCGCCGGTGGAAATTCCGTTACCTCGATCGCCTCCCCGACCCGCCGGGTCCGGCCGCACTCGCCGGAACGTTCGCCCACCGGGTGCTGGAACTGCTCTTGCAGGAGGATCCGCAGCACCGCACCAAGGACCGAGCCAAGGAGCTCGCCCGGCAGGCGTGGCCTGAAACGGCGGAGGACGACGACTTCATCGCCCTCGCGCTCGACGACACCGCGGCCCGCGAGTTTCGCTGGAAGGGCTGGCAGGCCATCGAGGGCCTGTGGCATCTCGAGGATCCCACCACCGTCGACGTCGTCGCCACCGAGCAACGGGTGGACACCATGATCGGCGGAGTGCCCTTCCGCGGCATCGTCGATCGGGTCGACCTCGAAGACGGCCGCGCCACCATCACCGACTACAAGTCGGGCCGGGCCCCGACGATGCGCTACCGCGAGGCGCGCCTGGCCCAGGTGCTGTTGTACGCCGCGGCGATCGCCGAGGAGTCCGGCGCGCTGCCGGCCAAGGCCAAGCTGTTGTACCTCGGCCAAAAGGTCGTCGAAACCGACGTCGACCCCGAATCGGTGGAGGCGGTCACCAACGATCTGGCCACCACATGGGCCAACGTGCAGTCCGACTGCGCCAGCGGCGAGTTCGAGCCCACCACGGGCCCGTTGTGTGCCTGGTGCCCCTACGCCGAGCAGTGCCCGGAGGGCATGGCCGAGGTGCGCAGGCGGCACAAGGCCGGCCGCGTCCGCCTCGACTCACCCGTGGTCGTGAAGTTGCTGGCCGCCACCGCCTGACCCTCGGCTCAGGCCCGATAGTTGCGGATGATCGAGGTGGCGTCGAGCCGGTTGTCCCCCATCTCCTGGCGCATCGACAGCGACTCGGCCGCCAGCGCGGTCAGCGGCGCCGGCGCTCCCAGGCGGGCGGCCTCCTCGGCCACCAGGCCAAGATCCTTGGCCATCCAATCGACCGCAAAGCCGAAGTCGAACGAATCGGCGACCATCGTCTCACCCCGGTTGCTGAGATACCACGAACCGGCGGCCCCCTTGGTCACCGCCTGGAGGACCTTCTCCATGTCGAGGCCCGAGCGTTCGCCGAACGCCAACGCCTCGGCCGCGCCCTGGATCGCCCCTGCGCACAGGATCTGGTTCACCATCTTCGTCCGCTGTCCCGACCCGGCCGGACCGACGAGGGTGATCGCGGCGGCGTAGGCGTCCATGACCTCGGCGGCGACCGCGAACGATGCATCTTCGCCGCCGCACATGATCGACAACGCCCCTTTTTCGGCCCCGGCCTGCCCGCCGGAGATCGGCGCATCGACGAACCCGACACCGGCCTCGGCGCACCGTTGGGCCAGCTCCACCGCCAAGGTGGCCGACGCGGTGGTGTGGTCGACGATGATCGCGCCCGGGGCGAGGGCCCGCAGGGCTCCTTCGTCGCCGTACACCACGGACCGAACGTCGTCGTCGGCACCGACGCAAACGAATACCAGGTCGGCCCCCGCCGCCGCGTCGGCGGGCGTGGCCCCGGCGCGGCCGCCGTGCTCGGCGACCCAGCGCTCTGCGGTTGACGAGGTGCGGTTGAACACGCGGACGTCGTGACCGGCGGCGAGCAGGTGACCGGCCATGGGAAAGCCCATGGTGCCCAGTCCAAGGAATGCACAAGTTGTCATCGCGAGAGCCTAACGCTGCGGGGTCAACCCGTTCGCTGGACCCGCAGGACCCATAGTCGGCGGCCGAGGATCGCCGCGACGACGGCCCCCAGAAGCGCAGCCGCCACCCCGGCGGTGACCAGTCTCGGGTCGGGGTCCGGGGCCGGTGGCGGCGGCGTCACCGAGGGAGCGGAGGCCGCGTGCTCGCCGGCGCCCGGTCGAGGTCGAAACTTGTCGCGGACCCGGATGAATCCGGTGGTTTTGGGAGCCGAGCTCGTCATGATTGTCCCGTTTCCGTTGGAGTTGCTGCGAGACGCTTCCTTCCACCGTAGAGGCTCCCGGCAGCAGCGACGCAGCGGAATCGGGCCGGGCTGACGGTCGGGGCGAAAGAGATTCGCCGCACCGCCGATGGCGTCACCAGAGCTCCGCCAAAAGAAATGCTTCGCCCAGCTTTGACCGAGTCCGGAAAACCCGTCACGCTCAGAGCCGTAGTTGCCGCTTGAGACATCAGGTCTCAGGAGAAAGGGATGGGCAGGAATGCCTACGGGCTCAGAGCCCTCAGCACCGGATGAAGCAGGCGGCGCCCGGCGCGGGCTCGGCCGCGGACTCAGTGCCATCCTGCAGGACACCGCCGCCATCGCCGACAAGCAAAGCCGGGGCCTTCGGTCCGAGCCGGCGCACGCTCGTTTGTTCCGAGCCTTCGTCGAGACCGGCCTCGACCAGCTCCTGGACCCCCACCACACCTACGTCGGCTATGTCCATCGCTGTGACCCGGAGCCCCCGGAATTCTTCTTGCACCATCCGGCGCCCGAGTCGGTGGACTCGAGTGTGATGTATCGCCTCATCAGCGCCGTGAACACCGCCATTGCCGATCCGACGATCACCCGGGTCGAGCTCCCGGGCAGCTCCGGCCACCTGCACCTTTTCCCCAGCACCGGCGAACGGTCCCAGGGCGTGCACTTCGTCGCCGCGCCCACGTCCTTCGATGCCGACATGTACGACCGCCGGCGCCGTACCATCGCGCCTTTCACCCGGCTTGCCCACCAGTTCGATGCCGGTCCCCTCTCCCCCGATGCGCTACCCGAGCTCGATGTTCGCTGCGACGGCACCATGGTTACGGCGACGGCACGGATGAACGGTTGCGTCGAATCGGCCACCGCCACCAACGCCGAACTCGACGAAGCGGTCGCCCGGGCCGTCATCGACGCCCGGGGATCGGCTCGGTCGCTAACGAGCGTGTCGAGCATGGCGTTGCCCGACGATCGCCACGCCGTCCTCGTCACCACCCGCGGCCCGGATGGCCCGCACTTCGGCTTCAGCCTTTCGGCCAACGATCAACAGATCGTCGCCGCGGCCGCCGCGATACGAGCGACCGAAACCGATCCCAGCGACGTCTCGTAACCTCCGGCGGTCCCCTACGCTGAGGCGGTGACCGACCGAACCTGGGGATTCCGCACCCGAGCACTACACGCGGGAGGCCAGCCCGACTCCGCGACCGGCGCTCGGGCGGTTCCCATCTATCAGAGCACCAGCTTTGTCTTCGACGACACCGCTGATGCGGCCGATCTGTTCGCTCTGCAGAAGTACGGCACGATCTACAGCCGGATCTCGAATCCCACCGTCGCGGCGTTCGAAGAACGGATGGCGAGCCTCGAGGGCGGCATCGGAGCGGTGGCCACGTCGTCGGGCCAGGCGGCGGAATTCCTTACCGCCACCGCGCTCGCCGGCGCCGGAGACCAGCTGGTCGCCGCCGCGGGGATCTACGGCGGCTCGTACACCCAGTTCGATGTCACGCTGCGCCGTCTGGGCGTCGATGCCGTTTTCGTCGACGGGACCAACCCCGAGGCCTTCGCCGCCGCCATAACCGACCAGACGAAATTTCTGTACGCCGAGGTGGTCGCCAACCCGTCGGGTGCCGTGGCGGACCTCGCCGCCCTCGCCGACGTCGCCGACGCTCACGATGTTCCGCTCGTGATCGACTCCACCTTTGCCACGCCCTACCTGTGTCGCCCTCTCGAACACGGCGCCGACATCGTCGTCCATTCAGCGACCAAGTTCATCGGCGGCCACGGAACCTCCATCGGCGGAGTCATCATCGACTCCGGCCGCTTCGACTGGGGTTCCGGGCGGTTCCCGATCATGACCGAGCCGGTACCGAGCTACAACGGCCTGCGCTGGTGGGACAACTTCGGCGAGTACGCGTTCTGCACCCGGGTCCGGTCCGAACAACTGCGCGACGTGGGAGCGTCACTGTCACCGTTCAACGCGTTCATGTTTCTCCAGGGTCTCGAAACGCTCCCGCACCGGATGGATAGCCACGCGGCCAACGCCCAGGCCGTCGCCGAGTGGCTGGCCGCGGACGACCGCGTGAGCTTCGTGAACTACGCCGGGCTACCGGACTCGCCGTGGCACGCGCTTTCCCAGCGCTATCTCCCCAAGGGTCCCGGAGCCATCTTCACCTTCGGGGTAAAGGGGGGCCGAGCGGCCGGCGCCCGCTTCATCGAGAGTCTGGAACTGGTCAGCCATCTCGCCAACGTCGGCGACGCCAAAACCCTCGTCATCCATCCGGCTTCGACCACCCACCAACAGCTTTCCGACGAGGACCTCGCCGCCGGCGGGGTCAGCCCCGAGATGGTTCGCCTGTCGGTGGGGTTGGAGGATCTCGAGGACATCCTCTGGGATCTCGACCAGGCGCTCGAGCAGGCGGGGAGGGTCTGAGATGGCCGAGTCGGAGTACGCCGCGATCGATGGTTGGGAGCCGCCGACGGCGCGAGAACGTCAGACCCTGCTGGAGCGGACCTCGACGGTGGCGATCGTGGGCGCGTCCTCGAAACCCGCACGGGCCTCCAACTTCGTCATCACCTACCTGAAGAGCAGCAGCAACTTTCGACTCCTGCTGGTGAACCCGAGCGAGACCGAGATTCTCGGCCTGCCGGTGTACCCATCGCTCGCCGACCTACCGGAAACGCCGGACATGGTCGACGTCTTTCGCCGCCCCGACGACTGCCCGGCGATCGCCGAGGAAGCGATCGGCATGGGGGCCCAGTCGATCTGGCTTCAGCTCGGCATCTGGAGCCCGGAGGTTGCCCGCCTGGCGGCCGCGGCGGGCCGCAGCGTCGTGATGGATCGGTGCCTGAAGATTGAACACGCTCGCTTCCACGGGGGCCTCCACCTCGCCGGTTTCGATACCGGTCTGATCTCGAGTCGCCGGGCGCGGTGAGCGTGGGCGGGCGTTCGCCGCCCGCTCGCCAGTAGGGTCCGGATCACACTCGATCGACGGGACTCCATGAACGACAGCCAGCGAGATCGCGACATGTTCGCCCGGTGGGAAGCAGCCCAACGCGATGGTGCCGATGAGGCTCCACTGATCCCGGCCGCGACCGTCGTCGTCCTGCGCGATGGTCCCGAGGGGCTCGAAACGCTGATGTTGCGCCGCAATTCCAAGCTGGAGTTCGTCGGCGGTATGTGGGTGTTTCCCGGCGGGCGAATCGACCCGGAGGACCACGGCGATCGCCCCGACGACCTCCTGGCGGCCGCCAAGCAGGCCGCGGTGCGAGAAGCGGCCGAGGAGGCCGGTCAGCAGCTCGAACCGGGCGCGCTCGCCTGGTTCAGCCACTGGACACCACCGACGATCACCCCGAAGCGATTCTCGACCTGGTTCTTCGCCGCCCGAGCCAGCGGCGACCCCGTCGCCATCGACGGTGGGGAGATCCATGATTGGGCGTGGATGGCGCCGGCCGATGCACTGCAACGCCGCAACCGGTTGGAGATCGAGCTGGCGCCGCCGACGTGGGTGACCCTCGAGACCCTCCAGGAGTTCACCGACGTGGACACCGCCCTCGCGGCACTCGAAGCGGTCGACGTCGAGTTCTTTCTCACCCGGATCGGACGCTCCGACGTCGGCCCGGTGGCCATGTGGGAGGGTGACGCCGGGTACGCGGCCACCGACCCGACGGCGACCGGCGCTCGCCATCGCCTGACCATGGCCGAGTCGGGGTTCGTGTACGAGCGGTCCTGAGACCGGCGCCTCAGCGGGGGCAGGCGGGCACGAGCTCCCGGGCGGCGGCTTCGGCGGCCTCATCGAGCTGCAGGAACTCGCCCTCGGGGTCGATGGTCACCTCCGCATCGAGTTCGCCGCGTTCGACCGGAGCGCGGGTGACGGTGAGTCCGCTCCAGGCCGACGCCTGTCGCTCCCACCGGGCGGTGTCGCCGTCGAGCCAGATCACGATCTGGACCAGTTCCCGACGGGAATCTCCGGCGATGTCGTCGCAGCCGAAGAGCATGCGGACGGGTCGGCGTTCGCCGTCGATTTCCATCGAGCGAAACCCATCGGAGACGCCAATACCCACCGACCACAAGCGCCCGTTGAACACCCGGTAGAGCGCGTAGGAGGCGGCCGAAACGCTTGTGGCGCCGGCGAAGATCTCATCGATGCCGTCGCCGTCGGCATCCCACGCCTCGAGGATCAAACCCTGGCCACCTACGACCAACTCGTCGACCGTCCCCGACGCCGTGCAGACCCGTACCACCTGACCGTGTTCGGACCTGGCCTCCCAGATCTGATCGGGCCGGGCATCACCGTCGACGTCGGCGGATACGGCGAATTCGGCGCTGTCGCACAGCGCCGACGACGGATTGGCGTAGCCGAACTCGACGAGGTCGGCCCCACACGACGCGGCGCCCAGCAGTCCGATCGACGAGTCGTCCTCACCCACGATGAACGTGCCCGTATCGACACGCAGCGAGGTCGCCACGGCGCCGTCCAGCGTGAAGGCGTCCCGGTTCCAGGTCACTTCGGTCCCCGGAGCCGGATCCAGATCGCCCCGGGAGTCGAGCACCAGGAGTTCCCGAAGGCCATCGTCATCGAAATCGACACAGCCAAGACCATGGAGGGCGCGAACGCGGACGGCCCTGCCGTCGGCATCCGTCTCGACCCACTCGGTTTCACCGATCTCCACCAGCAGCTCCTCGCCACCCCGGGTTACCGGTTCCAATGCCCCGCCGACCCACGCCACCAGCCGACCCTGCAGGTGAATCTGGTCGGCGCGATCACGAAACCCGGGGGCGCCGACGATGAGCTCGACCCGCCCGTCTCCCTGCACATCCACGGCGGCCAGGTACCGGTCGTCGGAACGCACCACCAACGACTCGGCCGGCATCCCGGCGCGACAGACCTGCAGCCGAGTGGAACCGACTCCGGACGCGAGGAGCGCAACCCGCTCGGCCACGCCGTCGCCGTCGAGATCCGCGTCGACCCAGGAGGCCGCCGGATCACAGTCGATCGCTCCCGGGTCGGCAATGGCCGTCTCCTCGGGAACCGCTGTCTCGGGCGGCGATAGGGGGACGACATCCTCCGATGGCGGCACGGTAGCCGTACCGGCATCGTCGGGGAGGGTTACCCCCGGCACGACAGTGTCGGCCGCGTCCTCGGCGGCCCGGTCGGGGGTCGGAGCCGTCTCGACCGGCGTTTCGGGGGTGACGGCGCCACCCGTGGTCGACCCTTCGACCCGGTTCGCGGAGGAGCTGCACGCCATGGCCAGAAGCGCGAACGCCGTGGTGCAGGCGATAATCGCCGTTCGATGCGTCGAGCGGCCGCGGGTGGACTCCATGTTGGGTGAGACGCCTTCCGACAACGAAACGTTCGCCTGGTGTTCGTACCGGGCGATACCCGGTACCCCTTGAGGACCACTAGTGCACCAGGTTTTCCCGACCAACACACGTCGGGCACTACCGTGCATTCATGAGTTCTGCCGCTGAGACCGTCCGCTACGAACGAAGCGATCGAGTCGCCCTCATCACCCTGTCGCGCCCCGAGGTGCTCAACGCGTTCAGTCGACAGCTCGGCGAGGAGCTGCAGGTGGCCTTGCGCCGGGCCGATGCCGACGACGAGGTGCGGGCGGTCGTCATCGCCGGGGAGGGTCGGGCGTTTTGTGCCGGGGCCGACTTCTCCGGCGGGGCCGGCGTCTTCGACTCGCCGAGGTCCGAACCGGACCGCCCTTTTCGGTCCGACCCGTTCGACTTTCACCCGTGGGACGTGCGCAAACCGGTCATCGGCGCCATCCACGGTGCCGCCATTGGACTGGGACTTACGATGACGCTCCAGTTCGACATCCGGATCGTCGCCGATGACGCCAAGCTCGCGCTCGCCCAGGTCCAACGCGGGGTCATGGCCGACCTCCATACCCACTGGACGCTGCCCCGGCTCATCGGCCACGCCCGGGCCACCGAGCTGATGCTCACCGGGCGGCGCTTCACCGGCACAGACGCTGCTGCGTGGGGGCTCGCACTCGAAGCGTTGCCGGCCGACGAGGTGCTCGACCGAGCGCTGGAGCTCGGACGCGACATCGCCACCACGACGGCGCCGGTTTCGGTGGGCGTCACCAAGCGGCTGCTGTGGTGGCCCACCGGGCTCGACGCGTCGAGCGCCGACGACCTCGAGACTCGGCTCCACGAGCACCTGATGGGCGGGCCCGACGCCCGCGAGGGCGTCATGGCCTGGATGGAGAAGCGGGACCCGGACTGGTCGTGGTCGGTGACCCGCAACTGGCCCGACTGGTTTCCGGCGACCGGCGCCGACCGCGGCTGAGGCTCACCGGTGGTGGCCCGTCAGCGGCCGGCGGCCGAAAACAGCGAAAGGGCCCTGGCGCTCCAGGACCCTTTCGTAGTGTTCGTGGTGTTCTTGGTATTCGTAACGAACCTGGTCGATCAGGCGCCGAGAGCCTGGGCGGCTCGCTGGGCGGCCACCTGACGGCGCCCGATGATCGGCGTGGTTGGGGGGAATCCCGCAGCGGCGCGATCGCCCTCGGACTCACCGCCCCAAAAGCCCAGTTCGCGAGTGGCCCGGGCGTGCTCCCGGCACGACAGAACAACCGGGCACTTTTCGCACAGCAGCTTCGCCTTGGCTTCGCGTCGGACCCGTGCTTCGGGGCGTTCGGCAAACGGAGCGAAGAACAACTCGCTCTTGCCTTGGCAAACCCCCTCGGCCATCCAGTCGACGGACGTCGAGACGGTTTCTGGTGCAATGTCGAGCATTTGGCGGACTCCCTCACGGCCGGATCTGCGAACGCCACATTCGCGCTTTTGTCCGGCTTCTGCCTCAAGTGAACGGGACCAGTGTGCGCGCAGTCCGCGCCCGTTGGCCAATGAATGTTTCAGAAGAGATCTATCTCCATTAACGATACGTTAACCGCGGTCGTAATACATCAGAGATAGCCACGCAGCGTGACCGCAAGCCCCCAAGAGACCGACACAGGGTGAAAAAGACGGCAACACTACCCCCACCTGCACCGCGTTCGACTCTGCGAACGCGGAAGAACCCGGCGTTAGCCGTGCCAGCAGACCGATTGCAGCTCGCTGTACGCCTCGAGCCCCCACCGACCTCGGTCACGACCCACACCGGACATTTTGAAGCCCCCGAACGGCGCCCCCATGTGCGGCTGCACACAGTTCACCATGATCGACCCGGACTCGATTTGTTCGGCCACCCGGAAGCCGCGGGCCCGGTCGCCGGCGAACACATAACTGTTGAGGCCGTAGTCACAATCGTTGGCGATGTCGATCGCCTCGTCATCGCCGTCGTGGGGCAACACGACGACCACCGGACCGAACACCTCCTCGCGCACGACATGCATGTCGCGGGTGCAGTCGGCCAGCAGGGTGGGCGCCACGAAGTACCCCTCCAGGTCGGGCCGCTGGCCACCGGCCACCAGGGTGGCGCCGGCGTCAACCCCGGACTGCACGAACGCCTCCACCCGGTCGCGATGGACCTCGGTGATCACCGGACCGACGATGGTCCCGGGGTCGGTGGCATCGCCCACGGGCAACATGCCCGCCACCGCGGTGAGTTGTTCGACGGTCTGGTCATAGAGGCTGCGATGCACGATCACCCGGGTCGGGGCGGTGCAGATCTGGCCGGCGTGGAAGCCCCACACCGTGGCGATCGCGCCGACCGCGGCGCCGACGTCGGCGTCGTCGGTCATGACGAGCGCCCCCTTGCCGCCCAGCTCCATCAGCAGGCGCTTCATGGTCTTGCCCGAGTTCTCGTAGATCTTGGCGCCGATGGTGGTGGAACCGGTGAACGAGATCATGTTCACGTCGGACGAATCGACGAGGGCGGCCGGCGCATCCGGAGTCGACCCGGTGAGCACGTTGACGACGCCGGGTGGGAAACCGGCATCGTGGGCGGCCTCCGCCAACAGCAACACCCCGAGCGGGTCCTGGGGCGCGGGCTTGATCACGACGGTGTTGCCCATGATCAGGGCGGGCGCGATCTTGCCGGCCACGTTGACGATCGGAAAGTTGTAGGGGGTGATGCAGGCCACCACGCCGACGGGCTGCCGGTTGATCTGCGCCCCGATGAGCCCGGGCGGACCCAACGGCGTCTTGGTGGTGACCATCGGCGGCAACGCCTCGGTGAGATCGATCGCGGTCGCGTGGTCGCTGAAGCGGGTCACGGCGTTGCCCCCGACCTGCATGTTGCGGGCGATGCTCATCGTCGCACCGGTCTCGGCCTGCACGAGCTCGGCCCAGTCCGGACCGCGTTCGGCCACCAGCTCCGAGAGTCGCATCAGATACTTCGCCCGCTCGGCGACCGGGGTCGCTCGCCAACCCTTCAGCGCCTCTTTGGCCGCGGCCGCCGCGTCGTGGGCCTGGGCAGCCGTGCATTCGGGCGCTCGCCCGACCACTTTGGTGGTGTTCGGGTCGATGATGTCGTAGGTGGCGTCGGTGGCCACCCACTCACCGTTGATCAGCAGTTTCCAGTCGCGATCGACATCGATTGGCACGGGCCCTCCTCGTGGGCGTCTGCGACCGCGAAACGAAGTGCGGCCGGGCGTTGGTCACCGTATCTGACGGACCGTCAGCCAAGCACGACGAGGTCGCCCCGTCACGAGCGCGATGGGCGGACGCGATGGGTAGACGACATGGGTAGACGACATGGGTAGAGTGGGAGCCCAAGCTTGTTAACGAGGAGTAACTCATGGCCGAACCCGTGATCGTCGCTACCGCCCGCACCCCAATCGGGCGGGCCAGCAAGGGATCGCTCGTCGATGCCCGCCCCGACGACCTGTCGGCGTTCATCATCACCGACGTGTTGGGCAAGATCCCGGACCTCGACCCGAACACCGTCGAAGACGTGATCTGGGGCTGCGGCCAACCCGGCGGCGAAGCCGGGTACAACATCGCCCGCGTCGCCGCCCTCATGGCCGGCGTCGAAGCTCCCGGCGTCACCGTGAACCGCTACTGCTCGTCGTCGCTGCAGACGATCCGCATGGCCGCCCACGCCATCAAGGCCGACGAGGGCGACTGCTTCGTCGCCGGCGGTGTCGAAACGGTCAGCCGTTACCTCCACGGCGCCGCCGACACCGGGCCACACAACGAGGCGTTTGCCGACGCCGAGGCCCGCACCGCGGAACGCTCCGGCGAAGGCGCCGAGACCTGGGCGGCCCCGAACGGGATCTCCGACGTCTATATCGCCATGGGCCAAACCGCCGAGAACGTGGCCCAGATGACCGGAATTTCGCGCGAACGCCAGGACGAGTTTGGGGTGGCGTCGCAGAACCGGGCCGAGGCCGCCATGAACCGCGGCTTCTTTGAGAACGAGATCACGCCGTACACCCTGCCCGACGGCACCGTGGTCAGCGCCGACGACGGCATCCGGCCCGGCACCACCCTCGAGAAGGTGTCGACGCTCAACCCGGTCTTTCGACCCGACGGCACCATCACGGCCGGAAACGCCTGCCCGCTCAACGACGGCGCGTCCGCCGTCGTGGTCATGAGCGACACCCGGGCGGCCGAGCTCGGCCTGAAGCCGCTGGCCCGCATCGTGTCGAGCGGCGTCTCGCAGCTCAACCCCGAGATCATGGGCCTCGGACCCATCGAGGCCATCCGCCAGGCCCTCGGCCGGGCGGGCAAATCGGTGGACGACATCGACCTGTTCGAGATCAACGAGGCGTTCGCCGTGCAGGTGATCGGCTCGGCCGACGAACTGGGCATTCCGCACGACAAGCTCAACGTCAACGGCGGCTCGATCGCCCTCGGCCACCCGTTCGGCATGACCGGCTCGCGCATCATGACCACCCTGATCAACGGCCTGGAGGACGCGGACAAGGAGTGGGGCGTCGAGTCCATGTGCGTCGGCGGCGGCCAGGGCATGGCCATGGTCATCCAGCGGATGAACTGACCCGGACCCGATCGTCGGGGCTAACGAAAACGACCGGGGCCCTCGCCACGCGGCGAGGGCCCCGGCGCGTTCGGGGACCGCTATTCGCCGTCGGTGGCGTCCTCGACGGCGTCGGCCGCGTCGCCGGCGGCATCGGTCGCAGCATCGGCCGCGTCGCCGGCGGCGTCGGTGGCTCCGTCGACGGCATCGCCGATCTTGTCGGCCACTCCCTCGACGAGTCCGTCGACCTTTTCGAGTTGGTCGCTGAACTTGCCTCCGGTCTTGTCATCGATGAGGTCGGTGGCCTTATCGACGCCCTCGGCGACCTTTTCGGTCACCTCGCCGGCGGCGCTCTTCACTTTGTCCATCATTCCCATGGTGTTGCTCTTTCGGGGTTGGGCGGTGCACCCCTCGGGTGCTTTCGCCCGTCAGCCTAGTACTCGGGAAACCGCGCGGCCCACGGTCGAGCCGGCGTCGCCCCAACGCTCGACCGGCCGCCAACGACGCGGGTCCGGATCGGGGCCGGACCACGATCTATGCTCACGACGTCCCGCCCCTCGCAAGGAGAATCCCCTCATGGTCGAAGTCCCCGCCGGTCATTTGTTCCTCGGCGATCGAGTCGATCCGAGCACCCACGAACGCCAACAGGACAACGTGTTGTACGAGGCGGCCAACCTCACCACGCACGGCATGATCGTGGGCATGACCGGGTCCGGCAAGACCGGGCTGTCGATCATCATGTTGGAGGAGGCGCTCCTCCAGGGCATCCCGACGCTCATCATCGACCCCAAGGGCGACATGGGCAATCTGTTGTTGAACTTCCCGGACCTGGGCGCCGACGACTTTGCCCCCTGGGTGAACGATGGCGACGACCCCTCGGCGATCGCGGGCATGTGGAAGGGCGGCCTCGAGAGCTGGGGCATCGGCGGCGACCGACTGCGCCAACTGCGCGACGGAACGAACTTCACGATCTACACCCCGGGCTCGACGTCGGGGGTGCCCCTCAACCTGATCGGCGATCTCAAGGCGCCGGTGGGTGCCAGCGCCGAAGCCCAGCTCGAGGAGATCGAAGGCTTCGCTACCTCGTTGCTCGGTCTGGTCGGCATCGACGCCGACCCACTCGCCTCGCGCGAGCACATCTTGTTGACCAACATCATCAACCACGCGTGGAGCAACGGCACCGATCTCGACATCGGCACCCTCGTCGGCCAGATCCAGACCCCGCCGATCCGCAAGCTCGGCGTACTCGATCTCGAATCGTTCTACCCGGCCAAGGACCGCACGGCGCTGGCCATGAAGCTCAACGGCCTGCTCGCCTCGCCGGCGTTCACCAGCTGGATGCAGGGCGACGCGCTCGACATCGAGACGCTGCTCAACGGCGGCGATGGCACCAACGCTGCCATCGTCTCGCTGGCGCACCTGTCCGACGAGGAACGCCAGTTCGTCGTGACCTTGTTGTTGTCGAAGCTCATCACGTGGATGCGCCAACAGCCCGGCACCCCGGATCTGCGCACCCTCGTCTACATGGACGAAGTGTTTGGCTACGTACCGCCCACGGCCAACCCGCCGTCCAAGAAGCCCATCCTCACGATCCTGAAGCAGGCGCGCGCCTTTGGTGTCGGGATGGTGCTGTCCACCCAGAACCCCGTCGACATCGACTACAAGGCCATCTCCAACGCCGGTACGTGGATGATCGGCCGATTGCAGACCGAGCAGGACAAGAAGCGGCTGCTCGACGGCTTGTCCTCGGCGAGTGGCGAGGTCGACGTCAAAGCGGTCGACAAGACCATCTCCGGGCTCGACAAGCGTGAGTTCGTGTTGCAGTCGGCCGCCGACGGCCTCCACACCTTCACCACCCGCTGGGCGATGTCGTACCTGTCGGGCCCGCTCACTCGCGACCAGATCTCCACCCTGATGGCCAACCGATCCGGCCCGCCCGCCGCTCCCGTCGCTCCTGCCCCTCCCGCAGCTGCTCCAGCCGCCTCAACGGCTTCGCCCGCCCCGCCCGCGGCCGCCCCTGCGGCTGCTCCCGCCCCAGCACCAGCGCCGGCCGCCCCCGCCGCCGCGGCGCTCGCCGACGACGAGACCAACCTGATGCCGCCGGTCGCCGACGGCGTCGACGTGTACTACCTCGACACCGCGGCGCCGTGGAGCGGCGAGGTCGGCGCGGCCGAGGGTGGCCGCCGGCTCCAGGCGGGCG
The DNA here is from genome assembly GCA_938041035.1 of uncultured Acidimicrobiales bacterium. Taxonomy (GTDB): domain Bacteria; phylum Actinomycetota; class Acidimicrobiia; order Acidimicrobiales; family SHLQ01; genus CALHYX01. The sequence continues at coordinate 9,609 of CALHYX010000032.1, read as the reverse complement.
TCGTCGCCCGCGTCAACCTGTTGTTCGACGAGGGAGACTTGCGCGAACAACAGGAGTGGGAGGCCGTCTGGTTCCCCCTCGACGGCAAGCTCGACGGGTCCGCGGCGATAGCCGTCGACTACGACGACCGCGATCTCCAGTCCGACGCTCCGGCCGGCGCCGTCTACGTGCTGCCCGACGCCAAGATCCACACGAAGACGTTCTTCAGCCAAGCCCAGTCCTCGTTGAAGGACCACCTGTACCGCAACGAGACGATCGAACTGTTTCGCAATCGTGACCTCAAGCTCACGTCGCGCATCGGCGAGACCCGCGAAGAGTTCGAGAAGCGCTGCCTCACCGCCGCCGACGACGAAGCCGATGCCGAGGCGGCCAAGATCCGCGATTCGCTCGAGACCAAGCGCGAACGCATCGACGATGCGATTCAAAAGGCCGAGGACCGCGTGCGCGAGATCCAACACGATGCCGAATCGCGCTCCAAGGACGAGAAGATGTCGATCGTCGCCGACGTCGCCGGGTCGGTGCTCGGCGGCCTCCTCGGTGGACGCCGGAGCGCCCGCGGGCTGATCAGCGCCGGCCGACGCGTGAGCTCGAAGCGGCGCACCACCGGTAACGCCAAACAACGGCTGGAGTCGGCAGAGAACCGCCTCGAAGAAAAGATCGACGACCTCGAGGCGCTCGAGGACGAGTTGCACGACACGTTGATCGACATCAACGAGGAATGGGACGAAAAGGCCGGGAACATCGAAGACATGCCCGTCGGCCTCGAAAAGACCGACATCAGCATCGACGATCTCGCCCTGCTGTGGATTCCCACCGCATGACGGGGCAGCGCTGGAGTCGGGCGCTGATTACCGGTGCGTCAAGCGGCATTGGCCGGGAGATGGCGCGCATCCTGGCCGGCGAAGGCACCGATCTCGTCATCGTCGCCCGCGATCGCGACCGCCTCGAAGCCCTGGCCGCCGAGTTCACCGTCGAGGTCGAGGTACTCCCGGCGGATCTCGCCAGTGCCGGCGCGCTCGCCCGGGTTCAGGATCGACTCGGCGCGGACGACGCGCCCATCGACCTGCTGGTGAACAACGCCGGTCTCGGCTTCATGGGGGAGCTGGCCGAGCTACCGGCGGAGAAGTCGCGCCTCACCCTCGACGTCAATGTCGTCGCCCTCCACGACCTCTGCGACACCGCCGCCCGCACGATGATGGCCCGAGGTCACGGCGCCATCCTCAACGTCTCCTCCATGGCCGGCGAACTCGCCGGCCCCGGCACCGCGACCTACAACGCGACCAAGGCCTACGTCACCAGCCTCAGCCAGTCGCTGCACATCGAACTCGAGCCCCACGGGGTCACCGTGTCGTGCCTGTGCCCCGGTCTCACGCGCACCGAGTTCCAGGACCGGGCCGGCTGGAACGCTTCGGAGGTTCCCGACTTCGCCTGGCAGTCGGCGGCCGAGGTGGCCGCCATCGGCCTCGACGCCACCGCAGCCGGCAAGGCGGTGGTCGTGCCCGGAGCCCTGAACAAGGTGGTGTCGCGCGTCGCCCGGTCACTGCCGAGGGTCGCGGTCCGCAAGGCCGCCGGGGCCAGCGCCGGGCGTTTCGAGAGCTGACCGAAGAATTTCGGAGCGAACCCTCAAGTTCGGCGTGGCGGCGCCGAATAGGTAAGAAGTAGTTGACGAAAACATCGATGGATGAAGAAACGCAACGTCGCAAGACCGAGCGAAGAAGCATCAACAAACATCGATGAGATCGAAAACGAAACGATGGTCGATCCGCAAGGATCGACCATCACCCTTTTTGGCACCCTTTTTGGCACCCTTTTTGGCGCACGTTTAGAAGATGTGCGTGCCGTCGTAGTCGGGCTTGCCCCCCGCCGTGCGCAAGACGTTGAGGAAGTCCTCCCCGTCATAGGCCCGCTCCGGGGCCGCTCGTACGGCTTCGTCGAGCGCGATGGCATCCTCGCCCACGAGGATGCGCCAGCGGTCGGCCTGCACACCTTCGAGGATGACCGTTGCCGCCTCGGCGGCCGTCATCGGCGCCTCGTCGCGAAACATCTGGCCGGCCAGCTCCAACAGAGGCAGCTCAGATTCGTCGGGCCGGTCGACACCGTGGAGAATCGAGTTGGCCACGATGCCCGTGCCGATATGCCCCGGCATCACGAGCGAGACCTTGACGTGGGGCGCGTTGACCCGCAGGTCGGTGATGAGGGCCTCGGTGAACCCCTTCACGGCAAACTTGGCCGCGGAGTACGCGGTGTGGGGCCGGTCCGGCCCCAGACTCGCCCAGAACCCGTTGACGCTCGCCGTGTTGATGAGGTGGGCGTCATCGGCGGCGACCAACAACGGAAGAAACGCCCGAGTGCCGTAGTACACGCCACCCCAGCAGACCTCGAAGCACCGGTCCCAGGCCTCGCGGCTCGCGTCGAACAGGCTGCCGCCCCCGCTGATGCCCGCGTTGTTGAACAACAGGTTGATGTGCTCGACCTGGTGCTGTTCGACCACCTCGTCCCGAAAGGCCAGGATCGCCTCCTCGTCGGCCACGTCGCACACGTGCGTGGTGATGCGCGACCCCGGCGCCAGATCGAGCGCCAGTTCGCGACTTTCCTTCATCTCGGTCTCGGAGAGATCGCACGTGGCGATGTGGCATCCGGCGGCGGCAAGCTGCTTGACCAGCTCGCGGCCCATGCCCCCCGCTCCCCCGGTGATGACGGCGACCTTCTCGCGGAAATCCTGCATGACCGGAACCTAACGCTCCGGCCCCGGTGGCGCAGATCCGCCCGTCGGCGGAGGCGGGCCCGACCTCCGGGGCGGGCGACGACGGGTGAGGCACGGCGTGCCAGACTGCTCTCCATGAAGATGCCCACCTTCACCTACCACCGACCCGCCACCGTCGCCGAGGCCCTGGCGGTGCTGGCAAGCGAGGACGACGCCAAGATTCTCGCCGGGGGCCAGAGCCTTATCCCGCTCATGGCCATGCGGATCGGCCAACCCGAGCACCTGGTCGACATTGGCCGGCTGGACGAGCTCGACTACATCGAGCGACGCGACGATCACATCGCCGTCGGCGCCCTCACCCGCCACGCGGCGGCCGAGGACAGCGCCCTGGTGCAGACCGGCGCACCGCTCCTCGCGGCAGCGCTGGGCCATGTCGGTCACCGGGCCATCCGCACCCGCGGGACCGTGTGCGGAAGCCTGGCCCACGCCGACCCGGCCGCCGAGCTCCCGGCGGTGGCGCTCGCTACCGGCGCCACCTTCATCGCCCGTTCGACCGCCGGCGAGCGCGAGATACCGGCCGCCGACTTTTTCCAGGGATATCTCGACACGGCCCTCGAGCCGAACGAGATGCTCGCCGAGGTCCGGTTTCCGCTCTGGCCCGACCGGGCGGGCGCCGCGGTGGTCGAGCTGAGCCGCCGCCACGGCGACTACGCGCTCGTGGGTCTCGCCGCGGCGATCGATCTGGACGACGCCGGCACCATCGGCGGCGCGGCCCTTGCGTTCTTCGGCGTTGGATCCCTCGCCGTGCGCATCGCCGAAGCCGAGGAATCGCTGCTCGACAAGACCCCGGGGGCCGAAGCCTTCGCTGCGGCGGGCCGCATCGTCACCGAGACCATCGACGCGGTCGGCGACAACCACGGGTCCGCCGCCTACCGCAACCACATCGCCGGGGTACTCACCACCCGGGGCCTCGCTGAGGCCTTTGACTCGATCGGAGACCGAGTATGACCGACACCCCCACGCCGGCCCTGCGGGTCGACCCTGGCGGCCGCATTGGCGTTTCCATGACGGTGAACGGCACCGCGATCTCGACCGACGTCGAGGTACGACGCACCCTCGCCGATGTTCTGCGCGACGACCTCGATCTGACCGGCACCCACGTCGGCTGTGAGCACGGCGTCTGCGGCGCCTGCACGGTGGCGGTTGACGGCCAGCCGGTGCGGGCCTGCCTGCTGCTCGCGGTGCAGGTGGATGGCACCGAGATCACGACGATCGAAGGCCTCGCCAACCCCGACGGCTCACTCGGCCCTCTCCAGCAGGCGTTCCACGACGCCCACGGGTTCCAGTGCGCCTTCTGCGCCCCGGGCGTACTCATCACGACCGCGTCGCTGCTCGAGACCAATCCAACCCCGACGCGCGACGAGATCAAGGCCGAATTGTCGGGCAACCTTTGTCGCTGCACGGGCTACCACTCGATCATCGAGAGCGTCGAAACCGCGGTACGGCTCACCGCCGCCGGCGCCAAATCAACCGACGGCGGCGACGAGGAGGCCTCCAATGCGTGAATCCCTTGCCGGTTCCTTCGTCGGCACCAGCGTGAAGCGGGTCGAAGATGAGCGGCTGCTGACCGGCGCCGGTTCCTACATCGGCGATCTCAAGGTCGAGGGTATGGCCCACGCCGCGTTCCTACGCAGCCCCTATGCCCACGCGACCATCGAGCGGATCAATGCGGCCGCGGCTCAGCGCCTCCCGGGCGTGATCGACATCATCACCGGCGAGGAGATGCAGGCGATCACCAACCCGTTCGTACCCCTCGGGATGATCGACGGCCTGTACACCCCGCTGTTTTGGCCCCTGGCCATCGACCGGGTGCGCATGGTCGGCGATCCGATCGCCATCGTGATCGCGGAATCCCGCTACATCGCCGAGGACGCAATCCAGCTGATCGAGGTTGACTACGAACCGCTGCCCACCGTTGCCAACATGGCCGAAGCCACCCGGGCCGGCGCCGAACAGATCTGGCCCCGGGCCGACGGCAACGTGATGTTTCGCACCGAAGCCGACTACGGCGACGTCGACGCCGTCTTCGCCTCGGCCGACCGGGTCATCAGCGAGACCTTCGAGAGCCACCGCCATTCCAATCAACCCATGGAAACCCGAGGCAGCCTGGCAGAGGTGACGCCCGACGAGGTCATCTTTCACTCGGCCGCGCAGAACAGCCATGGCCTCCGCTGGGTCCTGGCGATGGCCACGAGCAGCGAACCGGTGCTCGACTCGGTGAAGGAACTCGCCGGCCCCGGGCGCGACAAGCTCAAGGCCTTCGGCGCCGGGGCCAAGGCGTTCATCACCGAACGAAAAGACGACCTCGGCGATGCCGACAACAAGGGTTTCATCCACCAGGTCCGCCACGACCCGACCACCCTGAAACACCTGGGCAAGGTCTTCATGAATGTTCTCGCCCAGGACGAGCGCCGCCGTCCGCGCGTGGTCGCCGACGACATCGGTGGCGCCTTCGGGGTGAAGGGCCATCCGGGCCGCGAGGATGCGGCACTGCTCGCCGCCGCCCTCAAATTGAACCGCTCGATCAAGTGGATCGAGGATCGCAACGAACACCTCACCGTCGGGGGTATGGCCCGGGAGGAGACGCTCTCAGTCCAGGTGGCGGTGAACGACGACGGTGAACTGCTCGGCCTGAAGGTCGATATGACGATGGACCAGGGGGCGTACCCCGCCGTGCCGTTCGGCGCGGCGACCTTTGCCGGCATCATGCGGGTGATGATGCCCGGGACCTACCGGTTCAAGGCCTATTCGATGAAGGCGGCGGCCATCGCCTCCAACAAGGCCAAGTACGTCGCCTATCGGGGTCCGTGGGCCAACGAGACGTGGGTCCGGGAACGCATGCTGGATGTCGTCGCCCGCGAACTCGGGCTGAGCCCGACCGAACTTCGCCTCCGCAACATGTACGGCGTCGACGAACTGCCGACCAAGATGTTGACCGGCCCCACCCTCGACGTCCGCATGTCGGCGAAAGCCACGTTGGAAAAGGCGATCGAGGTGGCGGGCATCGACGACTTCCGAGCCGCCCAAGCCAAGGCCCGGGAGAACGGTCACCTGCTCGGCATCGGCTTTTCCACCTACCACGAGGGCGCTCCGGGGCCACCGGACTACGCCGACGCCATCCTTCCCGGCAGCGGAGCGATGATGGCGGAGCCGCTGACCACCGTGCTGGAGGCCGACGGAACCGTATCGGTGATCACGGCGCAGATGCCCCACGGCCAGAGCCACGAAACCACCCTCGCCCAGGTGGCTGCCGATCAACTCGGCGTGGCGATGGACCAGGTGCGGGTGATCTTCGGCGATACAGCCAAGACCGATTTCTCGCTGCTGGGCACCGGCGGCAGTCGCGGTGGCCCGATGGGCGGCGGCGCGACGTTGTTCGCGGCGCGCGGCTTGCGCGACCGGATTCTCGATGAGGCCGCGGACATGCTCGAAGCCAACCGAGGCGACCTCGAGATCACCGACGGCGCCATTCACGTGGCCGGGGTTCCCAGCATCTCGAAGTCCTTTGCCGAGGTGGCCGAGGTCGTTCGCACCCGTCCGGGCTCCACCGAACCGCTGACCGGCAGCGTCGAGTACGACGGCGGACCCGGCGGTTGGGTGCAGGCCACCCACGTCGCTTTCGTCGACATCGACATCGAGACCGGCTTCGTCACCATCCCGCGCTACGTCGTGGTCGAAGACTGCGGCGAGCTCATCAACCCCGCCATCGTCGAAGGCCAGGTTCGGGGCGGCGTGGCCCAGGGCGTGGGTGCGGTCTTCTACGAAAAGTCGGCGTACGACGACGACGCCAACTTCCAGGCCGGCACGTTCATGGACTACCTGATCCCCACGGCGATGGAGATTCCCGACATCGAGATCCATCACCTGGAAACCCCGTCGGACATCGAGGCAAACTTCCGCGGTGTCGGCGAGGGGGGCATGATCGGTTCGCCCGCCGCCCTCACCAACGCGGTCGAGGACGCGCTCGCTCACCTCGGGGTTCGGATCACCGAGCAGCATCTGCCGCCGACCCGGATTCTCGAACTGGCCGGGGTCATCGCACCCGCCTAAGTTCGCCGCAGCACACCAGACCAGAGCACGAGAAACGCCAGTACGGAGGACCAGTGTCACTACTCGACGGCCGCATCGCCATCGTCACCGGAGCGGGAAGCGGCCTCGGCCGAGAGCACGCACTCGCGTTGGCCGCCCACGGGGCAACCGTGGTCGTCAACGACCTTGACGAGGCCGGCGCCGCCGAAACGGTCAAGGCCATCACCGCGGCCGGCGGCCACGCCGACGCCTTCATCGGCAGCGTGTCGGACTGGGACCGAGCGGGCGCGATGGTGCAGCACGCCATCGAGACGCACGGCGACCTCCACATCCTCGTGAACAACGCCGGGTTCACCCGCGACGCCATGAGCTTTTCGATGACCGAGGAGCAATTCGACCAGGTGGTGAACGTGCACCTCAAGGGCCACTTCGCCCCGATGCACCACACCGTGACCTACTGGCGCAACCAGGCGAAGGCCGGCGACGAACAGGCCCGCCGCATCATCAACACCACGAGCGAGTCCGGGCTGTTCGGCGGTGCCGGACAGACCAACTACGGGGCGGCCAAGGGCGGCATCATCACGATGAGCATCGCCATCGCCCGCGAAACCCAGAAGTACGGCGTCACCGTGAACGTGATCGCACCCCGGGCCCGCACCGGGATCACGGCCGAAGCCCACTGGGCCCAGCCACCGGAGGATCCGGCCGAGTTCGACCGGTTCCACCCGGGCAACGCGTCGCCGCTGGTCGTGTGGTTGGCGAGCGATGACGCGGCCCACGTCAACGGTCAGACCTTTATCGTCGGCAGCGGTGTCGTGGTGCGGATGAAACGACATTCGGCCATCGGTGAGATCCGCAAGGACGGCCGCTGGACCCCCGAAGAGCTGACCGCCCGCGCCGACGAGCTGTTGGCGGGCTGGGATCCGGGTGTACCCGCGTTCGAGGCCCCCCAGTTCTGATCGACCCCCGTTCGGACCAAAGCTCGAGTTCGCGCCCGCTCGCCGAGAACGAAAAAGCCAGAAACGGGTAAGAAATTTCTGGCTTTCGCGGCCCGAACCGCTGCTTTTACCCACGGAACGTGGGATCATTAGGCCGCACGGACACCCTACGTATCAGTCCGAATTGCCTACCGCCAGAACCGATCTCAGGTCCTATCGTGGTACCACCCGCCTCCAGACGTTGAACCGATGGCCATAAGCGCAGAACAGACTCCCCCAGACCAGCCGCCGCACCGCAATGATGATCGCGACGTGGTGCTGTACCCCAACGCCGAGGCCTACAAAGGCCAACAGCGTCGGGTCGCCCTGTTCAACCCGCGCAAGACCGCGCTGTTCCTCGGTGATCTCATCGCCGTCAGCGTCGCGCTGTTGTTGTCGGTTCTGATCCACTCCGCGATCAATCCAACCGATCCGGTCAGCGGCACCACCTACTTCGTGCTGCTCTACGCGAGTCTGATCATCTGGCCGGTGCTGTTCACCCACCAGTCGTTGTACAAGGCCCGCTTCATCACCCGCGGGGTCGACGAGGGCTGGCGCTGCATCAAAGCCATCACCAGCGCCATGGTCGGCATCGGTGTGCTGTCGATCATGACCAAAGCCGAACTGGCCCGTACCTGGTTCGTCATCGCCTACATCACCCTGATCGCGATCGTCGGCATCGTGCGCATCGTCGCCCGCGTCATGTTCACCCGCTCCCGCCGCGACGGCCGACTGCTGCGCCGCGTCGTGATCGTGGGGCGAAACGCCGAAGGTCATCTCGTCCGCGAGATGCTCGATGCCGACCCGATCCACGGCTATGAGGTCGTGGGCTTTGTCGAAGACCTGATCGACGGCGGCCGAGGCGACGGTGAATCCGAAGCGATCACCGACGTCCAGCGCACCCTCGACGCGGTCCGGGTGACCGATGCGGTCGGGGTCATCATCGCCGCCACCGCCATGGACGTCGGCACCTCCAACCGGCTCATCCGCATGCTCACCGAGAACGGCATCCACGTCGAGTTGTCGTCGACCCTGTGCGACATCGCCGCCGAACGGCTCACCATTCGCCCGCTCGGCCGCTTCCCGATGGTCTACATCGAACCGATCCGGCGCAACGGCTGGCGTATGGTCGCCAAGCGCCTGTTCGATGTCGCCGCCGCCAGCCTGGTGTTCTTCGTGACGCTGCCGATCCTGGCGGCCGCGATGCTGTTCATCAAACTCGACAGCCCCGGCCCGGTGTTCTTCAAACAACAGCGCGTCGGCCGCGATGGCAAGCTGTTCTGGGTGTACAAACTGCGCACCATGGTGGTCGACGCCGAGGCTCTGCTCGAGAACGTGCGTCACCTCAACGAGGCCGAAGGCCCGCTGTTCAAGATCAAGGACGACCCCCGCATCACCGGCATCGGCCGTTTCCTGCGCAAGACCTCGATCGACGAGCTTCCGCAGCTCATCAACGTACTCAAGGGCGAGATGAGCCTGGTCGGACCCCGCCCGGCGCTTCCCTCAGAAGCCGAGCAATGGCAACCGAGCCTGTTCAACCGGCTCCGGGTCCAGCCGGGCATCACCGGCATGTGGCAGGTAAACGGCCGCAGCGACTCCGACGAGGGCGACTACGGCCAACTCGACCTCTACTACGTCGACAACTGGACGTTGTACACCGACCTTTCGATCCTGGTGCGCACCATCCCCGCGGTACTCCTCCAGAAGGGCGCCCACTAGCGCAGACGATTTCACCCCGCCGTCGGGTTGGCATGACGATAGTCAAGAGACATAGGGTCTCGACAGATCGGGGGACGCCCTTTCGCAAGAAAGGGCCGTAATGAGGGGGTGGCTGCAGCG
>CALHYX010000031.1 GCA_938041035.1 uncultured Acidimicrobiales bacterium | reverse complement strand
CGCTACCACTTCTGTGGGTTCGGCGAGGGGGCGAACGCGTGGTGGTAGCCGAGACGGTCGGCGATGACGCCTGCGAGGCTGTCGTCGCTCGTGTGCCAGACCTCCTGGAGCGCAATGATGTCGGCGTCAAGGCTTTTGAGCGTTTCATGGATCGCTTCCTCGCGGGCCTCACGTTCGCCGAACCGCCACCAGAGGTTCCATGTTGCGATCTTCATGTCGAGGCTTTCTCCGCGGGATTGTGCGTCCGACAGCAACGATCATCACCGATCAGTCGAGGGTGTAGAACCGGACATGGTCGATGGTGTTCAGCGGAAGGAACGCCACAGTACTTCGGTGCCGGGAGCGCTCAGGCCCAGAACTCCGCCACGGCCGCGTTGTCGAAGTTGTGAAACCAGATCTCGGCGATCTTGGCGCCATCGAACCGGGCGAGGTGAACGGTCAGATTGTCGAGGGGTTTGCGGCCTTCGCGAGTGGCGGTGATCCGGAAGTACAGGGCGGCATGGGTCTCCCCTTCCATGGCGTCGATCAGTTCGAACGTCTCGCCGTCGTCGGTCTTGGCTGCGGTCTCGAGCAGGAATCCGGCGAGGGCATCGGTGCCGGCGATCGTTCCGGTGGCGGGCACGTGGGCGACGACGTCGTCGTGCACCGAGTCGAGGACTTCTGGCCACCTTCCAGCAGCCATCGCCTCACCGAGGGTGCGGGCTGCTGGTCTGGGCGGGATGGGGGTGGTCACGGTTTCTCCTGTCGATCGGGTGGTCTGTACCAACCAAACGTAAAGCCTTGATTGGATCATCGGAAGGTCCAAACCGTATCCGTTTGACCAGACCAATCGCCTAAGGTTGCCCGGTGGACGTCTTTCTCGATCCTTCGGTTGGCCGGAGCAAGACGGCAGCGCTCTTCGACCAGCTCCGGGACGCGATCGTGACCGGCCGGCTCGCCGTCGGCGATACCCTTCCGCCGTCGCGCACCCTCGCCGCGGAGCTCGACGTCTCGCGCACGACCATCACGACGGTGTACGGCCGACTGGCGGCCGAGGGTTACATCTCCGGACGCACCGGCGCGGGCAGCACCGTCGTCTACCGCCACGGCAGCCCCAACCGCACCACTCGCGCGCCCGCGGCGCTGCGCCCGGTGAACCTCGGGGTCGTCGCCGCCTCCGACTGGTCCCTGGGCGGCTTCGACAACGTCGAGCCGACCTTCGATCTGCGAACGGGACGCCCCGATCCGGCACTGTTCCCCCTTATCGATTGGCGGCGAGCGATGAACGACGCCCTCCACACCCTGCCCGGCAGCTACCGCAACCCGGCGGGCCAACCCACCCTGCGGCGCGCCCTCGCGCGATGGGTTGGCCGCTCCCGCGGCGTCGAGGCCGACGCCGACCAGATCATCGTCACCGCGGGAGCACAGCAGGGCATCGACCTCGTCGGCCGACTGCTCATTCGGCCCGGCGAGACCGTGGCGGTCGAAGATCCCGGCTATCCACCGGTCTCGAACCTCTTCAAAGCCCAGGGCGCAACCGTGGTGCCGACGCCCGTTGATCGAGACGGCATTCAAGTCGAGCACCTACCGGCGGACACCCGCCTCGTCTATGTCACGCCGTCGCACCAGTCGCCGACCGGCGCGGTGATGAGCCTTCAGCGCCGTGCCGCCCTGCTCGACTTCGCCGAAACCAACGACGTCGCGATCATCGAAGACGACTACGACAGCGAATACCGCCACAGCGACCGACCGCTCGAACCGCTGTACCGACTCGACCGCCACGGCCGCGTCATCTACGTCGGGACGTTCTCCAAAACACTGTCGCCCTCGCTTCGACTCGGGTTCCTCGCCCTTCCTCCATCGCTGCTCGACGATGCGATCGCGCTCCGGTCCCTCATGGACTGGCAGCCACCCGAGGCAAGCCAGACCGCACTCCACCGTTTTATCGTCGACGGTCACCTCGACCGCCACCTCAAGCGCACGCGACGCGACTACACCCAACGATACGCCCTGGTCACCGAGGCGCTCCACGCCGCCGCCGACCACGGCCACATCCAGACGCCCCCGCCACACCACGCCGGGCTCCACGTGACCGCTCATCTCAACGACGGCGTCACCGAGCACGACGTTCGCACCAACGCGAGCCTCGCCGGCATCGCGCTCGGGAACTACCGGCAATGCTGGCAGGGCGACCCCACAGGCGAAGTACTCCTCATTGGATTCGGGGCGACCTCGACCGACGAACTCCCCAAAGCACTCGACGCACTCCTGCAGGCCATCACCACCGCCAACGAGCGGTAGCGGAACCCGACCGCCGCCGGATCACCCTTGCGGGCTTTCCACCGGCGCCTGGTTGAGTCGCCAGTCGAGGTACCGGCCGAAGTCGGCGACGACTCGTTCGACCTCGAGAAGCCAGGCTGGTCGTGCCTTGTGCGCCTCTCTGGCCTCCAAGATCTGGTCGGCCATGGTCGACATGGGCTCAGCGGTCGATGTGCGCTCTGTCCTCAAGCACAGCGGTCAGAATCGCGTGCAGGTCAGCCCACTCCCGGGTCTCTTTGAAATAGACGTAGCCGGGGTCGAGCCCGGCGAGTTCTGCTTCGTCGGAATCGGAAAGCTCAGCAGATGACTCCAGCGCGAGCAGCTCCTGCGGTAGGCCAAAAGCCGAGAGGTCGTCAGCTCCGCCAGCTGCTCCCGCGACAGCGGCTTCACCCGTCTCCGATTCACTCGACGATTGCGTCAGAGCGACCGCGGACTAGCGTGGCGGTCATGACTTCGTCCATCTGATCCGCCAACGCCCTCATCAGATCTTCACGCCCGCCGTGAACCCGACCTCCGAACGGAGTCCTCAATGCTCTTCGAGCAACTCGAACACATCCACGCGCGCCCAGCGCCCTTCTCGACCTACACGGCCCTCGATCTCTGGACCGATCCCCACTCCTCGCAGCGGATGCTCGAGTTCCACATCGACGGTCAGACCGAACTCGCATCCCGAACCACCGCGTTCATCGACCGGTCCGTCACCTGGCTCAGCGGGCTCGCCGGCCTCGGTGAAGGCTCGCAACTTCTCGACCTCGGCTGCGGCCCCGGGCTCTACGCCAACCGCCTGGCGTTGACCGGCGCCGAAGTCGTCGGCGTCGACTTCTCCGAACGGTCGATCGACTACGCGCAAAGCACCGCCGATTCGACCGCAACGCCCACCTACGTTCTCGGCAACTACCTCGACGTCGAAGTCCCCGGAACCTTCGACGTCGTACTGCTCGCCATGTACGACTACTGCGCCCTGAGCCCCGACCAGCGCCGACAGCTCCTCGACCGCATCCACGGCTGGTTGCGACAAGAGGGTCGATTCGTCTTCGACGTCTACGGAACCCGATCGCTCGACGAGCGGGAAGAAGGCGTCACCTACGCCCGGGACCTCATGGACGGGTTCTGGTCCGACGAGCCCTACCACGCCTTCCACCACACATTCGTCTACCCGGACGAGGGCGTCGTTCTCGACAAGTACGAAATCATCGAGTCGAACCGAACCCGCACCATCTACAACTGGCTCCAACACTTCACCGAAGCAAAACTGCACGCCGAACTCCACGCATCCGGCCTCACGCTCGATCAACTGTTTGGCGACCTCACGGGAGCGCCCCCAGACCCGGACCCGCGGGGCTTCTGCGCGGTGGCGAGCCGCCGTCCCGAGGCAGCCGCCGTCACGGGTTAGGCGCCTCGGCTCTCAACCAGAGCCTGGTTGAGTCGCCAGTCGAGGTACCGGCCGAAGTCGGCAACGACTCGTTCGACCTCGAGGAGCAGCCCGGGCTGATAGTCCCCTTCCGCGCCTCTTTGGCCTCGTTCGCAGATGGCCTTGTCCTCGGGCAGGAAGTCCGGAAGGGCGAGCGTGGCCGCAGCATTCGTCGCCTTGGTCAGCCACTTGGCCGCCAGGTTGGAGGCTCGTTCCGGTGGTGGCGACGTGAACGCACCACCCGTGAGCACGGTGCATGAGGTGGTGTCGATGGGGCGAACGGCCTGCCAAATGAAGCTGTCGCCGGTGAGCACGCCGACGAACCCGGGCGGAAGACTGATGAGGATGTAGTCGTCCTGGCCTTTGCTCGCCCCTCCGGTCGCCGTGGCTCTGTCCGACCCGGCCACGTAGTAGGCGTCCTTGGTCGGGGTGTAGGGCTCGAGCGTCTCGGGGTGCACCTGGAAGAGGTGGTAGCTCTCCATGGCGTTGAGCGCCGCCAGCTTCCAGTTGCACGCCCACGTCTCGCTCTGCTGTTGCTCAGACCAGTGGTGCAACCCGTCCAGCCCCCGTCCGTCGATGACCGTATCGATGCCGGCAAATCGGGTGGCGACACTCTCCACGTCCGGGTTCAGGCTGACGAAGATCAGCCCATGCCACGCTTCGACCCGATACGCAGGCAGGCAATGTGCGGCCTTGTCGACCTCCCCCTTGGGCGAGAACGGCACCGAGAGCAACCGCCCGCCGTCGGTGTACGTCCAGGCGTGATACGGGCACTGGATGCGCTTGCCGTTCGCGGGCGAGTCGACGAGCAACGTCCCGCGGTGAGCGCACAGGTTCGAAACGGCACCGAGTTCGCCGTCTTGGTTCCGGATGAGGAGGACGGGTTGGCGACCCACCGTGACCGGGATCTGGTCGCCGGGATTCTGAAGTGCGTCCTCGGTGGTGACGAACACCCAGTCGCCGTGCCAGATGTGTTCGAGTTCGGCGTCGAACCACGCCTGGTCGCGGAAGGCCGCATTCGGGAGCGCCCGGGCAGGGTCGAAGGTGGTGGCGGAGGTCGAAGCCATACGCGGGCCACACTAGCCAAACGTCTCCTGATCGAACTCGGTGCGTCACCGATGCAATCGGGGTTGTACGTCCACGCCTTCGACATCTCGGATTTCGTGCGCCAACTCGCCACGCGATTGGGCATCGCCGATTCGGTGGCCTCGTTCGCCACCCGATCCATCGCGGTCGGAACCAACCTCGACGACCGCGCCATGGTCGCCCGCTGCTGGCCGCTCGACGACCTCGCCAACCGTACCGGGAGCTCGAGAACCAACTCACCGCCGACGGCAAGGAACTAGACAGGACAACGCATGCCAAACAACGCCATGGAAGACGGTCAGACCCACGACGGCGATGGGCGTCCCGGCGACCGGCCCAACCTGCCCCGTTTCCTCGGCGCGGAACTCCTGTGGTGGGCGGCCTGGTTCGGGTTCTCCTTTCTCGTCGGATGGGACATCACCAACCAGCTCACCTCGGTCTGGTTCTGGATCGTCGCGGCCGGATTCGGTGCCTGGGCGGTGTGGCGCTGGAGAAGCCTCGATGCCGCCACCCTCGACACCCGCACATCCCACAACATCGCGGGCGGTCACCACGATGTCTCCACGGCCCACGCGCGGGGCAGGAAAATCCAACGAGGCATGATCGGCTACTTTGCCGCCGCCCTGCTCGTTCTCGTCGTGGCGTCGATGTCGGTTGGTTCGGAGATCGCGGAGGGGCGGTCGATTCTTCTCGGTGACGAGATCTCCGATTCCGCCTACATCAACTGGGCCGAAGGCGTCGCCGCCGCCGATGCGGAGATCCTCGGCCTCACCATCTACGACTACGCGCTGTTGGTCGGGTTCGTGTTCATCACGCTCGAGATTGTCGCCGTACTCAGAAAAGGCCGCGGTAACCGGAAACTCTGGTTCTACGACACCCTCGCCAGCCTCAGTACCCAGATCCCGTTCTACATCGTGGAGATCTTCTCGTTCCTCGCGATGATCACCACCTACTTCGTGCTCTGGGACAACGTCACCCCCTACCAGCTACCGGTGAACGGCTGGACCATCGCGGCCGCGGTCATCGCCGCCGACTTCGCCTACTACTGGGAACACCGCACCAGCCACGAAATCCGATTGCTCTGGACCGGCCACGCGGTGCACCACAGTTCCCCGATCTTCAACACCGCGGTCGCGTTCCGCTTCGGCCCCCTCGAGCCCTTCGTGGCAATCATGTTCCACCTGCCGCTCATCGTGCTGGGGTTCCATCCGGCCATCGTGATCCTCGGTGAGCTCTCCGTGCAGGCCTACCAATTCTGGATACACACCGATGTCATCGGTCGCCTCGGCCCCCTGGAACGGATCATCAACACGCCGTCGAATCATCGGGTGCACCACGGCTCGGACCAGAAGTATCTCGACAAGAACCACGGCGGCATCCTCATGATCTGGGACCAACTCTTCGGCACCTACCAGGCCGAAGAAGAGACCCCGGTCTACGGACTCACCACCCAGATCAACACCACCAACCCGCTCCGGGTCTGGACCAGCGAATTCCCGCCTCTGTTCGCCGACCTGCGGACCTCCAAGACCTGGGGCGAGTGGTTCGGCTACCTCCTCAACCCACCGGGATGGAAACCGCACCCCTAACGAAACGAAGGCGTCAACCTGGGTGACTGCCCCTAGTCCTCGTGGTGCATCAGGGTCAGGCGTTCGCCGTCGTCCACCAGGCTTAGTGCCGGAACGGCATCGCATATGCGCTGTAGGCAGTTGACATCGACGGGTTTACCAACAAAGAAGTTGGCCCCCGCTTCCTGAGCGCTGCGCACATCCGCGGGGTCATCGGAGCCGGAGCAAACTCCGACGAGCATCGATGCAAACCGGCTATGACCCCGCAGAGCGGCAATGCCGTCGGTTCCCTTCGACACCGTGAGGTTGAGATCGATTACGCCCAGGCTTTCGGCCAACTGTTCGTCGTCAAGGCCCTCAAGGTGGGCCTGATAGTCGTCAAAGCTCGTGTAGTGCAGAATTTCAAGATCGATGTTCTGGCGTTCAAATAGCACCCGGGAGATGAAGATCTCATCGTCGGAATCATCGACGAAATGCAGCTCGGTGACCTTGCGATCTGACATCTCAGGCCCCTCGGGGAATAGCGATTTCGAAGCAGGCGCCGCCGAGTTCGCTGTCGTTACAGGAGATGGTGCCGCCGTACTGGGCGACGATCCGCTGACAGATCGACAGGCCGAGGCCGACGCCCTCGATTTCGTCCTGCCGATGTAGCCGGTCGAACAGATCGAAGATCTTTTCTCTCGATTCTTCCGGAACTCCGGGACCGTTGTCCTCGACGCGAAGAACGATGTGATTGCGGTCGTCCTCCATGGACGAGACGCGGACGACCGGTTCGTCCTGGTCGGAGAACTTGAGCGCGTTGCCGATCAGGTTCTGGAACAGCTGGGTGAAGTGGATTCGGGCGCCGGTGAGTTGCGGCAACGGATCCACGATCAGCTCCGCCCCGTGCTCGGAGATGGCGAGCGAAAGGGCATCGTCGATCTCCATGACGACCTCGCGGAGGTCGATCACGTTGTCCTCAACCTTGGCCTCTATTCGCGAGTACGCGAGCAGGCTGTCGATGATCCGTCGCAGCCGCGCCATGTTGACGGTGATCCGATTGAGGATCGACTCCTGCTGTTCGGGGTCGGACTTCACGCTGGGGTCCAACATGAGCTCGGCCAACCCCTCGATCATCCGGACCGGCTCTTTCATGTCGTGTGAACACACGTAGGAGAAGCGGTTCAGTTCTTCGTTGGAACGCGACAACTCGGCCAGCGTGGCCTCGAGCCGCGCCTCGTACTCCTTCTGGTCGGTGATGTCGAGGACGACACCGAGGATGCCGACAACATTGTCATCGCCGTCGAGACCCGGCGATCCGGTGATTCGCATGACTCGACGATCACCGAGGGAGTCGATCAGCTCGAACTCTTCGTCAAACGACGACGAGGTCTCCACAAGCTGGGTACACAGTTGTTCGAAACGCCGCCGGTCTTGTTTGGCCAGGTGATTGACCAGGGTCTGGGCCGTGGGTGGTTCGGAGGATTCGGCCAGGGCGAGCAACCTCCGCATCTGGTCGGAGAAGTGCGTCTCTTCGCTGGCCAGGTCAACGGTGAAGTGTCCGAGCCCGGCAACTTGGGCCGCGGCGTTGAGTTGGCGGTTTGCCTTTTGCAGGGCGGCCGTGCTGTCGCTCACGAGGATGATCACGCCGACCATCTCGCCGGCGGCGGAGAAGTGCGGGACAACGCTCACGTGGGAGCTGATGGTGGCCGTACTCACGTCGATGTCGAGGCGTGACCGATCGCGCATTGCTCGACCGACCGTCGCGGTGAGATCTGGGTAGCCGTCAGGGAGCCGACAGCGGGACAGGTGCGGCAGTACCAGGCCGGGCGATACCCCGAACAACGCCTCCGACGCGGCGCTGGTATGGGTGATGTTCAGACTGCGGTCCACCACGATCATCGGAATCGCGACGTTGTCGAGAATGCTCTGAAGGCTCTGGTTCAGCACGTTCAGCTGAACGGAGTTGACCTGCAGTTCCTCGTTGACGGTCGACAACTCCTCATTCGTCGACTGCAGCTCCTCGTTGGAGGTCTCCAACTCTTCGTTCGTCGACTGCAGTTCTTCGTTACTCGATTGCAGTTCCTCGTTGAGCGCCTGCAGCTCCTCGTTGGAGGTCTCGAGCTCCTCGACGGTGTGTTGCAGGTTGGTCTGGGCAATCGCCAACTCTCGGCGCAGCGCATCGATCGCCTCGGACGCGTGCCCATCGGCAATCGTGGCGTCGTCGACGATGCCCTCTTCGGTCCACTGCGAGAAGATCACGAGCGCGAGGACTTCGTCGTCGGGCCCGGTTGATATCGGGTAGGACACGACCCGCTCGTGGATCAGCGGGTTGTCGGGATTGCTTCGCGCCATCCCCTGCATGACCGTGCGCTGGCGAATCGTGCTCGGGACGACCACGCGTACGTCCTGACGGAACGGCTCTATCAACAGCGAATCAGCGGTCGTCTTCACCGTTCCTTCGGAGATGCCGACGAACCGACCGACATCGCCGAACACCCGCAGGATGTTCAGGTCGGCCGACAACAGCATCGCGTTCGGCCCGAGCCCGCGTACCAGAGATTCGAACTGCGCCTCGGCGACGGCGAGCTGCCGCGCCTCTGGTGGCGGATAGCTGGTATCGATCCGGCTAGCCCGCGACGGAACGATCGTCGGTGCGTGCGAGGTGACTACGTCGCGCAGCTGCGCGCGCACGGCCGAGGGCCGCTGGAAGAAGACATGTTTGTGTTCTCCGCTGACCCGGAAGAGATTCTCGGCCGCCGAGACCGACTCGGACTTGCCGAGAAACAGCACGCCGTGGTCGACGAGGGAGTAGTGAAACCGGGCGAATACGTGGGCTTGGAGCACCGACTGGAAATAGATCAAAAGGTTGCGGCAGCTGAGCAGGTCGACGTTGAGAAACGGCGGATCCGATGCGATGTTGTGCACCGAGAAGATGACCTTTTCTCGCAGCGACTTTTTCACCGAGTACCCGCCTGGGGCGGTCTCGAAATACTCGTCGATGTAGTCGGGCGGGACCTCGTGCAGCGCCGACTCCGGATAGTAGGCCCGGCGGGCCGTTTCGATGGCGTTGTCGTCGAGGTCGGTGGCGAAGATCTGAATCCGGGTGCGTTCGAACTCGTGCAGTCCACCCATCGCCTCGGCAAACATGATGGCGATCGAGTAGGCCTCTTCGCCCGTCGCCGTGCCCGCGACCCAGACCCGGATCTGACTGTCCTTCTTCGAGTCGACGATCTCCTGGATGTGCGATTCGATCGCCTCGTACTCGTCGGGGTCGCGGAAGAACGACGTGACCGAGATCAACATGTCGCGGAAAAGCGCGTCGACCTCCGGCGGGGAATTTTTGGCGACCGACACGTAGTCGTCAAGATTCGAGACACCGACCGCCGCCATGCGCCGTTCGACCCGCCGCTGGAATGTGGCGGTCTTGTAGTGCTGGAAGTTCACTTTGGTGTGTTCGAGCAGCAGATGAACGAGCTCGGACACGCTGTCGAGGTGCACGGGTGACGAGCGCAATTGATCGAGGTCACGGGGCTGGGCGATGATCTTGCGGAACTGGGCACCGAGTTCCTCGGGCGACATGACCAGATCGACGCAACCGGTCTCCAGCGCCGAAACCGGCATGCTGGCGTACTTTGCCGTCGCCTCGTCCTGCGCAATGGTGACGCCGCCGAACTCACGAATACTGCGGATGCCGTCGGAACCGTCGGAACCGGTGCCGGAAAAAATCACCCCGATAGCCTTCTCGCCCTTGGCGCGAGCGAGCGAGGACAGGAAAATGTCGACCGACGGTTTCGGCGCCGCCACACCCGGCGAGGGCTCGGTCAAACGAAGGCAGCCGTCCACGACGATGCAGTTGGCGTTCGGGGGCACGATATAGATGGCGCTCGCAGCGGGGTGGGTACCGTCGACGACGTCGGATACCGGCATGTCGGTCTCCCGGCCGATGATCTCCGACAACATGCTGCGGTGATGCGGCGCCATGTGCTGGGCCACGATGTAGGTCGCGGACAACGAGGGCTGAAGATTCCGCACGAATCCGCGTAGCGCCTCGAGGCCGCCGGCCGATGCGCCCAGCCCCACCCAAAAGCTCGGTTCCTCGCCCGGTTCCACCGGCACGGTGATGAGGGAGTCGTCTTCCCCCACCCCGCTGGCGGCGGGCGTTTGCCCATTTTCGACACCATCTGATGCGGGCAACGATCTCTCCAACGTGTATACGGGGTTAGGAGAAGGAAGCTATCAGATTCGGGTTTGCCGTACGGACGTCTTGCAAGCCCGGCGGCCGGCGGGTTATCGGCCGGCCGAAACCCGCGGCGCGGGCCAGGACATGCGGACCACCGTTCCACTGTCGATGGTCGAATGCAGCCGAACGTCACCGCCCCGGGAGTTCATCGTGCGTTTCACGATGGCCAGCCCCATACCGTTGCCCGTCACTGCGTCCGTCGAGTGTAGCTTTCGGAGGGGTTCGAACACCATTGTCTGATACTCGGGCAGGATCCCAAAACCGTCGTCTTCGACGACGATCGACAACATGTCACCGTGGGTGGAGGCGCTCACCTGCACGGAGCCCCGCAACGACTGGGCCCGATGCATCGCCGCGTTTTCCACTACCTCGAGGAGACAGCTGCGGACAGCGTCGGACTCGACCCACACGGTGAGATCCACCTCGACGTCTATGTCGACGCGAGTTCCCGGCGAGATGGCGTCGACGTCGTCAACAGTGCTTTCGATAAGCGAACGCACCGAGACGGCCTCGGCATCTCCCATGATGTCGGCCCGGTCGTATCGAGCGAGGTCATCGATCAAGGAGTGCAGGCGCGCTGCCCGCTCCGAGATCGTCGCCACATGGGCCCGAGTGGCAGCGGACGTTTCTTCGGGCAGATCTTCGGCAATGAAGGTGGCCAACGATGAAATCGCACGCACGGGGGCGTGGAGATCGTGACGGACGAGATCGACGAAGGCTCGTGAGCGTCTCGGTTCTTCCTGGGCTGACATCGGGTTGTCTCCTCTTCGTTGGGCCGTTCGGCCCAACCGTCAATCGAGATTGACGATGGGGTCCTCGAGCGAAATGACCGGCGGTTCGCCGGCCTTGAGTTGGATGGCAACGACCGTGCCGGTCGGGTGATTCTCTTCGATCCATATGCGGCCGCCCAGACCCTCGACGATGCGTTTGCAGATCGCGAGCCCGAAGCCCAAACCGGCGACATCGACTCGATGGAGCCGTTCGAGCAGACCGAACACGCGCTCGCGGTCCTCTGTGGCGATACCGATTCCGTTGTCCGCTACCCGCAGCACCACGTTGGAACCATCGCGTTCGGCGGTCAGGCGGATGCGCGGATCGGCGTCGGGGTGGCGGTACTTGACCGCGTTGCTCACCACGTTCTGTACGGTGCGACCCAACAGCTCTTCGTCGGCGACGACGAGGTAGCTGTCATCGATGTCGACCTCCAGGTCGGCTGAGCTGGCCCCGAGGTCCGCCACCATGGTCGCCGCGACCGTTCGGACCACGTCGGCCAACGTTACGGGGTTGCCCCTGGGTGGGCTCTGGCGCAGTGATGCGTAGTCGAGGATCGACAGGATCATGCCGTCGATCCGCCCGAGAGTCTCGTCAAGGCGGGTACCCAGGTCGTTTGCGAGGTCGCTCGCACTCTCACCGATCTCGGCGAGGAGACGATCACTCAACATCCGGGCGGTGCGGGTTGGGGCACGAAGGTCGTGGGCGACGATATGGGCAAACTCGTCCAGTTCGGTGTTGGCCTTCGCCAGCCGCGACCATGTCCGCCGCAGTGCTGCCAGCGTCTGGTGACGGGCCAGGGAATGTCGGATTGATCGCCCCAGGGTGTCGACGGTGATCGAGCCCTTTTCCAGAAAGTCCTGGGCGCCGAGCTCAAGCATCTCGTTGGCCGCCCCGGCGTCGTTGGACCCGGTCTGCACGATGATGGCGCAGTCCGGAGCGGTTTCGACCAGCGCCTGCACGACGTCGGTGTGCCACGCGTCCGGGAGGTTGAGATCGACGAGGGCCAACGACGGCTGTGCCTGTTGCAGCATGTCGATCGCCGACGCAAGGGTCTTCGCCCGCACGACGGACCATTCCGGGCCCGGTAAGCGTCCGATGAGCCGGGATACCAGCTCGGCGTCGACGTCATCGTCTTCGACGATGAGCATCGTTTGACTTGGCGCGTGCGGAGGCACGGCATCGGAACGTTGCACGAGGGGCGGCAGACCGAGCTCGTCGCGAAGCACGATTTCGTCGAGCTCATCGAGCGCTATCTGCACACGGTCCTGCACGACACGCGAAGGCGTCTTCGTTTCCTCGACCTCCGGTGCGGGTTGTCTCTCGCTGTTCGGCATCAGGCCTCGAACTCCGTCAAATCGATCTCTTCGTAGTAGTCGTCGAACACCGGTTCAGCCGGATTCGTGGGCGGGATCGAGTACTGACTGTTGACCGCCCGATCGGGAAGCGAGTTGACGAAGTCCAACATCCCCGGGAAATTCCCCGGTTTGGTCTCAAACCACCGGGCTCCGTGGCGGAAGCTGCGTTCGTAATCCTTCCGGCGGGTCGATGACGAGAAGACGATGACCGGCACCTGCCACAGCAGTGGGTGGGCCTGGAGCTGGGTGAGCGTTCGATGGCCATCCAGAATGGGCATGCGAAGGTCGAGAATCACCAGATCGGGAAGATCGCCAAGCTCCAGCAGCCGGTTCAGTTCGATCAGCAGATGCGTGCCGTCGTCCACAAACGTGAAGTCGATCGCCACGCTGGCTTCCTCGGCTGCAAGTACGGCGAGGAGCTGCTCATTGCGATCGTCGTCGGCCATGAGGACGCGTAGCGTCCGTTCGCTGAAGCGCGGGGGCAACGATCGACTCGACGTTCGGGTGGTTGCTTGGCTGTTCATCGTTTGCACGCTCCCCTGTCCCGTTGCGGGACGGTTCAGTTGTTTCAATCGGTTGTGGTGCAGCCCGTGTGAGACCGCGATTTTTCTTTCTTGGTTGGTTGACAGAAATTGTTCAGGCTTCCGCGAGGCGGCGGAGGGCGTCGGCGGTGGCCGCGTCGTCGGCCAGCAGCGCGTGAAAATCGATGATGTCGTCGTGACAAATGCGGAGCCCGGCGTGGGTTTCTTTGAGCTCGGCGGGCAGGCGCCACTCATCCATGTGCACGCCGGCACTCATCAGCAGGTCGACCGTGCGGTCGCTGGCCGGCTTCACCGTGAGCATGGCGCACGTTGGACACCGAAACCGGTACTCGCCCTCGTCGGTGTCGATGCAGACCCGCACTCGGACATCGTGGTTTTGGAGATCTACGTCACCGCAGTCCGGACAGGTGGCTCGAATCGTTCCCATACAGATCTGTCGGAGTGCGAACGACGAAATCCACAGTACATATGACCCGTTTCTCAGGTTCGGTGTGAGTCGATCTGCCCACATCCGCATGCCCTATAAACCGTCGCAACACCATGTCGCAAAGTTCCGACGATTTCTCGCGACTTTCCCGCGCCGAGAAGCGTCCGAATGACGATCGGAATCCAACATCGATGTCCCTGGAGTGAAAATGAGCAACGTCCAGCAGCTGAGCAACGACACGCTTCGAACCGAATCCCCGGACCGCTTGGACGAGCGCTCCTTCGTTAGCCTGCACGAGCTCAGCCCAGCGACGCACAACCCGCTGTTTCGCGCCGGCGTGCGATGGATCATGCCGACGAACGCCGGCCGCTAGTTCGTTCGCCCTTCGCGGGCGCTAAAGATCGCCCGGATTGGGTGCCTTCGCGCCGACGAGCGTCGAGAGAGCGTCGACCAGCACCGCCGGGTTGAACGGTTTGCGAAACGTGCGATCGGCGCCCGCGTTTCGAGCATGACCCAGCGCATCGACGATTCCGTCGGATCCGGTGACCGTGATAATGGGGACCCGTTCACCCCACCGAGGAGTGCCCGCCAGGCTGGGAAGGCGAAGGTGGGTAATGAACGTCAGTCCGCCGTCGCCCGATAGCCGGCCGTTTTCATCCCGGAAGAACATGTCGACGATGACGGCATCGTAGGCCCGTTCTTCGCACAACAGCTCGGCTTCACGGCGGTTGAACGCCAGGTCACAGCGATACCCGAATGCGGCCAGGTAGTCAGCCCACTGCTGAGCGAGGTCCAGATCGTCCTCGAGAATCAGGACACTTCGCGAGAGGGCGCCCATCAGCCCTCGTCTCCGTTGGACCCTGGGAGGTCGGTGGCTTCATGGACAACATCGTTGAGCACTTCGAGCAGGCTCTCGGGCCGCAAGGGCTTAGTGAGGATTCGACGGTGGGCAAAGGGCTTGAGTTCCTGGTCACGGCTTCCGTAGCCAGTCACGAAGACAAACGGGGTGCCGGCGGCTGCGAGTGCCGTGGCCACCGGGCCGCTGAACTCGCCGCGCAGGTTGGCATCGAGGAGGACCAGGTCGAATCGCTCAGCATCAAGCGCCTGTAACGCGGCGCCAACCGACGCCACCACGTGCGGCTCAGGAACGCCGAACCGATCAAGCGCGGCCATGGTTTCGCGGGCGATGAGAAAGTCGTCCTCAACGATCAGAACGCGCAGCCTTTCGACCCCGTCACTATTGGCGGCGAGCAAGTCGACGGCCGCTGCGTCCGGTGTCGCCGCCGGGGAGGCGACGGTCGCCGGAATGACGAATTCGGCCACCGCGCCCTCGGGAGCGAGCGTCAACGTGCTCTCGGCGTTGAACTCGAACACCAATGCGTTTCGAATGATTGACGTACCGAGTCCCTCGCTGTGATCGGGCGAAACCACGGGCCCACCGCGTTCGACCCAGCGAACCGCCACCCCGTCGTTCCGAGGCTCCCAACGGAGGCTCACGGTTCCGTCGTGGACGCTGAGCGAGCCGTACTTCGCCGCGTTCGAGGCGAGTTCGTGTACGACCAGCACAAGCACGTGAGCTACATCCGGGGCGATCGTGTAACCGGGCCCTTCGAGATCGATTCGGTCCGGCCGCTCCAGCAGGTATGGACGCAGGCTGCGGTGCAGGATTTCGGAGAGCTGGACGGGTCGCCATTGGTTCTCGGTCAGGAGATCATGAGCTTCGGCCAGCGCGGAGATTCGGTCCCCGAGTGAGTCGACGTAGTCGCTCACCGAGGCTGCTCCCGCTTCGCTCTGGCGCATGAGCGAGCTCACCAGAGCCAGAATGTTGCGCACGCGATGATTGAGCTCGCGAACCATGAGCCCGAGGCGTTCGCGGTGAGCAGCCTGAAGTTCTCCGGTCGAGTGCACTCGCGCAAACTCCTGCTGAAGCGCATCGGCCATGCGTAGGTCGTCGGCCGACCAAGCTTCGCACTCGCCCTCCAGCGACTGCACGTATTCCGCGAACGACGCTCGCGGGACAAGCCGCAGCCCAGCTTCGGTCTCCTCGATATCCTTGTCGTCCTTGCCGGCCCATCGAATGTTCTGCGCGAGAGGGTTTCGAAAAAACATGATCGCATCAACGAACGGGATCGGGTTCATCAGAACGAGTGCGCCGCCTACAGGTACGTCTTCCACGGAAAGGTGTTCGGCGAACGATGTCAATGCGATGGCCGAGCGGTCGGTGGGCCCGCCATTCGCGGTCAGGGGGCCGAGAAGACGACGGATCGTCTCGATGGGAGGATGGTCGCCGGACGTGAGCACGTCGAGTCTGCCCACCATGGCCACACCATCGCACTCGATGAGCTGGGCGAGTGCCGATCGAGTGTTTTCCCAGTACGACCCGAACCCCTCGGGCGTGTCGTCGATCACGAACATCGTCGACGCAAGCAACGCTGCTCGCTGGTGGCGCCAGGCGTCATCGCGGTGCAGAACGTGCTCGATCATCATCGAGAGCGACTGACCGACGAGCTCACAACCCATCGCTGTCAAGGTGTCGGGACAGCGATCTTGGTGGTGGTGAAAGGCGACGAGGCCCCACATCTCGCCGTCGACAACGATCGGCAGCGACATGGTGGCCCGAACGCCCATGTTGCTGAGGTACTGGGTGTGCACAGGAACGCAGCCGCGCAGCACTGCCAAGCTGAGGTCGAGAGGCTCGGCCGTTGGATCAGCGGCCACAATCGCCGACTGCGGACTATCCACGCTGGAAATCACCCGGATCGGCGTGCTTTTGTATAACTCTCGAGCCGACGCGGGTATGTCGAACGCGGGAAAGCGCAAACCGAGGAACGAGTCGACGCCGGGGGTGCGTGACTCGGTACAGACCTCGCCCGCACCACCGGGCAGGAACCGGTAGGCCTTGACCCGGTCGTAGCCGCTGAAGCGGCGTAGCTGTTCCACCGCAACCGAGAGGATTCCCTCGATCGACTGTTCGTTCGACGCTGCGCTGAGGATGCGCTGGGCCGGGGCTATCGAGTTAGCCGGGTTTTCCGCGCGCTCCACGTGGGGCAGACACTCGATGATCAGGTGCTCGTCGGTTCCGTAGGCCGAGATGTCGAAGGAGTTGTAGCCCGGTGCCGCCAATGCCAGCGACGTCGTGGTGACGTACTCCCGCTGACGCCCGATGGTGCTGTGGCCGGCCGCGTTGCGAATGCCGTGCACGGCATCCTTGCCCAGTACATCCGCGGGCGCGGCGCCGAGCAGGCGGGACACGTCGACGTCGCGGACGAACTGGGTGACCGAGTCGGAAACATGGGTAATGACATCGACCGTGGGGTCGGTGGCGAGGAGAAAGCCGACCGGCTGCACGTACCCAATGTCGTGGATGCGAATAACGTCACAGTTCTCGACCGCCAATCGCTCGGCCGCCAGCCGCGTTTCGATGGAGTCGTCAGCGATATCGGTCATAGTTATCGATCCAGTGGTTGACGGAGGCAACCGTTGACGTAGGTAAAGACTGCCTTCGCACCTCGGGCGGCGGCGCGTCGATCCTCGTCGGTCCTCACGGCGTTGTCGAGCCATGTGCAGTAGCGGTGCCACCGATCGCGTCGACCGGTGAGCACCGTGTCGAAGTATGCGGTCGACCGCTTGGCCTCTGCATCGGTTGCTCGTCGACGGAGCACTTCGGCACCGAGCGACGAACCTTCGAGGGCGTAGGCCACGCCGGCGCCGAAAGGTGCGTCGGCCACGTTCGGTCTGACTGGCCCGACCACCCCCAGGCCGGGATCGACTGCGGGCGTGGCGGTCGCAGCGAGATCAACTTCGATCAGCCCGAGAAGGGTCTCGCTCCGGGCAGCGAGATCCGCAGCGCGAGCCGTGGCGTCGAGTTCGGCCCCGAAATTTGCCAGCGTCGCGTGCATCACTCGGAGGAATCGCCGATAGCCATCAGCTGCGGCGACGTCGGCCGCCACTTCCATAGCCTGATCGGTGGCGCGATGAACTGCCGCTGTCTCAGCGCGGAGGTACGCCCGGGTGGTGGTGGCGGGGACGGGCACGGCGAGAGGTTACCGGAGCGCACCGGTGCCGTCATTCGGTGTACGGGCGGGCGCTGGTAGAGCGGCCTTCATCGAGCTGCGACCGAACGGTGACGGCAGCTTCGGGTTCGTCGCCGTGGAGGGCGCCATTGACTACCGGGTTGAGGAGGAGGCCGGTGAAGAGATATTGCGCTTTTCCTGGACCGGCTTCGGCGAGAACGACCCGGCATCGGGCCGCGGGTGGTTGCGGCGGGTGACCACAGACCGGATCGAAGGTCATTTCTACTTCCAACGCGGCGACGAATCGGCGTTCGCCGCTCATCGGTCGGACTGACCGACCAGAACCCGGACTCGCTCCGGACATATCCACCAAAAGGATGAGTCGCTAACGCGCTTCCGCCCGATGCCGGAGGTGGACCGGTCGTTCACACTGAACCCATGACCTCCACCTCCGGTTCGCCACCGCCCGCCATCGGTACGACCGCGCCCAGCACGGAGGAGGCCGCACCGGCGAACCCCATCAAGGCGGGCGAACGGATCACCAACCTCGATACGGTTCGCGGCTTCGCCACCCTGGGAATCCTGGTGATGAACGCTGTCGCGTTCGCGCTGGTGACCCCCGACTACTTCAACCTCGACGCACAGGGCTCCAACACTTGGCTCGACTGGGCGATCGGCGTGGCCGGCGAGATCTTCATCGACCAAAAGACCATGGCGCTGTTCTCCATGCTGTTCGGGGTTGGTGTCGTGGTGTTCGCCGACCGGGCCGAAGCCAAAGGCCACCGACCCGCCGGGCTGAGCATGTGGCGGTTCGCCCTCCTGCTCGGCATCGGGCTCCTGCACGGATGGCTCTGGGACGGCGATGTGCTGCGGGTCTACGCGCTGTGTGCACCCCTCGTGCACCTGGCCCGCCGCCGCAACCCGCACCTCCTGCTCGGCTTCGGGGTGGCCCTCGTACTCTCCTCGGCCGTGCTGGCGGTCGCCCTCCAACCGCTCATCCCCGCCGACGGGGCCGGGCTCAGCGACTACTGGCTCGACGACGGCGGCGACATGAGCGACACGGTGGGCATCTTCTTGCTGAATGACTTCTTCGCCCGGTCCCTCGGGATGATGCTGGTTGGCGTCGCCCTCTACCAACTGCACATCGTGCAGGGCCAGCGGCCACTCCACTACTACCGTCGCATGGCGATCGTCGGCCTCGCCGTCGGGCTGCCCCTCGTCGTCGCGGGTGTCGCCCTGCAGATCGCCAACGATTTCTCGCCTGATATCGCCCTGGCCCTCGAAGCGCCCAACACCCTCGCCACCATCCCCCTCGCGATGGCGTACCTCGGGCTCATCACCATGTGGAACCAGCGGCCCCCGACGGCGGCGCACCGCCGCATCCAGGCTGTCGGCCGCATGGCCTTGACCAACTACATCGCACACACCGTGGTCGGCATCGTGTTGTTCCGATTCGTCCTCGACCGCGGCGACGCCAGCCGAACCGCCATCTTCGCCTTCGTGCTGGTGATGTGGGCCGCCCAGCTGGCCTACTCCGAGCCGTGGCTCAACCGCTTCCGCTTCGGCCCCCTCGAGTGGCTGTGGCGGGTCGCCACCTACCGCAAGCCGCAACCGCTCCGGCGGGAAAGCCGCCCGCCCCGCCGGGACGAACCCCGTCGCCGGACCTACCTCGCCAAAACCTGAACCTCGGGAGGGCCGTTCGACCTCCCGAGGTTCTGATCTGTGATGCTTGGCTACGTTCTCGACCCGACCGGAGTCAGGCGTCGAGGTCAGCCGTTGTTGGTGACGGTCACCTTCAGTACCGGACCCTGCCAATCGAAGCTGTCGGGCAGATCGCCCACGCCCCGAAGCGTCGGGTGGAAGTTGATGCGGTTGAAGCCGTCGATCTCGGGCTGATCCTCGCCGTTACCGCCCGGAGCGCCCACCGGCGTGCTGCAGAACGGTGCCGGAACGATGTCGTCACGCAGCTCGGTGTTCAACTCGGCACCCGCGTCGTAGGCGGGCAGGTAGTAGGTGATGGTGTCGCCCTGCCAGCGCGGCAGGTGCTTCGAGTCGAGACCGGCGAACCCGTCGTTGGTGCAGATCACCATCGACACGATGCTCAACCGGTCGCGGTCGGTGGTGAAGTCGAAGTTCCGGGTCTCACCCGGACCGATCGGCCCCTCCGGACCGGCGCCAACGCCACTGACGCCGCGACCCTGGTTATCGATGGCCGCCTGGAGTTCGGCCTCGAGGACCGGCACCGCACCGAGTTCGGCCACCGCGGCCACACCCGGGCTCGGCGCCCGACCGACCGAGAACACGTCGGCGTCAGAGCCGTGGGCGGCAAAGTTCACCGGCGTGAAGTACTGGCCACCGGTGATGTTCTCGACGGTGACGCTGTAGTTCTGCGGAGTCGCCACCCGACGAACGGTGACGGTGCCGACCGAGCCGCGGCGCCAGTCGAAGCTGCCGGGAAGGTCGCCCACGCCCTGAAGCGTGGGGTGACGGTTGATCCGGCCGAAGCCCTCGATCTCGGGCTGATCCTCGCCGTTGCCGCCCGGGGCGCCCACCGGCGTGCTGCAGAACGGCGCCGGAACGATGTCGTCACGCAGTTCGGTGTTCAGCTCCGCACCCGCGTCATAGTCGCGCAGGTTGTAGGTCTTGGTCTGGCCGTCGAAGCGGGGCAGCCAGACCGAGTCGATGCCGCCGAAGCCGTCGTTGGTGCAGATGATCATCGACACGACGCTGAAGCGGCGCTCGTTGGTGGTGAAGGAGAACGTGGCGGATTCACCGGGCGGGATGGGCGCATCGGCACCGACCCCGCTCACGCCGTTCCCGTTGCCGTCGACGGCGGCGGCCAGTTCGGCCTCGAGCACGCCGACGCCTCCCAGCTCAGCCACGGCCTCGACGCCCGGGCTCGCCGGTGCGCCGAGACGGAACACGCGCACGGCGTTGTTGTGCGCAGCCCAGTTCGGCGGCGTCAGATACTGACCCCCCGTGGTGTTGGTGAACGTGACCTCATAGGTCGCACCCCCACCTTGCTGCCCGACGGCCGGGGCGGCCGATACGAAGCCCATCAACACTCCGAGCATCGCCAACACGAGCGCGATACCCACGCTGTTGCGTGTCCTCATCTTTGTCTTCCTCCAACTATCTACGACCCGAAAATGCGGGCGAGGCCCACCCAGCCCATATGCCGAGCGACCCCAGGAGCTCTCCCCCGTGGCCCACAACGACGGCTCGTACCAAGAAGTTCCGAATTTTATCGAAAAGGTCTGAAATTCTTCTCAGCGGTCGTGATGGCAGACTGCCTCGACCATGATCCCGAAGGGATCGAGCCAGAACGCGGCGAAGTACGGGGGCGGGTACTGCGGGAAGGGTTGCGGCGCGTGGATCGGTTCGCTGCCCAGGTCGCCGGCCAACCGATAGGCCTCCTCGACGTCGGCGCGCGTGCGGACCATGAACGCGAGGTGTTGCAGGCCCGTGCGGTGACGCGAGTACGCGCCGCCTTCCGCAGCCGGATAGAAAAACACGAACGTGCCCGGCTTCCCCGCCGCGGGGCGGTACGCGAACTCATCGGTGTGGTTCAGGAACTCCTCGAACCCGAACAACGGCATCAGTTGGTCGTAGTAGGTCTTGGCGGCGACAAGATCCGGCACGTTGATCCCGAGATGTCCGAGCATCAACCCACTCTGCCAGACGGCGGGCAATGTCGACTGCGGAACCATTCGACCCGGCTCGGCACGCCCACACTCGGGCGCTTGACAGGGCTGCGACACTGGTGGTGTGACGCACCTGACCGAAGAGATGCGGGCCATGGTCGACGACGGGCTCGGTTTCGTCGCGACCGTCAACGCCGACGGAACGCCCAGCGTGTCGCCCAAGGGAACGCTTTGCGCGTGGGCCGACGAACAGCTGGTGTTCGCCGACATCGCGTCGCCGGGCACTTCGACGAATCTCGACCGGCACCCCCACGTGGAGGTGAACGTGGTCGATCCGTTCATCCGTCGCGGCTACCGGTTCGCGGGCACCGGTGTTGCCCATCGCGACGGGCCGGTGTTCGAGGCCGGGGTGCAGTTCTACGAAGAACGCGGCACCAGCAAAGCGCGAGATCGGATACGGGCGATCGTCGTCATCGACGTCGCCGAGGCCCGGCCGCTGCGATCTCCGGCGTACGCGCTGGGCGCGACCGAGGAAGAGCTGCGCCAGACCTACCGCGGCCTGTTCCTCGGTGACGGCTGACCGACCACCGGACGGAAGCACACACCCGCGGATCGCCGGGTGCGAGCAGGTAGCGTGACGGACGAATCGGGAGTGGCTTGTGCACGTTCAGAATGTCCATCTCAGCGACGACCACGACTTCACCAAGACCGCGGCGACCGAGATCCGGCTCGTCGCCGGCCTGGGGGTCGATGGCGACAGCCACAGCGGTGCTCGTGTGCAACATCGATCCCGGGTTGCCGCCGACCCCGACCAGCCCAACCTGCGCCAGGTCCACCTCATCCACTCCGAGCTTTTCACCGACCTCGCCGCCGCCGGATTCCGCGTGGAACCGGGCGATCTCGGGGAGAACATCACCACCGCCGGCATCGACCTTCTATCGCTGCCGACGGGAGCCACGCTCACCATCGGCGCCGAAGCCATCGTCGCCATCACCGGGCTCCGCAACCCGTGCGCCCAGATCGACAACTTTCAATCCGGCCTGCTCTCCCAAGTGCTGAAACGCCGGGACGACGGCACCGTCGAGCGGCTGGCCGGCGTCATGTCCGTCGTGATCCGAAGCGGCACCATCGCGCCCGGCGATCCAATCGCCGTCGGGCTGCCACCCGAACCGCACCACCGCCTCGACCGGGTGTAAGGCCCGCCGAGACCTCCGCCGGTTAGCCCACCAGGTCGCCAAAGAACATGGCGGCGAGCGGGTTCAGGACGTCGGCGCGTTCCCACTGGAGGAAGTGGCCGCACTCGGGGACGATGAGCGGTCCCACCCGGTTGGGGAACGCGATCTCGCAGCGCTTGGCGAAGTCGTTGGGTACGACGCGGTCATCGGGTCCGTAGAGCACCATCGTTCGCGTCTCGCATCGGCCGATGTCGGGAATCACCGCCATGGGCCGCCCGAACTCGTGCTGATACGGCGCCCAGCCCGCGGCCAGGCGGCGGATGTCGCGGAACGGTTCGGTCATGAACGCGTAGTCGTCCTCACCGAACGAATACGG
Organism: uncultured Acidimicrobiales bacterium; assembly: GCA_938041035.1. GTDB lineage: Bacteria > Actinomycetota > Acidimicrobiia > Acidimicrobiales > SHLQ01 > CALHYX01. Next base: position 26,677 of record CALHYX010000031.1, on the reverse strand, counting down.
CGACGCCCACAGCCGCTGCTCGTAACAGTCGCGCACATAGCGCTCGCACCGTTCAGGCGTATCGAGCTCGGCGATCAGTGCCTCGTGATCGCGGCCCTGGCGGATGCGGTAGTCGCCCGACGGGCCGTGCGGTAACGGGTTCAGCGACAGGCCCCGGGCGGTGTACCAGTCGGCCTCGTCGGCGACGAACGGCGCAACCGTGTTGAAGAAGATCATGCGCTCGACCCAGTCGGGGTGCTGGTTGGCGAGATCGACCGCCACCACGCCGCCGACGTCGCCGGCGATCAACCCGACCCGGTCGTGCCCGATGACGTCGTGCACCAGCGTGCGGATGTCGGTGGCGTACAGACCCAGCTCGTAGCGATCGGTGGCCGACAGGCCCGAGTCGCCGTAGCCGCGAAGGTCGGGCACGATCACCTCGAACCCGGCGGCCACCAGCGGTTCGATGTTGCGCCACCAGATGCGTTTGGTCTCGGGATAGCCGTGGATCAACACGAGCGGGAACCCGCCAACGCCTTCGCGCACATAGGCGATGTCCATGTTGTCGTCGACCGCGGCGGAGTGGACCGTGAACGCATCGGCGGCCGGCGTCGGCGGTTGCGGCGGGCGAAGCTCCATCATGGCGACGCGGCGCTCAGTTCTGCGGGGCCGCGACCACGGCGGCCTCGTCGAGCAACGGCAGTTCATCGATACCCAGCAGACGCCGGTAGGTGTTGTGGTAGTGGTGCAGCGCCGGTTCGTTACGGCCGAACACCACCTCCGACAGCGTGCCGGCGTCGGCCGAGGTCTGCTGCGAGGAACTCATCACGTAGTCCTCGTCGCGGATCACCTCGGCGAAATTGTGGGCGATGTGCTCCATGAACTCGCGCACCTCGGGCGTGACCGTGTCGATCTCGGGCTTCAGGTAGAAGTCGATCCGGCTCAGGTGGCGGCCGGGGTCGGCGCGATCGGGGTACATGCGCACCAGGAACACCCCGGCCTCGAACGGCATGAGGATGACGTTCGGGAACAGCCAGTACACGGGCAGTCCCGCGACGGTGATGTCCCACTCCTCCTCTGGCAGGTGGCGCATCTCATCGATCGATCGTTTACACAGGATCATGCGGTGCAGGTGGCCGTCCTCGTCGTAGCACTGCACGTTGCCGTGAAAGTTGTTGGCCAACGTGTCCTTGTGGAGCACGCTGAAGTGATACGTCTCGCCGAAGGTGTCCAACGCCAGCTTCCAGTTGCAGGCGGTGGCGTAGGCGTCGCGGGTCAGCGGTTCGAGGGCGTCGAAGTTCCAGGTGGGGAACTCGTCGTTGAACCACTCGCCCAACAGGTGGTCGAGGTCGATGGTGCCGGCGGGGTCGGGGTGGACGAACAACAGGCCGTGGCGCTCCTCGGCGGGCAGTGCCACCAGGCCCATGCAGTCCTTGTCGATTGCGCCGAAGTGTTCGCCCTTGGGGAGCCCCACCAGCGCACCGCCAGAGTCGTAGGTCCAGGCATGAAACGGGCAGCTGAAGCGCCGCTTGGCGCCCCGGGCCTCGGTCTCGACCACGACGCCCCGGTGGCGACACGAGTTCACGAACGCCCGGAACGTGCCGGTGTCGTCGCGGGTCGCCAGGATCGGCACCCCCAGGTCGTCGTTCGTCAGGAACGACCCCGGTTCGGGCAGGTCGCCCGACATGCCCAGCAACTGCGGCAGGCCCACGAACCACTCGCGCCACTCGCGTTCGGCCAGCGCCGGGTCGGTGAAACAGGCGGTCGGGAGTTTGCGCAGGCCGCCGGCGTCGACGTTGGTGCCGGCGTCGAGCCGGGCACACAGCTGCTTGATGAGGAGGACCTGCTCGTCGTGGCGCATGCCCCCAACGTAGTCAGCCCGTCGTGGGGCACTCCATTACGACCGCGGGTGCTGTACGGCGAGCGCTAGCCGCCCACGTTCGAGTCGGCCGCTGCGGCGATCAGCGCGGGGGCATCCTCGGGGAGGATGAATCCTGCGTCGACGGCGTCGTGGGTGGCGGCGGTCCACGCATCGACGAAGTCCTGATGGGTCGGGTACAGCGCGTCGAGTTCGGCCTCGGTGAACGGAGTGGTGCTGCCGAACAGACGGCAGAAGCTCGGCCCGTCGTTGATGCCGTCGAGGGTGGCGATGGGCACGTCGACGTGCGGCGAACGGATACCGCCGATGGCGATGCCGTGCTGGTCCCGGCTGAGTTCACCATTGCCGTCGGTGGCCAACAGTGGGGCCATCGGGGGCGCCACGCCGTCGTCGATCCACGCGTCGAGCGAGTCGTAGGCCGCCTGTAGGAACAGCCAGTGGGCGCCGGCGTTCACCGGCCGGTCACAACCAGCAACGAACGGCACCTGCATCCGCTCGAACATGGTCGCCGTACCGCTGCCGTCGGTGTCGGAGCGCCCCACGATGATGAGGTAGGTGTCGGCGTGGGCGGTGCCGGCCATCTCCCACATGCGGAAGATCGGGCTGTCGGGCTGGCGCACGGAGAGGTTCGACCGAATCACGTCGTCCTCGGCCTGCACCACCATCACGGGCACGTTCAGGTCGTCGCGAATCAACGTCCCCGACGGGGGCGAGATCTGCCCCAACGGCGCCTGGCGCAGCGACGAGCCACTGCTACCGCGGCTGTGCACGAGGAAGCCGTCGTACACATCCGCGATGGGGTGCACGGCGTTGATGTAGGTGACCAGCCTCGACGCGGACTGCGATTCACCCGAGGCGATCATGCGCTCGACGGGCAACCCGCCGAGAACGTCGGGATCCTCGAGGATGTCCTCACCGATTTTGGTGAACATGTCGTAGGAGTAGCTGTCGCCCGGGTGCATGAGGTTGCCGTAGCGGTCGGGGTTCGCCGTGCGCAGCTGGTTGACGCCCACGGCCTGGGCCGACACGCCGATCCACGCGCTGCCCTCGCGCACGTACTGGTTGTGGGCCATGATCCACTCGTTGGCCAGGTCGGAGCCGGACGTGACGTTCATCCACTCGACGATCACGGTGCCGTTGAAGTCGGCCGGGTCGCTGGGCCGGTGCACCACCAGTCGGGTGCGGAACTGCTCGGTGTCGGGGTCGGGGGTGACCGTCCACTTGCCGTCGGTGGTGAGCGGCGCGGCCGACGAGTAGCTCTGCGCCGCCTGCACCACGAGGAATTCGGAGCGTTCGTAGCCCACCTCGGTCACGGCGAAGCCGGTGCTGAGCGCAATGTCCTCAGGCTCCGGGAGCGGCCCGACCAGACACGCCGTGGCCACCATCGCGGTCACCAGCCCCATCACGAGGAGCCGGATGCGCTGCAGTCGTTTCATGGGATGCCGCCGTTTCATGGGGTCGCCGTTCCGTGGGATATCGCGTGCGCTCACAACGTAGTGCGGTCGGCCAATCCCGGCTATTGCGCCCCCTCACCCGAATGCCCAAATGAACTTACCGGGGGGGGTCAGACCCCACCGACCCCGGAATGCCCAAATGAACTCATTCGGGGGTCAGACCCCGGCGAGTCCCGCCACCCAGCGAGGCGTCGACCTACTGTCGGGCTATGGGTACCGACATCACCTTTGTCGTCGAGCACCGGACCGAGACCGGCTGGGCCCGCGCCGAGGAGCTCGTCGAAGTCAACGGCCGGACCGTTCGCGAGGACTGGTTCGACACCCGCAACAGCGAACTGTTCTGGGTGCTCGCCGGCGTTCCGTCGCCGCGGCCGGTCTCGGAAAACGCCATCGTCGCGGCGGCCCGCGGCCTGCCCGTCGATGCGAGCGACGAGACCCTCGCCGTCGTCTACGGCGGCGCCTTCAGCCATTCGTGGTTAACCGCAGCTGAGCTGGTCGCCTTCGACTGGCACCAGCCGGTTCACCGCACGTTTGACCTCACCAAGCGCGACGCGAAGTTCAACCCGCTCCCGGACGAGATGACGCCGACCGCAGTCGAGGAAGCCGCGGCCCACATCGCGGCCAAGGGGTTCCCGCCCGAAGGGTGGACGGTCGCGGGCAAAGCGCGAGACGGCGTGACGGTAACCGTTGCGACGCCGCTGTCCACGATGATCGGCCGCGAGTTTCCCGCCGTCATCGACCGGATGGTCGCCCTCGCCCCGGACAACCCCGAACAGGTCCGCTGCATCTTCTGGTTCGACCGCTGAACGAACGATCCCAGCAGCCCTGCCACCAGGCGGGCCCGGCCCCCAGCGTCCGACTTACACCGTAAGGGGGTCTGACCCCAGGGAGGTCTACCGTGCCCAAATGAACGTAAGGGGGTCTGACCCCCGCGAGCTGTGACCCCCGCGAGCTGAGCCTGTACTCCGGCGGCGCAATCGACAACACTCGAACCGTGCCGACCCGGGAATTTCTGAGCCATATCGATCTGGCCGTGGCCGACCCGGCCGAGGCGATCCGGTTCTACGAGCTCCTGCTCACCGCTCTCGGTTTCGCCCGTACCGAACTCGACTCGCCCGACCGGGCATCGTGGCGGCTGATCGCCGAAGACGGGTCGCACTTCGAGATCGAGGTGCGGCCGCCTCGAGGAACGCCCAGCGCCAGGCGCCACAACCGCAACGACCCCGGCATCGACCACCTCGCCTTCCACGCCGACTCCCCCGCCGACGTCGACTCGATCTTCGACCGGCTGACCGCCTACGGCTACCCCGTCGACGAACCGCCGCGCCACTACGACTACTCCCCCGGCTACTACGCACTCGGTTTCGACGACCCAAACGGCATCCGCCTCGAAGTCGTCCACGACCCCGGCACCAACCCGTAACGCCGCGCCGGCTCTCTAGAACCGGTTTCGATCAGCTGCTAGCAAGGACACCATGCAGACACCGATTTGTAGCCGACTCGGCATCGAGTTCCCGATCTTCGCCTTCTCCCACTGCCGCGACGTCGTCGCCGCGGTCACCAACGCCGGCGGCTACGGCGTCCTCGGCGCGCTCGCCTACGAACCCGAACGACTCGAAATCGAACTCGACTGGATCGACGACCACGTCGGCGGCAAACCCTACGGGGTCGACTTCGCCATGCCCGCCAAGTACGAGGGCCAGGGCGGCGGCGACAAGGCGACACCCGAATACCTCGCGTCGCTTATCCCCGACGCCCACCGGGCGTTCGCCGAGAGCATCATGGACGAGTTCGACATCCCGCCGCTGCCCGACGACAACGACCGCGTACCCAAGGCGGCTGGGCTCAACGTCGACGCCGAGGGCCCCGGCCAGGTCGAGGTCACCCTCAGCCACGACAACGTCAACATGGTGATCAACGCCCTCGGCCCGCCGCCCAAGTACGTGGTCGACCAGTGCAAGGAACGCGATGTCCTGGTCGGCGGGCTCGTCGGCTCGCGCCAGCACGCCGAACGCCAGATCGCCATCGGCACCGACGTCATCATTGCCCAGGGCACCGAGGCCGGCGGCCACTGCGGCGACATCTCCACCATGGTGCTCGTGCCCCAGGTGGTCGACGCGGTCGGGCCCGACGTCCCCGTGCTCGCCGCGGGCGGAATCGCCGACGGCCGCCAGATGGCGGCCGCCATGGCACTCGGCGCCCAGGGGGTGTGGACCGGATCGATGTGGCTGCTCGCCACCGAAGCCGACATGCAGCCCGAGGTCACCGAAAACCTGCTCGAAGCCTCGACCACCGATTTCGTGCGCTCGCGGGCCATGACCGGAAAACCCGCCCGCCAGTTCCGCTCGGCCTGGGTGGCGGCGTGGGAACGCGAGGACGCGCCCGACACCTTGCCGATGCCCATCCAGGGTCTGCTGTGGAGCGAGTACTCCAACCGCTGGGGCCGCGTGCACAACAAGGAACTCGGCGGCTACCCCGCCGGCCAGATCGTCGGCAGCCTCGACAAGGTGCGGCCCGCTCGGGACATGACCCTGGAGATGGTGCAGGGCTGGATCGACGTCGCCGAAACCTTCAGCACCCAACTCGACGCCGCCCGGTAGAGGTTCGACGTTGCGGATCGAGCGACTCACCGCGGCCCTCGGGGCGGAGATCCTCGACATGTCGTTGCGCGACCTCGATGCGTCAGGAGCCGCCCAGCTCCGACGGATCCTCCTCGACCACAAGATGGTCGGTGTTCGCGGGCAGCACCTCTCCGCGGACGAGCAGATCGGCCTGGCCCGGGCGCTCGGCCAGCCGTGGGTTCATCCAATGGATCGCCTCATGGGCATCACCGAGGCCGCGCCCTCGGAGTTGCGGGTCAGAAGCGACCACCAGCTCCAGACCGATACGTGGCACCTCGACGTCACCTATTCGCCGCGCCCACCGGCGTTCGGGATCCTGTGCGGCATCGACATACCGGCGGTGGGCGGCGACACCATGTGGGCGAACCTGACGCTCGCCGCCGAGCGGCTCGACCCCGACCTTCGGGCGCGGATGCTCGGCCGCAGCACCACACACGACGTGCCCCCGATCCTGGTCGAGCTCAAGGCGCCGCAATTCCCCGACCGGGACACGACCGTCTGGGAACAAGAGCTGAAGGACGTACGCCAGCCGCTGCTGCGCGAGCACCCCGAGACCGGCGAGGTAGGCATCTTCGGCGTCGGTGATGCGCCGGTCGAAGGCCTGGACGAGGCGGCGTCGACGCAGTTGATGCACGAGGTCACCCAGCACGCCACCGACCTCAACTTCACCTGCCGGTGGAGGTGGGCGAACGGCGACGTGGTCATTTGGGATGAACGATGCACGGCCCACTACGCCGTGCGCGACCCCTGGGACGGCGAGCGCGTCCTGCGTCGCCTGCTCGTCGAGGGCGACGAGCCGATTGCGGCGTCCACGTGAGCCGAACCCGCGGCCTCATCCTGGCGCTGGCATTGTTGGCGTCGGCCTGTAGTTCCGACGGCGACACCGCGGCGGAATCCGTCGAGCCGACCGCAACGACAAACACCGCGCCCACACCCGACCCAACGGAAGCGCCGGCGGAGACCACCTCCACCGCCGCGCCCGCCACGACGACCGGGCCCGCCCCCACGACCACCGCGACCCCGGACCCGCCGTGCGTCGAACCACCACCCGGGGTGCAGACCACCAGCGTCACCTCGGGGGACAACGTCTACGAGATCCGGCTGTTCGCGCCCACATCACTCGGCGATGCCGAGCGGTTACCCGCAGTGCTCAACTGGCACGGTCTGGGCTCAAACGGCGACCAGCAATCCGCGTTCTCGCTGTACGACGATCTCGCCGAGGAGGAGCACTTTCTCGTGGTGGCGCCCACCGGCTTCCCGTCCCCCGGCGACGAACAGGACCGCAACACGTGGGAGCTACCGCAGTTCGACGTTGCCGGCCGAGACGACATTGCCTTTGCGAGCGAGCTCATCGATCTGCTGATCAGCGACTACTGCGTCGATGAATCACGGGTGTACTCCACCGGGATGTCGAACGGTGGCCTCTTCACCAGCCAACTGGTCTGCCAGCTCGGCGATCGAATTGCGGCCGCCACCTCGATCGCCGGCATCACCCACCCCGAACCCTGCGCGGTTACCCGAGGCGTACCCTTCCTCGCCTTTCACGGCACCGCCGACGGCGTCGTGCCCTACGACGGAACGATCACCACCAGCGACCTCGCCGACGACGCCGACGCACCGGATGCAGCGGTGGAGTTCTTTGCCCAGGTCATGCCCGACGAGTTCGCCGAGTTCGCCGCCGACATGGGCTGTGAACCCGAGCCGACGTTCTCCGACCTGGCCGACGACGTTCGCGTGCACGAGTACACCGGGTGCCTCGACGACGCGCCGATGCGCTTCTACGAGGTGATCGATGGTGGCCATACCTGGCCGGGCTCGCCCTTCAGCGATGTGCTCGCCGAACGAGGACTCGGCAACACCACCCCAAACGTCGACGCCACCGCCGACTCCTGGGCCTTCTTCGAACAACACACCCTCCTAGGGGCGTGACCATCGAGTGCGAATCGCAGGTCCGCCCCACCCCTTACGGCGTACGGGGGTCTGACCCCAGGCGTACGGGGGTCTGACCCCATGCGCCACCCAGGCGTCACCTTACGGCGTAAGGGGGTCTGACCCCAGGGGCTTAGTGCTCCACCCCTTAAGGCGTACGGGGGTCTGACCCCAGGGGCCAACCACGCGCCACCTTACGGCGTACGGGGGTCTGACCCCAAGGGGCTTACGGCGTACGGGGGTCTGACCCCAAGGGGTTTACGGCGTAAGGGGGTCTGACCCCCGACTTCGACCTCGCTCCGAGCGACACACGCTCTAACGGGGCGCACGCCAGAAGAACTCGAGCTGGATGTTGTCCGGGTCGCGAAAGGTGACCATCGAGTTCGGGGTGTAGTCGAAATCCTTCACCCCCGAGTGCTCGATCCCCAACTCGTCGAGCCGGGCGGCCCAGTCGTCCAGGTCGGCGCGTTCAGCGACGAGAAACTCGAGGTGATCAAGCCCGGTGGCGACATCGTCAAACGCATCTCCGGTGTTCGCGGCGTGCCCCACCAGACAAAGCGTGAACTCGGTCTGCGGCTCGATCAGACAGATGTAGCGCATCAGCCCGTCGTCGCCGGTGAAGTCATACCTCTGCTCCAGGTTGAGCAGGCGCTGATACCACCCGGCGCTGGCTTCGATGTCGCGCACCGAAAGGGCTATCTCGGTTCGACCGGTGATCGCAGGCATGGCGCAAGTCTCGCGCCGCCGGCGCGGTCGGCGCTACGCGCCCACCGCTACGCTGACCTCTCGCTCAACGATGGGGACGTACGTGGACAACTTCACCGGCAAGACGGCGGTCATCACCGGCGCGGCGAGCGGCATCGGGCTCGAACTCGCCCACCGCTTCGGGGCCGCGGGGATGAACCTGGTGATCGCCGACATCGAGGAACCCGCCCTCGCCGCCGCATCCTCGGCGCTCGGCGCGGCCGGGTGCGACGTGGCGTCGATGGTCGTCGACGTGCGCGACCTCGAACAGCTCCGGGCGCTCGAATCCCTAGCCCGCGACCGGTTCGCCGACGTGCATCTGCTGTGCAACAACGCGGGAGTTGGCGGCGGCGGACCGATCGCCGACCTCGACAACCTCGACATGTGGCGCTGGGTGATCGACGTCGATCTGTGGGGCGTTATCTACGGGTGCAAGGTGTTCCTTCCGGCCATGATCAAACACGGCGAGCCGTGCCATGTGGTGAACACCGCATCGATGGCGGGCCACGGTTCGGTGGCGGGGATGGGTGCGTACTGCGTGTCCAAGTACGGCGTGGTCGCACTGTCGGAGACACTCGCCATGGAGATGACGATGAACCAAACCAACGTCGGCGTTTCCGTGCTGTGCCCCGCCTTCGTGAAGACCGGCATCGCCAACAGCGACCGCAACCTTCCCGACGACCTCAAGGCCAAGGTGCCAGCGCCGGGCGAAGGCGGCATGCGCGACATCCTCGACGCCCTGGTCGCCGGAGGCATCAGCACCGAGGCCGTCGCCGAGGCTGTGCACGACGCCGTGGCGAACGACCGGTTCTGGATCCTCACCCACGACGAATCGCGCGCCCACATCCTCGGCCGAGCCAACGGCATCGTGAACGGCACCCACCCCGGCGCCACCCTGCCCGGCAACCGCGGCTAAGGAGCGCCTCCGGCCCGACGCGGCCTCGCAAGGTGGTTGCTACGTTGGCAACGTGTACGAGCCAACGCCGCGCCAGCTTTCCACCGGGCTGCACGCGCTGTGGGGCGGGATCGTGCTGGGCGCCGACCGACTCGACCGCCGGCTCCAGTCCCGGGGCCTGCCACCCGGGCTCTCCGTACTGGTGACCATCGTCGGGTGGTACAGCCTGCTCGGCGCGGTCGAACGGCGAAGGCCCCACGACGACGAATGGGCGGGAACCACGGCCGACCGCCGAGCCGACGCCGCGTTCTTCGCCATGTCGGCGGCGGCCGCCTCCACCGCGTCGAACTACGGCTCATCGCTGGTTCGCCGACTCCTGCCCGGCCGAACCGCGATGCCCCTCGCTCGCCTGGGTCCGGTCGGCGGACTCGCCGCCAGCCTCCTGATCTCGGACCTCGTGCACTACACGCTTCACCGCACCAGTCACGAGTGGGGCCCGGCGTGGACCGTGCACTCCGTGCATCACAGCCCCGCCGGCCTGAACACCTGGAACGCCACCCGCTTCCATCCGTTCGAGCAGGCCCTCGAAGGCGTGCTCGAGGGTTTCGTGGTCGGGCTCGCCGGCTTCTCCCCCACCCAGCACCTCACCCACAGCACCGCTCGCGCCACCTACGGCCAGCTCCAACACATCAATGCCGACGTCGACAGCGGCCCGCTCGACCACGTGTTCAGCACCCCCGACCTGCACCGCTGGCACCACTCCGAGGTGTACGCCGAGGGCGACAACAACTACGGCGCCGTCATTTCGATCTGGGACCGCATCTTCGGCACCTTCTTCCGCCCGAACCGACCGCTGGACTCCGAGCTCGGCGTCGGCCGCATGCCCGATTTCCCGCAACGCTTCCTGGAGTCGATGCTCACGCCGTTTCGCTGGGGTGCCATCAAAGGCCGCAACGCCTCGACCTGGCTCACGCCCGGGACCAACCCCGACCTGCACAAGCGCTCCTGAGCAGCCCGGGTTGGCGGGATTAGTCTCCGCCAATGGACTTCGTCACGTCAGCTCAAGGCGCTCAGCGATTTCGCTATCACGATGCAGGGACCGGGCCCGCGGTCGTACTCCTCCACGGCTTTCCCGACGGCCCCGAGTCGTGGGCGGCGACCTCGGAGTTGCTCGTCGACGCCGGGTATCGGGTCATCACCCCGTTCCTTCGTGGCTACCACAGCGACACCCGCGTCCCCGGCCGGGCCTACGGCCGCGACGAGATCGGCGGCGACGTCATCGGGCTGCTCGATGCCCTCGAACTCGATCGCGCGGTGATCGCCGGCCACGACTGGGGTTCGTCCGCCGCATGGAGCGCACTGCGGCTGGCATCGGAACGCATCGACGGCATCGTCGCCATCGCCGTTCCCCACCCGGCATCGCTCAAACCGTCGCTGAGCCTGATGTGGCAGACCCGGCACTTCGCCTACTTCAAGCTGCCCTTTTCGGATCAACGCACCGCCCGCAACGACCTCGCCTACATCGAGCGTCTCTACGACCGTTGGGCGCCGAAGTGGACGGCCGAGGAGCGGCGGAGCACCGTCGCCCGGGCGAAGGAAATCCTCGGCGATGACGACGTTCTGCACGAAGCACTCGAGTGGTATCGCGACCTCTCTCTGAAGCCCGACCCGGCGAATGAGTTTCGGGTGGGTTGCCCCGGGCTGCTCGTCACCGGCGCCGAGGACTTCCCCGGCGTCAACGAGGCGTTCGAACGAACCACGGCGTGGTTCGACGCCCCGGCCGAACTTCTGACCATTCCCAACGCGGGGCACTGGCCTCACCGCGAGGGGCAACAGCAATTCCACGACGGTCTGCTCGCCTTTCTCACCTCGCTGTCCTAACCACCCACGCCGAACGGAGCCCGCCCGTGACGACGCCAGCGTTCACCGCACAGGATCGACCCAAGGCGATCCTCGATCGCTCCGGCGTCTGGCTGGCCGACTCGCTCCCGAGCGGCTTTCGCTTCGTGAAGAGCCGCCAGGCCCTCGAACGCAACGCGGCTCCCCAACTGCACCGGCTGACCCTCCAGAGCTCCACCCGCAGTCGCGCCGGGATTGCGACCTGGGTGTCCCCGCGCCTCACGGTGCTCGACGACCGACTCGAGGACTGGCGCCAACAACACCCGACCGCATCGGTGTCCTCCCACCCCGACCGCGCCCTTCCCGCAGTGTTCAACAGCCTGTTCGCGAACATCCTCCACACCTGGTCGAGCGTCGAACTCTCCGGCCTGCCCCAGGCGAGCCAGGGGCCGTCGTCGGTCTCGCTCACCGACCTGTTCGACTGCCTTACCGAGCACGTGCTCCCGGCGCTGGAACACTTCGGTGAACCGGCCACGCTGGCGGTCGCACTACCGCCGTCGTGGTGGTCGATGGTGGAGCCCGGCACCATCGAATGGGCGCTCGCCTGTGGTGACCGAACCGCTGCCGCCTCCCTTCTGCGAGGCCACATGGAACGACCCCTGCGCGGCCAGCAAAAGGCCGCCGACCGACTTTCGGCGTTCAGCGCCGGATGGGAGCACCACCGACGCGGCGACGACACCGGCGGCCTGCGGTTGGCCAACGCCCAGCTCGGCTGGCTCAGCGCGGCCCACGACCTGATCGACCCCGACGAGCTGCAACCGGCAACCCACCCGGACCCGCCGAACTAGTCGGCGCCGATCTCCACCGGCTCGCCCTGGCGAAGTACGTGAGTGCGGCCCTCGCTATCGACGACCTTGACCTCACCGGCCGAATCCTCGACCGTGATGGTGCACCGCGTTCCCTCCGCCTCGATGCGCAGGCGTAGACCCCGCACCAGCAGCCGGGTCGACAAGGCGCCCAGCTCCGCCGGCACGTTCGGCGCAAACCGGATCGTCCGGCCATCGTCGACGAAACCCAGGAAGCCGGCCACGATGGCGTTCCACACCCCACCCGACGCGGCGATGTGCACCCCGTCGGCGGTGTTGTGGTGCGAGTCGTGCAGGTCGAGGTACAAGGCCTGCTGAAAGTACGTCCACGCCAGTTCTTCGCGCCCGGCCAGCGCCGCGGCGGCCGCCTGCACCCCGGCCGACAACGACGAATCACCCGTCGTGATCGGGTCGTAGTAGGCAAAGTTGCGACGCCGCTCCTCGTCGGTGAAACGACCGGGCCGCAACAGCGTCGCCAACACCACATCGGCCTGCTTCAGCACCTGGTGGCGATAGATCACCAGCGGATGAAAGTTCAACAACAGTGGATACTTGTCGGCGGGGACCTCTTCCCACGGCCACTGTTCCAACTCCAGGAAGTTGGCGTCCTGGGGATGGATCGCCAGGTCCTCGTCGAACGGTACGAAAATCGCATCGGCGGCCGCCTTCCAGAAGGCGATCTCCTCGGGGGTGACCCCCGTGCGGCGACACAGCTGTGCAACCTCGGTCGGCCGGGCAACCTCGAGAAGCCCCAGCGCCTCGACCGCGTAGGCCATGTTCGCGCTGGCCATCACGTTGGTATAGGTGTTGTCGTTGACCACCGTCGTGTACTCGTCGGGCCCGGTGACGCCGTGAATGTGGAAACGCTCGTCGGCGCCGTAGAAACCCAGATCGGCCCACATGCGCGCCGTCTCGATCAGGATCTCGGCGCCCTCGGCGGCCAGGTAGTCGAGGTCGGCGGTCGCGGTCATGTACCGCTCGATCGCGTACGCCACCGCGGCATCGATGTGATACTGCGCCGTGCCGGCGGCGTAGTACGCCGAGCACTCATCGCCGTTGATGGTGCGCCACGGGAACAACGCCCCGTCGAGATTCATCTCGGTGGCCCGCAGTCGGGCCCGGTCGAGGGTCTTCCACCGGAACCGCAGAACCTTGCGGGCCGCTCGGGGCGTGGTGTGAGCCAGGAACGGGACGACGTAGGTCTCGGTGTCCCAGAAGTAGTGGCCGTCGTAACCGCCGCCGGACAACCCCTTGGCCGGGATGCCCTGCTCGTTGGCACAGGCGCTCACCTGCGCCAGCTGGAAGAGATTCCAGCGGATTGCCTGCTGATGGCGGTCGTCGCCACCGATCTCGATGTCGCCGGTGTGCCAGAACGCGTCGAGGTGTTCCCTCTGGGCCGCCTCGATGGCCTCGACCCCCTGCTCCTCGGCCCGCTCGAGCGTCCGGGTGCATCGGTCGGAAAGCTCGTTGGCCGGCACTCCGGTCGAGGAGTGATACGCGACCAACTTCGTGATACGCACCACCTCGCCGGGCTGCAGCGAACACGAGACCACCGTCTTGGCCAGGTCGTCGCCGACCTCGGTCTCGATCGTGGCGCTCGCCGGCGCGTCGATCAGATGCCGCGCCCCGGTCGCCACCGTCATCCCGCTGCTGGCGGCGCGATAACCCAGCACGACCTCGTCGTCGGCCCGGCGCTGGAGCTTGGGCTCGAGCACCCGGTGTTCGAGGTTCGATGCCTGGCGCGGGTCGCCGCCCTCGCCCAACGCGGCGGACTTCACGAAGTACTCGTCGGTGCCATCCTGACGGTTCAACAGCTGTGACGAGATGGCGACCGGCGCCGAGTCGTCGGGCAGCGTCACCTCGAAGACCATGACCGCCAGGTGCCGATGCTCGAAGCTCAGCATTCGACTTGAGGTGACGTGCACCCGCTTGCCGGACGGCGTCGCCCAGACCAGCTCGCGGCGCAAGACCCCGGTCTCGAAGTCGAGCGACCGCTCGTACTCCGGCAGGTCGGCATTGGACAACAGCAACGGCTCGTCGTCGACGTAGAGCTTGATGAGCTTGGCATCGGGCACGTTGACGATCGTCTGGCCCGTGCGGGCAAAGCCGAACGCGTCCTCGGCGTGCTGGATGTCCCACGTCTCGTGGTAGCCGTTCAGGTACGTGCCGTGACTGTGGGCGTCTCGCCCCTCCTCGGGGTTGGCCCGCATGCCTATGTAACCGTTGGCCAAGCCGAACAACGTCTCGGTATGGCCGAGATCGTCGGCGTTATGGGCGGTCTCGACCAGCTTCCACGGGTGGACCGGAAAGCGATCGCCGTCGAGCCCCGACGGCATCGGCGGCTCCGGCATCGTTCGATGTTCGGGCAACAACTCGTCGAGGTCCTCGACCACGAGGGTGGCGCCCGAGTCCAGCAATGCCTGGCGCCCGGCGCCCCGGTCGACGCCGATCACCGAACAGAACTTGCCCGCGGCACCCGCGGCGACACCCGACACCGCGTCCTCGACCACCGCGACCTTGGCCGGGGCGACGCCCAGCCGTTCGGCGCCCAACAGGTAGCCGTCGGGGGCCGGCTTTCCCCGCAGACCCTCCTCGGCCGTCGTATTGCCGTCGACGATGACGCCGAAGCGGGTACTCATGCCGGCCGCGGCGAGCACCGCCGGTGCGTTGCGCGAGGACGACACCAGACCGTAGGGAACGGCCAGGTCGTCCAGCAGATCCAGGAAGCTCATCGTGCCCGGAAACGGCTGCACCCCTTCGTCGTCGAGGATGCGGGCAAAGATGGCGTTCTTCTTGTTGGCGTAGGACCACACCGTCCGGTCATCGGGCCCGTCGCTCGTGTCGCCCAGGGGCAACTCGACCCCCCGGCTGGCGAGAAAGTCCCGCACGCCGTCGAGGCGGGGTTTGCCATCGATCAGGTCGATGTAGTCCTGGTCGCTGTAGTCGAACTCCTCGCTGAACAGCTCACCCCAGGCGCGCTCGTGCACCTCGGCGGTCGGGGTGATGACCCCGTCGAGGTCGAACAGGAAGCCCTCGACATCGGCAAAGCAGGGCGCATCCGGGAACACATCGGTCATGGCGCGGGGGTTTCCGGACGACGGGGACGAGCGGGCGCCGCCGTGATCGATGCGCCGGCGGAGGCGAAATCGAGCGCGCGGAGTACTGCGAGGGGGAAGAGACGCATACCCCGTAATGGTAGGGCACACCCCGGCCGACGACGAGGGGCCGGTTGGCCCAGAGGGCCACCGATCCCCCGCCGCTCGGCGGGACCCTGCGCCGGAACCTGAAATCTGTCGCCTCGACGCCGATGGGAATCCCTCTATGAGCGGATCCGGCGCGACCAAAGTTCTGATGGCGAGCATCGCCTCGCTGCTCGCGTGGTCGCTGGTGTTCACCGGCGGAGCCCTGGCCCAGCCGGCCACGCCGCAAATCGATGTTCTGGACGGCGTCGAAATGACCGTCGCCGACCTCGACAACGGCCCTCGAACGGTGACCGCCAAACTGACCAGCGCCGTCATCGACGGTGGCCTGCTCATCGTGCAGTCGCAACCGATGGCGATCCCGTCCGCCGTCGACGCCATCGGCGTCGCCATGCCGGGGGCGATTCTCGGCCCCGAGGTACGCGTCGAACTGCTCGACAAGAACAACGAGCGCGTCGGGCTCTCCACCGATGCCATCAACGACGGCCGGACCAACACCGTCGCGGTCAGGTTCGAGGACATTCCCTCCGGCTTGGTGGTCGCGAAGCTGACCACCCGCATTCAGGCGAACCAGGACGACTCCCCCAGCAACTCGACCACCGTTGCGCCAACCACGACGACCTCCACGCAGCAAGGCGAAGCCAAGACCGTGTGGGTCACCGGCATCGAAGCCGACGATCCCGACGGCGGACTCGTGGTTCGCGCCGGCCCCGGCGTCGACACCAGCCGACTCGATGTCTTGCCCAACGGCACGCCCATGATCACCTACGACTGGCCGGGCGTTGCCGGCTGGCTCAAGATCACCTCGCCCACCGAGGGGTGGGTCGGGCTCCGGTTCGTCACCGACATCGAGCCGGTGACCACCGCCACCACGACCGCGCCGACGACGACCTCCTCGACGAACGACGCCACCACATCATCGGTCGGCCCGCCAACGACCGCCGCACCACCGGCGACCGACAGCAGCGGCTCGACGATCGCCCCCATCGGCACCGACGGCGATGGCGGACCCGATGCATCGGCGCCGGCCTCGACGACGCCGGACGGCGCCGTGGTGGCCCCCGGGTCGACCGTCGCCGAAGCGGGCGAGCAACCCGACGCCCCGGACGGCTCCGCCGACTCGGCTTCGACCCCCACCACTGCCGCAGGGGCCGCGTCGGTCGCCGGTGACGGCGTCAGCCGGGAGATCCCCGGCGAATCCGGCGGCTTCCCCCTCGGCCTGGTACTCGGGCTCAACGCCATCGTCCTGGCGCTCATCGCCGGCGCCCTCGGCTTCTGGTTCCTGCGCTCCCGCGACGGCGACGATTCAACGGGTGCGGCAGCAGCCGCTGTCGTCGCCGCCGACGCCGAGGCCGCGGCCGCGGTGGAGCCGACCGCAGCCCCGGCCCCGCTCGGGTTCGCCCGCCGCCAGAAGAAGGGCGCCACCCCGGAGCCCGAGCTGCCGGCCGAAGAATCCGCGATCGGTGACCTCGTCAACCGGATCACCAGTCAACCCGAGGATGAGGTCTAGCCAGGAGGCCTCGACCTCTGGCCACGCCGCGCCTGGCCGAAAATCACCGCGACCCACCCCGGCCCGCATGGCAGGCTGGCCCGATGCACAACCCTGTCGACGTCGTCACCGACCACCTCCGAGCCGCCGGAATCGACGCGATTCCCCAGCGCTTCGCCAACGAGGTGCCGACCGCCGCCGCGGCCGCAGTCGAACTCGGATGCGAGGTCGGCGCCATCGCCAACAGCCTCGTGTTCGCGGCCGGCGACGAGCTGGTGATGTTGCTGGTGAGCGGCGCCCGTCGGGCCGACCTGAAACGAGCCGCTGTCGAACTCGGGGTCGACAAGTTGAAGCGGGCAACGCCGGAACAGGTGGTCGAGGCGACCGGTCAGGAGATCGGCGGCTGCGCGCCCTGCGGGCACCCCCAACCGTTACGCAAACTGGTCGACCCGTCGCTGCGCTCCTTCGACCCGGTGTGGGCAGGGGCGGGCGACCACATGACCATGGTCGCGCTGACCTTCGACCAACTCGTGGCCGCCAGCGGCGCCACCGAAGCCGACTTCACCCGCGCCCCCGACGCCTAACCCGCTCTCTCACCGCAGTCGCACGGGGTCAGACCCCCTTACACCGTAAGGCGACGGGTCCAACGCGACCGGGGTCAGGCCCCCTTACACCGTAAGGGGGTCTGACCCCCCTGACGTTCATTCAGCGTTAGGCGCCGGGAGCGGCGAAGACGGACACAAGGGTGGCGCCGTTCTCGGAACGAAACTCGCTGTGCGTCGTCCCGGCCTCGGCGGCATAGCTGTGCCCGGCGAGCATCGTGACCCCGTTCGACACGATGTCGCCGCTCAACACGTAGGTGAACTCCGCGTCGGCGTGGTCGTGGGAACCGCCCACGTAGCCGGCATCGAATCGGAACATGGCGAACATCCGGCCATCGGCCACTCCCAACACCTTCATGGCGATCCCCTCACCCATCGGCTGCCACTCGATCGCAGCTTCGTCGGCAAAGATCCATCCAGGAGTGTCGGTCATGGGCCCGACCCTATCGAAACCACCGAAGCGGAGGCGGTGCCCACTGCCGCGAGAGTCCGCTAGCTTCGCGATCAGCATCGGCTCGATCGGGGGACGGGTGACAACCCACGGAACGCTCAAGCTGGGGATCTGGGCGCTGCCCGTCGACCAGGCCGGGCGCGACTACGTGCTGGAGGCCGACCGGCTCGGCGTCGACGTGGCCTGGGTGCCCGAGGCGTGGGCCTACGACGCCATGACCCCGATCGCCGCCGCTGCCGCGGTCACCGAGAACATCCGGCTCGGCACGGCCATCGCCCAGATCGGCAGCCGCACCCCCGCCATGCTCGCCATGACCGCGATGACGCTGCAGAAGATCTCCGACGGCCGATTCATCCTCGGGCTCGGAACGAGCGGGCCGCAGGTGATGGAGGGTTTCCACGGCGTGCCGTTTGACCGACCTATCGCCCGCACGCGCGAAACCATCGACATCGTGCGCATGGCATCGCGAGGCGACCGGCTCGAGTACGACGGTGAGACCTACCAACTGCCGCTGCCCGACGGCGAGGGCAAGGCCATCCGCCCCCGCGCCGAACCCGCTCCCCTACCGATCTATGTGGCGTCGCTCGGGCCGGCAAACCTTCGCCTCACCGGTGCCGCCGCCGACGGCTGGATCGGCAACTCCTTCTTCTGCGAAACGGCCGACGTGTTCCTCGACGAGATCCGCGCCGGAGCAGAATCGGCCGGCCGCTCCCTCGCCGACATCGACCTCACGGTCTCGGTGGGGGTGGAGATCACCGACGACGTCGAAGCCGCCGCCCGGCGCCACGCCAACGGATTCGCGTTCACCTTCGGGGCCATGGGTTCGGCGACGTCGAACTTTTACAACAACGCCTTCACCCGCCAGGGCTGGGGCGACGACGTCGCCGCGGTGCAGAGCCTGTGGCTCGCCGGCGACCGCGAGGCCGCCGCGGCGAGGGTCCCGCTCGAGATCGGCCTGGGTCAGAACCTCATCGGCCCGCCCGACCAGATCCGCGCCCGGCTGCGCCAGTATCGCGATTGCGGGATCAATTCGATCCGCATCGGCCCGATCGGCACCACCCTCGACGAAAACGTCGACGGCCTCGGCCAACTCATGGACCTGCTGAACGACGTCAACGCCGAGCCTCGCGGGGTCTAACCCCCGCTCTTAGTCCGAACGACGTCAACGCCGAACCCGCGGGGTCTGACCCCCTCAAGGACCCCGTGAAGTCCATTTGAACAACCGGGGGTCTGACCCCCTTTGAGTTCATTTGAGCATTCCGAACAATCGGGGGTCTGACCCCCGTTTACGTTCATTTGAGCGTTACGGATGTGGGGCGGGGCTAGATGGCGGCTTCGAGTTCGCCGACGTTGCCGTCGCCGTCGAAGCGCAGGACCCGGTTTGCGACCTTGTCGATGAAAAACCGATCGTGGCTCACCACCAGCACTGCGCCCGGAAAATGGGCCAGCGCCCGCTCCATCACCTGCGTGCTCTGCATATCGAGATGGTTGGTGGGCTCGTCGAGGATGATCACCGACGCTCCGGACAACAAACACTGGGCCAGCGCCACCCGGGCCCGCTCGCCACCCGACAAATCGCCGATGCGGGTCTGGCGATCGAGTTCGGAGAATTGGAACAACCCGAGGAAACGGTTCACCGACTTTTTGGTCGCGGAGAACGCCAGGCTGTCGGGCATCGCCCCCACCGCGTGCGCGACCGTGTCGCCGTGGTCGAGGGCATCGACCATCTGGTTGAACGAGACGTAGTGCACCCCCTTAGCCCACCGGACGGTGCCCGACGAAAACGATTCCACCCCGGCCAGCGCGTTCAGCAGCGTCGTCTTGCCGCATCCGTTCGGCCCCAGGATCGCGATGCGGTCGCCCCGCCGAACCTCCAGGTGCAATTCCTCGAACAGCGACTCGCCCCCGAACGACTTGCTTGCGCTGTGCACCGCGCAGAGCTCGTCCTTCACGTGCAGCCCGCCGTAGATCTCGGTGACGATCTGGTCGACCGGGCGAGGCTTGCCGCTCTGCTTGATGTTCGCCAGCTTTCGGCGCAGCGACTTACTCGGATTCTTCGCCAGCTCCTTGCGATTCGAGATCGCCTCCTGCTCGAACGCCAACAGCTCGGCCTCGTGGGCGAATTCGCGTTCCAGCGACTTGATGTTCATCTGCTTCTTCTGCACGAAGTTGGCAAACCCGCCCTCGTACTCGTGCAGCCGATGGTTCTCGACGTCGATGATCCGGTTGCACACCGCATCGAGGAACTGGCGGTCGTGCGAGATCACGATGAGCGCTCCCTCGAACTTCTGGAACCAGGTCTCGAGCCAACGCAACCCCTCGATGTCGAGGTAGTTGGTCGGTTCGTCCATCAACAGCACCTGCGGTGCCTGAATGACCACGGTCGCCAACGCAGCCCGGTTCCGCCATCCACCGGACAGCTGACCGATGGGCAGCGATCGATGCTCCTCGTTGAAGCCCAGCTTGGTCAGCACGGTGTCGATATCGCGCTCGTAGCTCCACGCGCCGGCCCGCTCCAGCTGCTCGAGCAGTTCGGCCTGGCGTTCGAGCAGTCGGGTCATCTCGGCCTCGTCGGGGTCAGCGCCGAACCCGGCGTTCACCTCATCCATCTCGGCCTCGAGCGCCAGCACCTCGGGGAACAACGCGACTAGTTCCCCCTGCACGCTCTTGTCGCTGTCGAGCTCGGAGAACTGTGAGAAGTAGCCGACCGACACGTCCTGGGTGATGTCGACCGTGCCGGCATCAGGGTCCTCGTGGCCGAGGATCAGCCGCAACAGCGTCGTCTTCCCCGCGCCGTTCTTTCCGACCAGCCCGAGCTTGTCGCCCGCGGTCAGCTTCATGTTGACGTCGCGCAGCACCGGGTTGCGGTCGTAGGACTTGGAGATGCTCTTCAGCCGAATCCAGCTCAAGGCGCCAGGCTAACGATGAAGCACCCGAGCCCCGTTGTGTTCATATAAACAATCGGGGGTCTGACCCCGTTGTACGTTCATATGAGCGTTTGCCCGGCGGTGGGGTCTGACCCCGAAGTCGAACGTTGGCGGTGGGTGCTCAGTCAGGGAGGGCGTGGGCCAGTTCGTGGCGAGCCTGGTAGAGCATCATCTGCCCCGCGCCCGGCACGGTGATCATCGTCGTGAGCCCGAACCCCTCATCGTTGATCTCGTCGGCGACCTCGACGCCCTTGGCCCGCAACTCGGCGACGGTGGCCTCGATGTCGTCGCACATCAACGACGACTGGTGCATGGGCGCCGTCCCCCACACCTCACCATCGGGCCCCTTTGTCGGATGCACCCCCAGCTCCGCCGGTTTGGTCTTGAAGATCTGCCACCCGCCCCCGGCGTCGATCGACGGCCATCCCAGCACGTCGTTGAAAAACGCCCGGGTGGCGTCCGGGTCGTCGGAGTACACGATGGTGTGAAAGCCGTTGATCATGCCTTCCACTCTCCGCCTCAGGGTCGCCGACGTCAACCGGTGGGCGCCGACCGACGACCGGGTCGCTCCGCCCGCATCGAACTCCCCCGGCGAGGCGTGCCACCATCGGGCCATGACACTCGTGCAGGCCACCGAGGACCCCCAGCGCCGTCAGGCGATGATCGACGATGGTGTTCAGCAGGTCGACGACGAGGTTGCTGCCCTCAGCGGCCTCAAAGGCAGGGCGATCGCCAGCGGTTACGCCGCTGTCACCAAGGTGAAGCCCCAGTTCATCCGCGAGAACATCACCCGCATGCTGCCTCGCGTTGCCCCCGCTCTCGACCAGCACGTCGCCGAAGCCGACGCGGCCGGCGTCGACGTTTCGACCCACTTTTCGAACCACTCGAACGCTATCGCCGACGATCTTCTCGCCGTCACCGACACCCGCGCCGGCGAGGCCAACAACGCCCTCGCGGTGAAGGTCTACAACAAGCTGCGCCCGAGCGCGAAGGATCGGGTCATCAACGCCATCCCTCAGGTAGCCGCCTTTGTGGAGCGCCATCACTAGTGGCGTCGTCGCAACAATGCGCTGGCGCGTCCGATAGGAACACAATCTTCTTCCTCTTCTTCCTCGCCACCCCGCCATAAGGTAGGCGCCCGTGCACGCGACACCAGGTAGCCCGATGGCCGCACCCGCAACGGCTCAACCCCGGCGCGTGGTTCCCCCGGGCGTGCTCGTGATCTCGATCCTCGGCGTGCTGGTACGGGTCTTTCCGCTGGGTATAGCCGGCCTTCTCACCTTGTACGGCTGGGCCACCCGGAGCGGCGGCGTCGCCGACTACGAGCGGATCGAGTGGCCAATCGTTCTCGGGATGACCGCCGCGTGCCTGGTAGGTACCGTCCTCCTCGTTTGGCAGTCGGTGGCCACGATCCGCCAAAGCCCGAGGAGCCTCATCGCGGCGGCATCGGCGATTGCGCTCGCCGACATCGCGGTCGCCGTGTGGCTCGCCGCGTTTACCGTCAGCCCGCCACCAACGTTCTTCGCCGCTATCTTCGTCCTGTTCATCGGCCAGTTGGCGCTGGTGGCCTGGATGGTGCACGCCGAACGCCAACGCCGATCAACGGCCGTACCGCACAGTGCTGCTGCGGGTCCGCACCCATCGGCCAACCCGTAG
Source organism: uncultured Acidimicrobiales bacterium (assembly GCA_938041035.1). GTDB lineage: Bacteria > Actinomycetota > Acidimicrobiia > Acidimicrobiales > SHLQ01 > CALHYX01. Next base: position 4,146 of record CALHYX010000031.1, on the reverse strand, counting down.
GCGCAAAAAACTGGGCGCCACGTCCGCACGCGACCCGTAACATCGTGGCGACGGAACCAGGAGGCCCAGCGCATGACCGACACCAGCGGCTTCGGAGCCATCCGAAGTCTCGACTACGTCATCGTCCCCTGCGACGATCTCGCCGCGATGCGCCGCTTCTACACCGAGGTGTTGCGCTTCACCATCCTCGACGAAGATCAGGACTGGGTCGGCCTACAGGTGGGCTCATTGTTCCTCGGCCTGCGCCCGCGCGGCCGCGCCTACGACGGACCACCGTCGCCCGACACGTCCGCCGGAATTCAGCTCAGCTTTCGGGTACCGCCAGCCGACGTTGACCTCGCGTACGTGGAACTGCAGGGCCACGGCATCGAAGTGATCGAGGCGCCGATCGATCAGGACTGGCCGCACCGCACGCTGTTCTTTCACGACCCCGAGCACAACATCATCGAGATCTACGCCGACATCCACACCGACGACACCATGTCGACCCCCTCGGGAGTGCACGAAATCACCGATCGGTGAGGCCCGTCAGTCGCTCACGAGGGAGCGGTTTCGAATGGATACCGCACACCGACCTGGCGCCGAATCTCGTCGCAGACCTCGGCGACCTCCAGGGTGGCCGCCAACGGCATCGTCGTGCTCTCGGTCATACCGGCCGCCACACATCGCATGACCTCCTCGATCTGGTATTCGAAGCCGTTCGCCCGGTGCGGGGTCGATGTGGTTTCTGATTCGCCCCCCGCCTGAAGCGTGGCCTCCTGCGCCGACCAGAACGCCGGGATCTCAATGGTTCCGTCCGTCCCGCGAATCGTCGCCTGGTGGTGCAGGTTGGCGGTGATGGCGCTGCCGAGCTGGGCAATGCCCCCACCGGGGTAGGCCGCCGACACCGCTACGTGCTCATCGACGCCGGTCTCCCCGACCGAGGCGACCGCCGGCGACACTGGTCGGGGCAACGCCGAACAACCACTGGGCGAGCGCTATCGGATACACGCCCACATCGAGGGTCGATCCGCCGGCCAGGTCCAGGTTGAAGAGCCGATGGTCGGGGTCGACCGGAGCCCGGAACCCGAATGCGGCCTCCAACTGCTGCACCTCACCGATCCGACGGTCGTCGATCCACGCTCGGGCCTGTTCGTACGCCGGCAGGAAGCGGGTCCACATCGCCTCCATGGCGAAGACGCCCTCTCCCCTCGCAACGTCGATGAGCTCCTTCGTCGTCGCCGACGACGGCGTCATCGGCTTTTCGACCAGGACCGGCACTCCGGCCCGCAGGCACTTCGTGGCGGCGTCCTGATGGCTCGGGTGGGGTGAACACACGTACACCGCGTCGAGCCCGCCGGCCGCCAGCATTGCTTCGACCGTGTCATGGGCCGCACCGATGCCATGTGCTTGGGCGTACGCCGCGCTGCGGTCGGCGTTTCGCCCGGCGACGGCGACGATCTCGGCGTCGTCGACCACCTGGATCGCAGCCCCAAAGGTCGTGGAAATATGGCCGTGGCCGACCATGCCCCAGTTGAACGTCATCTCGTCTGGCCTTCCACCCCAACCGAATCGAGGACGTCGTCTTCATCGTTGTGGCTGTGAGTGAACCCCAGCTCGCGTTCGATGGCGACGGTCTCCTCGGGCCGGAACGCCAGGATGTAGGCCCGGCGGAATCCGTCGGTCGAGTTGCCCCCGGAGCCGTGCATGACCCGCTCGTTGTGCACCGTTACATCCCCCCGACTGATCGGCACGGTCACCGGTTCGTCGGTGGGTCGCAGTTCGGTGCCGAGCGCGTGCGATTCGCCTCGATCACCGAACTGTGGCTCGTGCGGCCGCAGGGCCGGTTCACCGATGGTGGACGGAACGAAGCGCATGCAGCCGTTCTCGACGGTCGAATCGTCGATCGCCAGCCACAACGTCGCCGTCCGGGTGTCAGGGGTATCGGGCCAGTAGGCCATGTCCTGATGCCACGCGAACACGGCATCGTCGCGTTGGGGCTGTTTGGCCAACAGCTGGTCGTAGTCGATGACCATGCCCTCGCCGTGCAGCTGCGCCGCGACCGACGCCGCCCGCTTTTCGAACACGTTGCCCTGCCAGGGCGGGTGGTACCGGCGCGGCAACATCACGTTGATGATCGAGAAGTCCTCGGGCTCGCGGCCGTAGTCGCCGGCCATGTCGCAGTAGTCCTTGCCCGGCACCTCGATCTCGCGGCGCAGAAACCGGTCGTAGTCGACCTCGAGCGCCGCCACCTCGGCCTCGGTCAGCAAGCCGCGCAGGTGCACGTACCCGTTGTCGAGAAAGTGCTGCTGTTCGGCCTCGGAAACGATGTAGGTGTCGCCGTCGATGCGATCGGTCATGGTTCCCTTGTTAGCGCAAGACAGGCTCGCGCCGCCCAGGGGACCGGCCGCATCGACGGCGACTCGCTACGAATCCGAGTTCTCGTCATCCTCCGGGATGAACCCCAACGCTCCGTCGGTGGTTGCGTCCTCGCCGTCGCAGTCCTGGTCGATCTCGTCGTCCGGGATGTCAAAGGCATCGGGGTTGATCCCCGCATCGGCATCGTTGCAGTCCGTCCCGTCGCCGAAGTCGCCTTCGAAGCCGTCACCGTCGACGTCGTCGTCGGCGAAGTCCGGGATACCGTCCTCGTCGAGGTCGGCCTGGGATGCCGCCCGAAGGTAGCTGTTGTTCGTCGTCCGCGAGTACGGCGAGGCCCAAACGGTGCCGTCGGGGTCGACGTGGACGTTGATCGGATAACGAATCGTGGCGTCCACCGCCGGACCGCCGTCACCGGTGTTCGTTGCGGTGCCGTCACCGGCGAGGGTGTGAATGATCCCGTCGGTGTCGACCACGCGCACGGAGTGGCTCCAGTAGCCGGCGATGTACACGTTGCCGTCGGCGTCGGTATCGACGCCGTACGGCTTGTTCAGCGCCGACGACGTCGCGGCGACACCATCGACACCGCTACCGGACGAACCGGTGCCGGCGAAGGCGGTCCTGGTGCCGTCGTCCGCATCGATGAGCCACACGCGGTGGCCCTCGCTATCGGCCGCCACGACGTCACCGTCCGGGAGCAGCGCCACATCGCGCACCGTGTTCATGCCGCTGGCAAGAACCACGGGAGTGGGCTCTTCAGCGGTCAGGTCCACCTTCCACACCGTGGTGCGAGCGTCGGCGAAGTACAGCAGGTCGTCGCCGTCGAGCGCCATCCCGGCGATGAACTGCGGCACCGCCGTCACGCTCGAGATCAGGTTCGTCGCCGGGTCGACCGTGCGGATCACGCCGTTGCCGTTATCGGCGATGTACAGCCGACCCGTCGAGTCAAAGATGGCCGACTGGGGTGAATCCAGCGTGGCGTCGGTCGCCGGAACGTCGTCGGCCGCAGCGCCGGCGGTGCCGGAACCGACGACCGTCGAAACGATGCCGGTTTCCCGGTCGATCCTGCGAATCGTGTGGCTGATCAGTTCGGTCAGATAGATGTCCCCGCCGAACGTCGTGATGTCACGAGCCGTGGTCGTTCGAGCGGCCGAGGCCAGGCAACCGTCGCCGGTCGATGCCGGAACACCGTCACCCATGACCGTGTTGATGCGCCCGCCGTCGAGCACCAGTCCACCGAAGTCGTCACCGACGGTCGGCACGTCGAAACGGCACTCGTCATCCTCATCGAGCACGCCGTCGCCGTCGCTGTCGCCGCCGACGGTGCCATCGATGCCGTCGCAGTTCTGGTCGATCTCGTCGTCCAGAACTTCAGCGGCCCCGGGGTAGACGGTGGCGCTGGTGTCATCGCAGTCGGGCGTTCCGCCGACCGCCTTGTCGGCGTCATGGCCGTCGTCGTCGACGTCCACCTCGTCAGCGTCGTCGCAGTTCTGGTCGACCCCGTCGTACGGAACCTCGTCGGCGCCCGGGTAGGTCGTCGGCTCGTCGTCGTCACAGTCAGCCGAAACCCCGAAGCCGTCGTCGTCGGCGTCGGTCTCTGAGATCGTGACCGTGGCGGTTGCCGTCGCCCCCAAGCCGTCGGTTATCTCGTAGCCGAAGCTGTCGGTGGCGCCATCGACGAGCAACGTCGTAGCCGTGTACTCGAACGTGCCATCACCGTTGGAGAGCACCGAACCCGTCGTCGCCGACAGATCCAGTCCGCTGACCTCGATCACGTCGCCGGTGTCGACG
>CALHYX010000030.1 GCA_938041035.1 uncultured Acidimicrobiales bacterium | reverse complement strand
AGCGAGCCGCCGAGAACGATGGCCCTCAGGGCGGACGGCCTTCTTACGTCGAGGTCTTCGCGGCCGAGGGCGCGGAGGAGATGTTCCTCGAGAACGACGCGGCCTTCCTGCGCCAGATCCTCTCCGGCCCGTGGTTCACCGAAGAGGAGGTTGAGAACTACATCGATCACTTCAACGAGCCCGGCGCCATGACGGGCGCCCTCAACTGGCTCCGGTCCGGGTCCAGGGGAATGGAGATCGCACCGGTGACCATCCCGACGATGTCCGTGTGGAGCACCGAGGACATCACGTTGGGCCGGATCGGCGCAGAGCTGTCAGGTGACTATGTCGAGGGGCCGTACCGAGTCGAGGCTCTGGAGGGTGTCAGCCACTGGATCCCCGACGAGGCACCTGACGAGCTGAACGCCCTCCTCTTGGAGCACCTCGAGACCTACGCGTAGAAGCGACCAACGAAGACCACAGGAGAACCACCATGGCCCGCCCCGACGACACCAGCGACGATGCGTTCGGTGCAACACCGATCCCCACGCAGTTTGTTTCCAATGGCGAGTTCACTCCGCTCCCGCAGAGTCGGCGTCAGCGCCAGGTGGAATTCCTGATCACCCAGATGGCCGACGACCGGGCCGCTCGACTCGGCACCACGCGCCGACGGTTCCTGCAATCGAAGGCGGGTATGGCGGTGGCCTTCACCGCACTCAACGCCGTCTACGGCTGCAGCGACAGCGAGGGTGGTGGGGCCCGCACATCAACGACTTCGTCGACCAGCAGCACGACGTCGTCGACCAGCAGCACGACGTCGACGACGACCACCGAAGCATTCACCGTGCCCGAAGAGGCCACGGTCGACGAGGAAGCCGCGTGTGAGCTCTTCGCCGGTGAGTACTTCATCCTCGACTCTCAGACCCATCATGTCGACTTCGAGGGACCGGCCGACCCGGTGCTACTCAACACGGTCTACGGCCGCTTCACGGGGTGTCCACCCAAAGCGCTCGATCTCAACGAACCATGCGAGCCGGGTTCGCCAAGGGAGAAGCTCGGGCGGGCCAACTATCTGAAGGAGATCTTCCTCGACAGCGAGACCACGGTCGCGATGATGAGTGGTATCCCGGCGGGGTCATCGGACACGCAGACGATCACCAACGACGGCATGGCGGCCACGTGCGACATGGTGAACGAGCTCGGGTCGTCGCAGCGGTGCATCCTCCAAGGGATGCTCACGCCGAACTTGCCCGACACTGCCGATACCGGCGATCTCGGAACGCTGGTGCGAGACATGGAGCACCTGAAAGAGGATCTGGGGATCCGAGCGTTGAAGTGTTACACCGGTGCCGGCGGTCCGAAATCGCTGTATCCGTACGAGGCATGGTGGCTCGACGACGAAGACGTGGCCTACCCGATGTACGAGGAGGCCCAACGCCTCGGCATCAACGTGGTCAACGTGCACAAGGGCTTCGAGCAGGGCATCTTCGATGCCGAACACTGCAGCCCTCGCGACTTTCCGAAGGCGGTGGCCGACTGGCCCGAGATGAACTTCGTGTGCTTCCACTCGGCGGTCGACCTGCCCCCGTATGAGCACTACTTCGATGACCTGCTGCGGATGAAACGCGAGGAGATGGCCGAGGCGACCAACATCTACACCGAGCTCGGCGGCGCCTGGGCCACTCGCGTCATCCAAGGTGGCGATGCCACTGCGCACTTCCTCGGGCAGCTGCTCTTGAACTTTGGCGAGGATCACATCCTGTGGGGCACCGACGCCATTTGGAACGGTTCGCCCCAATGGCAGATCAATGCGATGAAGCTGTTCCAGATGCCCGAGCGGCTCATGGAGGAGTTCGGCTATCCCGAGGTCACCACCGAGATCAAGGCGAAGATCCTCGGCCTCAACGCGGCGAAGCTCTACGGCGTTGATCCCGCCGAGGCCCGCTGTGTGCTGCCCGGTGATGTGATCGGCGAAACCCAAGTGATCTACCAAGAGCAAGGACTCACCAGCCCCAGCAATCGTCGCTACGGGCCAACCACGCGTCGGGAGTTCTTCTCGCTCCTGCGCTCCGAAGGATTTTAGAATCCAAGCGAGCAACGCCACGCAACCCGACCGGCTGGTCTGTCCTCCAGGAAACCTCCAGGAAACGTTGAAGCCGGCATCAGCCTGGCGGCGGAGGCTAGCGTCCATGAAACCGACGACGACGCCATCAGCGATGCCACCAAACACCCCGTCCCTCTTCCCCGGCAGCCTTTGGGTCGTCGCCGGGATGGTGGCGTTTGCGGTGGCGGTTGCCGCCTGCTCAGGGACTGGCGACAGCGCTACCAGCAGTGTCGAACCCAGCGAACCGCCCGCCGCGAGCACGAGCATTGTTGAATCAGGCCCTGTCGAGCCCGCCGCGGGTACGAGCGTCGAACTGGCGTTAGAGGAACCTCAATCCAAAATCCTCTCTGCCTATCACGGGCTCGAAGCCCTGCCTGTAGCTACAAACCTACTTTGCCCCATTGCAGTTGACGGCGAAGATGGAATGCCCGTGGTTTTCAGCGTGCAAATTGATTCGGATAGCGTGATGGCGAATGCATTCCAGGTGGAAACTGCATCCGGAGAAATGGTGACGCCGCTTTGTGCCACACTGCTTCCAGCAGACGAAATACTGGAGCAGCGTACCGTATTACTCGCTGGCCCTTTCGGCACACCTAATGCTCCGCCGCTCGCTGTGGAAGTGGTTGGTACTCTAGAAGATATAAATGGTCAGTCGCTTCAAGGGGAACGGTTCACCAACATCACGCCGCTCGAAGCAGGCCCAATCTTGGTGTTAGCTGAGCGATTTGAAGTTGATGCACAAGGGCTTGTAGGAGAATGTCCTACCGCCACACAGCAAGTCGTGCAAATTACTTGGCAAGGTGGCGTATCTGGCCCAATGGGTTCGAGACTGGGGGAGCCTCAGCGCCTTGGTATATCCGTGCGACTTCAAGACGGCCAGACCGTTACCCCTATCGCGTTAGCGGATGATGACCCGGATAATCATGTACTGGTCTGTTTGGACGCAGCAACCGCAGCTGCTTCCGTTACCGTTGCACCAGGACTTTTCCACGACCCGGGTGACGACCCTAACCCTGAGACAAGAATCGATGTTGATCCCGGTTAAACCGGGGACATACTGATCGTTCTTCTTCATGATGATTGAAAAGAGTCCAAGAAGAGGATCTGTCCCCTTAACCCGGATCTTTCATAGGGCTGGTTGAGGTTCGCGATCGGATACCTCCAGCCCTGCGCCAAAGGCACCCGAGTTCACCCGACTGCCGTGCCGTGGAGCTCCTCGGCGTCGGGGCGATTCCAGTAGCGGTTGGGGTTGTCCGAGTCTTCCAACAGTTTCGATCGGCTGCCCACGGCCTGGGTGACCCGAACGGTGGGCTCTTCGTTCACGTGCGCGGCGAAGATGACCTTGAAGACGGTGCGAAGCAGGTCTTGGCTCGGGGGAATCCCGAACTCGATCTGCGACGCGGCGGTGCGTTGAACCGTGCCTTCGGCACCGGCGTGGGATCCTTCGAGCGCGCGAAACTGCTGGTAGCCGTTTTCTCGCACGTAGAGACAGTTGTCGTAGTTTCCCTGCACGAGAGGTAGCTCAGCGCCCAGGGCCCTGGTCAACTGCTCGACTCCGGCGGACGGGGTGTCGATGGTGACGACCCACTCGAGCTCGAGCGTCGCTGCCGCAAGATCCAACCCGTCGAGGGCCCCGACGCCTGCTTGTTGCGAGCCTCGTTCAGTGCCTTGATCAATGCGTTGTGTAGTCATGGATTCACGGTAGGAAACCCAGGCTTCGGCGCGCGTCGAAACGTTGGCGTTCCACCCTCGGCAACAGATCGGCCGCAGCACGCCCAAACCGGTGCCGATCAGCGGCGGGCGACTACCACTCGTCGATTGCGATAATCGTGCAGGTGAGATCGCTGAATGACATGCCATCGGGCACCGGGGCACGCGAGTCCATGTCGAGCTCAACCGTGTCGCCGGGATTCTGCACATCGGTCACGAACGACCGGTTCGAGCCCAGCCGGAGGCCGCTCGGGTCATAGACGGCGACATCCACAGCCAGCCCGGCGGCGATGTCGAGCTGGTTGATCACGGTCACCGCGACCTCGACGGTGTTCAGGTTGTTGAGCTCCACCGGCTCGCAGCCGCCACCGGCGGACTCGTCGTAGTCGACGGCCGGCCGGAAACTGTCTTCGAGGCCGGTCACCTCGCAGCGGATGTCCCCGGCGCCCGCCGGAATCTCTGTCTGGGAGTTCCGGAAGTACCGCAGCGATTCGCCCGGTTCGAGGCGGGTGACGACCTCGCGACCCTCGACCAGCAGCGAGTCGCCGTCGTACAGCGCCCAGTTGGCGCGGCCATCGAAGAGCGAACCGGTGTCGTTGGTCATCGAGAATTCGAGCAGCATCCAGTCGAGCGAACTCAACCCGAGGTACTCACACCGTGGACCCGCGTCGCCACTCGCCGGGACGGGCTCGGCGCCGGAGCCCTGGCCGTCGCCCGAAGCGCTCGCTGAGGCGGTGGCCGGTGGTTGCTGTGTGGTGGAGGTCGCTTCGGTGCCGGAGGAGCACGCGGCCGCAAACGTTGCGACGGCAAGCACGCAGCAAAGAAACGCCAACGACCGTTCGGCGGGAATTCGCGCGCCGGCGGGGATGCGGGTCCGGATTTGCGAACAAAGTGAACGTTCCGACCATCGCCGAACAGTATCGGTAATCCCCGGGGTCCTCGGGGATTCGATCGCCCGCGTTCGAGCCGGCAAGAGGCGCGACGGCGACGGATCTACCGCGACGGCACCACGACGATCTTTGCCTTTACGTGGCCGGTGCCGATCTCGGCAATACCATCGGCAACGCCGTCGAATCCGACGGTACGTTGGATCGCCGGCCGGATGGCACCCGAGGCCAACCAGGCGCCCAGGTCACCGAGATCGTCCTGGTCGGGGGCGGCGATGAAGTGGTGGAAGCTCTGGCTCGAGCGCTTGCACGCCCACCACATCCGGACGGCGAATCCGAACGGACCCCACCAGAGGTTCTCCTTCGGACCGCTCACCGCGACATACCGGGCGTCGGGGTGCAACACCCGAAGGAGTTCGCCGGGCTCCCGATTGCCGACGTTGTCGAGGAGCACGTCGAACCGGGCGTCGCCGGCCAGGAAATCCTCAGCCGTGTAGTCGATCACCTCATCGGCACCGAGACTGCGAACCATCTCGACGTTTCGGGTGCTGCACACAGCGGTCACGTGGGCCCCGAGCGCCTTGGCGACCTGCACCGCGAACGTCCCGACGCCACCCGCGGCGCCGTTGATGAGGACCCGGTCGCCGGGTTGCACGTCGGCATGCTTGCGAAGCCCCTGGATGGCGGTGAGGCCGGCGACCCCGGTCGCGGCGGCATCGACGAAGGAGACCTCCGGCGGCTTCGCCACGAGCTTTGCCGCGGCGGCCACGACGTAGTCCGCGCACCCACCGCCGTCGATCTCGCCGAACACCTCGTCGCCGATGGCGAACTCGGTCACCTCGGGCCCCAACGCCACGACGGTGCCGGCGACGTCGGCGCCGGGGACGATGCGTCGGGGTCGGCGGAGCCCATTCGTGAGCCGAAGCAGGTACGGCGTCCCCGTGACGAAGTGCCAGTCGAGCGCGTTGAGCGACGAGGCCTCGACCTTGACGAGCACGTCGTCCTTGGTCGGCTTCACCACCTTGAGCTCCTCGACGTTGACCACGTCACCCGACCCGTAGCGGCGGGCCGCGGCCGCGGTCATCGTGGCGGGAATGGCGTGCGTATCGGACATGACTACTCCTCAGGCGGGGCATCGTTCGGTCGAAAAGTACACTGTACGTACGGTAACGTACACCGTACGCACGGCTGCGTAAACCATCATTTCTCGCGCGCACCCGCGCGCCGCCCGAAGGATCCACCTGTATGTCCTCGCAACCCAAACGACCCCCGCCACCCGAACCGCCCGAACGCCAGCCGCTCAGCCAGGTCGCGATCATCGACGCGGCCATCGAACTGGCCGACCACGACGGCATCGGGGCGCTGTCCATGCGCAAGCTGGCCCGCCGGCTCGGGTTCGAAGTCATGGCGCTCTACAACCACATCGCCAACAAGAACGAGCTCATGACGCTGATGGTCGAGACGATCGTGGCCGGGATCCCGGCGCCCCCCGACGACCTCGCGCCGCTCGCCGCGGTCCGCAACATGGCGATGGCTACCCGGTCCGCGCTGACGAAGCACCCCTGGGCAAGCGAGCTCTGGCTCAAGCACCTGCCCGGTCCGGCCCGTACCTCCCAGATGGAGTTCTACCTGCGCAACCTGTACCAAAGCGGGCTGTCCAACGAGAGCGCCCACCACGGGTTTCATGCCGTCACCAACCACGTGCACGGCTACACCCTCCAGGAACAGGGGATGACGCTGGGCCCCGACCGCGAAAGTGCCGAGGACCAGATTCACGAATACCTCGCCCGGCTCTCGCCCGACGAGCACCCGTTCACCATCGCCCACGTGCACCAGCATCTCGAGGGGCACACCGCCAGCACCTTCGAGCTCGTGCTGGACCTCATCCTCGACGGGCTGGTCCGGCTCGATGAATCCGGAAACGAGCGGGGTACCTCCTAGCGGTCGCCGGCCCGAACTAGCTGTGCCGGGGACTGATCGTCGAACACTGGGACACGATGGAACCACTGCCCCGCGGCGACGCCCTCGTCAACCAGGGGAAGTTCTAGGCGGCTCCCCGCAAATCGGGACGGAGCAACCGGGCCGACCGCGGCACGAGCGGACACCGGCCCGGACTAGCAGCGCCGTTCGACCGAACGGGTGCCGGCGTCGAAGTCGAGCTTCAATACATGTTGGCCGTGCCGCAGGTCGTACTTCCTTTCGAGCCGATCCACGTGGCCCCATCGACTGCGGTGGCGCGGGAAGTCGGTGATCTGCTGCTCGACCCCTTCGACCACGAACGGCTCGTCCCAACCAAAGCTCATTGCGCCATTCGTGGGCGAAGACCAGTACACGGCGAACTCGTCGGCGGTGCGGGTCACTTGCGGGGCCGAGGTCGATATCCGGGCCGAGAAGTCGTTGAAACTCTCGTCGGCTTCGGTGCTGACCTCGCAGATCCAGATGTTGTCCGGGCCGCCCGGGGCCACCAGATCGAACGGCTTGGTCATGCCGTTGGTCGCGTTGACGGTCGGATCGTAGGTCCGCCATTGCGGATCGCGCCACGACCACAGCGCGATGAAGCCGCCGTCCTTTCGGCCGATCGTCCAGTTTGCGTGCTGCACCACCTCGTCGAAATGGTCCTGCGGGAAATACGCGTGGGTGAAGTTCTGATAGTCGAAAACCAACGCCAAGATCGGATCGGTATCGCGGTCATAGGCCGGCTGATACAGGTGCACCGACGTATTGCGGTACTGAGCCGAACGTGGCATCGACGCCTCGCCGGTCCAATAACCGGGCTCGCCGTCGTCCCGCCAGTTGGTCGACTCGCTGACATCGGTCATGGGGTGGGTGGTGAACACCCGCGCCTCGGTGTTGATCGTCGCCTGCCACATGTGCACCTGGTCGCGCATTTCGCCCTTGCGATGATCGAGCACGCTGGCCATGGCCACCTGCCGGGTGCGGTAGGCGTACGTGTTGGCCTCGGCGAGAAACCCCAGGTTCAAGATCATGTGGTTGGCCTGTTCCCACTGCTTGATGCGGTCGAGATCGCCGCCGTTCACATCACGCAACTGGGTGATCAGCTGGAACGCGTCGCCCTCCCAAAGTCGATACTTGTCGGCCTCGGCGAAGCCCATGTCGGCCAGCTGCCACATGCCGATGCCGCCGGTCGACCACCAGAACGGCAGGTTGGCCGGATCGGAAAAGTCCTTGCCGAACGGGGCCACCGGCGCATCGCTGATCGGCTCGCTGGCATCGACGAACACCCCGTGCCGTTCCCGCGTGATCGTCGGGCGGTCGTGGCGAGCGACCTTCAGGATGAGCCGCGGCGGCCGGTAGCGCTGCGCGGCACAAAAGAACGTGGTCGTGGTGTCGGTGGGGGTAACGAAGTCGGGGTCGGTGTCGGCGAAGAGGAACTTGGCGAAGCCGTAGGTGTCTTCGTCCCGGGCCGTCATCTTGTCCTTCTTGTACGTGCGCCCGTGCGGCGCAACGTAGGCGCCGCGGTGATAATGCGCGGCCATGTCGAACAAACAAAGATCGAGCGCCATCGCCGCAGCCTGCACGATCTCGACATCGTCGCAGAGCTCACACAGCATCAGCAGCGGCGTGATGTTCTTGGCCATGTACACGTTGCTGTGCCATTCGAAGAACCCGAATCGAGCCCGCTCGTCGATCCACTCGAGAATGTCCGGCTTGGCTCGAGCCATGTGCTCGGCGCCGGTGAGGCCGGTCACGTCGAACACGGCATCGGGCAAGAACTGCCCGGCCAGCCATTCGTTGGCCAACACGATGATCCGATGGTTCTCCGACCAGTACCACAGGTGGTCGATGCGATCGCCCGGCAGCGGGTCGTTGTAGCGATACCGGTTGGCTACCAGGCGCTCCTCGATCGCCGTGATCACCGTCTGATCGATCTGCGTCATCGGGGTGTCACCGCGACCCAGCGCGTACACCCAATTCAGATACATGAACTGGAAGTCGCGGGTGTCGCGCCACTCGTCGATCTGCGTCCAGACCGCCGCCAGCGCGTCGTTGGTCACCCCGGCGATGTTCCAGGTGTAGTGCGGGTCGCGGTGGGCCGCGATCAGATGCACGGCGATACCCGGCGGGCTACCGAACCGTTCGAAGTCGGTCGCGTAGTCGAGGTATCGCCTGACCCGGCGCTGGTAGTACCGCTCGCGGACCAGCCCTCGGGTTCCCGGCCTCGCCAAGACGTTGGCCGGCGTCGTGCCCGGCACGAAGCAATGCCGACCCCGACCCGGGCGGGCGGAGGCAATCCCACCCGGTAAACCGACGCCCACCGCCGTAACCGCCGCCCCCACGAGAAAGTGCCGCCGATCCAGTCCGCTCGATTCGTCCATACGTGCTCCCCTCCGCTGGGTCGACCGTAGTCAAGCGCCAACGGAGGGGCCACCGACCCAACCGGCCGGCGTACGCCCAATTCGGTCGACGGCGCCCGCACGATCGAGAAGGATGAGCGGCGTGTTGATGGCGAGGGGTCTCACGAAGAGCTACGGCGACGTCCAGGCCCTGCGGGGCGCCGACATCGACGTCGCGGCGGGGCAGATCACCGCGTTGTTGGGCCGAAACGGTGCCGGTAAGACGACGATGATCTCCATCATCGCCGGGCTGCTGCGCCCGGACGCGGGCACCGTGGAGCTCGACGGCATCGACGTGTTGTCCAACCTCGACGAGGCCGCCAAACTCACCGGCATCGCCCCCCAGGACACCGGGGTGTACGGCGTGCTCACGGTGCGGGAGAACCTCGAGTTCTTCGCCAACCTCGCCGGGGTCGAGCGCGGCTCACGGGCGACGGCGGCGACCGATGTGGCCGAACAGCTCGGGCTCACCGAACTGCTCGACCGCCGAGCGGCCAAACTTTCGGGCGGCGAACAACGGCGTCTGCACACCGGCTGTGCCCTCGTGCACCGACCGCAGTTGCTCATGCTCGACGAGCCCACGGTGGGTGCCGACGTGGCGACCCGGGCCCAGCTCATCGCGTCGGTTCGGGCCATGGCGAACGAGGGGGCCGCGGTGATCTACACCACGCACTACCTCAACGAGGTCGAAGCGCTCGACGCCGACATCGTGATCATCGATCACGGCGAGGTGCTCGCGCGCGGCACGCGCGACGAGCTGGTGGAGGCCCATCGCCTGAGCGGCCTGGAATTCACGCTCGACGCCGCCCTCGACGCCGCCACCATCGATGGGCTCGGCCTCACCGCCACCGATCTCACCGCAAACGGCGGCGCCACCTACCGCACCAGCGACGACCGATCGATCGGCGCCCTCATCGCCGACCTCGGTCCCCGCAGCGAGGGACTGCTGGCCGTCGAGTCGCTCCGGCCCGACCTCGAGACGGTGTTCCTCGCCGTCACCGGCGACCGTCTCGACGAGGGGGGTGGCTAGTGGACGCCGTACGCGCCATCGTCGGGGTGCAGCTCCGAATCATCCGCCGCGACCCCTGGTTCCTGCTGATCATGTTCGGTATGCCGCTGGTGATCATGCCGCTGTTCGTCGACACCATTGGTTTGTCGCTCCAGGCCGAAGGGTTCTCCGATGCCAGCGGCGCCGAGCAGGTGGTACCCGGCCAGGTCGTCATGTTCGGGTTCATGTTGGCCGGGTCGGTCGGCTTCTCGGTGTACCGCGAGCACGGCTGGAACACGTGGGACCGGTTGCGGGCCTCGGCGGCACCCGCCCCCAGCCTCCTCGCCGGGTTTGCAATCCCCTGGATCGGCATCCATCTGCTGTACCAGGTGGTCCTGCTGGTGGCCGGCTCGCTCCTGGTCGGGCTGCGCCTGGAGGGCTCGGTGCTCGCCGAACTCCTCGTGCTGTTCGCCTACTCGTGCTGCCTGATCGCGTTTGTCCTGCTGCTCACCGCCACCTTCCGCACAATCAACCAGGTGAACGCGATCGTGAACCTGGGGGCGATGGTGTTCGGCGGGTTGGGCGGCGCCTTCGTCCCCGTCGATTCCTTACCGCGGGCGGCGCAGTACCTGTCGCCGTTCACACCGAGCTTCTGGGCCATGGAAGGCCACCGCGATGTCTTTCTCGAAGACGGCGGCATCGTCGACGTGCTCCCCGAGGTGGGGGTCCTCATGGGCGCCGCGGTCGTGCTGGGCGCACTGACCGTCGTGCGCTTCCGAGTCGACGAGACCAAGGAGTTCTTCGGCTAGGGACGGCCCGGACCCGAGGTGCAAGAATCGGGACGTCGTACACGTCCGAAGCGGACACCAGCGCACATCAAGACAACAAGCAAGATCGAGAGCGGGGCGAACTCTTCATGGCCAAGACCACCAAGAAGGTCCAGAACAAAACGACCGCGACCGGGGCAGACCCCGAGGCATTTATCGCGGCGGTCGAGCATCCCACCCGGCGAGCCGACGCCGAGCAGTTGCTCGCGATGATGCGTCGGGTGACCGGCTGCGAACCGAAGATGTGGGGCCCGTCCATCGTCGGGTTCGGTCGCTACGAGTACACCTACGAAAGCGGGCGCGAGGGCGAGTTCATGATCACCGGGTTCTCGCCGCGCAAGGCCAACCTGGTGCTGTACATCCTGCCCGGGTACGACGACCTCGGTGACTCGCTCGCCGAGCTCGGTAAACACAAGGTCGGCAAGAGCTGTCTGTACGTCAACAAGCTCGCCGACGTCGACCTCGAGGTCCTCGAACAGATCGTCGCCGACGGCGTCGCCCACATGCGCGCCAACTACACCACCCACGACTCGTAGGACCGAAGCGAGCTACTCCGCGTCGGGGCCCACCATGGTCAACAGCAGTGCTCCCAGGTCGGCGGCCAGGTCCGGGCTGGCACCGGCGCGACACATCAGCATCGATCCCTCGAGCGCGGCGAGCACCAGCGACGCCACATGCCGCGAGTCGAGGTCGGCTCGAAACTCACCGCTGGCCGCACCGGCCGCCACCTCGTCGGTCAGCCAGTCGAGCTGGTCGGCGAAGAACCGTTCGACCTCGGCCCGCGGGCCCTCGCCGATCGACAGCCACTCGGCGGCGACGGCACCGCAGAGGCAAAGCTGTTCGGACCTCGCCGTCGTCGCGAACAGGTCGGCGTAGGCCTGCAGCCGATCGCTCGCCAACCCCTCCGGGATCGCCGCGACCAGCGCGTTGAAGTCGAGCCGGTACCGCTCGGCGACCGCGGTGATCAGATCTTCCTTGACCCGAAAGTGGTGATGGATCGACGGCGCCTTGATGCCCAGTTGTTTGGCGAGGTCGCCGTAGCTGAACGCGGTGACCCCGACCGACTTCACCAACCGGGTGGCTTCGGTGATCAGTTCGTCTCGCACCGGTCGTCCGGTCGGCCTCGCCATACCCAACAGTCTACTACCAGGTAGACACTTGACGGTTCCCCGACCGAATCCCGCGATCGATTCTCGGCCAGCCGAAGGTGACCTTGCCTAGGGTGCCCGCGTGAACTTCACCCTGCGATACCCGTGACGTCGGCCACCTGGGGGAGACCATCACCATGCTCGATCGGGCCGGGTGTACCCGCTACGTCGTCACCGATGTGAGCCGCGACGGCATGCTCCGCGGCCCCAACCTCGACCTGTACCGAGCGGTCATCGCCGCGACGTCCACACCGGTCATCGCTTCGGGGGGCATCGCTTCACTCGACGACCTCGTCGCCCTCGCCGCGATCTCGGTGAACGGGTCGAACCTCGAAGGAGCCGTGGTCGGCAAGGCCCTTTACGCCGGTCGGTTCACCCTGCGAGAAGCGCTCGAAGCGGTGCGCCGCGTGGGCGATGTTCCCTCATAGGTCGTCTAGTTAGCCAGACCAACCACGGATCGCCAGGCGTGCAAGTGCCGATGGGCTTCGGTCCGCGCCGCCGCGGCCACCGGATCATCGAGCCGGTTGTGCAGCTCATGCGGGTCGGTCGACAGGTCGTGCAGGGCCAACGGTTCCCCGGTGGCGCGCGACTCGACATACTTCCAGTCGCCCGATCGCACCATCGCCCAGTCGCCGCCGTCGGCCATCTCCGAAAACACCGGGTGGTGAGCGGCGACCGCGCCCGACGCCGCCATCCCCAACAACGAGGCGCCCGCGCCGATCGCCGCCGAACCCGGCTCGGGCGGCGCGCCGAACCAGTCGAGCATCGTCGGTCCCATGTCGACCCCGGCCGAGACTGGCGTTTCGATCACCGCTCCCTCGGGAGCCCCCGGCCGATGCACAATGAGCGGCACCCGGGTCGACTCCTCGTGCCACGACCCCTTGTTCATCCGACCGTGGCTGCCTCCCATCTCGCCGTGGTCGCTGGTGAAGACGATCAAGGTGTCTTCGGCGCGCCCTGCCCGGCGCAGCTCGGCGAGAATGCGACCGACCTCGGCATCGAGCTGGCTCACCATGGCGGCGTACTGCTGCCAGAACAGCTCGAGCGAGGTGCCATACCGGGAGTAGTTGGGGTCGGTCTCGATCGGCTGCGGGCTCGCCGGGCTGTAGGTGGGCGTGAACACCTGATCCGGAGCGTGCACGTTGGGCCGCAACGCGATGGCCGCACCGCGATAGCGCGCTTCGAATGCCGGGTCGGGCTGCAGCGGGTAGTGCGGGCTCAGGAAGCTGACGAAGAGGGCGAACGAGCGGTCGGCGGGGACCTCGCGCAGCCGCTCAATCGCCAGGTCAGCGGTCGCGGTGGTGCGGTGCCCGCCGGCGAATTCGCGGCATCGGCCCTCCTCGTCCCAGAACCGGATCCCATCGAGGTAGTCGTTGTAACTCTGATACCCGATGAAGCGCGAAAAACCGCAGCGCTGATCGGGGAGTACCGGCTTGTCGAAGAACGAGTACAGGTGCCACTTGCCGACATAGCTGGTCCACACGCCGTGGTCGTTCAACGCATGGGCGATACACCGCGTACCGGGAGCGGGACCCTGGTCAAACGACGTGACCCCGCTCTCGGTGCCGTAGCGTCCGGTCATCAGCACACCCCGGTACTGCGTGCAGACCGGGAACTCGGAGTAGGCGTTGCGGAACACGCATCCTCGTTGCGCGAGAGTGTCGAGGTTTGGCGTCTCGATGTCCGGGTGACCCATGCAACCGAGGGCGAACGCCTGGAGCTGATCGGCAAGGATAAACAGCACATTGCGGCGATCCGACATCATCGACGAGCCTACGCCAGCCACCGCCACGGCAACGCTAGGGTGCCCGCCATGCCGTATCAGGAGCCCGACTTCCTGCCGTGGGACGGCCAGCGGGTGCCGATCACCTTTGTGGCCGGCTACCTCGGCGCGGGCAAGACCACGCTGATCAACTCCCTGCTCGAAACCACCGACCGACCAATCGCGGTCTTCGTCAACGATGTCGGCGCCATCAACATCGATGCCCGACTCCTGAAGCGCCGCCACGGCGACACCATCGAGCTCACCGACGGGTGCATCTGTTGCAGCCTCAGCGACGGCTTCGGCGCCGCGTTCGACCAGCTGCGGGCCCGCCGGAACCCACCCGATCACGTGGTGGTCGAACTCAGCGGCGTGGCCGAGCCCAGCCGGGTCATCCCGTGGGGCCGAACGGCGGGCTTCCAACTCGACGGCGTGGTCACGCTGGTCGACTGCGACGCGTTCACCGAACTCGCCGCCGAACCGGTGGCCGGCCTGGCCATCGAGGCCCAGATCAGCGCCGCCGACCTCGTGGTGTTGACCAAGACCGATCTCGCGGCGCCCGCCCGGATCGATGCCGTTCGCGCGCGGGTACACCAACTGGCCCCCGATGTCCCGGTCATCGACGGCGCCACCGCGTCGATCGCGACCGTGCTGCGCCTCGGCGGTCGCCGGCCCGGCGGACCGACCCAACTACCGCCCGCCACCCTGTTCGATCGCCACACCGTGCGCACCCATCCCCTCCCGCGACCCATCGAGCGCGCCGCTATCGATCATCTGCTCGACGAGACGACCGCGGGAGCAGTGCGCGCCAAGGGCATCGCCGTCGACCCCAGCGGGACGCACTGGGCGATTCAGGTGGTCGGCCGCCGCCGCTCGATCACCGCGCTCAGCCAGGCCGAACTGGAGGGCCAGCTCGACGGGCTCGCCCAGGAGTTGGCCACCGATCTCGTGGTCATCGATCTCGATTGAGCGGTCAGCGACCGTCGACCCGCAGAGACGCCAACTTCGCGAATTCGGGTGGGCGCGTCGGGTCCGACGGCCTACACTTGTGGAGCCCAAGCGCTCGTAGCTCAATTGGATAGAGCATCTGATTACGGATCAGAAGGTTGGGGGTTCAAGTCCCTCCGAGCGCGCGAAACACCTGGCTCCTGCCCAGGCCAAGCGCCTTTGCAGCGCGTTGAAGGCGGTTCGGGAACCGAACGCCGCTAGGAGCTAGTGCGGGCGCCGCGCAGCCGGCGCCGAACGCGGCGCCGAGTCCGCCGGAGTGCTCGCGGTGCATCCCATCCGGTCGTGAACACGAGAATCAGCACCGACGTCAACAACAGAACGACGAGAAGGATTCCCATGCCCCGGATCCTACACCTCCGGAGTTGACGCGCGGTCGACGATTTTTCGACGGGAACGACCTAGTCCGGCCAGAGCTCACCGAGCTCGACTCGACGGGGTGGATCCGCACCCTGCCGGGAGCAGGTGATGCCGGCGGCGACCACCGCGCGCTGGCCGTACCTCTCCCAGTCGCTGAGCGATACCGCCCCCAGTTGGTCGCGATCGCGAACCCCCGCGTCCCAGAGCGACGCCAGGATGGCCGCGACGATCGTGTCGCCGGCCCCGACGGTGTCGACAACCTGCACCGCCGGTGCGGTGGAGGTGGCCTCGCCGTCCGCGGTGAGAACGCTCAGGCCCTCCGACCCCCGGGTGATGAGGACAACGGTCATGCCGTTGGCGAGAAGCTCTTCGGCACACGATTCGGGCGATCGGCCCGGCCAGATCCATTCGAGATCCTCGTCGGAGCCCTTGTAGATGTTCGTGTGCGCGACCCAGCGGTCGTGAAAGTGGAGCCAGTCGTCGCGATCATCGATGATCTTCGGGCGGATGTTCGGGTCGAGCGAGACGATCCCGTCGTGACCCTCGACCAGCTGGGCCAACGCCTCGGCCGTAGGTCCCCGAAACATCCCGAGCGTGCCGCCATGCACGATGTGGTCGGCCGAAGAACCCGCGCCCAGCGCCGACAGATCGACCGAGTCGAGCAGCGTGTCGGCGGTGCCCGCGCCCTCGAATCGGAAGCTGAGTTTGGGGGTGTGCTCGACGATGGCCCGCGCCGTCGGCGCATCGAACCGCGCCGCCGCATCGAGGTCGACATCGTTGGCCTCCAGGTGGGCCCAGATCGCCTGACCGTGGGCATCGGTCGAAACGCCCCCGACGAAAGCCGAAGGCACGCCCAACCGTGCCGCGGCAATGGCCACATTGAGCGGACCGCCCCCGACGACGGCCTTCTCGACACCGTCGACGGTGAACACGTCGACCAGGGCTTCACCACAACTCACGATCATGAGGCTGCAGTGTACGTGGCATCGGCGGGGCCGGAATCCCTGCGGCCGGGCCCTTGAGCTCAAGTGCAGTTGAGCCCGAACGACGGGACCACGACCACCACCGATCAGAGCGGCTATGCCACCAGGTCGCGCACCGAGAGCACGATCAGGCGCACGGCCACCACGGTGAGCCCCACGTAGTAGATCCGGTTGAACGCGACCTCCGACAATCGGTCCCCAAAGCGGGTGCCCAGCGCGGTGCCGGCCACGACGCCCACCACCCCGATGACCATCAGGACGACCTGGTCGGCAAAGGCGAAACCGGCCGCCGTGAAGGCGATGATCTTGCTCAGATGGGCGAGCACCTGCTGGGCGGCGAAGGTGCCCACAAACGGTGCCCGATCGGGGAGTGCCCCGCGAAGGAACGGCGCCAACATGACGCCAGTGGCCCCCACGGATGGCAGCAGCACACCGTTGGCCGCGCCGAGCGGAAGCCACCGGCGAGGTGACAGCCGGTCGCCGTCGGTCGGGGGAACGGCGGGAGGGGTGACCCAGCCGAACCGCTCCCAGGGCTTGATCATGGCCAGCATCACGAACAGCCCGATGAGGAGGCGGCCGGCCGCGCGCGGCGTCGCGTCGGCGATCAGGAGGCCGACGGGCACCGTGGCGATCAGCGGAAGCGACATCCACTTCACGATCGGCCATTCGACGACCGCCCGATAGGTGCGGGCTCGCGCACCGTTGCTCGCCAACTGAATCCCGGCGTGCACGGGTATGGCCTCGCCGGGCTCGAGAACCGAGACCAGCACGGCCAGCAACACGATGCCGCCCCCGAACCCGATCACCGCCGTGACCGCGGCCGTCAGGACCGCGGTCACCGCAACGACGACCACGGTCGACAGATCGGCGGCGAGCAGTAGCACTTCGGCACTCATGCCGGTTCGGTACTCATGTCATCTCGGGTGCCCGGGTCATATCTGTATCTTACCTGTAGTTAACTTGTCTATACAAGTGGCGGGGCGTGATTCTGGCCGGGGCGGCCGAAAGCTCGCTAGGCTCACGGGTGTTGCCACCCCCGTGATGAGAAGCGGTCGGCGCGCGACGAAACCCCGCACATCTTCATCATGAAAAGGACCGGCCGGTGCCCGCACTCCGTCCCATTCCTCGCCGCGATTTTCTTCGCGGCGCCTCCGCCACGAGCCTGGCCGCCCTTCTCGGCGGCGGCGGCCTGTTGCTCACCGCGTGTGACCCCCAGGACCTCGTCGCGCCCGACGCCAACGGCCTGAAGCTCCAGGACTACTTCACCAGCCGGGTGATCGCGACCACCGGCCAAACCGTCCCGGGTACCGGCTACACCTGGCACGCCGACCCCGACGGGGGCGCCTGCTTCGCCCTGCCCGGCGGCGGCTGGAGCTACGTCAGCAACTGCGAGTCCGGCAGCGGCGCCGGCGGCGTCGGCTTCGTCGAATTCGACGCCAACGCCCAGATCGTCAACGCCGGCAGCACGCTGACCGGCACGTCGCGCAATTGCGGGGGCGGTGTCACCCCGTGGGGCACCTGGCTCAGCGGTGAGGAATGGTCCCGCGGGGCGCTCTGGGAGTGCGACCCGCTGGGGAACAGCGCGGCCGTGGAACGTCCGCTCATGGGCCTCTTTCGGCACGAAGCGGCGGCCGCCGACGAGACGAACCAGGTGCTGTATCTCACCGAGGACCATCCCAGCGGCGGTCTGTACCGATTCGTTCCGACCACCTGGGGCGACCTTTCGGCGGGCGTCCTTCAGATCCTCACCGAGTCCGGCACGACATTGTCGTGGCAGACGGTGCCGGACCCGCTGGCGACCACCACCCCGACGCGGGGCCAGGTCGCCAACACCAAGGTGTTCAACGGCGGCGAGGGCTGCGACATGAGCAACGGCAACCTGTTGTTCACCACCAAAGGCGACAACCGGGTTTGGAAGTACGACCCCGCGGCCAACCAACTCGAGATCATCTATGACCTCGCCGTTTCGTCCAACGGTCTGCTCAGCGGCGCCGACAATCTCGAAACATCATCGTCGGGTGTCGCCTACGTCGCCGAGGACGGCGGCAACATGCAGATCGTGCTCGTCCGCGAGGACGGCGGCACCTTTCCCGTGGTCGAACTCACCGGCGTAACGGGTTCGGAGATCACCGGGCCGGCGTTCGACCCTTCGGGCACCCGCCTGTACTTCAGTTCGCAGCGCAACCCCGGCCGCACCTATGAGGTCGAGGGCCCCTGGAACGTCTTCACCGAGCCCGGTCCCCCACCGCCGGGCTGGTAGCCGCGGGATTCTTCGGTCGTCGGCCTCAGGACTCATCGAGTTGGGCCGATGGGTGGGGCGTTGCCCTGACGACCGTGAGGACCCATGAGTTTCGACCTGCTGTTTCTGCCCCGGCCCACCGATGGTGACTGGCCCATGGCGATGGTGAAGTCCCAAACCACCCCGGCGAACAACGGCGAACGAAGCGAAGAGGAACGCTCGCAATGGGAACTGCTCACCCGTCGTCTCCAGCTCGTGGTCCCCGAGGTTGAACTGTCCGACTCCGGTTCGCTCCTGAGCGTCGACGACCCCGATACCGGTCTGGTGATCGAATCCGAGTCCGAGCAGACCATCACCTTGTCGATGCCGAACTGGTACTCCGGGTCCGAGGCCGACTTCGCCGCTGAGCTCCTCCGTCGGGTGGCCAGCATCGTCGAAGCCGAGACCGGACTCACCGCCTACGACCCCCAGGCCGGCGCCGAGTTTCTACGCGGCGACGACCACGACGAGCACTAGCGCACCATCTGGCCCGCCGCCGCAGGCGGTCCGCTAGACACGGGGGATGACCACCCCCGCAGATGGCCCGGCAGTCGGCGAAGTCACCGAGCTCCTGCAGGCGATGATCCGCAACGCGTGCGTCAACGACGGCACGGTCGAGTCGGGCCAGGAGATCCGCAACGCCGAGCTCCTCGTCGACTATTTCGACGGCTGTGGGCTCGACCTCGAACTGTTCGAAGCCGCGCCCGGCCGCACCTCGCTGGTCGGCCGCATCGCCGGCCGCGACCCCGACGCGCCGAGCCTGTGCCTGAACGGCCACACCGATGTCGTCCCGGTGAACGCGGAGGGCTGGTCCCACGATCCGTTCGGCGGCGAGATCATCGATGGCGAGATTTGGGGCCGCGGCGCGGTCGACATGTTGAACCTCACCGCGTCGATGGCGGTGTCGGTGCGGGCCCTCGCCGCCAAGGGGTTCGCGCCCCGCGGCGACCTCGTGTTCTTCGCCGTCGCCGACGAGGAGTCCGGGAGCGAGTACGGCGCTCGCTGGATGGCCGAGCACCACCGCGACCTCATCACCACCGACTACGTGCTCACCGAGAACGGCGGCCTCCACGCCGGGGGCGACGACGGCCGAACGGTCTCGGTCACCATCGGCGAAAAAGGCGTCGCCTGGCGGCGCATCACCGTGCGCGGCGTTCCGGGGCACGGGTCCACCCCATACAAACGAAGCAACGCCCTGATGCTCGCCGCCGCCGTCATCACCCGCATCGGCGAGTACCGACCGGCGCCACAGGTGCACGAGTTGTGGCCCGGGATCGTCGGCTCGCTCGGTCTCGACGAGCAGGCCACCGCCCAACTGCTCGACCCCGGGTCGATCGACGAGTTCCTCGACCAGTTACCCGAAGCAGGCGCCCGGTTCCTGCACGCGTGTTCGCACACCACGTTCTCGCCCAACACCGCGATCAGCCAGCAAAAGACCAACGTGATCCCCGACCGGGTCGTGCTCGACATCGATATCCGCACCCTGCCGGGCGAAGGCCCCGAAGAGGTCGAGGCCCACCTGCGCGCCGCCCTCGGTGATCTCTATGACCGGGTCGACATCGAACCGTTGATGAACGACCGTTCATCGTCGAGCCCGGTGAACACGCCGCTGTGGACATCGCTCCAGAAGGCCATCGCCAGACCGTTCCCCGATGCCGCGCTGCTCCCCCGACTCTCGGTGGGGTTCACCGATGCCCGGGTGCATCGCGACCTGGGGGCCATCGCCTACGGGGCCGGGCTGTTGAGCCCCGACCTGTCTCCGGGAGAGTTCGGCAGTCGGTTCCACGGCAACGACGAGCGGATCGACATCGAATCGCTCGAGCTCACCACCCAACTGTGGACCGACGTGGTGACCGACCTGCTCGGCTGAGCTCGTTTGGAACCCGGCCACCCGGGCGGGGCAAGCTGGGTGCACGGACCGCACCGGTCGGTCCCAATCGGGGGAACGATGAACCACGCGCCGAAAACAACCGAGGTATTCGACGACCTCATCGCCGCGCTCACCGAGATACGCGACGGCTATGTGCTCGACGAACGCCGCTTCACCAACCCCCTCGATGTCGCCGAGGGGTTTCGGTATGTGGGCCAAGCCATCGCCGCGGCTTCGGAGCTGTTCATCGAGGGCGATCCCGAGCACCCGCGGTTCGCGTCGATCGTCACCCCAGCCCGCAAGCTCCAGGGTGACAATCCGGATGCCATCTACCATTTTGCCCGGGTGACCGGGGCCAACACCTATCGGGTGAGCGGCCGCATCGAGCAGCAGTGCTACACCTCGTTCACCGTGCACGGCGCCGCCGACGACGGGGGTATGGCCGGTCCGCTGCTCGGCGACGTCAACGACCGCGACTTCGAGGTCGGCGCCGATGGGTCGTACGAGGTGGTGTTCAGCGCCGACCAGCCAGGGGGAGACACGCCGGGAAACTGGGTCGAACTGCATCCCGATGCCCACAGCATCATCGTGCGCAGCTACTACCAACTCGAACAGTCCGCCCAGAACAACTCGGCGATCGATGTCGACATCGACATTCGGTGCCTGTCCGTCGAGGGGCCGCCTCCACCGCTCGACGATGCAACGCTGTCGGGCCGAATGGCCGAGGCCGTCGCGTTCCTGCGCCAGGTGACGGTCGGGCAGAACCTGCCGGACCCCGACGCCAGCCCGTCGGTGCCGTTCGTGAGCGAGATCCCCAACGACGTGGCCAAACCGTTCAGCTTCCGCGACAGCGGCATGCCCGTGCCCGGCGCCGCCGACATCTTCTATTCGATGGGCCGATGGAATCTGGGCGCCGATGAAGCACTCGTGATGACGGGAAGACTGCCCGCCGGACCGTTCGTCAACGTGATGCTGTGGAATCGGCACATGCAGACCCTCGACTACCGCGACCGGCAGTCATCGCTGAACGGCGCGCAGATCGATGTCGATGCCGACGGCACCTACCGCATCGTCGTCGCCGACCGGCCCGCGCCGCCGGCCGGATCCGGCATCACCAACTGGCTCGACACGGGCGGGCACCCGGAGGGAACCATCTTCTGGCGCTTCCTCCTCCCCGAAACCGATCCGGAGAAGCCCCACTGCGAGGTCGTTACCATGGACTCGCTGACCTAAGGAATCCTCGATGCCCCTCACCCTCAACCGCCCGCCCGGTGGCTGCCTCACCCCCGTCGTGATCGACCCGGTAGTCGACGATGGCGAAGCCATCCGCGAACTCGCCCGGACGAACGGTCCCTACTTCCAACCGGGCCGCTACCTCGTCGAGAGCACCGCAGCCGCCGATGCCGCCGCCGGTCGGGAGATCAAACGCGAAGTCCCACCCGGCATCGTCGGGCCGGTCTGGCGCGGCGATTGGGTCGTCGGGGGCGAGGCCCGTATCGCCGGCGTCGATCACCTGATCCACCATCGGGCGTTTCTCGATGCCACCACCGCCATGACCGGGTCGACCACCATCGATCCGGAGCAGGTGTATGTGAACCTCACCGGCCCGATCGGCGGGCAACCGTTCTCCCACGTCGACATTCCCGAGTTCCGCGGCCTCGACCGCACGAACGCCCCCGGATGGCTCCTCCAGGCCATGGGTACGTCCGGGCTGTTCGAGGAGTACCGCATCACCATCGTCACGGCGGTGGCCTGGTTCCATTCCGGCGAGCGTGGCTACTTCCGTTACTGGCCGACCGGGCCCGCCAACG
Organism: uncultured Acidimicrobiales bacterium; assembly: GCA_938041035.1. GTDB lineage: Bacteria > Actinomycetota > Acidimicrobiia > Acidimicrobiales > SHLQ01 > CALHYX01. The sequence goes on along the minus strand of CALHYX010000030.1, from coordinate 83,390 downwards.
AGAGCGCTCGCCACGAGGACATGTGGAACACCGCCATCCTCGGCGACAACGACTTCATGCACCACAAGGTCGAACGGAGCGGCCCCGCCGACGCCGAACGCCCGCCGGGCATGACCATCGACACCGAGCTCATGCACGACGACGGCTGGAAGGTGGTCGAGGCCGGCGAGGTCATCGCCACCTACGCCGACGATCACGTGCGGTTGTCGCTGTCGTGGAAGGCCAAGGTCTACGCCGACGACGCCGATCGAGAGCGGGCAAAGGCCGGTGTCGACGGCGTGACGGTGGACGAAGCGATCGCTCGCATCATCGAGACCTTCGAGGACGAGCCCGCCGCGACGGGCCCCGACGCCCTGCACAGCCCCGCGTTCAGGGACCAGGTGTCGAGCCGGTACTCCGGCTACATCGTTCACTAGCCACCTCGGCGCTTCTACCGGGTCGCGGCTGCCGTCACCAGGCCCACGGCGATCAGCCGTTCGTTGCTCTCGTCGATGACGTCGACCCGGATCGTTGCCCCTCGGGCATCGGCGCGAACGATCGTGACCCGAGCCACCGCCGGGCCAGCCTTCACCCGACCGACGTAGTGCACGCTGAGGCCGACCACCACGGGCGCGGGTGGCGGTTCGGGTAGGGCGTGAACCGCATGCTCGGCCGCGGCCTCGATGAACAGGGCGGTGACGCCTCCGTTGATGGTGCCAAAGCTGTTGTGTACATAGTCGCTCTTCGGCAGCACGAGCGAGCCGTCGTGCTCGACGATGCCAAGCGCATCGCGGATGACCGAGGTGAACCCGGAGTCGGGGAGGCCGAGTTCGCGGCGCTCGCCCACCTCGAACCCGCGATCTTCAACCACCACGGCCGTGGTGCTGGCCGGTATGCGCGAGAAGGTCAGGAGGGCAGCGGCCGCGGCCTTGTCGGCGCCGGAGCCGCGCACGTCGCACTCGACCACCGCTGAGGTGGCCCCGGCCCGCACCAACGAGGTGGTGACAACGATCCGTTCGTCCGCCGCGGTCAGGTCGGCGGCGCCTCGATGGATCGAGAGGTCCGATGTGGCAATCCAGTCGGGGGCGACCGCCGGGAGGCCGACCGCGGCGCCGCCGATGTCGACCATGGTGGCGAGAACGCCCAGGTGCACGCGCCCCGCGGAATCGCACAGCTCGGGAGCGGTGGGAGCCTCGCAGCGATGGGTGTGTTCGGTGTCCCACAGCGACGAGATCCGCAGGTCGCGCAGAATGTGCTTCTCGGGCGGGTAGCCGTCGGCGGTCGGGGGCACAGCGTCAGAAGACACGGCGCCATCGTGGCACGAGGGAACTCTGGGTGCAGGCCGACCCGGGCTAGGAACTCGGCGCCGCCACACAGGCCTTCGCCGCGTCGGGGGAATCGGCAGCTGCGGCGAGCAGCACGCACGTGAGGTCGGGCGATTCGGCCACCAGGCCCTCGCCCCCGACCAGCGGCCGGCCGGGCCAGCGGTGCCCACCGCCGTCGTAGATGAGCATGTCTACCGTGTTGGCCTCGACGCCGCAGCCAGCCCAGTGCTGTTGGGTGAGCAAGCCGGCCTCAGTCTCGGTGAAATCCTCCGGGCATCCGAGCTGGGCCGCCCAACCCGCGGTGAGCTCCGGCGATGACGGCAGCGTGGAGCCATTGATCTCCACCCCGGTGAACGGGACGACCAGGTCCGCGGTTCCGTGGGCGACGATCACGTCGAACCCGGCGAGATCGCTGCACAACGCCGGCGCCACGGCCGCGTTCATGACGAGACCGGCGATCCGGTCGGCCACCTGACAGCCGAGCACACCGATGAATCCGGCCCCGGCCGAGTAACCGGCGAGCCACACCCGATCCGGGTCGACGCAGGGGTCGGCCCGCAGGTCGTCGATCAGCGCCTGGGCAAACCCGGCATCGTCGAACGGACCCGCGGCCAGCTCCCAGGTGGGTATGTCGCCCAGGCCAGCAGGCACCACCAGGTGGACGCCCGAGGCCGGCGCCTCGGCGAGGAGGCCGCTGTTGGCCGCGAACGCTTCAAAGTCGGCGGCAAATCCGTGGAACAGCACGACCACCGGCGCCGGGTCCGAAACCTCGGCGCGCGCGAAAAGTACGGTGCGGTCCTGGTCGGCGTGGCTGCGGGTGTTCCGTCCTTCGGAGAACCCGCACTCGGGCGGGGCCAGTGTCGTCGGCGCAACCGTCGTTGCGGGCACGGTCGTGACCGGGGCGGCCGGCTCCGTCGAACCACCGGTGGTAGCGGCGCTGGTGCCAGGAGCACTCGTGGTAGCGGTGCTGGCGCTTGTGGTGGCAGCGGCGGGCGCCGCGTTCTCGCCGCCCGACCCACATGCGGCGGCCAGCACCACGACCGCGGCAAGCCAAACCGCCCACTCCCCACGCGTCCGTTGCACCCCCCGAGCTTGCCAGGTCCACGGAATCGATTCGAACGAGGCGCATCGCGCTGCGAGGCTGGGCCCATGACCAACCCTCTCGGAGTCCCGATCGGCTGGGCCGGTGGCACCAACCTCAACAGCATCGAGGAGGTTCGCCGCGAGGCCCGCTATGCCGTCGACGGCGGGTTCGACTCGTTCTGGGTGTCGCAGATCTTCGGCGTCGACCCCATCGTCGCCCTCGCCGCGGTGGCCACCGATGTCGCCCCCCTCGATGAGGTCGGCACCTCCGTCGTACCGTTGTACGGTCGCCATCCCCTCGCCCTGGCGGCGCAGGCGCTCACCGCCCAGAATGCGCTCGGCAATCGATTCACCCTGGGCATCGGGCCGTCGCACGCCACGGTGGTTGAAGGGTTCCTCGGCGAGTCCTACGCCCGCCCCTACACCCGTACCAGAGAGTTCATCGAGGCCATCGCTCCGCTGCTGCGCGGCGAGAACACCTCGCTCGTCGGCGACGAACTCACCGCGCACGGTTGGTTGAACGTCGCCACCGAGCCGGTGCCGATCCTGCTGGCGGCCATGGGCACACGCATGCTGAAACTCGCGGCGCGCACCACCGCCGGGACCAGCCTCGGTGGCGCGGTCGCTCCGTCGGTGGTCGCCGATCACATCGCACCGACGATCAACGCCGAAGCCGAAGCGGCCGGACGCCCACCGCCGCGCATCAAGTCGCTGGTGTCGGTGTGCGTGACCGACAACCCCGCCGCCGCGATTGCCCACGACCGAGCGGGGGCGGAAATGTACGACCAGCTGCCGGCGTATCGCGCCATGCTCGACCGCGCCGGGCTGGAGAGCGGCGCCGAGCTCCTGGTCGCCGGGTCGATCGACCAGGTGATCGAAGGCCTCGCCGCCTACGTCGAGGCCGGGGCCACCGAATTGCGCGTCGGCGTGTCCGCGCCCGATCCCGACACCGCGGCGGCCAGCCGGGAAGCGCTCGCCCGGTGGATGTCCGGGACGTAGCCGGTTCCACCGGGCGGCCAACGAGTTCGTCGCCACCGGCTACTTTGCGTCCATGAGCACCACCATCCGCGCCGCCGTCTCCCGGCGATTCGGCGAGCCGATGACCATCGAGGACGTCGTCCTACGCGACCCGGGCCCCGACGAGGTGCGCGTCGAGATCGATGCCTGCGCGATCTGTCATTCCGACCTGCTGTACCTCGAAGGCGCGTGGGGCGGTGACCTACCTGCGGTGTGGGGTCACGAAGCCGCCGGCCGGATCGCGGCATGCGGGGCCGCCGTCAGCGACCTCCGCGTCGGCGATCCGGTAGTCGTCACGTTGATCCGCCACTGCGGCGCATGCGCCAACTGTGCGCGGGGATTCGAAGTCGCGTGCACGGCCTCGTTTCCTCTCGATACCGAATCGCCCCTGCAGGCCCCAACCGGCGAATCGATCACCCATGGGCTCGGTACGGCCGCGTTCGCCGAGCAGGTGGTCGTCCATCGTTCCCAGGCCATCCCCATCGATTCATCGGTGCCGGCCGCGTCGGCGTCGCTGCTCGCGTGTGGCGTTCTCACCGGCGCCGGTGCGGTCACCAACACCGCCCAGGTGCCCGCGGGAGCATCGGTGGCCGTCATCGGCATCGGCGGCGTGGGGATCCACAGCGTGCAGGCCGCCCGCCTCGCCGGCGCCGACCCGATCATCGCCATCGACGTCAATCCCGACAAGCTCGAGCTCGCCCGGGAAGTCGGGGCCACACACACGGTGAACGCTGCCACCGAAGACCTCGCGGTCGCGATCGGCGGCCATACCGGTGGCGCCATGGTCGACTACGTGTTTGTGACGACCGCGGCGAAGCCGGCGCTCGACGGCGGGGCCGCCCTCGTCGCCCCGACCGGGGCCCTCGTGCTGGTGGGCATGCCGGCCACGGGCGTCACCACCGAGCTCGACCCGGGAACCGTGGCCTCGCTCAACCAACGCATCCTGGGTTCAAAGATGGGCACCGCCAGCCCCGCACCGGACATCGCCGCCCTCATCGGGCACTACCACGCCGATGAGCTGATGCTCGACGAGCTGGTCACCGCGACCTACCCACTCGACCGCATCGACGAGGCGATCGCGTCTTCGCGGGCCGGCCATGCGATCCGCAACGTGATCGTCTTTGAGCGCACCGATCTCCCCAGCGATCCGCCCACCACCACCAAAAGCGAACCGGAGTCGAGCCCGTGAAGATCACCGAGGTCGAAACCTTCGTCGTCGGCAACCCGCCTCCGGGGTGGGGCGGCCGCTACTTCATCTTCGTGAAGCTGGTGACCGACGGTGGAGTCGTCGGCTACGGCGAGGCGTACAACGCCACCGTCGGGCCAACCGTCATGGCCGACTACATCACCGACATCGCCGAACGCCACCTGATCGGTCACGATCCGTTCCACATCGAGCGCTTCTGGCACCGCGCCTACGGCGCCGGCTATTCGTCGCGGCCCGACATCTCGTTGATGGGGGCGGTCAGCGCCCTCGAGGTCGCCTGCTGGGACATCGTTGGCAAGGAAACCAACAAGCCGGTGTACGAACTGCTGGGCGGCCGGGTGCACGACTCGCTGCGCAGCTACACCTACCTGTACCCGCACGACGACGACCAGACCGACGTGTACCTCGACCCCGACCTTGCCGCCCAGCGAGCGCTCGATGAGGTCGAGCGCGGGTTCACCGCCATCAAGTTCGATCCCGCCGGCCCCTACACCGTGTACGACGGTCACCAACCGTCGTTGGAGCGGCTCGAACTCAGCGAAGCGTTCTGTCGGCGCATCCGCGAAGCCGTCGGCACTCGGGCCGACCTTTTGTTCGGCACCCATGGCCAGTTCACCGCCTCGGGCGCCATTCGCCTTGCCCGCCGGTTGGAGGCCTATGACCCACTGTGGTTCGAGGAGCCGGTGCCACCGGGGAACCCCGAAGCCATGGCCACGGTTGCCCGCCAGACCACGATTCCGATTGCCGCGGGCGAACGACTCACCACCAAGACCGAATTCGCCCGGCTGCTCGAAGCCGGAGCGGCGGCGATCCTCCAGCTCAACCTGGGCCGGTGCGGCGGCATTCTCGAAGGCCGCAAAATCGGCGCGCTCGCGGAGGCGGCCGGAGCCCAGCTCGCCCCGCATCTCTACAACGGCCCCATCACCGCGGCCGCCAATATCGCCCTCGCCACCTGCTCGCCCAACTTCCTCATCCTCGAAGCGATCCAGGACTTCGGCGGCTTCCACGCCGAGCTGCTGGTCGAGGGCATCCGGTGGGAAGACGGGCACGTCATCCCCTCGACCGAACCGGGCCTCGGCGTCACGCTCGACGAAGCGGTGGCCCGGGCCCACCCGTATGAGGGTGACGAGCTCCACCTGCTCCCCCAAATGGAACCGTTCGCACCCGGCGACTGATCCTTGCGACCTCCACCCGTGGGGGGAGGTGAGGTTACGCCTGCGGTTGGGTGCGCACCCGGGCTGGTCGGCAGTACCTTCGGGTCATGACCGAGCCCACCGTCGCGACCCGATCCGGTCGCGATCAGACGTGGATGACCACGACGGCGGCGTTGTCCGCGGCCGCCCTCGCCGTGGCGCTGATAGACAACGGTGGCGACGGGCCCGACGGTCTGGTCTTCCCCCTCCTCGTCCTACCGGTGGTGACCTTCATCGCCCACGCGCTTCGGCGCCTGCCGTGGCCAGTGCTCGTCACCGGCGTCGCCGTGGGGCCGGCCATCGTGTTTCTCCTCGGGTACGCCGAGGGGTCGATGTTCTTCCTCACCCTGCTCTCCCTGGTGATGGCCTACGACATGGCCAACCAGCGCATCGCCGTAGCGATCGCCATCGCGATGGCGATCGTTCCGGTACTGGGTGGCGGCGTGCTGAGTCTGAACGACAGCGGTTGGGCGTTCTGGGCGTTCGGGATCGGCCTCACCTTCTTCTTTGGCCGTCTCGGACGCGAGAACCGCGACCTGGTCGACAAGCTCAACGCCCAGCGAGCCCACGTAGCCGAGCAAGCGGCCAGCGAGGAACGCCAGCGCATCGCTCGGGAGATTCACGATCTCGTCGGCCATTCGCTCACCGTGGTGCTGCTGCACATCAGTGGCGCCCGCCGGGCGCTGCGCCGCGATCCCGAGAGCGCCGAACAGGCGCTCGCGTCGGCCGAGCAGATCGGGCGGGACAGCTTGGCGGAGATTCGGCGGAGCGTCAGCCTGTTGCGCACCGACGGTGCGGGTGACACGCGACCCTCCCCGAGCACGATCGACATCGAGGACCTGGTGGCCGAACGCCGCGACGCGGGCCAATCCGTCACGCTCGTCGCCGAGGGGCCGCTCCACACCGCGGACGGTACGGTCGGGCTCACCGCCTACCGAATCGTGCAGGAAGCGCTGAGCAACGCGGCCAAACACGCGCCGAACGCGCCGGTCACGGTGGAGGTCCGCGTCGACGACGACCGGTGCACGGTGCTGGTCGAAAACGATCTGGTTCCCGGATCCGCGCGCACCGGTGACTCCGGCGGCTTCGGAATCGTCGGCATGCGCGAACGGGTTTCGGCGGCCAAGGGCAACCTGGTGATCGGCCCCGCCGGCCGCTGCTGGCGGGTCGAGGTCAGCTTGCCGATCGATCGATCCCCGATGATGAACCCGACGTGACCGACGAATCGCCACCCGGCGAGATGATCCGGCTGATGTTGGTGGACGACCAGGAGCTGGTTCGCGCCGGGCTCCGGCACGTGCTCACCCCGGCGGACGGCTTTGAGATCGTCGCCGAGGCCGGAGACGGCGCCGAGGCGCTCACCCTGCTCGATCGCCACCGCGTCGACGCGGTGCTGATGGATATCCGGATGCGGGGCATGGACGGCATCGAGGCCACCGAGCGCATCATGACCCGACCCAACCCACCGGCGGTGCTGGTTCTCACCACGTTCGATGAGGACGACGTTCTCGGCGGCGCGTTGGCGGCGGGAGCGGCCGGGTTCGCCCTCAAGGAGACGACGGCCGAGGATCTCATCCGCGCCGTGCAGGTGGTGGCGAACGGCGGCGCGTGGCTCGACCCGGTGGTCACCCCCCGCGTACTCGAGGTGTACCGGTCCCAGGCCGCCGCCCATCACGCGGCCAGTGCCGCGATCGAAGACCTGACGACCCGCGAGAACGAGGTGCTGCGGCTGATGGCCACCGGGGCCAACAACGGCGAGATCGCCGAGGCGATCCATGTCAGCATGGCGACGGTGAAGACCCATGTCGGGTCCATCTTCTCCAAACTCGGCGCCCGGGATCGAGCGGCGGCCATCATCGCCGCCCACCATCACGGCCTCGTCTAGCCGGTGGGAACCCGTCTCCACCCGTAGGGGGATGCCCGGTGTAGCTTCCGGACCGATGACTGCCCGGGTCGAAATGGCGACCATGGATCCATGACGAACCACAGCGATCCCATCATCGAAGTGCGGGGACTGACGAAGCGATACGGCGCCACCACGGTCGTCGACCAGGTCGATCTCACGGTCCATCGCGGCGAGATCTTCGGGCTGCTCGGCGCCAACGGCGCCGGCAAGACCACCACGGTCGAATGCCTGCAGGGACTCCGGCGATCCGACGCCGGAACCATCCGGCTCTGCGGCCTCGACCCGCTCACCGAAGCCGCCAAGCTGGCCGGTCGGGTCGGGAGCCAGCTCCAGGATTCCGCCCTGCCCGACCGTCTGCGGGTGGGCGAGGCCCTCCGGCTGTTCGCCACCGAACGCGCCGCCCCGATCGACGAGGTGCTCGACGACTGGGGGCTGACCGGTCAGCGCCGCACCGCGTTCGCCAACCTCTCCGGGGGCCAGCAGCAGCGCCTGTTCGTCGCCCTCGCACTGTTGAACCGGCCCGAAGTCGTCTTCCTCGACGAGTTGACCCAGGGCCTCGACCCCGCCGCCCGGCGGGTCGTCTGGGAGCTGATCAGCGCGCTGCGGAACCGAGGCACGACCGTCGTGCTGGTCACCCACTTCATGGACGAGGCCGAGGTTTTGTGCGACCGCATCGCCGTGATGGCCAACGGCCGCATCGTGGATCGCGGCACGCCGAGCGAGCTCATCGAACGCCAGGGTCACCCGAGCCGCATGGTCTTCACCCCACCGCCCACGATCGCCATCCCCGACCTCGGCCGGCTCCCGGGCGTGGCGTCGGTTGCGGTCATCGGTGGCCGGGTTGAGATCGACGGTAGCCGCGACATGGTCGCCCACGTCGGCGCCGCGTTAGTTGCGAACGGCACCGTCCCGGCCGATATCGACGTGCGTCAGCTCCAGTTGGAGGACGCGCTGCTTCCCCTACTCGGCGCACCCGTGGCGGGGGGTGCCCAGTGAATTCGCTGACCGCTCTCGCCCGCCTCACCTATACCGAGCTGAAGCTCGTCTTCCGCGAGCCGCTCGTCCTCGCCTTCGTTCTCTTCTTCCCCGTCGTGTTCACCCTGGTGCTCGGCGGCGTCTTCGATCCCGACGACGATGGGTTCGGCGCGTTGCCTTCGGACTACTACGGCGTGGCCTACATCGGGGTGGCCATCGGTGCGGTCGGACTCACCATGGTTCCCGTGCAGTTCGCCGCCTATCGGGAGCGGGGCGTGCTGCGCCGATTCCGCACCGCCGGACTCAAGCCCTGGGCCTTCCCCGTGGCCCTGCTGGCGGTGAGCGTCTTGATGTCGATTGTGGCCGCGGCGTTGGTCATCGCCACCACCACCCTGGTGTACGGCCTCGCCCAGCCCGCAAACCTTCCGTTGACCATCGTCTACGCACTGATCGCGATCGTGTCGTTCTCCAGTCTCGGCCTGGCGATCGGTTCGCTGATGCCCAACGCCCGATCCGCCCAGGGGATCGGCACCCTGGCGTTCTTCCCGATGTTCCTCCTCGGCGGCGGGGGGCCACCGCCGGACGCGCTCTCGCCCACGATGCGTTCCATCGCCAACTGGATGCCGCTCACCCACGTGATGCGAGCCATTCAGGAACCGTGGCTCGACCTGGATGGCGGGGGTACCAACCACATGCTCATCTTGATCGCCATCGGCATCGTGACCGTGGGTACGGCAACCTTTGTGGGCCAACGGGACCTCGCCGGCTAGCGGGTGAACCGCCTGCTGACACTGAGGTCACCAGAGCGAATTGCGGGATGCCATCCCACGGTGTTCCATGACTGCGATGCCCGAAGTTGCCGCCCCGAATGTCCAGCGATTCATCATCGCTTCCGCCGCGCGCACGGGCAGCACGATGCTGGTGCACCTCATCCGATCGCACCCCGATACCATCTCGAATTCCGAGGTCATGGCCCTCGATGAGGAACTCGGCGGCTTCGACCGACTGGTCCGCGATCATGTGGCCGAACTCGGGCGACCCAAGGCGCTGACCAAGTGGCGCAAAAAGTCACCGGTCGACTTCATGAACCAGGTGGCGCTGTACCCCGCCGACGCCCAGGCCGTCGGCTTCAAGATCAAGTCCGAGGAACTGGTCCAGCCGAAATACGGACCGTTGCTGCAGGCCCTCACCGACGACCGATCACTGAAGATCATCCACCTCAACCGCACCAACCTGCTCGAACGCTACGTGTCGTGGCTCATGGTGAACCAGGTGACGGGCGTGACCCTGGCGGTCAGCGAGGACGAGCGCCCCGAGTACCAGCAGGTCCTGGTCGATCCAATCGATGCCGAGCGCGACTTTGAGCAGGCCGAACGCCGCCGAGCGCAGATGGACGAGTGGTTCGCCGGACACGACGTGTTGCAGGTGGCCTATGAGGACCTCGTGAGCCGGCCGGCGGTGGAGTCGGATCGAATCTGCGACTTCCTGGGGCTCGAACCCCGGCTCTTGACCACCCGGACCATCAAACTGTCGCCGCCAGTCGAGGCGCTGATCCAAAACTATGACGAGCTGCGAGCCCATTTTTCGGGCCACCGGTTCGAGTACCTGTTCGACCTGCCCCAGGCGACCCCGCCTGCCGTCGAGGCAGAACCGGATCCAGCCGCCGTCCTGCCGGCGAACACGAACGCCAAACCCCCGGCGACGGTAAAGGTCCCCGCCGAGGTCCGCCGCCTCGAGGCGTACTGGGGCCCGGCCGGGTCCTCGCTGCCGCGCTACCTGGCTTCGCTGATCGATCGCTCCGGGCTCCACGGGCTCTCCGTGCTGGGCATCGACAACAACACCGACATGGTCGAAGCGGTGGCCAGCGGCCGGTGTCCGGTGAAACGGCTGGTCGGCCTTGAATCCACCGAGCATCTCCTCGACTACTGCGCCGACCACATCGACGACCCGGTGATCGAACTGACCCCTGGCAACATCGTGGGCGAAGACGACCCGACGGATTCGATACATGGCCCCTTCGACCTCGTCGTCGTGCGCACGGGCTTCCATCGCTTCGGGCCCGAAGCGCTGACCCGGCTCAGCGAGCGGGCCCGCTCGCTGGTGCAACCCGACGCCCGACTCGTGATCGCCGTTCCCCTGCTCGAACCGACCACCCGGGGCACCGACGGCGTCGTCGACCGAATCGGCGCCATGCCCAACAACATTGCCGACGGCATAGCCCATTTCGTCAGCAAAGATCCGCCGATCGAGGTCCCGATCTACACCCGCGATCGGCTCGTCGCCCTCCTCGCCGCCACCGGATGGCGGATCGATGAGTTTCGCGAGCCCCGCCGGGCGTTCCAGCACCACTTCGTGGCCACCGCCGTCTGATCCGCCGGATCAGACCATCGACGGATCTACAACCCGGCCCACTGGAGGGTCCACAGACCGATCATGCCGACCGCGAGCGTGGCGGGCATGTTGCGGGTTTTCCAGATGACCGCGGCCGCAACCAGTGCGGCGATAATCCGGGCATCGGGGGTGATCGCGCCGGCCAGCCCATCGTCGCCGAGTAGCGCCGGAATGGCGATGGCGGCAAAGGCCGAAGGCCCCACATAGCGCAGCGCCCGCTCGACCCGTTCGGGCAGCTGTCGGTCGCCGAGGAAGGCGATGAACGACGCCCGCAGCAAGAACGTGGCGACGCCACCGAGGAGGATGGCCACCCATGTGGTCATGCCTCGGCCTCCGCGTCGGGGTCGCGGCGGCCCAGGAGAACCTCTTCGGCCACCGCGCCCACCAGCACGCCGGCCATCACGCCGAGCAGCAGGCCCAGACCGTTGGGCAGGTCGCGGCCGGCGACCGCCACCGCCGCGCCCGTGAGCGCCGCCGCCACCCCGGGACGGTTGGAAACACCGAGGATCATCAGAGCACCGAACATCAGCGGAACGGTGTAGTCGAGCGACCAAGACTCGGGGATGGCATCGCCCACGAGCAGCCCGACCGTCGATGCGATCATCCAGACCGGAAACAGCAACGCCACCGTGCCCGCGTAGTAGCTCATCCGGTAGTCGTCCTCGACCTCGGGGCCGAGCTGGTCGTTGACCGCGAACACCTGGTCGATCAGCAAATAGGGTGCGGTAATCCGAAACCAGCGCGGCACGGTGCGCCAACGAGATGACAGCGCTGCGGAGTACATGAGGTGGCGGGCGTTGATCACCGCGACGGTGGTGACCACGGCGACCACCGAGGCACCGGTGCCGAGCAGGGTGATGGCCGCCAGTTGCGATGCTCCGGCCACGATGATGAACGACGACGACCACCCGGCCAGGTTGTCGACCTGCGGGGTTTCGGCCACCAGGAGACCAAACACCACGCCGAAGGGCACCGCGGGCACGGCGAGCGGTGCGACCGCCGCCGCTCCGGCCCGCGCCGCAGCGGCCTGGAACCAGTCCATGCGGCCTCGCCGGTTGGAAGCACCATGGGAACGTCTCCCGCCGCTCACCCGCCTACCTCCATCCCGGGCGGGGGTTCCATCGCGAACCACTCGGCCAACGTGGCCGCCCAGTCCTCGGCGGCCACCGGCGTTTCCGTCAGCTCGCCGTCGACGTGCAGCTTGAGCCGATCGCGCAAGAGGGTGACCCGGTCCGCGCCGGAACCCAGCAATCGAGTGGCGAACGGTTTTTGACTCCAGGGCAGCTCCGGATCGCTCTGCAGATGGTCCGATGCGGCGTCGAAGTCGCTCATCTGGTGGGCCACCCGCTTGAAGCGATACTGCGCGGCGGGGACCCCATCGACATGGCGGGTGAGGGTCGTTCCCTGCGGGCTGGCGAGAAACTCATAGGTTCCCGAACCGCCACCGCCGAACCCGACATCGTCCTGGGGACCGGCCCGGTTCAACGCCAGCGGCGACACGAAGCTCTCGCCGAACCCGACATCGACCAGGTACGGCTCGTCGAGTCCGACCTCCAGGGCAAGGTGGTCGACGACCGTCGTCGGCCCGTCGAGCAGGACTGCCGCCGCCAGCCGTACGACCGGAAACCCGAGCGCCTCGAGCAGCGCCGCAAAGGCCCCGTTGAGCTCAAAACACCAGCCGCCCCGCTCGTGCTCGATCACCTTCGACACCGACCACGCGGTGTCCGTGCGAACGCGGAGCCGGGCGTAGACGTCCAGATTCTCGAACGGCACCGCCTTCAGGTGCGCGAGCTGCAGACCGCGCAGCGTCTCGTGATCCACCGCCACCGCATCGGTGAAGTTGATCCGCCGCAGGTAGGCATCGACGTCGACGGATGCCGCCGCATCGGCCATCGCCTACTTCTTCTGCCGGCGGCTACCGCCGTGCCAGTCCTCGACCTTGCCCGCGTCGGCCGGATCGATCCCAAATGCCCGCAGGGCCGGGAGCTCGCGCAGGCTCCGCTTTAGCTCGGTGAAGCTCGGGAACATGGCGAGCCCGACCACGTGGTCCCACAGGGCCGCTGCGTCCTCGTCGGAGGGCACCCGTGAGATGACCGGTCCGAACAACGCCGGCCCCTCCGGCGGTTGGTAGTGGATGATCGGCGTACCCACGTCCTTGCCCGTGAGCTCGAGCGCCTCCTCGGTCTCGGCGGTGAGCTCGGCGTCGTAGGACTCGTCGTACAGTGCGTCGACCAGCGAGCTCGGCAGCCCGGCCGCGGCGAGAATGGGCTCCACGTGCTCGGGCGTTCCCATGAAGTTGCGCCAGGCCACGTTGTCCTCGGGGGGTTCGCGATCAAAGATCGCCTCGCCGTAGGCGGTGTAGAGCGCCCCCATCGACTCCCGTCCGTGTTCGGCGCGCGCCGCCGCCGCGACCCGCAACATGCGTTGTCCCGCGGAGTGGCCGGCTTCGTACTCCGGCGGAAAGTGGGCGTCGTAGTCGACCGCGGCGTTGACGATGCGCAGCGAGATGAACCGCCAGTCCACCTGGTACCCGCGTTGTTCGACGACCTTGTGAACCCATCGGCTGGTGATCCAGGCGAACGGGCAGACCGGGTCCCAGTAGAAGTGCGCGTCGTAGTTCGTCATGGCGCGACTCTACGGGGATCGACCCCCCTACCGGCACGGAAATTTCCGGTCGCTACGAGGGGCTGCGCAGACCCAGAAGGTCGTCGACCTGCCGGTGGATGTTCTGCACGCCGGGCTCGTTGCGCCCGATCGTGGCGAAACCATGTTCGCCGTGGGCCAGACCGGGCCCACAGGTTTGGAGCACCGGGCCGTCTTCCAACCGGATCGCGTCGGCGGCTGGTCGGCTCATCACCTGCGCGACCTCCAGCTCCTCTTCACTGCTGGGCGGGCCCATCGTGACGTAGGTGTGGCGCAGCCTCGACCAGCCGGGGTCAACCATGGGCGTGACCTGAATGATCTCGGCCCCGAACGGCGAGTTGGCGATCATCAGGTCGGGGCAGCACCAGTAGAGCATCGACGTGTGCCAGAACGGATCGAACTCCAGGTCGCCGGCGGCCACCTCGCGCATGCGCACGAGCGCGGCTCCGAGGCGGTGGTGGCGGCCAAAGGTGTCAAAGGTGGCGGTGTTGCCAATCACCCCGGGGCCGATCGACGCGCCGTGTACGTAGGGGAAGTGGTACGTCTCGGCGAACGCCTCCATGGTGGACTTCCAGTTCGCGTTGAACTCGAGGTCCATGGTGGCCACCTTCCAGTAACCGGCGAAGTTCCACCGTTCGAGCTCGGCGGCAAACGGCCCGAGATGGGCGGCTGCGTCGGGCGTCGCGTCGAGATCGAAGGTGTAGAAGATGAACCCGGCCCGCTCCTCGCTCGGAAGCTCGACCAAACCAACCGTGGACCGATCGAGGGTGTCGAACCCCTCCGCGCCCGGGAGCCCGACCAGCGTTCCGGAGGCGTCAAAACTCCAGGCGTGATACGGACAGGTGTGGCGCTGCGTGCAGCCTTCGCCCTCGGCGATGATGGCGCCGCGGTGCGTGCAGTAGTTCAACAGCACATGAGCGACGCCGTCGCGGTCCCGGGTGATCAACAGCGACTTGTCGAGCACCTCGCGAACCATGAAGTCACCGGGCTCGGCCACCGCGGCCGAGGGACCGGCGCACAGCGTCCCGCGGCGGAAGATGGTGTCGAGCTCCGCCTCGTGCCGCTCCGGCGCGCGGTAGTGATCGAGCGGAATGCGGGCGATGTCGTCGGCCAGGTCGGTCGTACCCCCATCGACCAGCGCGATGAGGCGGTCGAGGAGCTCGTAACCGGGGTGGGCGTCGCCCGGCCCACCGGCGATTGTCACTGATGCGTCGATCTGATCCGTCACCCTCCAAGCTTGGCGCGATCGCCGGGGCCGTGTCGAAACCCCGAGCGATCAGCTCGGGACCAGATTCGCGGCGTACGCCGCCAGCCGACCGAGGGAATCGATCAGCACGTCGTCGTCGTTGGTGAGCGCCACCCGGATGTGGCCGGCGGCGGCCGTGCCGAAGCTCTCGCCGGGCATCACCGCGATGCGTTCGGCGGCGAGGAGCCCCTCGGCGAACTCGACCCCGGATCGACCGGTCTCGCGAACATCGATCATCAGATACATCGCCCCGTCGGGCGCGACGGGGCGGGCACCCGGGCCGCGGCCGAGCGCATCGAGGGCGACCCGGCGGCGATGGCCGTACAGGTCGTGGATGGTGCGGCTGACCCCGACGTCGCACTCGGTGAGGGCGGTTACCGCGGCGTCCTGCACGAACATGGCAACGCCGTAGGTGGTGGCCAAACCGAGCGTGCCCATCATGGCGGTGGCGCCGGCCGGGCCGATGACCCAGCCGAGGCGCCAACCCGTCATCGCGTGGGATTTCGATACGGACCCGATCACGAGGGTCCGCTCGGGAGCGTACTGGCGCAGGCTTCGGTGGGGTTGGCCGTAGACCTGGGTCTCGTAGACCTCGTCGGACACCAGCCACAGATCGTGCTCGACGGCGACGTCGGCGAGCATCTGGAGGGTCTCGGGGCGATAGACGACGCCGGTCGGGTTGTTCGGCGAGTTCACCAGCATCGCCCGGGTATTCGGCGTGAGTGCCGCTTCGATATCGGCGCGCTGAGGTTGGAAGTGGTCATCGGGCGGGCAGGCCACCCGGATCGGGTTCAACCCGATGCTGCGGGGCGTGATGTCGTAGGTGACATAGGCCGGCTCGAACAACAACAGGTCATCTCCGTGGTCGAGCACGCACATGAGCGACGCGAAGAGTCCGCCCTGGCCGCCGCTGACCACGACCACTTCGGCCGCGCTGGTCTCGACCCCGAGCAGCCGGGTCGAACGGGCCGCGATCGCCTGGCGCAGCGGCTTGATGCCCGGAATCTCCGCGTAATGGTGGCGACCGCGATGCAGGCTGTCGATCAGCGCATCGACGATGGGTTCGGGCGTGACGAAGTCGTGGTCGCCAATGGTGAGCATGACGACGTCGACCCCGTCGGCCTGTAGTGCGCGGGCCTTGTCGACCATGCCCCAGCCGTCGTCGCCGTCGGGCAGCAGCGCATGCATGCGGTTGGCCAGCGGCGGTGTCGCGCCCGGTTCCGGGTTGTCCGTGACGCCCGAGCCCGCCACGTCAGCCCATCCGCCAGTTCTCACCCTCACGACCGAGTTCGGCCAACCGGCGGCGCACCTGAAGCGGGGCGACGGGCACTTCGCCCGCGTGCAGCGCGGCGACGTGCTCGCCGTCCTCGGCCCAGACGTGGCAGGTGTTGGTGTTGGCCGCTACCCGCCGAGCCCGTTCCTCCGGGTCGGCGAACCCGGTCGGTTTGGCCGAACCCCGGTTCTGGTGCAGCGACACCGACCAGGTCGACTGCACGACGGCCGGAGCCATCGCCCGCAGGAGCGCGTTGGTGTGCGTGCAGCCCTGGGCCCCGCCGAACAGGTCGCTGACCTTCCGGCTGAAGCCGCGGCTGATGCTGGCACCCACGAGCGACCCGTATCGGTCGGCGATCGAGGGGCAGGTCTCGTGAGGGTGACTTTCGAAGCCGACGCGAGCCGCGATGATGACCAGGTCGGGCAGCGACACGGTGAGTTCGAGCTGCATCTGGTGGATTTCGAGCCCATCGGGGTCGTCGACCACGTAGAGCCCGGGTGGTTTGCGGTCCGAGATCGCCCCGCGCACGAGGAGGGTGGTGGCGTCGAGCAGGTACACGCGCGTCTCGTAGTCGCGGGTGTGCATCAACTCGAGATCGTCATCGGGCGGCAGCAGCGACATGGGCCGTTGTCTAGCATCGCCAGCGGTGCTCTCCAACCAGCCCCAGCCTTCTGCCCAGGCCGCCGCCGACCACTCGGACCCGCCGACCCCGGATCGACTCTGGGTGGGTGCGCCGATGTGGGCCAACCGGGCCTGGGTGGGGCCGTACTTCCCGGCGAGCACCCGGAGCGGGGCCGAACTGGCGGTCTATGCCCAGTGGTGCAACGCGGTGGAGGGCAACACCACGTTCTATGCCCTGCCCGATGCCGAAACGGTCGACCGCTGGCGAGAGATGGCCCCGCCGGGCTTTCGGTTCCTGTTCAAGGTCCCCCGCGAGGTGACCCACGACCGGAAGCTGCGCCACGCCGACGCCGAGCTGCGGGTGTTCCTGGAACGGATCGCTCCACTGCGCGAATGCATGGGGCCCCTGTCGGTGCAGCTCCCCGCGTCGTTCGAGCCCGAGGACCTTCCCGTGCTCGATCGGTTCCTCGCCGAGGTGCCGCGCGACGTTTCCTGGTCGGTCGAGGTGCGCCATCGCGACTTCGAAGCCGACGGCCCGGCCGAACGCGAGGTCAACGACTTGTTGCACCGCCACGGTGTCGACCGGGTGCTCATCGACACCCGGGCGCTGTTCGCCGCCCCGCCGAAAACCCGCGAGGAGCACGAGGCGTGGGAGAACAAGCCCCGGCTCGCCGTGCGTCCGGTGGCGACCGCTGCCGACCCGGTGGTCCGGTTCATCGGCCAGTCCAACGCGGAGGCGACCGCCCATCACTGGCAGCCGTGGGTGGCCAAGGTCGCCGCGTGGATCGAGCAGGGTCGCCGCCCCCACGTGATGATCCACACCCCCGACAATCGGCTGGCTCCCGAACTGAACCGGCGATTCCACTGCGAGGTCGCCGCCCGGGTTCCGACGCTCGAACCCCTGCCGGATCCGCCCCCGCCGGCGGCCGCTCAGGACACCCTCTGGTGAGCCATCCCGGCGTCCGGGCACCGGCCGGATGCTAGAAATCCAGGGATGAGCGTCGCCCCACCGCCACCCGCCGCCCTCGCCGACATCGAGGCGATCCGCCAACTCAAGGCCCGGTACTTTCGCCTGCTCGATCAGAAACGGTGGGCCGAATGGCGCGAGGTGTTCACCGACGACGTCCACATCGAAACCCCCGACGACGTGGGTCCGGACTTTTCGATAGACGGCGCCCAGAACTACGTCGACTTCCTCCAACCAATGATCGATCACGTCCCGACGGTGCATCACGGTCACATGGCCGAGATCAGTGTCGACGGCGATACCGCGAGCGGCGTGTGGTCGATGGAGGATCATCTGTTCTGGCCGCCCGAGGCCGGTCTTGGCCACATGTGGGGCACCGGTTGGTACACCGAGACCTACCGACGGGTCGAGGGCCAATGGCGGATCGCCACGCTGTTGCTCACCCGCATTCGGGTACTGGCCAACACCGGGACGGCGAACCAGACCGTGCTGTTTCCGCGCGGCTGAGGATGCGGCCGGACCACGTCACCCCCGAGCAGTGGCAGGACGCCTTTGTGGGCGACACCCTGTTCCTCGCCGAGAAGTACGGCGCCGCGAGCGTTCGGCCGCTGGTGTTTCGCGACCACGATCTGGCGCTGACCATGGCCGGGCGGGCCGGGAGCACGTTCGCGGTGAAGTGGTTCGTGCATCACCACGACATCGTCGAGGAATTCAACTGGCCGCACCGGGTCCGCATGGAACAACTGCTCCCGGCCGAGTGGCACCGCAAGCGGGTGCGCAGCATCGTCGATGCCGACGCGCCGGTGCCCCACGTGGTGCGGGTGGCCCGAAATCCCTTTCGCCGCTGCGTGAGCGCGTTCGTGCATTCGTTGCGCCAGCTTCGCCCGCGCCGCCCGGTGGCCGCCCACCTCGGCCGCGAGCCCGAGGAGGCCTACAGCTTCATCGAGTACCTCGACGCCATGGCCACACTCGTACCGACGGGAGGCTGCGACGAACACGGCTCGTTGCAGACATCGCTGATCGAGTCGCTGGTGGGTACCGGATCGGTCCACCGCATCGAGGACGGCATCGAGGGCCTGCGCGCCCTGGAGGCCGAATTGGGTCTGCGCCCGACCACCGACGAGGCCTATGCCGCGCTTCGCGGCGGATCGACCCACGCGACCACCTACGTCGACGATGCACCGAGCGCCGCCGCCGGGCCGGTCGACGAGATGGCGTTCACCCCCGGCCGCGACGTGGCCCGGACGATCCCACGGGCCACGCACTTCCTGACCCCGCGCGCGATCGAGCGGATCGCGGCCATCTACGCCGCCGACTTCGATCACCTGGGCTATGCGCCCGAACTCGAGCGCGAGCGATGAGTCACGACGAGCCCGCCACCGGTGAACCCCGAACCGTCGATATCGACCTGCGGCGCGACACCTTCAAACGCGGCACCGCGTACCGAACCGAGCACTACGGCGTGCCGAGCATGCGGCCGATGTTGTTTCGCGATCGGCCCCTCGCACTGTTGATGTCGGGTCGGGCCGCCAGCACGTTCGCGGTGAAGTGGTTTCTGCATCATCACCAGATCCCCATCGATCCCGAGGTGTGGCCGCACCGCATCCGCACGCAGATCCTCACCACCACGCCCTGGCACAACGACAAGGCCACCGCGGTCATCCGCGGCGAGTTGGCGATCCCGCCGCTGCTGCGCATCGCCCGCGACCCGTACAAGCGGGCGGTCAGCTCCTTCCTGCATTCCCTGCGCCAGACGCGACCTCGCGAACCGGTGGCCGAGGTGCTCGGCATCGGCCTCGACGAGCCCTATTCGTTCGAGCGGTACCTCACCGCCATGGAGACACTGGTGCCCCAGGGTCGCTGCGACGAGCACGGCTACCTCCAGCGCGGCCTGGTCGAGACGTTCGCGCCGCTCGACCGGGTGTATCGGGTCGAGGACGGTCTCGACAGCCTCCGCGCCGTCGAGCGCCACTACGAACTGCCCGAGACCAGCGCGGCCGACTACGAACGGTTGCGCCAAAGCAGCCACGTGACCGTGTACGACACCAACGACGACTACGTCGGCGACCGGCCATTCCCGATCAGCCCCGAGATCCCCGACCTCGTGCCCGCCACCAACTCGTTCTACGGCCCCATGACCATCGCGCTGGTGAACCGCATCTACGCCCACGACTTCGACGTGCTGGGCTACGCCCGTCGGAGCCACGCCGAGCCGCCCCCTTTATCGACGTGAAAGGGACCGGTAACTAGTCGACGGTCGGGCGCTGGATGCGGGCGGCGCGGGGGATGACGCCCGAGCCCTTGGGTCCGGCGAGAAACCAGATCTGGCGAGGGTGATGCCAGTCGAGCCGGGCGATCGCCAGCCCGGCGGCGCTCGCGAGTTCGGCGAACTGCCCCCACTTGTAGGCCACATTGCCCGGGTAGCTCCATCCCGAACCCTCAGCGGGGTCGGGCAGATGGGCGCTGCGGGCATCGCGCTCGTAGAACGTGGCGACGAGTACCCCGTCGGGGGCCAGGGCGGCCGAGGTTTCGCGCAGCAATGTGGCCGCGTCGTCGGCGTAGGTGTGGCTGAACACCGACTGGGCCAGCACCACATCGAACGACTGGTCGAAGGCGCTCACGCCGTAGTCGCCGGCGAAGCGGAACTGAGGCCGGTGCAGATCGACAAACTCCTGACCCAGTTCCTCGGCAATGCCGGCTTCGACGGCCCACTCCTCGGGTTCGAGCCCCCAGTAGTGGCCCGGCTCGAGGTAGCTCATCAACAGGCGTCCGGCCCGCAGGGAGCCACAACCGACGTCGCACAGGTGATGTGATTCCCGCAGACCCAGCGCGAACAACAGCCCGATCTGGAGCGCGCTGAGCAGGTCGTAGTCCTCGGGTGGACCCACGAACGCCCGGTAGTGTTCGGCGCCCGGTTGGAGACCCGCTCCCTTGTCGACCATGACCGCTGAGCCTAAGCGCTCAAACCCGGACCAGGTGCAGCAGGTACGCCGATTCGGGGTGCAGCACGGGGAGTTGCAGACCGTGGTGCATCAACTGCCGGCCGGACAGCTCGACCGAACCGGCGGTGACCCAACCCGGGAGCTGTTTGTGAGAGCCGAGCTTCTCGTCGGGCAACGCGAGCGGGCGCACCCGGTAGCGGGTGTCGGGGTCGAGGCCGGTGACGCGCAGCGGTTCCGGCGTGGCCGCCCGAGGCGAGGTCAGCTGGGCATAGGACACGATCGCTTCGCCCTGATCGGTGGCGATCACCCCGTGGGCGTGGGCCGACGGATCGGGGTGATCGAAACGCCGATAGTCGCCGCTGTGCAGCATGGCGCGGTGCTCCTTGTGGAGGGCGATGAACTCCGCCAGCGCGGCGCGGTCGGACTCCGGGGTGTCCAACAGGTTCCATTCCACGCCAAAGTGACCGAAAAAGGCGGTCGCCGCCCGGAACGCCAGGCCGTGCCGCCGACCGGTGGTGTGCGACACGGTCGGCCCGATGTGGGACCCGACGACCTCGGGAGGAAAAAGGTAGGAGTACCCCCGATCGATGGTCTGGCGCTCGAGCGCGTCGTTGCAATCCGATGCCCAGAGCCGCACGGTGCGCTTGAGGATCTCGTGATCGGCCCGGGCCCCGCCCGACGAACAACTCTCGATCTCCACGTCGGGGTGAGCGGCACCCAGCTCATCGATCAGGCGATAGGCGGCCAGCGTCTGATCCCGCACGCCGGCGCGCCCCTGGTGCGATGCGTGCACGAGATCACGGTTCATATCCCACTTCACATAACCGACGTCGTGATCGGCGAGCAGCCGGTCGAGGTGTTCGAAAATGTGGGCGTAGGCATCGGGGTTGGCGAGGTTCAGCACGAGCTGGTTCCGCCCCAGGACGGGTTCGTAGTCCGGGTCGGTGAGCACCCAGTCGGGATGGCTGCGATACAGCTCGGAGTCCGGGTTCACCATCTCGGGTTCGACCCAGATACCGAACTCGAGTCCGAGACCGCGCACATGGTCGATGAGTGGCGCCAGACCGTCGGGCCAGACGTCGGCGTCTACCCACCAGTCGCCCAGCCCGGCGTCATCGCTGCGCCGACCGTGGAACCAGCCGTCGTCGAGCACGAAGCGTTCGATGCCCACCTCGGCGGCCCGATCGGCCAACCCGGTCAGGGTGGCGAGGTCGTGGTTGAAGTACACCGCTTCCCACGTGTTCAACAGCACCGCTCGCGGCCGATCGACGCCGGGGATGTTGCCGTAGGACCGGATGGCCCGATGAAACGCAGCGCTCACCCCGTTGAGCCCGCGGGCGGAATAGGCGGTGCGCAGGGTCGGACTGGTGTAGCTCTCCCCCGGTTCGAGGACGACCTCGCCGGTGAACAGCAGTTCGTTGGCCTGGAAGAGACGGCGACCATCGGTCAACCGTTCGCCCCGCACTTCGCTGTTGCCGCTCCACGCCAGGTGTACACCCCAGACTTCGCCGTGGTCCTCGCCGAAGCCGGCGGTACCCGCAAAGGCGACGGGCACGTGGTCGTGCGACGTGCGCCCCCGCCGATTTTCGACGCTCCACACACCGGCATCCCAGTCGATGCGGCGGGGCCGATATTCCCCACACCACCGGCCGGTGAACGACAGGACCTCGGCGGCTACCGCGGGGAGGGGAACCGCGACCCCGAGCCGGTCGAGCAGATAGCGCCGCTCGCCGGTGTTTTCGAGCGTGGTCGCCAGGTCGAGCACGCCGACCTCGGCATCGAGTTGGAGGGTGGTGACCAGGCGCAGACCCACCACCGGTTCGACGCTGGTGACGGTGATCGATCCGGGCTGTTCGTCGACCTCATGATCGATGAATCGCGGGGCCCAGCCCGATCCGCCCGGCGACCGGCCGGCGAGGCCCGGCCGACCGGGAAATCCAGAACCGTGCTCCGGTACGAGGGTGATCACCGGTTCGATGTCGAGGCCGCCGTTGGGTACCGGCCGGCCCAGAGCTGCGAGCGTGGCGGCCAGGTCGGCGTCGGGCCCGAGCGGCGCGCCAAAGTACGCGAGGTGTGGACCCTGATCGGTGAGGGCGAGCACCACATCGAACTCGTTCGTGGTCAGGCGGGTTAGCTGGCTCATCGATTCCTCCGGAGCGACACGGTAGCCCCTATGCGTCGGGATCGATCGCCGAAAGTTCGTCAACTTCTTCATCGATCGGCGGCAGCACCCCGTGGGGTGAGTCCGTACCGAAACCAAAGCGCGCCAGCAGCGCCAACACCACGCCCACCAGGACGGCCTGGTCGATGCGCGGCGACAGCAGGATCGCGCTGATGAAGGTGATCGCGGCGATCAGGGCCTGGGGTACCGATCGGCCCCAAAGGCCCCACAGTCCCCGGAAATCGAAGAGGCGGTACACCGCGCCGATGACGATCCCGGCGAGCACCGATTTGGGCAGTGGCTCCAGTGCGGTGCTGAACGGCAGGCTGATCAACACCGTCGCCCCGGTGATCGCACCGCTCCAGCGGGTGCGGGCGCCGGCCTGGCGGTTCAGCGAGCTCCGGCTGAACGATCCACCCACCGGCCAGGCGCCCGAGACGCTGGAGGTGAGGTTGGCCAGACCCTGGCTGAGCAGTTCGCGATCCGCGTTCCAGCGGGTGCCACTCTCCTTGGCGAACAGCCGGGCGATCGAGGAGGGTTCGGCGAAACCGACGAGCGCGATCACCAGCGCGGGGATCAACAGATCGCCCAGGGCCGACCAGTCGTAGCTGAGCGACAGCGACGGCAGCGTACCGGGCAGGTCACCCACCACCTCACCGTCGAAGTCGCCGAGCCGCGACGCGACGATGCCGACGACCACGGCGATGAGCACGCCGGGAATGAGCCGGTGGATCTGGCGCACACCCGCCACGATCGCCATCGTGAGCAGACCGAGCCCGATGGCCGCCCAGTTCCACGAACCCGGGTCGATCATCGTGTCCCACACCCGCGGGTACACGCCTTCACTGGCGGGGTCGGCTCCCATGAACGAGTCGAGCTGCGACGCCATGATCGTCAGCGCGGCGGCCGAGGTGAACCCCACCAGCACCGGTTCCGTCATCAGGTAGGCGATCGACCCCAGTCGCGCCAGACCGAGCAGGGTGCGGGTGATTCCCACGACCAACGCCAGCAACGTACCGAGCTTGACGTAGTCCATCGTTCCGGGCGTTGCGAGTTCGCTGAGGACGCCGAAGGTCAGGAGGCTCGTAAGCGCGACCGGCCCGGTCTGCAGCCACGGCGACGAGGCCAGCAGCGAACCGATGATCGGGGGGAGTGCTGCGGCCATCAGCCCGACGGCGGGCGGCATTCCGGCGATCTCGGCGTAGGCCAACGATTGGGGCAACAACACGAGGGCGACCGAGATGCCGGCGATGACATCGGCAAACGTCGGAGCGACGATGAGGTGCTCGCCCCAGGACGCCTTCTCGGTCAAGGTTGTCGTCTCCTCAGCGCACTCACGGGAAAACAGCGCCGGTTTGACCCATCGTCGACTCGACGGGCCGGTTTAGGATTTGTTGGTGGGAAGGTTGTTCGAAGACCCGATTTTCCAGGATCGGGTGTTGACCAGTCCGGTCCGGCGTCGATCCTTAACCCTAACGACCCTGCTGTGCCTTGACGTGGTTGCGGTGCTGGCGTTTCCCGTCCTGGCGGTGCTGGCGGTGCTGGCCGACCTCGTACTGCTTCAGCGGCGGTTTCGTCACGTACGGGTGCTCACGATGCTGCTGGCCACCTTGGCGATCGAAACCGCAGGGGTGATCGGCTGCGGGGCTCTGTGGGTTGCCTCATTCGGGCGACCGCGCCGGCTGCCCGGGGCCCATCGGCGCCTCCAGCGGCTGTGGACCATGGCGTTCTTCCGGGCCGCGGACGCCACCCTGGGGCTCACCATGTCGGTCGCCGGCCTCGACGACATCTCCCCCGGGCCCAAAGTGGTGATCGGCCGGCACACGAGCATCGGCGACGCCATCATCCCCGCGCTGGTGTTCTCCGGCCCCCTCGACCGGCGCCTCCGCTACGTCCTGAAGGAAGACCTGCTGCTCGGACCCTGCCTCGACATCGTCGGCAACCGGTTGCCCAACTACTTCCTTCGCCGCAGCGCGCCGGCCCCCGATGATCTCGCGGCACTGCGCACCCTTACCGAGGATCTCGGCGATGACGAGGTGGCGGTCATCTTTCCCGAGGGGACGTTCTTCCGACCCCGGTTGCTTCAGCGAGCGATCGAACGGGTCGGCGAACGCCATCCCGAACGGCTCCCGTCGCTCCAGAAGCTGAACCACCTGCTGCCCGTTCGCCCGGGCGGGACCCTCGCCATGCTCGCCGGCAACGAGGACGCCGACCTCGTGCTGGTCGGCCACGTCGGGTTCGAGCGGTTCTCCTCGCTCGGCCGAATCTACCGTTCCGTTCCGTTCCGCGAGCCGGTCGACGTTCGCCTGTGGGAATTTGCCCGCACCGACATACCCACCGCCGACGACGAGCTCGTGGCCTGGCTCGACGCCCGCTGGAACGAGCTCGACGACTGGGTCGCCGACCGCCTCGCGGACCGCCAGTTGCGCTGACGGCGATCCCCTACGCTGCACCCATGACCGCTGCCCAGGCCGATCTCGACTTCGCCGTCTCCATCGCCCGTCGGGCCGGCGACCTCACCCAGCAGCACTTCCTCCAGCCCGACCTGGCCGTCGATCACAAGGGCGACGGCAGCCCGGTGACGGTGGCCGATCGGGCGGCCGAACGACTGCTGCGCGAGGCCATCGGCGCCGCGTACCCCGACGACGCCATTCTTGGCGAGGAGGAGGGGCTGGCCGAGGGCACGTCGGGCCGAACCTGGATTCTCGACCCCATCGACGGCACGAAGTCGTTCACCCACGGCGTCCCGCTCTACACGAACCTGGTGGCCCTGCTCGACGACGACGGGCCGGCGATCGGCGTGATCAACGTACCGGCCCTCGGGGAATGCGTATGGGCCGGCCGCGAACTCGGGTGCTTCCACAGCACCAACGCCACCGGGCTCGACGGCCGCCGGGTCGACCTGGCGCAACCGGCGATGGCGGTGGCCGGCACCTGGCTCATGACCAGCGGCCTGCGGGTGTGGCGGGGCGAGGTCATCGATCGGCTGAGCGCGGCCGGTGTGCACATGCGGACCTGGGCCGACGCGTACGGCTACCTGCTCGTGGCCACGGGACGCGTCGACGCCATGGTCGACCCGATCGCCAACCTGTGGGACCTCGCCGCCCCGTACGTGGTGGTTACCGAAGCCGGCGGCCGGTTCACCGACCTGGCCGGGGCCGACCGGGCCGAAGGCGGCAACGGCATCGCCACGGCCGGACCGGTGCACGATGCGTTGCGCGTCCTCGTGGCCGACGCGCTACCCGCCGAGTTGGCGCCCGACATGCCGGGGACCGGTTGACCGGGATCCGGTGAACCCGCATCCGCGGCACCCGAATCAGATCGCCAGGAAACGCCGCACCCGAAAAGGATCGAATCCCCAGCGCCTGAGGCTTGGCACTGGGGATCCGAGTTGCGGGGTACCGCCGTAGCGGTGACCTCGGTTCTTGGGGCGCGAAGGCGCTAGCTGAGGGGAACACCAGCCGGAATCGGCGGCGCATCGGACTCGATGAGGTTCACCCGATCCATCCGGTCGTGCCAGTTGCTGTGTTCGTTGATCGCCCCGGCGTAGGCCGCCTTGCGGCGAGCCACCCGACCGGTGACGTCTTCGGGCTGCACCATGGGCTCATTGGTGTACTGGGCCTGGATGCCGTCTTTGAGCATGAGCAACGCTTCGGAGCGCAGCTGGGAGATCCGGGATTCGGTGACCCCGAGGAAGTCGGCGAGCTCCTGGGAGGTCCGGCCTTCGAGGAAGTAGCCGACGACCACAAGGCGCTGGCGTTCGGGCAGCAGCGAGATGGCGTCGCGCAGGTAGGCGTGCATCTCACGGTTCTCGAGCTCTTCGAGCGGCTCGGGACAGCTGCGGTCGATCAGCACGTCCACGAGGGTGAGGTCTTCGTCCTGGTCATCGTTGACTTCGTGTTCCAGGGCCAGCACGACCGAGCGAAACATGCGGTCCTGCAGGCGGTGCAGCTCGGAGCGCTTCATGTTGAGGGCTTCGGCCATCTCGTCCATGTTCGGCACCCGGCCGAGCTGGGTGGCGAGGCGCTGCTCGGTGTTTTCGAGCTTGCGGCCGAGGGTGCGGACCGAGCGGGGCGCCCAGTCAGCGGCGCGTACGGCGTCGAGGATCGCGCCTCGGATTCGTTGAGCGGCGAACCGGTCGAAGGGCACACCGCGGTCCTCGTCGTAACGACGGGCTGCTTCCACCAGACCAAGCGCCCCGGCCCGAGCCAACTCTTCTCGCTCCACGTGGCGAGGGAAGTGCACCGCCACCTGAAACACGATGTGCTTCACGAGCGGCAGGTTCTCTTCGATCATCGCCGAGAGTTCCGGCTGGGTTTTGCCCGTGCCTTCGATCGTGGCTTCGGTGGTGTTCTTGGTCGGCTTGGTGGCCATCGGGGTATCGCCCTCAATCTCGTCATGCCGGCGTGGTGCCGGTCGTTTATCCAACGCTTTGAGGTTTCGGCCCCCGCGGCAAATACCTTGAGCAAAAACTCGAGAAATCTTGCCTACCGGCGTAGCTTCGGCTGGTTTTCCGCTGAACTTGAGGATTTATCCACAGGTAATCCACAGATGGTTCGCACGTGGTTCGCGCGGCCCACACCGCGATTGTCGGGTGTGGCACCAGGGCTGGGTAACCGTGATTCGGTGTCAGTCGGCGCCCGCGAATGCCGAGAGGTGCACCCCGCGCCGCACCAGGGCATCGAGGAAGGCAACCGAGTCGACCGCGGGTCCGAGGCCCGACGCACCGACGGGGCCGGTACGCCCCGCGCCGATCCACTCCGCGGCGAGCGACGCCACCGCGCCCGAGGCCACGGCCGGGTAGTCCGCTGCGCCCAGGGTCACGACCTGGTACTCGCCCGCGATTCGGCCCCGCAGCTCCACCCGGATCGCCCCCCGACCTCCCTCGGGGTGCGGCGGGCGCAACATGGGAAGGTGCATCGTCATGCGATCGCGGCGGGTGGCCGACATGCGCGCCGTGATGCGCTGGGCATCGGGAAAGGCCTCCAGCAGCAGTTCCGGATCCGGCAGCGCCGCCCGATAGCAGTCGACGGCCGCCACCGGTTCGGGAAACCAGCACAGTTCGCGCCCCGATCCGCCCGCCCGGCGCACCCAGGCACCGTCCTTCCAGTCGAGCGAGGTGCTGCTGAGCGCCCGGTGGTGCTGGCGGGCGCAGGCGGGCCCGCCGGTGCCGGATTTGGCGACGTGAATCTCTTCGACCGAATCGAACTGGCGGGCGGCGTGCACCGCCAGCACATCGCTCAGCCCGGGCATGAACCCGGCGCCGGCGATAACCCGGCACCCGTGGGCCTTGGCCCGAGCATCGAGGCTCAGCAGGGCCGACACGTCGTCGACCGAATCGCTGACCGAGACGACCGAGACCCCGGCGAGCACAGCGGTGCGGGCCAACTCCCCGTGGCTGCCGGGCCGGGTGGCGAGCACGGCCACATCGATGTCGTCGAGCCAGCCGTGGGGGCCCTCCGCTACGCGCGCCCCTTCGCCGAGCGAACGGACGACGGCATCAGAGACGTGGGAACGCTCGTCGGTGACGACCACCTGGTCGACCGCCGCGGTGCTCAGCAGTTGGCGAGCCGCCCGGGCGCCGACCGCGCCGACACCGCTAACCGACACCCGCATTTCAGCGTAGATCGGGGCCCGAAAGCTCCCGCCAGCCCCCGGTTTGGGGCGGGGTCCCACCCGTGCCGCGGACCCGCAGAACCGCCCCGAGCGCGCCGGCAAAGGTCACGATGGCAATCACGCGGCGGACGAGCTGAAGCATGGTTCAAGACTAGGTGATCGCCACCTCGCGATCACCGCCGGACCGACTCGTTCCAACGGGACCTCACGACTCCGGCGGCGAGACGAGATCGAACGCCGCGCCCTCGCTGACGACCCCGTTGAGTTGCACATCCACGCGGTGGGTTCCGGGATAGTGGGTTCGGGTGCTGTGTTGGGCCACCGAGATCGTCTTGGTAATCGTGTGGTTCTCCCCTGCGGCCACGGTGACCTCGGCGCCCTTGAACACCTTGGGACCGGTCGATCCGTCAGCCTTCGCGAAGTGGACGACCAGGTCCACGAGCCCGACCCCGACGCGGGTCGTCGGGTTGGTGATCTCGACCGAAACCTTGACCTTGTCGCCAATGTCGACCCGGGCGGGGGTGACGGCGACTTCTCCCACCTCGAGCGGTGAGGAGGCATCGAAGCCGAGTACCGAAAGTGCACCCGGATCCCCGGCCTTCACCAGCGTCCGCAGTCCGTGCCGGATCATGCGGCGCTGGTCGTCGTCGGCATCGTCCCACCATCGCCGGGCCACCTCGACCACCCGTTTCGGGTGGTCCTTGGCGATGTCGTTGAGATTGTTGGCCACCGAACGGCGGACGTACTCCTCGGGGTCGGCTTTGAGGGTTTCGAGCAGGGCCAGCACCGGGGTTGGATCGGCCTCGAACGCCTTGAGCCGCGGTGCCCAGGGGAGTCGGGGCCGGGAACCTTCCGAAACCAGGCGGCGCACGTGCACGTTCGGGTCGGTGGCCCAGCGGGTCAGCACCGCGAGGGTTCGGTCCTGCTCCTGGGTGAGGAAGGCCCGCATGCTGAACTCGGCCGTGAAGCGTTTGGTGATCTCGTACTGGGCCCGCATACCGAGGTCGAAGTGAGCCACGCCGTGTTCGGCCACGAAGTACACGTGGGGGAGGTAGAAGAACCCGGCCATGCCTTCGAGCTCGGCGTCGATGAGTTCCGGGCCGAGCGAGGCGATGAGGATCTCGATCGCCTCGGCCCGGTCAGCGGGCAAGGTAGCGGCCAGGGCGGTCGCGATGTGGCGGGCCCGCGGCGTGAGTTCACGCTCGGCAAAGCCATCGAGCGCCAGCTCGATGTAGCGCTCGCGATCAAAGCCGGCCCACGCATCGTGCATAGCCACGCCTATCCGCTCCGCCACCTCGGGCCCGAACGAATCCTTCAACGGAGCAGCCATACCCCATCCTGGCCGACGACCCCACCCATGAACACCCCACGAGAAGCGGATACGAGCGCCAGCGCGTGGAACCCACGAGAAGTGGTTACCAGCGCCAGCGACGTGGAACCCACGAGAAGCGGTTACGAGCGCCAGCGAGTAAGTGCCCAAGGGCTTGACTTGCCATGCAAGTCAAACCGCCGTGGGCCTAGCTGGAATCGAACCAGCGACCTCACCCTTATCAGGGGTGCGCTCTAACCGACTGAGCTATAGGCCCGGAACTCGTGCACGGTATCTAACCCGGGCCCGGATTTGCTACTCGTTTCCGCGCGGTGGCGGTGCCGGTTGGGCTCAGCCGATGTTCTTGCGGCTGCGGCGGGGCCACACCCGCGCCGTTTCTTCCTCGATGACGGTGACTCGAAGCCCACCGGTCAGGTCGCTGATGAGGTTGAACAGCACCGACATCAGCACGGCGAAGCCGGTGAGGGCCACGGTGAGCACGAGCCCGCCGATCGCGCAGGTGCGGAAGATCTGGTCGGCTTCGAACGCGAAGCTCTCGAGGGCGAAGAGTTCCTGGATGAAGTTCTCGATGTTGTCGATGGTGTTGGACCGGTCGGCGGCTCGCCACATGAGCACTCCGGCGATCATGAAGATCACCCAGAGGCAGAAGTTGAACAGCAGGGCGATCTTGAGCACGGACCACGGTTCGATGTGGCGGACGAGGCGCCGAACCTTGCGGGCCCGCAACTTGCCGGCGGCCCGGCGGTCGCGCCAGGTCGGGGCGGGGGCGGCCGTGCTGACCTCCATGGCGGGAGCGGGCTGGTGCTGCTGGGCCTGGGGCGGACGCTGGCGGGGCGGACGTTCGCGCGGTGGAGCTTCGGCGGTCGTGGTGCCACCGCGGGGTGAGCTCTGGTTCTTGTTCTTCGCGCCGCTCTGGTTCTTCTTGGCGCCGCTCTGGTTCTTGTTCTTCGCGCCCGGGTTCTTCTTTTTGCCACTGGGGGCGGGCTTGCGCGGCGCCGATGTGGTGCCCGCTCCACCCGACGGGCGCGAGCCGGACGAGCCCGGGTCGTCGGCGACGACCGGGTCGTTGCGGAGAAAGCCGCTCAGCTTGGCGCCGAGCGGAGCATCGCCGTCGTCGACGGAGGTCGATTTTCCAGGGTTCTTCGGTTCGGCGGCCACGGCTGAGCAGTCTACGAGAGATTCGGTCGCCCGAAGACATCACCCCTACGATTTCTCTGGCGGGCGCGAAATCTCGCCTGCCACCGCGCGTGGTTCAGGGGTCCCGGTCCCAGATGATCTCGCGTCGGGCGGTCGCTTCGGCCCGGGCCCGACCGACCGTTACGGTCACGGTGGTGTCGGCCCCGCGGGTGGTGAGCGCGACCACGGTCGCGCCGTTGGCTGCGGCGATACGCCCGGCGGCGTCAGGTCCCGCCGCCGCTGCCGCGAGCGCGGTGGCATCCGCGGCCGCGCGGGCGTGCGCGCGGTCGACGGCCACCCCGGCGACGTGAGCAATGGTCACGATCGCCAGCATCAACACCCCAAGGGCGGCGATGACCACCAGGGTTGCCGCGCCTCGGGCGCGCTGGCGTTCACCGGCCGGTGGCCGAGCGGTACGTTTCTGGACGGTAGACAACACCGTTTGTGCTCCCCCACCGATTGTCCGGTGGATGGGCGGCTGCGGGGGAAGTGCAGCGGTGAGGTCTATTCGGTGGCTTCGCCACCCTCGTCGGCGGGTTCTGTCGCACCGTCGACGGCATCTTCTACGGCATCTTCGACCGTACCGTCGACGGTGGCTTCGGCGTTGTCGCCATCGCTGTCGCCATCCACATCGCTGTCGACGTCGACGTCCTCGTCTTCGTCGGCGGACAGGGCGGGAGCCACGGCGGCGACCTCACGGCCCTCGCTCATGTTCATCACCCGCACGCCGCTGGCGCTGCGGCCCTGGACCGAGATGTCGGCCACGGCCATCCGGATGATCGTGCCGCCGTCGCCGATGACGAAGACGTCGTCACCATCGCCGACCATGAAGGCAGCGACCACATGGCCCTTGCCTTCGGTGATCTTGATACCCCGCACGCCGAGCCCGCCCCGACCCTTTTGCGGGTATTGCTCGAGTTCGGTGCGCTTGCCGTAACCCTCGGAGGTCACGGTGAGGAACATGACGTCCTCGCGGCTCACGTCGCAGGCCACCAGCTCGTCGTCCTCGCGGAACTTCATGCCCTTCACTCCGGCAGCGGTGCGGCCCATGGCGCGAACCTTGTCCTCGTCGAAGCGGATGGTCTGCCCGTTGCGCGACACCAGGAAGATGTCATCGCCTTCGTTCACCGGGATGACCTCGACGAGTTCGTCCTCGTCATTCAACTTGATGGCGATCAGGCCCGCCTTCAGCGAGCTGTCATACGCCGTGAACAGGGTCTTCTTCACCCGGCCTTTCCGGGTGGCGAAGAACAGGTACCGGTTGGTCTCGTAATCGCGGGTGTCGATGATCGCCTTGATGAGCTCGCCATCCTGCAACGGCAACAGGTTGGCGATGTGGGTGCCGCGGGCGGTGCGGCTCGTCATCGGTACCTGGTGCGCCTTGAGGCGATACACCCGGCCGGTGCTCGAGAAGAACAACAGGTAGGCGTGGGCCGAGGTGTGGATCATGTTGACCACGTAGTCCTCGTCCTTCAGGCTCGTCCCCGCCACGCCGCGACCGCCACGCGCCTGGGTCTTGAACTCGGTCACCGAAACCGTCTTCACGTAGCCGGTGGCGCTCATGGTGAACACGAGCTCCTCATCGTCGATGAGGTCCTCGATGTCGAGGTCGCCCGGATCAAAGGTGATCTCGCTGCGGCGCGGGTTGGCGAACTCGTCGCGCACCTCGGTGAGTTCATCTTTGATCACCGCATCGCGGCGGCCGGGATCGTTGAGAATCGCTTCGAGTTCGGCGATGGTTTCGAGCAGGGTCGCGAGTTCGGCTTCGAGGTTCGACTTTCCGAGCCGCGTGAGCTGACCCAGGCTCATGTCGAGAATGTGGTTCGCCTGGATCTCGCTGAACGAGAACGGGTCGGCCATCAACCCTTCGCGAGCCATCGGCCGATCCTCCGAACCCCGGATGAGATCGATGATGGCGTCGATCATGTCGAGGGCGCGCAGCAGCCCCTCGACGATGTGACGACGGGCCTCGGCCTTGTCGAGACGATGCTGGGAGCGGCGGGTGATGACCTCGCGCTGGTGATCGACGTAGGCGATCAACAACTCGCGCAGGTTGAGCGTGCGGGGCACCCCGTCGACGAGAGCGACGGTGTTGACCGAGAACGTCGTCTGCAACGGGGTCCGCTTGTACAGGTTGTTGAGGATGACCAGGCCGGGCGCATCGCGCTTGAGCCGGATTTCGAGCCGGGTCTCGCCCTTGGCGGAGAAGTCGTCGGCGCCGGTGATGCCCTCGATCTCGCGGCTGTCGACCAGGTCCTTGATCTTGAGCAGCACCTGATTGGGGCTCACCTGGTACGGCAGTTCGGTGATGACGATCTTGCTGCGGCTGCCCTCTTCGACGATCTCGGCGCGGGCGCGCATCTTGATCGAACCCCGGCCGGTTTCATAGGCGTCGCGCATGCCGGCGCGACCCATGATGTAGCCGCCGGTCGGAAAGTCCGGGCCCTTCACGAACTCCATCAGATCCAGCGGCGTGGCCTCGGGGTTGTCGATAAGGTGCATCGTGGCGTCGATGGCCTCGCCGAGGTTGTGCGGCGGGATGTTGGTCGCCATGCCCACGGCGATGCCCTGGCTGCCGTTGACCAACAGGTTGGGGAATCGCGCCGGCAGCACCGACGGTTCCTCGAACTCACCGGAGTAGTTGTCGATGAAGTCGACGGTGTTCTCGTCGATGTCGCTGAGCATCTTCAGCGAGATCGCCGAGAGGCGACATTCGGTGTATCGCTCGGCGGCCGGGCTGTCGTCGGGCGAGTACCCAAAGTTGCCCTTGGGGTGAATGAGGGGATGGCGCAGACTGAAGTTCTGGCCCATGCGCACCAGGGCGGCGTAGATGGCGAGGTTGCCGTGCGGGTGGTACTTGCCCATCACCTCGCCGGTGACGCGGGCGCACTTCATCGTCGGGCGGTTCGGAAGCGCCCGGAGGTCGTACATGCCCCAGAGGATGCGGCGATGGACGGGCTTCAGGCCGTCGCGGGCGTCGGGCAGCGCCCGCGAGACGATGACCGACATGGCGTAGTCGAGGAAGGAGCGTTCCATCTCCTCCTGGATCTCGATCGGTTCGATCTCGCCGTGCGTCACCGCGGTGATGGGATCCTCGCCGGGCGCTTCGGCCGCGTCGGCCGGGGCGCCGTCGGGGGTGTCGCCCGTCGGCTCGTCATCGTTGGTGGGGTCGCCGGTTTCGTCACTCATGTGGGGGTCCTACTACTGGTGCGTGCTCAGGGGGTTCGTGCTCAGGGGAAGGGTTGCGGCTCAGATGTCGAGGAAGCGCACGTCTTTGGCGTTGGTCTGGATGAAGTGCTTGCGGCTTTCGACGTCCTCGCCCATGAGGGTCGAAAACACTTCGTCGGCGATCACCGCGGTCTCGACCGAGACCTGCAACAGCGTGCGGGTATCGCGGTCCATGGTGGTTTCGGCCAACTCGTCGAAGTCCATTTCGCCGAGGCCCTTCAGGCGCTGGAAGTCGTTCTTGTGGTCCGGGTTGGCGACGAGAAACTCATCTTTGGTCGCGTCGTCTTTGAGGTAGATCTTTTCCTTGCCCACCAGGGTGGAATACAGCGGCGGCTGGGCGATGTACACGTGGCCCTGTTCGACGAGTTCCTTCATCTGCCGGAAGAAGAACGTAAGCAACAGGGTGCGGATGTGGCTGCCGTCGACGTCGGCATCACACAGCAGGATCACCTTGTCGTAGCGGATCTTCTCAACGTCGAATTCCTCGCCGACACCGGCGCCGAGCGCCTGGGTGATGGTCTGGATTTCGGTGTTCTTGAGCATGCGGTCGATACGCGCCCGCTCGACGTTGAGAATCTTGCCCCGGATGGGCAGGATGGCCATCGTGCGTGGATCGCGCGCCTGGACGGCCGAACCGCCGGCCGAGTCGCCCTCGACGATGAAGACCTCACACTCGTCGGGATTGCGCGACGAACAGTCCTTCAACTTGTCCGGCATGCCGGCCCCGTCGAGCGCCGACTTGCGCCGGGCCTGATCGCGGGCCTGGCGGGCCGCCAACCGGGCCCGCTGGGCGGCGATGGTCTTGCCCAGGATGGCCTTGGCTTCGTTGGGGTGTTCTTCGAGCCAGTCGGCGAGGTGTTCGTTGGTCGACCGTTCGACCAACGAACGAATCGACACGTTGCCGAGCTTGCCCTTGGTCTGGCCCTCGAACTGCGGGTCGGTGAGGCGGACGCTGATGATGGCCGTGAGCCCTTCGCGGATGTCCTCGCCCTGGAGGCGATCGTCCTTGCCGTCTTTGAGGATGCCCTTGTCGAAGGCGTAGCGGTTCATCACGTTCGTGAGCGACTTGCGGAAGCCCTCCTCGTGCATGCCGCCTTCGATGGTGGTGATGCCGTTGGCGAAGCTGTGCAGACCGTCGGCGTTGAACGCCGTGTTCCATTGGAACGCGATCTCGACCTCCTGGTCCTCCTCGATGGCCTCGAAGTACCCGACGGTCTCAAACAGCGCCTCTTTGGACTGGTTGAGATGGCTGACGAAATCGATGATGCCGCCGTCGTAGCGGTAGGTGGTCCACTCCGGGGAGCCGGTGGGCAGGCCATCGGCGGCGCTGCGCAGATCCCGGAAAGAGATCTCCAGGCCCTTGTTCAGAAACGCCATCATCTGGAAGCGTTCGAGCAGTGTCTGGGCGCGAAACCGGGTCTCTTCAAAGATCGAACCGTCGGGCCAGAAGCGCACGGTGGTGCCGGTTCGGCCCTCGGGGGCGTCGCCGCGCACCTCGAGCGGCGTCTTGAGTTGGCCGCCCTCGATGTAGTCCATGTAGTGCCGCTTGCCGTCCCGGTCGATCTCGACCTCGACCTGGGTGGAGAGCGCGTTGACCACCGAGACCCCCACGCCGTGGAGACCACCGGACACCTTGTAGCCCTCGCCCCCGAACTTGCCGCCGGCGTGCAACACGGTGAGCACCACCTCGGCGGCGCTCATGCCGTCGTATTTGGGGTGGGCTCCGACGGGGATACCGCGGCCGTCGTCGACGACCTCGCAGCCGCCGTCGTCGAGCAACGAAACCTTGATGCTCTTGCAATAGCCGGCCATGGCCTCGTCGACGGAGTTGTCGACGACCTCATAGACGAGATGATGCAACCCGGTAGGGCCGGTGGAGCCGATGTACATGCCGGGGCGCTTGCGGACCGCTTCGAGGCCTTCGAGCACCGTGATGTCGGCCGCTCCGTAGGAGCGCTCCTCATCGGGTGTCGACGGCGTCACCGGCTCGGTTTTGGCGGCGTTCTTCGCCGTTGGTTCGGCATCGTTCGACGCATCGTCGATCGATTCGGTTTCAGGGGTTTCGGGGGCCACGTCAGGCCTTCTCCTCGCACGAGGTGCACAGCGGGGGAATTCGTCGGGCCGAAGGGGTTGAAACTACTGAAATTTCAAGGCAGATTCGGCGTATCACAACCTTGTCATTCTACCAGAAATGCGGTGATTTTCCGGTCATGGTGTCGCTCGCAAGCACCGGGGGTGTGACACCGCCGCGGCCGGTGGACCAGGCGGTCAGGAGACGTCGCGAACCCGCGCCTCGAGTCGCACGAGGCTGTCGTCGCCAAGCTCGGTTCGCAGCGCCGCCAAAAGGTCCTGTTGGGCCCACTCGAGCTGGCTCGCCCAGGCCGTGTCATCGACCGCCACCACCAGGCAGCCATCCCGAATCGCCAGCGGCTCGGTATGGGCGGCGAGGCCGGGCCCCACGAGGTCGTCCCATCGGTTGAAAACATCGGCCACGGTGTCGCGCCGGGGGGCCCGAAGGTGCACCAGCAGTCGGTCGACGCCCTGTTGCACCGGCCGCGGCCCGGAGCGCCCGCCGCCGTTTCGATCGGGTCCACCTCGATTGGCTCGGTTCACGGTGCGGTCCGCTCGCCATCCACCGGGTTATCCACCGGCTGGGGAAGAACCTGATCGGGGTCTGACATCGTCTCAGCGTCGCGCAGATCGAGCTCGGCTGCAGCCGTGTCGGCGCGCAGATGATGTTCGTGTATGCGCAAAACCAGATCGGGATCGGCCCGCGGCGGAAGTCCGATCGCCGAGGTCAACAACGCCTGGCCGGGCGGCAGGTGGGCGAGCAGTGCGTCGCTGCGCTCGACATCGAGTTCGGAGAACACGTCGTCGAGGACGAGCAGCGGCGCCACGCCGGACTCCGCGGCCAACAATCGGTGGGCGCCGAGGCGCAGCGAGAGCGCGAGCGAGCGTTGTTCACCCTGCGAAGCGTGCGTGCGCGAGGGCAGGCCCCCGATGGCGAGTGCGAGGTCGTCACGGTGGGGCCCCACCGTGGTGACCCCGCGTCGCAGATCATCCTTGCGCGACGCCGCCAACGCCTCGGCCAACCCGACGTCGCGCCACGGTGCCACATAGGTGGCGGTGACCTCGGCGGGGCGGCGGGCCAGCTGGTCGTAGGCGGTGGTGAGTTCCGGCACCAGCAGGTCGAGCGTTTCGAGCCGAACCCGCACGAGCTCCTCCCCCGCGGCCGACAATTTCGCATCCCAAACGTCGAGGGTGTACCGCACGTCGTCGCTCATCCGGCCGCCCGAGCCTTTCAGCAGGGCGTTGCGTTGTTTCAGGATCTTGTCGACATCGGTACGGACTTGGTCGTATTTGCGGTGGCGCGCCACGATGGTCTCGTCGAGGAAGCGGCGCCGCTCGCCCGGTCCGCCCTTGATGAGATCGAGGTCGTCGGGGGAAAACACCGACACCCGCAGCACGCCCAGCAGTTCGCGCGTGCGTTGCAGTTTCTGACGGTTCACCTGGACCCGGAGTCGGCCCTGGCGCGGCAGCTCGGCCTCGAGGAGCACATCGCGGCCATCCACGTCGATTTCGGCCCGAACGACGGCGCTTTCGGCCCCCAGCCGGATCAGGGCCTCGTTGGGTGCACCCCGAAACGACGTGAGGGTCGACAACCAGCCGAGCGCCTCGACGAGATTGGTCTTGCCCTCCCCGTTGTCGCCGAGGACCGCGGTCAAGCCGTCGGGCAGGGTGACATCGAGATTTTCATAGCCGCGGTAGTCGGTGAGCCACAGTCGGCGAAGGTGCATCCGATGCTCTAGGAGACCCGGACCGGCATGAGCAGGTACAGGTAGTCATCGCTGCCGACGCGGCGTAGCAGCGCCGGCTTGAGCTCGTCGACGGTCTCGAGCGTGATCTCCTCGCCGCCGGTGACCTCGATACCGTTGAGCAGGTACTCCGGGTTGAATGCCACGGTGAGCTCAGCGCCGTCAAAGGAGGCATCTACGGCCTCCTGAGCCTGGCCGACGTCCTGGGTGACCGCCACCAGCTCGAGCACGCCGTCCTTCATGATGAGGCGCAGCGGCGTCGATTCCTGGGCCAGCAGCCGCACCCGGCGCACCGCGTCGAGCAGCGCTTCACGATTCACGGTCAACTTGTTGGGCTGACTGCTCGGGATGAGCCCGCGGTAGTTCGGGAAATCGCCTTCGATCAACCGGGTGGTCACCCGAACGGCACCGACCTCAAAGGTGGCGTCGTGTTCACCGAGCCGCAGCGTGAGGTCATCGTCGTCGCCCAGGACTCGAGCGAGCTCGTTCAACGACCGAGACGGCACCAGCACGCTTTGATCGGACGCCAGGACGGTCGACCCGGGTAGGTCGCGCACCGACAACCGGTACGAGTCGGTGGCCACGAGGCGCAGGCCGTCGTCCTCAGCGGCCATCAACACACCGGTGAGGATGGGGCGCGAATCGTCGGCGGACGCGGCCGGGGTGACCTGGCGCAGGGCATCTTTGAACTCGGTCGCGTCGATCTTCACCGCATCGGCGGACGGTTCGGGCAACTGGGGGAACTCATCGGCCGGAATGACCCGAAGCGAGAACTCCGAACGACCGGCGCTCAGATGGGCTTCTTCGCTATCGACGGTCATTTCCACCTTGCCGTCGGCTACGGCGCGCACGATGTCGGCGGCCAGCTTCGCCGGCAACACCGCGACACCGTCTTGTTCGCCGGCCACGGTGAGCTCGACCGAAATGGTCAGATCGAGATCGCTGCCGGTGAGGCGCAACGTGTCACCCTCGAGAACCAAGTGCACCCCGGACAACACCGGAAGGGCGCCACCGCGCCCGCTCACCGCTCGCCCGGCGAGGCCAAGTGCCCGCTCGAACGCTTCCCGCTCACATCTGAACTTCATGCGCTGTTGTTCTTTCGGTAAAGGGTAAAAACTACTAGGAGCTTGTAATAGGGGTTGTGGATTGGGGAAAGAGTCCTGTTGTCGCAGGTCAGAGGGTAAATCCTAGTCCCCTTTTCATCCCCACCGGTGCACAGGCCCGGGCGGGGTGACCAGCGTAGAGCGCGCCATCGGTGGATGACCAGGCTTCGTCCACCGCGATGTCCCCCGGTGGTGCACAGTGCTGTCCACAGAAAGGCTGACCACAGAAAGGCTGACCACACGGAGCCGACAACAGCAAAGGCTGCCCCACGGAAACGGTCAGCCCATCTTGATGCGCTGGATGAGCTCGGTCACCTGATCGTAGATCTGGCGACGCTCCCGCATCAGGTTGTCGATCTTGTCGACGGCATGGATGACCGTGGTGTGATCTCGGTTCCCGAACTCTCGGGCGATCGCGGGGTACGACATGTCGGTGAGCTGACGCGACACGTACATGCCGACCTGGCGGGCGGTCACGAGCGGTCGACGTCGGCTTTGCCCGATGATGTCCTCGATGCTGAAGCCGAACATCTCCGAGGTGGCTTCGAGGATGCTCGCCGCGGTGATCTGGCGGGGACCGGAGTCGGTGATGATGTCGCCGAGTACCCGTTCCGCGAGCTCCACCGTCAGCGGCTCCTGGGTGAGGCTGGCATACGCGGTGACCCGGGTGAGGGCACCCTCGAGCTCGCGGATGTTGTCCTTGATGTGGCTGGCGATGAAGGTGAGGAGATCGTCGGGAACGGGCATGGCCTCGTTCTCGCCCCGCTTGATGAGGATGGCGAGGCGGGTTTCGAGGTCGGGGGGCTGAATGTCGGTGGTGAGCCCCATCTTGAACCGGCTCTTGAGGCGATCTTCGAGGGTGGAGATGGAGTCGGGCGGGCGATCCGACGACAGCACGACCTGTTTGTTGGCCTGATGGAGGTGGTTGAAGTTGTGGAAGAACTCCTCTTGGAGGCCTTCTTTGCCCTCGAGGAACTGAATGTCGTCGACCAGCAACACGTCAACCTCGCGGTAGTGCCGCTTGAAGTCCATCTGCGAGCCGGTGCGGATGGCCTCGACGAAATGGTTGAGGAACGCTTCGGACGAGACGTAGCGCACGACGTAGTTCGGGTAGTGCGAGTTCACGTAGTGGGCGATGGCCTGGAGGAGGTGGGTCTTACCCAAACCGGCGTCGCCGTAGATGAACAGTGGGTTGTACGAGCGGCCCGGGGTCTCGGCCACGGCGAGGGCGGCTGCGTGGGCGAATCGGTTCGACGTGCCGGCGATGAAGTTCTCGAAGGTGTAGCGCTCGTTGAGCGGCTGGCTGGCCGGCGCGGCCACGCCCGGCTTCGCGACGAGTCCGCTGGTGGCGGGCCGCCCTTCGCGTAGGTCGACGACCTCGGCGAGGCCGTCGTTGGGAGGAAATACCAGCTGTTCGGGCGGGGCGTCGGGGGTCTGGACCTGGATCTTGATGGCGCTGACCTGCTCGCCACCCTCGGCGACCGCGGCTTCGAGGATGCCGAGATAGCGGCCTTCGATGCGGTCCTTGACGACTTTGGAGGGCACGCCGAGGGTGAGGCAGTGGGCGTCGTCCAGGTCGATCGGCTCGACATCGAGGAACGTGGTTTGCCACACGATCTCCGACACTTGCTCGCGAATGGCCGTGGCGCAGCTTGTCCACAGGTCCTGAACCGTTTGCACGCTCGTCGATCTCCGTATTGGTTTTCCACAGTCCACTCCACATGGTGGGGATGATGGATCTGTGGGGCCGTCGCTCCTGGGGGAATGAGACGGCAACTCTCATTCTCCCCTGAAATTTCAAGGGAACCTCACCCGTTCGAAACCCGGCGGGGCGAGGCGGACGGCAACGTAGCATCTGGGCCTAGACGCGCAAAACGGCCCGGCGCGGAGCCCATCGCCCCTGTTCGTAGCGCCCGAACAACACAGATGTAATTCACGCGAGGTTGTGGATGACCGAGCGAACCCGTCGGCCGCCGAGACGCGAAACGACCATCTGAGCACGATCGTGAGGACGACGGGCGCCGGCCGCGAGGGAAACACCAACCGCCCTGGTTGTTGTTCGACCCGCGAACGTCCTAGCGTGGTCGCTGGTCCGGTTCGCTCGCCAACCTTGTTTGTCGTGCCCGGATACGACCTGGATTGCATCCGGGATGACAACCTGGATTACGGAGACGCCGCTCCCGGGGTCTCTCTTCCTTCTCTTATGTGCCGCGATCCAGCGACGGTCCGGCAAGGAGTACGACGACATGAAGCGCACCTTCCAACCAAACGTACGCAAGCGGGCGAAAAAGCACGGCTTCCGTAAGCGCATGGCCACCCGTGGTGGCCGGGCTGTCGTCCGCTCTCGGCGGACGAAGGGCCGCCACCGCCTCTCGGCTTGATCGGACGCGTCCGCGACCGACAGACCTTTGTTGCTCTTGGTGATGGTGCCGCCTCGGCCCGCACCCGTCATTTGCGCGTCCGCGCCCTGCTCGGTGCACCCGGCGCAGGGGGTAACGCTTACGGCGTCGGGTCTCCCGGCGTCAACCGGGTCGCGTTTGCGATCGGCAAGCCGGTTGGTAACGCCGTGACCCGCAACCGCACCCGGCGCAGGCTGCGCGCCGCGATCGTCGAGCTCGAGCGAGCCCGCCCCGAACTGTTCGGGGCTTCGGCGTACCTGGTGTCGGCCCGACCCAATGTCGTGGATCAAACGTTTTCCCAGCTCAGCGACGAAGTCGAAGCCCTTTTCGAGGGTCTTGGCCCGGCGTTGGCGGGC
The DNA here is from genome assembly GCA_938041035.1 of uncultured Acidimicrobiales bacterium. Classification (GTDB taxonomy): domain Bacteria; phylum Actinomycetota; class Acidimicrobiia; order Acidimicrobiales; family SHLQ01; genus CALHYX01. The sequence continues at coordinate 41,438 of CALHYX010000030.1, read as the reverse complement.
CGCCCATCGGCGGATCTCCGGGCGAGCGGAGCCCAACGATGACGCCGCTGGCCCGAGGTCTCGCCGCCAGCGTACGGCTGTATCAACGGGTGCTCGCCGGCCGCCAGTCACCGTGTCGCTACATCCCCAGTTGTTCCACCTACGCCCTGGAGGCGATCGAAACCCACGGTGCGGTCGCCGGCGGTTGGCTGGGAACCAAACGCATCTGTCGCTGCAACCCGTGGGGCGGCCACGGGTATGACCCCGTGCCCGGCCGCGAGTCCTCCGCCAGCGCTGCCAAGAACAGCGCTCCTAAGAACAGTGCTCCCAAGAACAGTGCTCCTGAACCGGGTGGAGCCACCTCCTACGAAGAAGGGGTCCCATGTTCGACCTGATCGCCGCCATCTTGGCGTGGTTTTACGACCTGACGAACTCCTACGGCTTGGCCATCGTTCTCTTGACACTGAGCGTGATGGTTGTCCTCACTCCGCTCACTCTGAGTGGTACCAAGTCGATGATGCAGATGCAGCGGCTGCAGCCGGAGATGAAGAAGATCCAGGAGAAGCATCCGGGGCCGGAAAACCGGGAGAAGCTCAACGAAGAGCTCATGGCGTTCTACAAGGACAACGGGATCAACCCGGTGGGCGGTTGTTTACCCCTGTTTGCCCAGTTACCGGTCTTCCTGGTGCTCTATCGCGTGCTTCAGGGCCTGACGCGTCGCCTGAGCGAGACCGGCACCGCGCTCGGCTCCGCGGCGGGGCTCGGCGAGGGCGGTCGCAACATCATTCCGGCGTCGGACGCCATGCGCCCGTTCAACCCGCGCTATGTCAACGAGGACAGCCAGCTGTTCCAGGACCTGGCCGGCGAAGACGAGATGAATTTTCTCGGGCTCGACCTGTCGCAGTCCGCCAGCGACGTCTTCTCGAACTCGTTCACGTCGGCCCTCCCCTACATCGGTCTGATCCTGATCGTGCTGGTCACCAGCCTGTACCAGCAGCGCCAAATCCAGGGCCGTAGCTCCGGGGCAGCGATCAATCCCCAGCAGCAGGCAATCATGAAGATCATGCCGTATTTCCTGCCGGTGATTTCGTTCACCATTCAGTCGGCGCTGGTCATCTACTTCATCGTGTCCAACGTGTATCGCATTGGCCAGCAGGCCTACATCACCAAAACGCTGTACGGCGATGCCAACAACGCCACCGATGGGGACTCCGGTGCTTCGGGGGCAACCAAGACCAAGACCAAGAACGACACGAAGACCGCCAACAAGAACAAAACCGCCAACAAGAACAAAACCGACAAGAACAAGACCGGCGGGGGCGCGGGGAGCGGAAAGTCGGGCAAGAAGGCGGGTAAGCCCAGTGGCCGGGTCACCGAGTCCAAGAACGCAGGCAAGTCCAGCAAGAAGAACGAGACGGCGAAAAAGCCGGGTCGAAACGCGAGGAACTCCTCGCAGTCAACGAGCCGATCGAATGGCTCAGGTCGTGGTGGTGCTGGCGCGGGGCGTCCCCGAACGCGCGCAACCGGTCAGAATTCTGACGGAGTGGAACCTCGACCCAGGAAGCCCAAGAAGAAGAAAAGGAACTGAACGTGGAATGGGTTGAAACCACCGGCAAGGATTCAAACGAGGCCAAGGAGCGAGCAATCGATCTTCTGGGTGTCGCGGGAGACCAGGCCGAATTTGAAGTCCTCGAAGAGGCCAAGACCGGATTGTTTGGTCGCGTCAAGTCCCCCGCTCGCATTCGAGCCCGGGTACGGCCCACCCAGCCGCCACCGAAGCAGGAGCGCCGCGACCGTGGCGGGCGCAAGAAGTCCGGCAAAGGCGGTGGTGACCGCAACAAGGGTGGCGGCAACAACCGCGGTGGTGGTGACCGCAACAAGGGTGGCGGCAACAACCGGGGCGGTGGTGACCGGAACAAGGGTGGCGGCAACAACCGGGGCCGCGATGGTGACCGGAACAAGGGTGGCGGCAACAACCGCGGCCGCGATGGTGACCGCTCCAAGGCCAAAGCCGACCGCAACGGCGGAAACGGCGGATCGGACCGCGGTACCGACGATCGAGCTGCTGGCGATCGAAACAACAACAGCGACCGCAATCGCGACCGCCAGCCCAAGGCTGATGTGGTGGCCGAGGCCGATCCGGTACGCGAATCGGTGGCGCCGGCTGCGGCCGGTGCCGCGGTAGGGGCGGCGGGTGCGGCTGCGGTGGCGTCGTCGTCGGCCGGCGAGCAGCAGAAGAACGAGACAACGACAAGCACAGGAGCAGCAATGTCTGATCATGAGGGTGACGCCATGTCACTCGACGAACACGCCGAGGTTGTGGCGGAGTTCCTCGATGGCCTCCTGGAGTCGTTCGACTTCGAGGGAGATGTCGTCACCAAGGAGATCGACGAGGAAACCCTCGAGGTGCAGGTTGAAGGCCGGGACCTCGGTCTGCTCGTGGGCCCCAAGGGCAACACCCTCCGAGCCATCCAGGAGCTCTCGCGTACCGTCGTGCAGCGCAAAGGCGAGGGTTCACCGCAGGGTCGGGTGCGTATCGACGTCGCCGGTTACCGCGAGCGCCGGCGCGAAGCGCTGACCCGCTTCGCCAAGCAGGTGGCCGAAAACGTCCGTGAATCGGGCAACGAACAGGCGCTGGAATCGATGTCGGCCGCCGATCGTAAGGTTGTTCACGATGCCTTGACCGATGAGCCGGGCGTTTCGACCATCTCCGAGGGCAGCGACCCGCATCGATGTGTGGTGGTTATCCCTGGCGACTGACGCCGAACTACTCGATGTCTTGAACGTCGGACAGACGCGGGGCCTGGTAGGCCCCGCGTCGTGTCGTTTTCAACTGGAGCACGCGCGCGCCTTTCTCCCCGATCCCATCACCGCTGCGAGTGGGTCAGGTGGACGGGCGGTGGACCTTGGTAGCGGTGGCGGTCTGCCGGGTCTGGTCCTGGCATCGGATCATCCCGATGCCGAGTGGTGGCTGGTGGATGGTCGCGCCAAGTCGACCGACTTTCTCGAGTGGGCGGTGGAGGAACTCGGGTTGACCGCCGGCGTGGTGCAGGCCCGGGCCGAGGAGTTGGGGCGCCGCGATGACTGGCGCGAGCAGTGCGATCTGGTGGTGTGCCGATCGTTTGCCGCCCCGGCGATCGCGGCGGAGTGCGCGGCCCCGCTGCTTCAGGTTGGTGGACACCTCGTCGTGAGCGAACCACCGGACAGCAGCGGTGAGCGCTGGGCCCATCCTGGGCCGCTGGCCGAATTGGGTCTGCGAGTAGGGGATCGACGGATGACTACCGCGGGGTCGGAATCGGTGACGATGCAGTGGTTGGACAAGGTTGCACCGGTGGCGGAGCGCTATCCGCGCCGGGTCGGCATCCCCGCCAAACGCCCCCTGTTCTAGCGACCAGCTCTACGGACCAGGTTCTCGGCGGATCAGCCTTTGGGAGACCGCATCCCGCTCGGAGTTTCACGTGGAACGCCGAAAAGCGCGAACCGACCGATCGGTACCCCGAATGAGCCGAGTTCCACGTGGAACATGGGCGAAACGCGTCCCACGATGCCACTGCGGCTCACGGTTGTCGTGGTGCTGATGAGCACGATGTGCATAGTTGTTGTCGATGTTGTTACTGTTGCCAACCGATGAGCGAAACCCCAGCCTGGGATCGCCAGAGGCGCGCCCGGTGCACGTCGACGGTGGTCATCATCGATAGTGTGGGAGCGAGCTCGAACTCGAGCAAGGAGCGTGCGTTGTGGAGCCTGAGGTGAACGCCGAATCGGCAGGGACAGATGACCGCATGCGGTCGGTGATTCCGCCGGGAGCGGAGGCGACTCCCCCGGTCGTCGATACGGTCCCGATGGCCGCCGAGCCCCAGATCGTGTTCGACGAGACCGCACCCGCGGCCATCGTCGGGGAGCCCGAGGACCAACCGGCTCCCTCCACCGAGACCCCGGTGGCGCGCATCTTCGCGGTAGCGAACCAAAAGGGTGGAGTCGGGAAGACGACGACCACGGTAAACCTGGGCGCCGCGCTCGCCGAAGAGGGCTTTCGGGTCCTCGTGATCGATCTGGACCCGCAGGCGAACGCGTCGACCGGTCTGGGACTCAACCCCCGTAACCTCGACATCTCGATGTACGACGTCATGCTCGCCGACGCCTCGCTCGAGGACTGTCTTGAGGCCACCACGGTGAAGAACCTCTTCGTGGCGCCGAGCAGTCTCGACCTCGCCGGCGCCGAGATCGAACTGGTCCCCGCGTTCAACCGGGAACGGCGTCTGGAAAAGGCCCTCGATGAGGTCATCGAGAATTTCGACTATGTCTTCATCGACTGTCCCCCCTCGTTGGGCCTGCTGACCATCAACGGCCTGACCGCAGCCAACGAAGTACTCGTACCCATCCAGTGCGAGTATTACGCCCTGGAGGGTCTGGGTCAGCTGCTGCGCAACGTGGATCTGGTGAAGAAGAACCTCAACGCCGACCTCGACCTCAGTACCATCGTTCTCGTGATGTTCGATGCCCGCACCAAACTGGCGGCTCAGGTGGCCAAAGAGGTGCGCGATCACTTCGGTTCGGCCGTGTGTCGCCAGGTCATTCCCCGCTCCGTTCGGCTGTCGGAGGCCCCGTCCTTCGGCCAACCGATTACCACCTTCGACCCCACCTCGCGCGGTGCGATTGCCTATCGCGAACTCGCTCGGGAGGTGTCGTCGTGAACAACCGACCCAGCGGCCTGGGACGCGGACTGTCCGCGCTGATTCCCGGCGACACCACCCAGGAGCCGGTGGCCGGGCTCCAGGAATTGTCGGTCAAGCAGATCCATCCGAATCGGTACCAACCCCGGTCCCAGTTTGACGAGGCGGCTCTCGAGTCGCTGACGGCCTCCATCCGTGAGATCGGTGTACTGCAACCGGTTCTGGTGCGGCCGTCCGAAGAGGGCTTTGAACTGATCGCCGGCGAACGTCGCTGGCGGGCCGCGCGGCGGGCTGGTCTGCAGCTCATCCCGGCGATCGTTCGTCCGATCGACGATCAGCAGTCCCTGGAACAGGCTGTCGTTGAGAATCTGCACCGCCAGGATCTCAATGCCCTCGAAGAAGCTGCGGCCTACGAACAACTGATCGAGGAGTTCGAGCTCACCCAGGAGCAGGTGGCCGAGCGGGTGGGGAAGAGTCGATCCACCGTCACCAACACGCTTCGGTTGCTACAGCTCGGCCCCGGCGTGCAGCGGCGCTTGCTCGAAGGGGAAATCTCGGCCGGGCACGCCCGGGCCCTGCTTGCGGTGACCGATCGTTCCGAACAGGACGCACTGGCGCAACGCATCGTCGATGAGGACCTCAACGTTCGCAGCGCCGAGCGGTTGGTCAAGGGCGAGTCGATCGATCGGCAGCCCGAGTTGGTCCTCGGCGACCCCACCTCCGACAGCTCGTCCAGCTCAGGCTCGTCCGACCCGAGCTCGACGGATACCGAACGAACCTCGAGGCGCCGGGCTGCGGCACCGAAGGACGCTGCGCTCCTCGAACTCGAGCGCCTGCTCGCCGACCATCTGTCGACGTCGGTGGAGCTCACCATGGGCTCGGGCAAGGGACGCATCGTGATCGATTTCGCTGACCTGGAAGACCTCGAACGCATCTACCAAACGCTGAACCCCGGGGCCTAGGCGACCCGCTCAGAAGTTATCCACAGCTGTGTGCAACGTTGTGTGAAACTTGCGTCACGCCTTGCGTTGGGGCCCGGTGGCCGGATCGTCGAGCGGATCGACGCACCACTCGTCGAGGGCATCGACAATGGCCACCGCCAACCCGTGATGGTTGGTGACAACGGTGTCGGTGGGACCCAGGCGGCACCAGGCCGCCGGCATGCGCGTTTCGCGCAGTATCGGTCGGCGAACCCCGGCCGAGGTGTAGTCGTCGGCGGCCATGGCCGTGGCCAACCGGCAGGCGAGTCGCGCCGCCAATGAGCGACCACCGTAGGAAATGAAACCCTCAGTTGCAAAGTAGTCGAGGGCGCAGGTGGGCGCGGCGCTGACCTCGAGTCCGAGGTACGCGGCACCCTCGAAGGTGTTGGCCGCACGCGCCTGGTCGGAAACATCGGGATCGTGCAGCGTCAGCACGTGGGCGCCGGCATGGCGAAGCGCCCGGCCCACCGCATCCACCAGCGCGCTCACCCCACCGATCTCGCCGACGACGATGCGCCGCCCGACCAGTCCTTCGTGGGCCTGGCCCAGGAGGCGTTCGCGTTCGCGAACGCCAACCACGGGCTCGGACTTCGCGCTCTTTGCGCCGAAGCGGTCGAGCACGGCCAACGTGGACGGACCAGCGATACCGTCGACGGTCAGCCCGGCATTGCGTTGAAAGTCCTTGAGGGCCCGCTCGGTATCGGGTCCAAAGATGCCGTCGACCCACCCGGCGTCGAAGCCCAGCCCGCCGAGGGTTAGCTGGAGTTGGTGGACGTCGTCGCCGCGCAGCATCGGCGCGTGGCGATACAGGGCCCGGTCGCCGAGGCGGTACGACGCCTCGACCAGGGTGGTCCAGGTGCGCTGATCGACCTCACCGGTGGAGTCGAGGCTGCGTTCGGTCTGGAAGGCGACGACGGCCGCCGCGGTCGTCTCGCCGAAGAGACCCGGCTCGTCGGTGATCGGCGCCCCATCGACGCCAAATCCGAGCTCGCGCAGGCGCCGTTGCAGGTCGCGGACCTCGTCGCCGCGCGCGCCGGGGCGCAGGAGCACCGAGTCGTTGTTTTGCACCCCGGTAGCGTAGAGCCCCCGTTGGCCAAAACGGGGCCCGCCGGGTTCAAAAGAACCCGGCGGACCGCGTGTCGTGCTGGCGACGGTTCGGAGGAGCGAGTACGGGCTAGACGTACTCGGCGATCTCTTCGAGCAGTTGGGGCTTGCCCTTCGCACCAACGAGGCGCTTCACCGGCTCGCCGTCTTTGAAGACGATGAGGGTGGGGATGCTCATGACCTCGAAACGCCGGGCGATGTCGGGGGCGTCATCGACGTTGAGCTTGGCGATCTTGATCTTGCCGCTCTGCTCTTCGGCGATTTCGTCGAGGATGGGGGCGATCATCTTGCAGGGTCCGCACCATTCGGCCCAGAAATCGACGAGCACTGGTTCGCTGGAACCGGTGATCTCTTCGTCGAACGTGTCATCGGTGAGGGCGGTAATTGCGTCGCCGGCCATTGGGGATACCTCTTTGGTTGGGGTGGATGCGCTTAGGAATAACCCGAACGCAGGACGCTACATTCCCACATCCGCGGCGCCGATGCGCTCAGCCGTCGGCGAGGGCCTCGAGCCAGCGTTCGGCATCGATGGCGGCCATGCAGCCCGAGCCCGCCGCGGTGATCGCCTGGCGGTAGTAGTCGTCCTGGACGTCGCCGCACACAAAGACGCCTTCGACGGTCGTTCGGGTGCTGTCCGGCTCGGCCACCAGGTAGCCGTTGTCCTGCATCTCGAGCTGGCCCTTGAAGATGTCGGTGTTGGGCCGGTGACCAATGGCGACGAACAAGCCGCTGATGGCGAGCTCGCTGCGCTCGCCCGTCTTGGTGTGCTCGATGACCGCGCCGGAGACCTTGTCGTCTCCCAGCACGTCGACCACCTGGCTGTCCCAAAGGAATTCGATCTTGTCGTTGGCGCGGGCGCGATCCTGCATGATCTTGGAGGCTCGCAGCTCGTCGCGGCGATGGATGATCGTCACCTTCGAGGCAAACCGGGTCAAGAAGTTGGCTTCTTCGAGGGCGGAGTCACCGCCGCCGACCACGGCGATCTCCTGGTCGCGGAAAAAGAAGCCGTCACAGGTGGCACAGGTCGACACGCCGTAGCCCATGAGCCGGGACTCGTTTTCGAGACCGAGCATCAGCGACTGGGCGCCGGTGGCCACGATGATGGACTCGGCCCGATGGGTCGGCTCGGCCGCATCGGGGTCACCGACCCACACGCCGTAGGGGCGCGAGGAAAGGTCGACCTTGGAGACCTTGACCGTCTCGATCTCGGCGCCGAAGCGGGCGGCCTGGGTGCGAAAGTTCTGCATGAGCTCGGGGCCCATCACGCCCTCGGGAAAGCCCGGGTAGTTCTCGACGTCGGTGGTCAACATGAGCTGACCGCCGGGCTGATCGCTGGTCGACGATGGCTCGCCTTCGAGCACGAGGGGGGCCAGGTTGGCTCGAGCGGTGTAGATCGCGGCGGTCAGACCGGCCGGTCCCGATCCAATGATGATTACTTCGCGGGCGTCGCTCATCGCTGAGGGATCACTTTCTCGGAGGGGTTGTGGTGCTTGGGTGAAACCGCCTGGCCGGCGGCGACATTCCCGCCGGGCCGGGGTGGCGCGACTGTGCTGGCGTGGATCAGGTGCGGGGCGGCTGGACCTTGACGGCCTTTCGCAACAACACGGCCGCCACGATCATGAACACGATGCCAAGGGCGAAGTACGCATAGAAGACGTCGCCGTACAGGTAGTTGTTCAACACGCGCACGAGACCGACCAGCAACAACACGACCACGACGGGGGCGACGATGAGGATCCCGAGGCCCCACACCAGAGCCCGCGACGCGAGCTTGGCGGGGTTCGAGGTCTTCACCGCGACCTTGTCGACGAGGTCGACGACGTAGCTGGTGGCCTGGGACGGCCAGTCCTGTTCGTCTGCGGGGTGTCGATCGTTTGCCATGGTTTCGGACCCTAGCCCGCGCGGCGGCGACGTTCTGCTTCGGCGAACGCGACCGCCGTCGAGCCGGTGCGGCCCTAGGGGGCGAACGGAAGGCAGGTGTCGATGTCGAAGAACAACGCTTCGGCGTCCGGTCCGTCGATGACCCAGAGCCGAGCGTCGCCGACCGCGGCCGTGGCGGTGATCAGCGCCCGGTCGATGTCGGGACAGAACCCGTCTTCGAGTGCCCCGAACGCGGTGTCGGAGTTCGCCCCTTTCAACCGCGCGCTGGTGTCGAAGGCAAAGTTGCGCGTCACCAGGTCGTCGTAGGCGGTGATGAGGCTGTCGAGGTCGTCGAACTCGCCGAGGTCGATGGGTCCGTCGGGTTGGGCCAGCGGTGCCGTCGGCACCGTGCTGTCGGCGGGCGCGTCATCATCGGCGGCCCCGCCGTCGTCTTCCGACATGGCGTCGTCTTCAGCCATGGCATCGCCGTCTTCGGCTGACCCATCGCCTTCGGCTGACCCGTCGTCTTCAGACATGGCCGCGCCCGCCGCGTCGGGATCATCGGCCGCCGGCGAGGTCTCGGCGCTCTCGGCATCGGCGGCGGCCTGGGGAGCGGCTTCCTCCATCGCGGCGCCGTCATCGCTGCCGTCATCGCCGGCATCGTCGCCGGCTGCTTCGTCGAAGGCCTCACCGCCATCATCGGACGCCGAGGTGGCGGCGTCGCCGACGTCGCTGTCGCCCGACCGCAATAGGATCGGGGTGGCGACGAGCGCGAGCAACAGGACGGCGGCCACCGCTACCAACGGGCGGGTGTAGAAGGGTTGGCGCTTGCTTCGTGCCGTCTCGATGCTCGAGACCTTGGGGCTGGTGGACGACGCCGCGAGCGCGGCGGCGATCATGGCATCGCGGCGTTCGTCGGTGGCGGTCGCGGGCGTGGCGGCGATCCGGGCGTCGAGGGCGCGGAATTCCTCCACTCGGGCGAGCAGTTCGGGGGATGCCTCGACGCGGGCGATCTCGGCGTCGGTGGCCTCGCCGTCGAGGTACGCCGAAACCACTTCGTCGTCAGGCGACGGTGGAGGGAGGAGGGGATCGTTCATGGTCAATCGTTTGGACGTTCGTGCTCGCCGTTCTGGTTCCCGAGAATCGCGGCGAGCGCGGCTCTGCCGCGCGCGATGCGAGATCGAACCGTGCCGGGCTTGATATCGAGGGTGGCCCCAATCTCGGCGTAATCCATGCCGAGCAGGTCTCGCAACACGACCGGGGCGCGAAATTCCTCCGGCAGTTGTTGGAGTGCGTCGTCGATCACCAACGAGTCGGTGACGGCGTCGCCGAGGGCGCGCTGGGTGCTCGAGTCGACCGCTTCGTCCTCGGCTCGTTCGTGTTCGGGGAGGCCGGGGGTGGGCCGGCGCTTGCGCCGCCGGAGTTCATCGAGGCAGGCGTTGGTGGCCACCCGGTAGGCCCAAGTGGAGAAGGCGGAGCGGCCATCGAAGCGGTCGATCCGCTTGGCGATCGTGATGAGTGCCTCCTGCGTGGCATCCATGGCGTCGGCCTCGTTGCCGGCGAGTCGACGACACACCGCGTAGATGCGGTCGTAGTTCGCGCGCAACAACGCGTCGAGCGCGCGTTGGTCGCCGGCTTGAGCCGCCCGGACCAGTTCCTGGTCGCTTCCCCTCACTGTGATCGTCCCAAACTAGGACGTCCGGGGGCATCGCTGGTGGCGCGGGGTTCAGCCGACCGTCGTGATGGTGATTTCGCCGATCTCGACGCGCCGGGGGTTCTCGGGAAGACGCGTGATCCACACCAGTAGGTATTCGGCGTCGACCTCATCGGTGGTGATCGTCGCGTTGCCGCCGATGTTCTCGGCCACCCCGACGGGCTGACCCCAGCCGGCGAGGTCGCGGCCGACCGCGTCGGCCGCGTAGACCTTGGCGGACCAGCCCGCCGACGGGCTGCTCAGTGCCACCGAGGTGATGATGTGGCTCTGGTCGAGGCGGACGTAGAACCCGACACCGCTCTTGAGATTGCCGAAGTTGGCGCTGTTGTAGGTCGAGGTCCGCCACGTCGTGGCGGGGTCGCCGTCGATGGCGTTACCGATGAGGTCGTCGCGTTCGCCGCCGTCGTCGCCCTCGGGGTCAAAGGTCCCGACCTCGACGATCTGCAGCGGCGAACCGTCGTCGGCGATCGGCTCGGCGGCGTCGTTCGGCTCCTCCGCGCTCGGTGGCGCCGTCGCTGCGGGGTCGGGCGCCGGTGCCTCGGTTTCGGCGCCCCGGGCCCGATCGATGAGATCCTGCCCGGTGTTGGTGCGGCCGATGAGCAGGCCGGCGACGCCGAGCGCCACCGCCACCAGCAAAAGCAAGAGCATCGGCACCAGCCAGGTGCGCTCGGATTCCGCGAAGGACGGCGCCGGGCCATCGTCGAGCAGCGACGGTGGAGTTGGTGCGGTGATCTCGCGGGTGGGGGTGGAGGCTTCGGCGCCGAGCACGGCCAGACGAAAGTCGTCGGCGCTGGGATGGCGGTCGGCGGGGTCGAGCGCCATCCCGCGCTGGATCACGGCTTCGAGCGCCGGCGCCAATTCGGGCCGCACCCGCCGCGGTGGTGGCGGATCATCCTGCAGTCGGGCGAGGGCGATCGCCAGATCGCTGGTGCCGTTGAACGGGCTGCGACCGGTCGCGGCCTCATAGAGCACGACCGCGAGCGAATACACGTCGGTGCGGCCGTCGGTGGGCTCGCCGCGCACCTGTTCGGGCGACAGGTACCGAGCGGTGCCGACCAGACTTCCCGTTGCGGTGAGGTCGGGCGAACTGGCGAGCTTGGCGATGCCGAAGTCGGCGACCATGACCCGGTCGTCGTCGCACAACAAGATGTTCGATGGCTTTATGTCGCGATGCACCACCCCCATCGAGTGGGCGGTGGCGAGGGCCTGGGCGACGGCGATGACGACCCGTTTGACCTCGGCGATGTCGGCGGGGCCGCTTTGGCGGTCGAGCCATTCGCGGAAGGTCTCGCCCCGGATGAGTTCCATCACGATCGCCTCGACACCCCCCTGACCAATGGTGTCGTAGATCGCCACGATCGAGGGATGGTTCAGCCGGGCGGCCGAAACAGCCTCGGCGCGGAACCGGGCGACGAAGCTCTCGTCGGCCGCCAGGTGGTCGTGGAGGATCTTCACCGCGACCTGGCGCTCGAGCACCACATCGGTTGCGGCCCAGACGTGGGCCATGCCGCCGGACGCGATGAGCCGGTCGAGCACGTAGCGATCGCGTAGTCGCCGGCCGACCAGCTGGTCAGCGAGTATGTGCGGGCCGTCGCTCACAAGGCTTCCTGGGTAGACCGAATCGCCTGCTCGTCACGGCAACGGTAACCCGGTTTCACCGTGCCACCGAAGCGAGGGCCGGAAGGACCCCGTCGGGATGCTCAGGCACTCACCAGGTAGGTGACGCCAATGACGCCCGGGCCTCCGTGGGCCCCGATGACGGCCCCGAGGGATACGACGCGAACATCGTCGATGTCGACGTGTTCGCTGAGCATGTTCAAGAAGATGTCGATGTCGGCGGCCTGCCCGTGGATGACGGAGAGGTTTTCGACCTTGCCGGCCTCGACGACCTTGTCGCGCAGCCAACCCATCGCCTTCTTGCGCGTGCGCTGGCGGCCGGCCTCCTCGGTGCTGCCCGACGACAGGTCGACCAGCGGTTTGATCGACAACATGGTGCCGATCATCGCCGACGCTCCGCCGATGCGACCGCCCTTCTTGAGGTTCTCGAGCGTGTCGAGCGCGCCGTAGACGCGGGTGCGCTCGCGCATGTCGGCGAGCATGGCGAGGATGTCGTCGGCGCTGGCGCCGTCGCGACCCGCTTCGGCCGCCGCGAGGGCCATCGCCCCCAGGCCGCCGGTGATCGACTCGGAATCGAAGACATGAACCTTGATGCGCTCGGCCACGGCGATGGCGGCGTTTTCCGCCGACTGCATCGTGGCGGAGAGCGCGGCGGAAATGTTGATGCAGACGATCTCGGTCGCCCCGTCGTCCGCCAGCTTTTCGAACGCGGTTACGAAGGCCCCGGGCGCCGGTGCCGCCGTCTCCGGGAGGTGCTCGCTGGCGGCCATCTTGGCGTAGAAATCAGCGACCGAAAGTTCGGTGCGGTCGATGTACTCGTCGCTGCCGAAGCGGATCGATAGCGAGACCACCTCGATGCCGGCGGCGGTGACCTCTTCATCGGTCAGGTCGCACGCGCTATCGGTGACGATTCGTACTCCACTCACGGTCGCTCTCCGGTGTTGACGAACCCCTCGCATGGGGGCGACGGTCGCTCGACCGCTGGGGGTCGACCCTACTCCTCAGGGTTGGGGTCGACGAACCTTGGTCGGTGTGGGTGGGGGGTCGGTCGAGCCCCCCGGGTGCGGGTTCTCGTCGGCCTCGCCCTCCGGGGTGGCGGCCTTCCCGTCGCCGGTCTGCGTCTCGGCGGTGGCGCTCGGGTCGGATCGCCGCCCGAAATGCTGGCGAGCCCACCAGCTGGCGAGCACCAGCAACGCGATGACGATGATGATGATCGCCACGCCCGACAGGGCGGTCGATCGCACGCGAATTCGTGTGGGGGTGGTGAGCGGCAGGACCTGATCGGGGGACTGCACGCTCACCCGCAGGGTTGAGTCGCCCGACGTGCGGGCTCGGACCCCGATGTCGAGCGGGTTGATGCCCGGTTCGAGGACGACGGTGAAGCGGCTGCCGTTCGGGAAGTCGAGCTTGTTGGATTCGAGCACCACCATGGCGTTGACGGGGAAGCTGAGTTGGTTCTCGACCACGATCGGGATCTTGGCGTCGCGGGCGGTCAGGCTGACCGTCTCCGCGGCGGGGCCGACGATCGCCTGCCGGAGCCCGCGCACCTCGGTCCCCACCGCTTCGAGGTAGGCATCGCGCTCGGCTTCGTCGACGTCGGCCGAACCCGACACCGCGAGGAGATCGCGCAGGGGGCTGGCCAGCGGCGAATCCTCCCCGACGACCGTCTCGTAACTGCGCAGCAGGGTGGCCGTCTCGAACAGGTCGTCGCGGTAGCCGCTCATCGGGGCCGCCGCCTCGCTTGGGTCGGCGATGCGCCGGCGCACCTCCAGGCGAACGGTGTCGTCGCCGGGGTCGGTGGTTTGGGCGGTGGCCACTACGTCGAACAGCTCCGAAACGGTGCGCGGTTCGAGCACGAAGTCCGACTTGTCGAGCCCGTTGAGCAGTACCGAGAGGAACCCGGGGTCCGGGGTCCAGTCGGCGGGGATCCGGAGCACGAGGCCGCGGGCTTCGGTTGCGGTATCGCCGGCGAGCACGGTGAGCTCGGCGAGCAGATGGTGGGCGTCGAGAACGGGGTTGCCGGTCGAACCGAAGTGGTTGTGCAGGTCCGGGTCGAGCACGAAGGTCGGGACGCCGATGAAGCCGGCGTCGATGATCTCGATGGGTTGGTCGACCGGCGTGACGGCGGTCGGGTCGCTCGATGGTTCCAGCCGATCGGCGGGGAGGATGTGGCGGTCGAAGCCGGTGGCGCGCAGTTCCTGCACGGTGCGGGCCGACGCCGTCGGGTCGGGCGCGACCAGTCGGGTTTGCGGGGTGACGCCGAGCAGCTCGGTGATGGTCTGATGACCCAATTCGTTGAGGAACGTCAACCGGGCCTCGAGGCCCGCCTGGAACCAACCCGCCTCGTCGACCGGCACGAAGGGGCTGGCCACCACCTCGCGGCCGGCGAGTACCCCGCGCATTGCCGCGAGGAGATCGCCGTCGTCGCCGAGGCGGAGCAGGGCATCGAGGGTTTCGGGGTTGGGGGCCAGGGTGGCCGCGACGTCGGGGTGGGTGGCCAGGGCGGTGACGAGCGTTTCGATTCGGTCGATGGCGGCCGGGCTCAGGGCCCGGGTCTGGTCGGGAGCAAGCGCGGTGGGCGCGGCGAGGTCCACCCAGAGCCCCACCGCCAGGGGCCGGCCGTCGCCGGCCTCGGTCCGGCGGGGAAGGATGTGGGTGACGAGCTGGTCCTGGGGGTCGCCGTCCGGGTCGAACAACGTGATGCGCACCGGATAGACGCCGCGGGCATCGATCTCCACTGAGTTCGGGCGGGTCTGGTCGGGTCGGCGGGTCGGGATCTTGAGGGTGGCGAGACCGGCGTTGCCCGATCGCAGGTCGGCGATGGGGATCGGTTCGGTGGTGAAGATGGGGGCGCCGAGATCGGCCTGGGCCCGCAGCGTCTCCCGGAAGGCCTCGCGGTTGTCGAGGGCGTCGAAGACCTCGGCGGTGACCCGGTACTGGCCCTGCACACCGGCGACGCGTAGCTCGACCGCGAAGTTGGCGCTCGGCCCGACCACCGTGCTCTGCGCCACCATCTGCAACGTGGCCCGGGGCTGGGCGGCGGCGCTGGGGTCGGCGCCGACGACGAACAGGCCGGCGAGGGTTGCGATGGTGGCCCCAATCGCGGTGGCGAAGATGACGGCGACGGGGCGACGGTCGGTCACGCTCGACTGCTCCGGAGTACGGCGAGGCCGTCGCGCTGGGGCACGAACCCGAGGTGCTGATAGAGGGCAAAGGCCGTTTCGTTGCTCTCCTGGGTGTTGACGAGCACGGCGGCGCTGCGCCGGCGCCGAGCCCAGCGCAGTGTGTCGTCGATGAGGGCCGCGCCGTAGCCGGCCCCCTGGTGCGTGGGGTCGACGGCCAGGCGCTGGAGGTAGGTCACGTCGCGGGCCCGGCCGGCGACGGTGTAGCCGACGATGGTCGACCGGGATTCGGGCAGGAGCGCGACCCGGAAGCGGCTGACGGGCGTGGCGCCGATCGCCTCGGTGAGACCGGCGTCGTCGAGGCGCCAGAACGGCTCGAACGACCGGCTGTCGATCCTGAGCACCGTCGCCCGGTCGCGGCGCCGGGCGCGGCGGGAGGTGAGGTGCCGGGCCGGGCCGACCAGGTGGAGGTCGTGGCGCAGCAGGTGTAGCCGTTCGTGGATGACGAACCCGGCGTTGATCATCCGGTGTTGTTCGGCCGGCGACAGCGCGGAGGTGATGATCTCGGAAAAGCCTTTGTGGTGAAGGTGCTGGACGGCGCGTTCGATACCGCTGGCGGTGAGCACCGATACGGGTGCCAGGTAGCCGATCGAGGGGTCGCCGCGCCAGGTTCCGATCCGAAACCGGTCGGAACCGAAGCTCACCACCTCGATGGGCGACCGCCGTAGCGGTCCGAGCAGCTCACGCACGGGATCAACCCTACGACCCGGCGAGGCGCACCGTCGGCCGTCCCCCGGGTTCTCCGGGCGGGTCGAGCTGTAGGCTCGGACGAATGTCGTTGCTGGTCCCCACCCATTCGCGGTGCCTCGATCACGATCCCGGGCAACATCACCCCGAGCGGCCGGATCGACTGCGGGCGGCCATGATGGGCCTCGACGCGTCACCGGTCAGCGACGCTGTGGTGACGGTGACGGCCACCCCCGCTCCTGCGTCGGCGATCGAGCGGGTGCATCCCGGGGCGTACCTCGGAGAGCTGATGGCGGTGGATGCTGCCGGCGGCGGTCGGATCGACGGCGACACGACGATGAACGAACACTCGCTGGAAGCGGCCCGGCTGGCGGCCGGCGCCGGCCTCGATGCGATCGATCGACTGCGAGCCGGCGACAGCGACGCGGCCTTCTGCGTGGTCCGGCCCCCCGGTCACCACGCCACGAGCGCGCAGTCGATGGGGTTCTGCCTGGTGAATTCCGCTGCGGTCGCGGCGGCGGCGCTGGTCGACGCCGGTGAACGGGTGGCGATCATCGATTACGACGCCCACCACGGCAACGGCACCGAGGAGATCTTCTACCGCGACGCGGAGGTGCTGTACGTGTCGCTGCACCAGTCGCCCTTCTATCCGGGCACCGGATCGGCCACCGACCGGGGCTCGGGTGCCGGGGTGGGCACCACGGTGAACGTGCCGCTGCCGGCCGGCGCAACCGGCGATGTGTACCGCGCCGCCCTCGATCGGATCATCGGTCCGGCCCTCGACGCCTTTGCCCCGACCTGGTTGATTTTGTCGGCGGGTTTCGATGCCCACCGGGCCGACCCGCTCACCGATCTCGGGCTGACCTCGGCCGACTACGCCGACCTCACTCGCGAGCTGTTGGCGGTGGCACCCGCGGGCCGGCGGCTGGTGTTCCTCGAGGGCGGGTACGACCTTCAGGCGCTCGTCGATTCCACCGCCTCGGTGGCGGCCGAACTGCTGGGTGAGCAGTACCGCAGCGAGTCGCCCACCTCGGGGGGACCGGGGCTCGACGTCGTGCAGGCCATCGAGGAGCTGCATCGGCGTGAGGCCCACGGGTGAGCGGTAACCCCGGAGGCGCCGAGGACGCGGGCGTCGCGGAACTGCTCGAGGTCGCCCGATCGCTGGGCGAGGCGTTTGCCGCCGCCGGCAAGCGCCTGTACCTGGTGGGCGGGGTGGTGCGCGATCAGGTGCTCGGCCGGCCGACGGGGGCTTCGGCCGATCTCGACTGTACGACCGACGCCGTTCCCACCGAGATCAAGGCGATCGTCGGCGAGCGGGCGGAGGCGGTGTGGACCCAGGGCGAACGGTTCGGCACGATCGGCTGCACCTGGGAGGGTCGCCCGTATGAGATCACGACCCATCGGGCCGAGTCCTATGCCCCGGATTCGCGCAAGCCGGCCGTGGCCTTCTCGACCGAGATCGAAGCCGATCTGTCGCGCCGCGACTTCACCGTGAACGCCATGGCCAGGTCGCTGCCCGACGGGGCCATCATCGACCCGTACGGCGGCCGGGCGGATCTGGCTTCGGGCACGTTGCGCACCCCGCTCGATCCGGAGGTGTCGTTCGGCGACGACCCGTTGCGGATGCTGCGGGCCGCCCGTTTCCAGGCCGGGTACGGGCTGACTCCGGCACCGGAGCTGCTCGCCGCGGTGGAGGCCATGGTCGAGCGGCTCGACATCATCAGTCGTGAGCGGGTGCGCGACGAGGTGGTGAAGCTGTTGGCCCTGTCCGACCCCACCGCGGGTATCGAGTTCCTGGTCGCCACCGGGTTGGCCGCCCGTTCGGTTCCCGAGCTTGCGGCCGTCGACCGGGTGGCCCTGGCCGCCCTCGAACCCGACCCACTCACCCGGCTGGCCCTGGTGCTGCACCCCGAAGGGCCGGGCGGGGCCCGGGCCCGGCTCGGTGAGCTGCGGTTCAGCAACGAGCAGGTGGCGGCCGTGGCCAAGACGCTCGGTGCGATCGAAGAGCTGTACACCGCCGACGAAGCGACCGCACCGGGCGTGCTGCGCCGGTTCGCCTGGCGGTCGGGCTCGCAACGCGATCGGGCCGTCGCCGTGCTGGCGGCCATCGATGCCGACCGGGCCGAGGCGGTGGTCGCCGGGCTGGAGAACCTCGCCGCGGCGGAGGATCTCACCGACTGGGCCCCGCCGCTCGACGGCGAATCGATCATGGCGCTGCTCAACCTCGAACCCGGCCCGGTGATCGGCGAAGCGACCGACCATCTGCGCGAGCTCCGGTTCGAGTCCGGCCCGTTGACGAAGGGCGATGCCGAGACCGCGTTGCGCGCCTGGTGGGCCGACCGGGCCTAGTGCGCTCGGCGCGCCGGTCCGCGCGCCGCTACAGCAGGAACACGTCCTGCAAGTCGTCGAAGATGGTCGAGCGCCAGCGGGCGAGGGGGCTCTGGCCGTCCAGGAGTTGGCGGGTGGCTTCGAGCACGACGTCGATCGGCATGAGGTGACAGTACGGGTCGTGTACGGAGCGCTCGCCGAAGTCGCCGGCGTCGACCGGCGGCAGCCACGCCACCATCTGTCGGTGCTCGCCGTCGACGAGCGCCCGCACGGCCACATTGCCCATCCGGGAGCCGAGCAGTCGATCGAAGGCGCTGGGTCGCCCGCCCCGCACGACGTGGCCGAGCACGGTGACCCGGGTCTCGATCGGGGCGGCGGTACCGCCGGAGCGTTCGGAGAGTTCGGCGTCGACCAGCTCCTTGAGTCGATCGGGGGTGGTCTCGATGCCCTCGGCTTTGATGGCGATGACCTTTTGCGATCCGCTGCGCTTGCGCACCGCGAGCACCGAATCGGCAACCGCGCCGACCAGTTGGGCCTCGGAGCGGTCCGCCTCGGGGAACAGCACCATGTCGGCCCCGCTGGCGATGGCGCTGGTCATGGCCAGGTAGCCGCAGTCGCGGCCCATGACCTCCACGAGGAACACGCGGTCGTGGGCGCTGGCGGTGTCGGCGATCTTGTCGCAGGCCTCGACGATGGTGTTCATCGCGGTGTCGACACCGATCGACAGGCTGGTGAGGGCGATGTCGTTGTCGATCGATGCCGGAATGCCCATGACCTTCACCGGCCAGCCGCCCGCCTCGGCGGGGTCGCTCAGATGGAGGGCACCGGTGAGCGATCCGTTTCCGCCGATCACGATGAGGCCCCCGATGTCGTGCTCGGTCAGGACTGTCCGCGCCCGGTCGCGGACCTCGGGCTCGTGGAACTCGAGACAGCGAGCCGATTGCAACAGCGTCCCGCCCCGGCGCAGCGCGTCGGCCACATCGTCGAGCGCGAGGGGTGCGAGCTCGCCGTCGATGAGCCCGCGGTAGCCGTGCTGCACCCCCACCGGTTCATGACCGAGGGCCAGCGCCACGACGGTGACCGCTCGGATGGCCGCATTCATTCCCGGCGCGTCACCGCCGCTGGTGAGTACTGCAATGCGCATGAAGTGCCCCCTCATCTCGTGCCCGACGAGCATCGCCGACCATCGCGGCACCGTCGAATGGAGAGGTGACCTGCCCTTAGTGGCCCATGCCCAGGCCGCCGTCGACCGGCACGATGGCGCCGGTGACGAATGATGCGGCTTCGGCCGTGAGCATCGACACGACGTGGGCGGCCTCGTCCGGGGTGCCGAAGCGGCCGACGGGAATGGCCGCCTTCACCAGGTCGAGGGCGGCGCCGGGGGCGGTGGCCAACATGGCGGTGTCGATGGGGCCGGGCGTCACCACATTGATGGTGATGTTGCGGGCGGCCGTTTCGCGCACGAGCGAGCGGGCCATGCCGATCAGGCCGGCCTTCGACGCCGCGTAGTTCGCCTGGCCGGGGCCGCCCAGGTACGCGAGCACCGACGACACGAACACGATGCGGCCGTAGCGGGCGCGCACCATCGGTCGCAGCGCGGCGCGCGCCACCCGGAACGACCCCGTGAGGTTGGCTTCGATGACCGCGGTGAACTTGTCGTCGCTCAATTTCAAACCGATCTCGTCGGCGACGATGCCGGCGTTCGACACGAGCACCTCGGGCAGGTTGTCGTCGGCCTTGAGCTTGGCGAACAGTTCGTCGACCGACGCCGCATCGGCGACGTCGAGTTGGTGGAAGGTGAGGTCGTGGCCGGCCCGGTCGGCGGTCGCGGCGACCTCGGCGGCGGCTTCGGCGGAGGTGGCGTAGGTGCCGACGACGCGATGACCGGCCGCCGCGTGGGCCAGGGCGACGGAGCGGCCGATGCCCGACGAGGCTCCGGTGATGAGTACCGAACGGCTCATGGGGTGACCACGATCGACGCGTTGTGGCCGCCGAACCCGAACGAGTTGGAGATCACCGGACCGGCCGGGCCCCGCAACGGTTGTCCGGCGACCGCGTTGATCTCGCATGCGGGGTCGAGGGTGCGCAGCCCGCCGATCGGCGGAACGATTCCGGTGCGCGCCGTGCGCAGCGCCACGATGGCCTCGAGCAGCCCGGAGCCCGCAATGCAGTGGCCCGAGGCGCCCTTGATCGAGGTGACCGGCATCGCCGACCCGAAGACCTTGCCGATCGCTCGGGCCTCGGTTGCGTCGTTGAGTTTGGTCGAGGTTCCGTGGGCGTTCACGCTCGTGATGTCGTCGGCGACGAGCCCGGCGTCGGCCACCGCCCGAGTCATGGCCGCGACGGCGCCCACCCCTTCGGGGTGCGGGGCGGTCACGTGGTGAGCGTCGGACGACGCGCCGTACCCGGCGATGTAGCCGAGCGCGGTGTCGCCGTCGGCGGTGCTTGACGGAGCGAGGGCGTCGGACTCCAGGACGAGGGCGCCGGCGGCCTCGCCGAGCACGAGCCCGCTGCGGTCGATGTCGAAGGGCCGCGAGGCGACCGCGAGATCGTCGGCGGCCTTGCAGGTGGCGCCGGTCCGGGCGAAGAACTGCATGGCGCCGGGCACGAGCATGGCGTCGGCGCCGATGACCAGCACCCGGTCGGCGAGGCCGGCGCGCAGCAGGAAGAGCGAGTACCCGACCGCATCGGTACCCGACGCACAGGCGGTCGAAACGGTGTGCGACGGCCCGGTGATCCCGAAGCGCATCGCGGCGTGGGCCGCCAGGCTGTTCACCATCGTGAGCGGGATGGCGAGCGGGTTCACCCGGCGGGGGTTGGTGAGGGTGAGCGCGTGTTGTTCCTCGAGCTTGCCGAGGGCGCAGAAGCCAATGCCCGCAACCACGGCCGTGCGGTCGGGATCGATGCCCCCGGGGACCGCGGCGATCGCGTCGGCGGCGGCGGCGAGGCCGAGCACGTGCAGGCGATCCATGCGCCGCAACTCGGCGCGTTCGAAGTACTCGGCACCGTCGAATTCGGTGGGGCGCACGACAAAGTCACGGGTCTGGTCGATGTAGGTGCACTCGCGCTTTTCGGCGGCGGCCGTCGCTTCGAGGGCTGCCTCCCAGACGGTGTCGACAGTGGTGCCGAGCGGCGACTTCACCCCCTGGGATAGGACGCGGGCTCGGGTCATGGTCGGCTCCTCGGTCGGTGGTGGACGGTGAGTCGTTCGAGTCGGTGAAGGAAGCTGCGGGGCCCCCAACCCACATCGGCGACGGTGAGTTCGGTGGGGGCGTGGCGGGCGACGGCCCGGGCGGTGGCGGCCCCCAGGGAGCGCGACAGCTGCGCGCCCATGCAGTAGTGCCGGCCGATGCTGAAGGCCATGCCGTGGTCGGCGCGGTTGGTTCGGACCCGCTGCGGATCCTCCTGGACTCGTGGGTCGCGCCCGGCCACGCCGAACCCCAGCACCACGACGTTGTCGGCGGCGATCGCCACCCCGCCGATCTCGAGCGGGGCCAACGACCGGTAGTAGAAGTACTGCACCGGCGAGAAAAGCCGGGCGACCTCGTCGACCAACCCCGCGCAGGCGGCGTCGTCGCTGAGCACGTGCGCCCGTTGGGCGGGCGCGAGGGTGAGCACGAATCCGGCGATGGCGCCGAGGAAGCTCGACAGGGTCTCGGTGCCGGCCAGAAACGCCATCATCACCAGCGCGACCGCCTCGCCCGGGGTAACGGTGCCCGGGTCGTTCTTGAGCGCGCCGAGCACGCCGGCGCGGGCGTGCGGGCAGGCGAGCAGCCGTTCGACCTCGGGGACCGCTGACTGGGCGGCCGCGATGGCCCGCTCGGTATCGATCGGCGTCACCTCGCTGCTCAACCGGTGGACGATGTCGGTGCCCCATTTCGCCAGCGGCTCGGCGATCTCGTGGTCCGTGCCGGCGATTGCGGCCGATACGGCCAGGGCGATCGGCGTGGTGGCTCGCTCGATGAGGTCGATCGGCTCTCGTGCCGCATCGGCGATCGCGGCGGCAAACGTGGCGGCGACCATGCGGGTGTGGGCGGGGTCGGCCGTGACCTCGGCGATGACGGGCCGGGCGACGCGGCGCACGGCGGGGTGGCGGGGAGCGTCGAGGGCGAGGGGCGACTCGAGAAACACCGCCGAGAGCGAGGCGACATCGTCGACGTCCGCCGATGCCGCGATGCCGTCCTTGCCGACCGCCGGGTGGCGCAGGAGTTCGCGTAGTTCGGGGTCGCCGGTGACCACCACGGCCCGGCGATTGCGTTCGATTCGCACCGGGCGGCGCCGTTGCAAGCGCGACCACAGATCGAGCCGGTCCTGCACGTGCGGCGCCGTCAGCCACGTAGGCCAGTCGGCATTTATGCCATCGTGAACACGCGTGCCGTTGTGAACACGCGCGGTACCGGATGCCCGGGCTCGGGGCGGAAGCGAGGGAGCGACCGCCATCACACCGCCACCCGTGCCGGAGGCGCGACCAACGCCCGGTACAGGGCGTCGAACCGGCTCTGGCGGCGGAAGTCGAGCGACGACGCCACGTCGACGAGGCCGTTGTAGTGCAGGGCCACGACCAGCCGGTGCTCCGGGTCGGCAAACGCGGCGGTGACGCCCTTGTACCCGGAGTGACCGAACGACGTTGGTGATGCGTACTGCGAGAACTTGTGTTCGGCGAGGTCGACCATGAAGCCGTGCCCGTACCGGCACTCGCGTTGCATGAGCGGCTCCCAGGCGGTGGGCCCCGACGGTTCGACCAGGTGGCGCAGCGTTTCGGCGGCGATGGGTCCGGTGGCGCGGCCGTCGAGGATGTCCAGCAGTTCGACGTAGAACCGGCCGAGGCCCGACATCGAGCCCAGCGTGCCGTTCGGCAGCTCGCGGGCGGCGACCACGGGTTCGGCGATCCCGAAGAGCAGGGGCAACGGTTCGAACTCGGCCATGTCGAGGCCGGGGACCAGGCGGTGTCCGTGGCGTTCGCGTTCGGCCGGCGAGAAGCCGATGAACAGCTGGTCGGCCAGCCCGAAGGGGGCGAGCACGCGGTCGCGTATGGCGTCGGCGGCGGGGGCTCCGGTGAGGTCGCTGATCGCCAGGCCCAGCAGATGCCAGGCGGCGTATTCGGAGTACGCGACGGCCTCGGACCGGTGCTCGGGCTGGACCGCCCGGACGAGCGCGGTGCGCACCGTCGGGGCGAGAAACTCCATGTTGGCCGCCGCCATTTGGGTGAGCCCGCCGCGGTGAGCCAGCAGGTCATCGATGGTCAGCCCGCCGATCGCCGGGTTGTCGAGGTCATCGATCACATCGGCGAGGACGTCGTGAAAGGACAGCTCGTCGTCGTCGACCAGGGTGGCGATCGCCAGGGCGGCGAGCGGTTTCCCGGCGCAGTGGATGCGGTGCAGGGTGTCGGTGGTCATGGGTGCGCCGAAGCCGTCGTTTCCGTAGGCCTCGTCGACCACCACGGCGCCGTCGTGCCAGACGAACACCTGGGCACCGGTGCTGAAGAGGCCCTCGTCGACCTCGTTGCGGATGTGGCCGAGGACGGTATCGATGCCGGCTTCGGTACTCATCGGTGGTCCTTTCGATCGTGGCCGGTCGGTGACTCCTCGGCGGTTGAGCCGTCGAGCAGGCGGGCCGCCACGCGGCCGACTCGTACCCGGTGTTCACCGCTGGTGATGTGGTGGGTGTAGGCGCTCACCGCGGCGTACAGACGGCGTTCGTCATCGTTGGCGACGGTGCGGAATGGCGGTTGCGAGCAGAGTCCGGCGAGCAGGTTCAGGTACCGCAACGGGCCTTCGGGCCGCTCCTCGGCGATCAGCTGGTAGAGGTCGATTTCGCCCGCTCGGTACGCGAGCATCGCTACGTACTTCACGGTGAGCGTCACGTGCGCATCGGTGAGTTCGCCGCCGCTGGTATCGGTGAGCTGACCGTCGACGTAGCGCTCGAACACCGGCACCGTGGCGACGGGCGAGTCGGTGAACCGGTACTGCACGTCGACGGTGGCGCCGGGGATGCGGTCGAGGCCGCCGAGACTTCGATGTAGCGGCGGCAGCCGATCGAGGGTGGTCCCGGGCAGGCCGACCCGGATGGCGTCGGCGGCGCCGGGTTGGCCGTCCTCGCCGAGGCCGATACCGAAGAGGGCCTCGGTGAGCGTCGGGCCGTACTCCACCACCAGATCGGCGGGGCGTGCGGAGTCCACCCAGTCGACCAGCCGATCGTCGCGGTAGCGCTGCCAGGTGGTCGGTTCGCTCAGGTGCGGGTGGCGCAACTCGACGTCGAGGTCCGGGCCCGGCGACCGCGCGCCGGCCACCCGGTCCCGGATGTCGGCGAACGTGGCCGCCGTGAGGTCGAGATCGCGTTCGATGGTGCTCATAGGAGCCCGGCGGAGGTGAGCGCCCGGTCGCCGAGCCGCAGGACGCGCGCCGTGGCGGGATCGATGGTGATCGGATCTCGATCGCGGGCTTCGATGTGGTCGGCGGCGGGTCCGATCCAGCCGCCGATGGCGTCGGCGTCGGCGCCGATGAACTGGGCGACGTCGACGAGCGTGGGCACCGGGCGGGTCACCAGATCGTCGTAACCGACGTGATGCACCCGATCGACCGGGAGCTCGCGCAGCGCGCTCAGACCGGTGCGGATCTGCAGGGCCCAGAGCCGGGCGAACTCGTGCAGGGGCGGGTCCCAGGCGATGAACCGTTCGGGGTCAAAACTGCCGGGAATCGCCCAGTGCAGCGTCTCGGGCACCTCGTCGAGCCGGTCGGTGCCGTCCCCGGGTGCCAGATACGGGTCGAACCCGCAGATCTGGCCGACCTTGATGCGCAGCAGATGGAGGCGGAACATGGGGTGTCGCGCCATCGAGGCCGCGACGTCGGCGCCTCGGCGGTGCACGTGCACGAACCGGGCGTCCGGGTAGGCCTCGATCAGCGAGGCCACGTAGTCGAGGCTGGCCCCGGAGCGTTCGATCCACCCCGTGCCGTCGAAGCGATCGACGAGATGGTCGAACAGTCGGCGCAGGTGCGCACTCACGGGCTCGACCCCGGGTCGATACAGCTCGTGGAGATACGCCCGCTCGATGTCGGCCAGCAGCTCGTCGGGTTCCTTGGTGAGGGTCGGCAGCGTGGTGGCCGACAGCGGACCGATGCCGTCGCGGCGCCCGTAGCGCATGTCGAGGCGGTCGAAGGGGTAGCGGAACTCGGCTGGTTCGAGGTGGTGGGTCGTGAGCATCGATGCTGCGCCGACCGGTTCGGTCAGCATGGCAGCGAACTCCGCGCTGGTGCGGTGGTCGTGAAGCAGCCGGGCGGGATCGAGCAGACAGAGCGCTTCGGAGAGCAGGACCTGGCCGGGGAGCTGTCCGAGCAGCGAACCGAGCAGGGTCGAGCCGCTGCGCCCGGTGCTCACGACGAAGAGGGGGGTGGAGCGGGGCACGACTACAGCTCGCTGGCCGGGCCGATGATGACGCTCGCGTTGTGCCCGCCGAAGCCGAACGAGTTGGCGATCACCAGGCCGGGCCCAACTTCGCGGGCCTCGTCGATCACGATGTCGGCGCCGATGTCGTCGGCCACCTGGCTCGTGCCGGCGACCGGAGGCACCAGGCCGGTCTCGGCGGTTCGGCAGGCGATCAGCGCCTCGGCGAGACCGCTCGCGGCAAACATGTGGCCGGTGACCCCCTTCACGCCGGTTGTCGGGGTGGCGGTGCCGAACACCGCTTCGATCGCCCTGCTCTCGCACCGGTCGTTCAACACGGTCGAGGTGGCGTGGGCGTTCACGCTCGCGATGTCGCGGGGTCGCAGTCGGGCCGTCGCCAAGGCCATCTGCATGGTTGTGGCGGCGGCGCCGCCGGAGGGGTCCGGGGCGAGGAGGTGATGGGTATCGGTCGTGTGGCCGTAGCCGTACACCACGCCGATCGGTTCGCGCCCCGCCGCGATGGCCGCGCTGGCGGTTTCCACGACCGCGGTCACGGCGCCCTCACCGATGACAAAGCCGTCGCGGTCGGTGTCGAAGGGCCGCGAGGCGCGGGTGACGTCGGCCTGGGTGCTCAACGCTTCGGTCCGGCTGAAGAACGCCATGGCCGCCGGGGTTGCGCAGGCATCGGCCGCGGTGAGCACGACCCGATCGGCCGCGCCGGCCCGGATCATGAGCAGTGCCTGGCCGAGCATCATCACCCCGGTGGCACATTCGCCGTTCACGGTGATCGATGGTCCGACCATGTCGTATTTCCCGGTGATGTGGGCGGTGTGCGATGTGCCCATCGTCAGCGGGATGGTGAGCGGGTTCGCTCGGCTGGGCCGCTCGACCATCACCCGGAACTGGCTTTCGAGATAGTCGGCGGCGCGGTTGGCGCTGCCGCCCACGACGGCGGTCAGGGGATCGTTGATCCGCTCGTCGTAGGCGGCCAGCGCATCCGCGGTGGCGACCAGGCTGAGTTGATGCAGCCGGTCGAGCCGGCGGAGTTCGGCACGAGGAAAGTGGTCGGTCGGGTCGAAGTCGGCGACGAGACCCGCGGGGAAGGTGCGGTCCCACCCGGGTAGGTCGCAGCGGTAGGGCTGGGCCTGGGGCTTGGCGGCGAGGACGGTGTCCCAGAACTGGTCGAGGGAGCGTCCGCCCGGAACGGCCAGCCCGGCGGTGGAGATGACGATGGGTTCGTAGGCGGTCATCTCAGGCCGCCGCCACCACCCGGTCGAATACCCCGAGGGCATCGCCGACCGTGGTCACCCCGGCGAAGTCCTCGCCGTTGAACTCGACGTCGTACTCGTCCTCGAGAATCATCGAAACCTCGATGAGGTCGAGGCTGTCGACACCGAGGTCGGTGACGGCGAGTTCGAGGTTGAGCTCCTGGGTGAGTTCCCCTCGAACTTCGATGACGGCTTCTCGGAACGCTTCGATGACTGGTCGGCTCATGCCGGGACCCCCTTTTGATAGGCAACCGGAGTGGTTGCGCTGCGACTTGCGATCTCGATCGGAGAGGGATCTCGATCGCCGGTGGGTTCAGGGAAACACCTCGGGGCGGGCCGCCGAAAGAGTCTGACGGGAACGGTCCGCGCGGTTGGGTCCGCGCGTATGGGTCTGGGCGTATGGGTCTGGGCGGACCTGCGCGGCCGGCGCGGATCGGCGAGCTGGTGGTCCGGCACGGCGCGCGCGAGGCTTATCCGATGGCGACCCACGATGACGTGCGCCGGGCGGCGATGGCTCTACCCGGCGTGACCGAGAAGGCCTCGTATGGCGGTCGGCCGTCGTGGCGGTGCAAGGCCCGTATGTTCGCCTGGATTCGCGAGGATCCCGAGGCGCTGGTCGTGTGGGTGGAGTCGGTCGAGGACAAGCAGGCCCTCATCGATGCAGAGCCAAAGAAGTTCTTCACCACCGACCACTACGACGGCCACCCGATCGTGCTGGTCGAACTGTCGGCCGTCGAGCCCGATGAGGTCGCCGAGCTGCTCGAGGACTCGTGGCGCCAGCGCGCGTCGCGCGCTGAGGTAAAGGCGTTCGACGGTCTCTAAGGACCCGAACGCAGGGACGCCGACCTAGTTGCCGACCTTGCGGCCGCGCATCACAAAGCACTGCGGCAGGACGCCGTCGGCGGGGGCGGGTTCGAGCAGGGTGTCGACGCGGAAGTTCGCTCGGAACAACCCGCCGAACGCGTCAGCGATCGTATGGGGATGGGTGAGCGAAGGTCCGCTGCCCAGCGCCTCGCCGCCGAAGTAGGGCCGCACGACCTGGTCGGGGTCGTCGTCGAACGGGTCGACCAGTTTCGCCGCCGGGTGGGGCAGCGACAGGACGAGTGGCGAGCCTTCCTTGAGCACCCGATGGACCTGGCGGAAGGCCCGGTCGAGTTCGGCCGAGGCGGCGAGGGCGTGCACGCTGACGACCGCGTCGAAGGAATCGGGTTGTAGGAAGGCCAGCCCCGCGAGGTCGCCCTCGTGGGTTTCGAGCACGACCTCCTCGGTTTCGCAGAGATCGCGGGTGGCATCGATCTGGATGGGGTCCGGGTCGATGGCGAACACCTTGGCGCCGGCCTTGGCCATGGCGATCGCGCCGTGGCCCATGCCGCAGCCAAGGTCGAGCACCCGCTTGCCGTCGAGGTCGCCGAGCAGGCGGCGGGCGAGGGAGTCGGGGAGGTCGGGGCCCAGTTCGACGTAGTCGGTGGGGCGGCCCCGCCCGACGGGGAACGAGGTGGAGTAGCGGTGGAACGAGCGCTCGGCCATGGGCCCAGGATACGGCAGAGAGGCACGGAGCAACGCAGACCCTCTACCCTGGGCCGGGTGAAGCTCGGTATGTCCGATGTTGCAACCGATGGCCCCGGGGAAATCGATTTCCGGCTCGAGCGCCAGCGGATCATCAGCGACTATCGGGCGGGCGCGCTCTCGCGGACCGACGTCTGTGACGCCCAGCCCGAGCTGCGGCGCAACGCCGCCCATTGTGGCGACGACACCACCGACGAATGCCCGGTGTGTGAGGACCACAACGTGCGCCACGTGACCTACGTGTTCGGCCCCCGGCTTCCCGGCCACGGCCGGTGCATCACGTCGGAGGCCGAGATGGTGCGGATGCGCCGCCGCAGTGGCAACTTCACCGGCTACGTCGTCGAGGTCTGCCCCGGCTGTGGCTGGAATCACCTGGTGCGCAGCTACCTGCTCACGCCGCTGCGCTAGGACTGCTTCGGACCCGTGCCGAACCCCGTGATGAACTCCGTGGTGAAGTCCGTAATGAACTCGGAATGGCCCCGGTCTTTTCCCGGGTTCGGGTAGTCGTTATAGTGGGGATCACTGCCGGCAGCCTTGGGGCGCTGGACGGGAAAAAGGAGCCAGAAATGGCCGAGAATGCTCGCAAGAAGGTCACTGCACCCGCGGTTCGCTCGCGGTTGCGTTCCGAGGGTGCCGAACCCCTGGTGATGATCACCGCGTACGACGCGCCGAGCGCGCGCCAGGTGTCGGCCGCCGGCGCCGACATGATTCTCGTCGGCGACTCGTTGGCCATGGTGGTGCTCGGCTACGACGACACCCTTCAGGTCACCGTCGACGACATGGCCCATCACACCGCCGCCGTCGCCCGGGCCAAGCCCCACAGTCTCATCGTCGGCGACCTGCCGTGGATGAGCTACCACGTGTCGGTCGAGGAGACGGTTCGCAACGCCGCCACCTTGATCCGAGCCGGTGCCGAAGCGGTGAAGCTCGAAGGCGGCCGCAAGCGGCTGCCGATGATCGAGGCCATCGTCGATGCCGAAATCCCGGTGTGCGGCCACCTGGGCCTCACCCCGCAGTCGGTGCACGCTATGGGCGGGTTCAAGGTGCAGGGCAAGAAGGCCGACGCCGCCATGGAACTCGTCGAGGACGCCAAGGCACTCGCCCACGCCGGCTGCTTTGCCATCGTGCTCGAGGGCATTCCCGTGCGGGTGGCCGAGATGGTCACCAAGGCGATCGACATCCCCACCATCGGCATCGGTGCCGGCCCCGACTGTGACGGCCAGGTGCTCGTGTACCACGACATCCTCGCCATCGAAGACCGTTTCGTCCCCAAGTTCGTGCGCCGCTACGGCGACATCGGCACCGCCAGCGTCGACGCCCTGTCCGCCTTCGTCGCCGACGTGCGCGGCCAGGCGTTCCCCAACGACGACGAGAGCTACCACATGGCCGACGACCAGGCCGACGCGTTGGGGCTGTACGGGAGCTGATTCATTCCGCACTCATCGTTCGCTCGCTGGCGCTCGCTCGGCGATGATGCGGCTGCGCCGGAGGCGGTGTTCCGCTCCTCGTCCCTCGTCGCTGGATCGTTGCGCACTCATCGTTCGCTCGCTGGCGCTCGCTCGGCGATGATGCGGTTACCCAACACTGTCCGACCCCGTCGGCATAGTGCTGCCATGCGCCCAGTTCGGAAAACCGTGGTTGCACCGCTAGCATTGCCCGGTCACATACACCCTGCCCCAACAGGGGCTCCGGCATTGCCGGATCCAGAGGGAGGAATCAGCTCGTGATACGAGCCTACGAAATGATGGTCATCTTCGACCGCGATGTCGAAGAGGCCGCGATCGGTGAGCATCTGAAGTCGATCACCACGTCGGTCGAGGCCGACGGCGGCAAGATCGTCAACACCGACAACATGGGCAAGAAGCGGTTTGCCTACGAGATCAATCACAAGTGGGAGGGCACCTACGTGGTGTTCGAAATCGCCACTCCCGCCCGCGATCTCCACGAAACCGAACGAACGCTGCGACTCGCGGACGACGTCGTCCGCCACAAGGTTCTGCGTCTTCCGGAGGCCGAGGGCATTCGCCGCGGGCTCCTCGAAGACGCGTCGCCGGCTTCGGCCGGCTGATCGTCAGGAGACAGCAATGGCATTCGATAACACCGTGACGGTTGTGGGCAACATCACCCGCGATCCCGAACTTCGCTACACCCAGGGCGGCGCCGCAGTTGCGTCGTTCGGTTTGGCCTGGAACATGAAGGGCCGCGACGGCAAGGAAGATCAGGTGTCGTTCTTCGACGTCACCTGCTGGCGCCAGCTGGCCGAAAACGTCGCCGAGAGCCTCACCAAGGGCTCGCGCGTCGTCGTGTACGGCCGGCTCGATCAACGCTCCTGGGAGAACCAGGACGGCGATCGCCGGAGCAAGGTCGAGATCATCGCCGATGATGTCGCACCCAGTCTCAAATGGGCGAGCGCCCAGCTCACCCGCAACGAATTCCGCGGTGGCGGGGGCGACTCCTTTGGTGGTCCCGGCGGCGGCGGCGGTGGTGGTGGCGGTGGCGGAAGCCGCCCCGTAGCCAACGAACCACCCGCATACGATCTTGATGAGGAGCCGTTCTAGATGGCAAAGCAACGTGCCGTGCGGGGCAAGAACCGCGACAACGCCCGACGGGCCAAGAAGCGGATCAGCCCGCTGATCGAAGACAAGGTCGAGTACGTCGACTACAAAGACGTCGACCTGCTGCGCCGATTCATGTCCGACCGGGCCAAGATCCGGGCTCGCCGGGTCACCGGCAACACCGCCCAGCAACAGCGGGTGGTGGCCGAGGCGATCAAGAATGGCCGTGAGATGGCGCTCCTGCCGTACGCCAACCGGGTTACGACCCAGCGCGGCAACCGCGACCGCGACCGCAACAACCGGGCCGAAGGTCCGGCGCCGCGTCCGTCGGCTCCGCCGCCGTCGGGTGCTCGTCCCGAGGACGAGGCCGCACCGGCCGAGGCCGACGCTCCCGTCGTAGCAGCCGAGGAGGAAACACCTGAGGGTGTGACCTTCACGCCGGCCGAAGGGGCAGCGGAATGAAGGTAATTCTGCGCGAAGACGTCGATGGACTCGGCCGCAAGGGCGACATCTGCGACGTAACCCTCGGATACGCCCGCAACTTCTTGTTGCCCAAGGGCAAGGCGATGAAGTCCTCCGAAGGCGCCGAAGCCCAGGCGGAATCGATGCGTCGGGCCCGCGCCCTGCGCAACGCGGCCGACCGCTCCGACGCCGAGGAGCTGGCCACCAAGCTGGTCCCCATGGTGATCACCATCGGTGCCCGCAGCAGCGAAGAGGGCAGTCTTTTCGGCTCGGTGTCGCTGAACGATGTGGCTGACGCCATCTCCGAGCAGTCCGGAATCGAGCTCGACCGCCGGGTCCTCACCATCGAGGAGCCGATCAAAGCGGTCGGCACCCACTACGTGATGGCCGCGCCGCACCCCGAGGTGCAGTTCCCGGTCACCGTCGAGGTCGTTTCGGTCTAGGCGATTCCAACGAGCTTTTGCTCGGCGTAGCGACGCGTTTTCGCGCCGCGAGCCACCCCCGCACCCGATCGTTGTCTCACCGGCTGGTCATACTGGCCCGGTGAGCGGCGAACGGACCCCCCGACGTTATCCACTGGACTATCCCCAGGTCTGGGGACAGTCGTTCTCGGCGCGCCCGGATACCAGCCGGAATCGCCGTTCCATCGCGGTTGTTGCGCGGCACGGTCCCCATACCGGAACGAGATATCCACTGGTTCTCCCCAGGAAAAACCCCAGAGTTTTCGGGGTTTTCCCTCTGGCTTCCCACAGGGTGGGTCAGTCATTGTTGATCGCCGGGCGGATTCCCCCGTCCCGGCCCGTCTTCCCGAGGGTCCTCGTTGACTGATCTCGCCGAATCCGCCCCTGCGCACCGGCTCCCCCCGCACAATCTCGAGGCCGAAGAATCCCTTCTCGGCGCCATGTTGTTGTCGCGCGACGCGATTGCCGACGCCTTCGAAGTGGTGTCATCGGAGCACTTCTACCGGCCGGCCCACGGCCACATTTTCGATGCCATCACCGCGTTGTACTCCGCCGGCGAACCGGTCGATCCGGTCACCGTCGCCGAGGAACTCGCTCGCGCCGATCTGCTCGACAGCCTTGGCGGTTCGGCCCGGTTGGTCTCGCTCCAGGCGGGCACGCCGGCCACGTCCAGCGCCCGCCGCTACGCCACGATCGTGCACGAGCACTCGATGCTGCGCCAGCTCATCACCACCGCCAACGAGATCGCCGAGATCGGCTACGGCCGGCCCGACGATGTGGTCAAGGCCATCGATGAAGCCGAGACCCGCATCTACAACGTGGCCCAGGGTCGCGCGGCCGACACGCTCGCCCCGATCGCCGACCTGTTGGGTCCCAACCTCGACCGGCTCGAGGAGCTGTACGAGCGCGGCGATGCCATCACTGGCACGCCGACGGGGTATCTCGACCTCGACTCGATGCTGTCGGGTCTCCAACCGAACGCGTTGATCGTGGTGGGTGCCCGTCCCGCCATGGGCAAGACGAGCTTCGCGCTCGGTATGGCGGCCCACGCGGCGCTCGAAGCGCAACGGCCGGTGCTGTTGTTCTCGCTCGAGATGAGCCATCTCGAGCTCACCCAGCGCATGTTGTGCTCGGAGGCCCGGGTCGACGCCAAAGCGGTGCGCGATGGTCAGCTGTCGGAGTCGGACTGGTCCAAGATCGGCCAGGGCGTGGGCCGGCTGGCCGAGGCCCCGGTGTGGATCGACGACAATCCGAACACCACGGTGATGGAGATTCGGGCCAAGGCCCGGCGCCTCAAGAGCAAGGTCGGCGATCTGGGCATGGTGGTGGTCGACTACCTGCAGCTGATGACCGGTCGCACCTCGGCGGAGAACCGCCAGGTGGAGGTGGCCGAGATCTCTCGTGGCCTCAAGATTCTCGCTCGCGAGATCGAGGCGCCGGTCGTAGCGCTCTCGCAGTTGTCGCGCGGTCTCGAGGCCCGCCAGGACAAGCGCCCGATGTTGGCCGATCTGCGGGAATCGGGTTCGATCGAGCAGGATGCCGACGTCGTGATGTTCATCTACCGCGACGAGGTGTACAACGCGGAAAGCCCCGATGTCGGTACCGCCGAGATCATCATCTCCAAGCACCGCAGTGGCCCCACCGGCACCGTTCGCCTGGCGTTCCTGCCCCACTACACCCGCTTTGTGAACATGGCGAAGCAATAGGCACCGCGAAGCAATAGGCACCGCGAAGCAGTAGGCACCACTCACATTCGACCGGTCTGGGCCGAATGACCCATATGGACCCTTCGGCTGCATCGAACGACCCGTCGTCGACCGCGCCCGTAGCCGTGGAGGACCGGGTCGAGAAACCAGACGCCGGCGAGCATGCCCAAACCGATGGTGCCGGTGTTGATGCAGCCGGTGGTGACCATGAGTCGGCCGATCAGGAGCGGCCCGATGACGAGAGCGTCGCCGGACTGGTGATCGGCCTGGTCGGGCTGGTGGTCGGCATCGTGGTGATGTTTGGGGCGCTGTCGCTGTTCGCCGGCGACGATGACGCGACCGAACCCGAGGTCGGGTTGCCCGAGCCGGCGCTGAGCGAGGAGAACCTCGGCGTCGCCGGGGCGGAGCAAGATGTCGAGGCCGCCCGGGCGTTCCTCGACGCGTGGCGGCGGTTCCGCACCAACGACATGCTGGTCGTGTCCACGTTCGAACGCCGCCAGACCAACGGAGAGACACTCGAGTCCACGTCGGTGCTCCTGCAGACCGCTGATTCGCGGATCACATCGCGTCTCGGGAATGTCGAGGGGTTCCGGGGCAACTCGCGCGTGACCTGTGCGAGCAACCTGGAGGACCGCAGCTTCGAGTGCCAGGAAATCCCGTCGCAGCAAACGCCCGAGGATCGCCTCGCCACCGAATTCGCCAACCTGTCGGAGTACTTCACGGGCGTGCCGCCGTTCTACCGGGTGCGAACGCTCGAGACGGGCTGCTTCGAGCTCGTGCTCACCCGCAACATCATCGGTGCCGAGTACGGCCGGCTCTCGGTGTTTTGCTTTGACCCGGCCAGCGGCGCCATGCGCTCGGCCGAAACCACCTTCGATACCGGCGTCGTCGATGTCACGACAGCGGTGCAGATCGAAACCGCGGTGTCCGAAGCCGACTTCGACCGAATGCTCACCTCGCCCGTCAACTAGACCCGTCCAAACGGTCACTCTGGTGCCAGGCACCAGAGCGGTCGCGGGCGGGAAACGGCGCCGGACGCGCCACACCCCCGGCCGAAGCCGAGGGTGTGGTTGGAGGGGTTGGGGAGGTGAAGGCCGCTAGCGCCAGTTCGAACCGCTAGGCGTCTCGAACTGGTGGCGATGCGTTGGAGGGATGCGACCTCCACCTGAATCCCCTGCCAGCAGGGGCGATTCCGCTGACATGTTTTGTATCGGCCTCAGCAGGGAGCGCTTGAGAGATTTCTTGGCTTTCGACCAAAATCCGCCAGCCGCTACGTTTGTCGCATGTTCCTCGGCGAGAACCTGCTCCCGTTTCTCGTGCTGGCCATCGGTGGCGCCATGTGTATCGGCACGCTGTTGGCCCTGTTCCGTCCGCCCGAAACCCCACGAGGCGATGGTGATCTCGAGCGAGCCCCCATCGGACGCAGCATCGTCTTCATTCTCGTCGGTGCCGTCGCCGCCGTCTGGGCGTTGGCCAGTCTGTTGAACGGATGACCGCAGCCGAGCAGCGATCCGTCATGTTGGGGATGTCGTGGGCAACCGGCGAACCACTGGCGCGCGTGCGCCGCCCCGAGCAGCCGCTGGCCGAGCCCGAACCGTTGCGCGGTCTGTCGTTGGCCTATGAGGTGCCCGACGGCGGACCGCGACACTGCATTGGTCATTCCGGCACCCGGAGCCGGGATGAACCGCTCGATTGCCCGAACAAGCCCGAAGCCGGGTCGCGCACCTGCACGTCGTGTTCGGTCAAAGACGCCATGTACGCGAGCAGCCTGCACCACGCCCACACCCGGGCCCGCGCCGCCATCGACCCGGATGTCGCCGAGCACTTGCGCCAGCCCAATCGGTTGTACCTGGCTGCGTTTCGCGACGGCTCGATCAAGGTGGGGACCTCCACCGCGGCCCGGGCCGAGACCCGCCTGCTGGAGCAAGGGGCGTGGGTGGCGCGCTTCGTGGCCACCACCACCGACGGGTATTCGGTGCGCGACCTCGAGGACCGCATCACCATCGATGTCGGCCTCACCCAGGCGGTGGCGATCGGCCGCAAGCTCGATGGGCTGGCCCAACCCCGGGTCGACCAATGGCTGCACGAACAGCTCGACATCTGGACCGCAGCCGCGCACGACGTACTGGCCGTGATGCAGGATCCTCGGCTCACCGCGGTGGAAGAGCCCTGGCTGAACCCGGCGGCCGAGGCCGACGTGTGGCGAAGTGTTCACCGGTACCCGCAACCCCTGGATCGCGGCAGTCATGTGCTCGACATCGTCGACGTGTGCGGCCGAGCGATTGCGTTTCGCCGCCATCGCGGTGACGACGTGTTCGTCGCTGATCTCCGCAGCCTCTTCGGCGTGGAGTTCGGTCCGCTCGAGGCCGAACCCGAAGCGGTGGCGGTGCAGGACGCGCTCTTCTGAGAACGCGATCCGATCGCTCGCCTACGACCGGGTGAAAAGACGCACGTAGTTGTGTTGGGTGAATACCCAACCCTCGCCGGTGGGTCGGGCGCCGGCGAGGAACGCGGCTTCGGCTTCGGCGCCGTGCCGTTCGAGGTTGGCAGCCCGGGTCGGGTCGATGCCGACCATGATCGCCGCCCACTCGGCAAAGTCGGCGTACACGTAGTCGCTTTCGTAGGCGACCTCGCCCGCGGGTTGCAGGTCGCCGGTCGCGGCGCGGTCGAGGGCGGCCTGGGCTGCGGCCTGCACCGCGGTTTCGTCGTCGATGAGCCTGATGGCCTCCTGCTCGGCGCCGATCGACCGGGGTTCGAGTACGTAGAGGTCGCCGCCCGGGCGCAGGACGCGAATTGCTTCGCGGAGGGCGGCGTCCATGTGGTCGACCGGCACGTGGTGCAGCGACTTGGAGAACACCACCGCGTCGACGGAGCCATCGGCCAGCGGAAGGTCCTGGGCGACGCCGTCGAGGTACCGGTCGGCGCGTTCGGGGTCGGCGTCGATGGCCTCGGCGCGGAGCGTGTCATTACATTCGATTCCGGTCACCCGGGCCCCGGCCGAGTGCATGAAGCGGGAGAGTGCTCCGGCGCCGCAGCCGACGTCGACGATGTCGCGGTTGCGGAGGTCGAGCGTGGACTGCAGTACTTCGTGGTGGCTCTGTGGGGTTGCCATGGCAGGACCTTTCCAGTCCCCTGCGGGTTTCGCCACCCACTAACTTCGCAGTGTGCCCGTCACCGACTGGAACCCGATACTGCGAGCGGAGTTCGAACAGGACTACTGGAAGGTGCTGCAGCAGTTCGTGTTCGAAGAGCGGCGCACGCACCAGGTGTTCCCGCCGCATGAGGATGTGTTTGCCGCGTTGCACCTCACGCCCTATGCCGAGACCCGGGTGCTGATCGTGGGTCAGGACCCGTACCACGGTCCCGGCCAGGCCCATGGGTTGTGCTTTTCGGTGCGGCCCGGCGTTCGCGTGCCTCCGTCGTTGGCCAACATCTACAAAGAGCTCGAGGCTGACCTCGGCCACCCGGTCGCGGAGCACGGCAACCTCGAGTCGTGGGCGCGCCAGGGCGTGTTGTTGTTGAACACCGTGTTGACCGTGCGCGCCCACGACGCCAACTCTCACCGTCGTCAGGGTTGGGAGACGTTCACCGACCGGGTGATTTCGGCGGTGAGCGACAAGCCGGATCCGGTCGTATTCGTGCTGTGGGGAAACCCGGCGCGCAAGAAGCGGGCGTTGATCGATACCGACCGCCACCACATCGTCGAGTCGGCTCACCCGTCGCCGTTGGCTGCGCACCGCGGGTTTTTCGGCAGTCGACCCTTCAGCCAGATCAACGAGTTCCTGGCTCGCTCCGGCGGCGATCCCATCGACTGGGCGATTCCGGCCCTCCCCTCGGCCCGGTCGTCGGGGGACGGTGGCCCAACCGGTAGGGTCGGGCGATGACCGCACCCGAGATGACGGGGATCAACGCTCACCTCGTGCCATCGACCACCGACGCTCGGTGGGTCAAGAAGTTCTTTCGCCTGTCGCGACTGTTCGGGATGATCTTTCGGCCCTTCGTCGACCTTCACGACGAGGTTTCGCGCGACCTGCTCGAGCCGTCGGTGATCGCGGCCAACCACCGCAGCCTGCTCGACGTCATGGTCGGGCTGTACACCTTCTACCGGCACGACATCCCGGCTCGGATCCTGATCGCCGATCGCTACTTCCAGCCCCGGCTCACCGGCGCGGCCCTGCGCTACGCCGGTTGTGTCGCGGTTCCCAAGGGCGACAACGAGGCCGCCTTACAGTTCGCGATCGCCGAACTGCAGGCCGGTTACACCGTCGTGATCATGCCGGAGGGCAAGCTGATCAAACCCGAGGATCGGCCCGACGGCATGGGCGAGCTGCGCAGTGGCGTATCGGTCATCGGTGCCGGCTCCGGCGTTCCGGTGATCGCCATCGGCGTGCTCGGAACCGACCTGGTCTGGCCGCGCGGCGGGTGGCCAAAGTTCAACCCGCTCAAGCGCAAGGTGGTCAAGGTGCGCGACGCCGAACCCCTTCTGTTCTCCGGCGATGACCACGCGGCCAACGTGGCCGAGCTGCGCCAGATCTTCGTCGACCTGCTCGCCAAGATGGATCTCGCCGCTCCGGCTCTGCTGCCGAAGCGATAGCCGGTCGACCGATTCCGGCTGAGGCCTCAGCCGGTCGCTCGCTGGTGGGTTCGGCGACCCAGACCTACATTCGGGCCATGTACGGAACCGATGACCCCAACGCCGAACCGAAGACCGACGAGGACTACCAGTGGGTACTGCTCGATGATCCCCTGCCGGGTGTTCGCCGCATAACGCTGAACCGGCCCGACAAGCGCAACGCGTTGAGCCATCCTCTGCGCGGCGCGGTACTCGATGCCCTGCGCTCCGCCGACGCGGACCCCGACGTGCGGGTGATGATCATCCGGGGTGCCGGCCCGAGCTTTTCGGCCGGCTACGACCTCGGCGGCGGCAACGAGGGCTACGAGTACCCGTTCTACACACCGGGCGGCGAGGGGCAGTGGCCCCGCCACGTGACCGAGGGATGGATGAGCATCTGGGATCTGGCCAAGCCGGTGATCGCCCAGGTGCACGGGTACTGCCTCGCGGGCGGTTCGGAGCTGGCGACGGGGTGTGACCTGGTCTATGTGGCCGAGGATGCCCAGATGGGTTACCCGGCCGTGCGTTTCGGGGTACCCGACATGCATTTCCACGCCTGGTTCCTCGGTATGCGGCGGGCGATGGAGATGATGGTGACCGGCGAATCGGTATCGGGCATCGAGGCGGTGGCCGAGGGGTGGGCGAACCGGGCCTACCCGGCCGACGAACTCGAAGCCGCAGTGTTGGAGCGGGCCGAGAAGATCGCGTCGATCCCGCCCGATTTGGTGCAGATGAACAAGCGCACCGTGCATCGGCAGATGGAGCACATGGGGATGCGTTCGGGTCTGCGCGCCGGAACCGAGCTGTGTGCGCTGGGCACCCATTCGCCCGCCATGGCCGAGTTCATTGGCAAGGCCCGCGGCGAGGGTCTGACCAAGGCGCTTTCCGAGCGTGACGAACCTTTCGGCGACTACCGCACGAGTTCGTAGCGTTTCGGCGGCCCGTTCAGCTTTCGCGCACGAGGGGGGCGACGTCGCGGCCAAAGGCGTCGATCTGGTCGAGGTACTCGTTGCGGTCCCGACCGCGGAACTTCAGGTGGAACACGTTGGCGCCCAGGTCTCGCTCGCGGCGCAGTTCCTCAGCGATCTGGTCGGGTGAGCCGCTGAGCTGATGGGGCCCGATGCCGTCGGGCGGGTCACCGATGTACATCCACGGCGGCATGATGCCGATGTCGAACCTCTGGTCGCCGCGGCCGGCCTTCTCGGCGGCGGCGTGGATGCCGGCGATGAGGTCCGGGTAGGAGTCGTGGGGGTTGATGAACGGGATGAACCCGTGGCCGTACTGGCCGACTCGGCGAATGGCTGCCTTGCCGCCGCCGGCGACCCACACGGTGAGTTCGCCCGATGGGGGAGGGGGCCCGATGCCGACGTCGGTGTAGGTGAAGTTGGGGCCCGAGTGGCTCACGTAGGTGTCGGTGAAGGCACCGGTGATGGCTTCGAGGGTTTCGTCGAGAAGCTTGCCGCGGGTGGCGAAGTCCACACCCAGGGCATCGAACTCGGCTTCGACGTGCCCGGCGCCGACGCCAAGGATGACCCGCCCCCCGCTGAGGTGGTCGATGGTCGAGAACGCTTTGGCGGTGGTCAGCGGGTGGCGATAGGCGGCGATGTAGACCACCGACAGGAGACGCACCGTGGTGGTGTGGGCGGCCAGGAACGACAGGGTCGCCACCGTGTCGTACCACGTGGTGGTCATGTTCTTGGCGTAGTCGTTGTCGGGGATGGCGACGTGGTCGCACACCCCGACAAACCCCATGCCCGCCGCCTCGCTGCGCTGGGCGACGGCGATCAGGTCGTCCACGCCCGCGTCGACTTCCCACGGGTCGCGCAACGTTTTGGTGAGCGTCTGAATCGGCAACTGCAGCCCGAAGGCGATCTCGCCGTCGCTGAGCATGGCGGGCATGAAGGTCTCCCCTGAATGGTGGTGGGGCCAATGTCGCAGAGTCGGCGATCGACTGTCGATTTCGCCGGTGCTATGTGCCGGATGGTCCCTTGACGACGTAGCCGGCAAACGTCGGTGCTCCGGGCTCGAGGTCGACCCCGGCGGCGTTCGCGGCGTAGCTGATGGCGTGGTACCAGCCGCACAGTAGGTAACCGTCGAGCAGTTCGGCGTCGGTGAACGCTGAAGCCAGGGCGTCATTCAGGGTGTCGTCGGTGGTGGCTTGGTCGTGGAGGGCGTCGGCGAGCCGGATGAGCAGTCGGTCGCGCTCGGTGAGCCAACAGGCATCGGTGGGGGCGCCGTGGGTGAGCGATGCGATCTGGGGTTGGCTGAGCTGCACCCGCTCGGCGAAGAAGGCAACGTGGACGCCCCACTCGTATTCGCAGCCACATCGGGCGCAGGTGCGGTCGATGAGGATCTCGCGGTCGCGCATCGACAGCGACAGGTCGCGGCCCAGTTCATAGCCGCCCCAGGGTCCCATGGCTCGAGCCATCGGCAGGTTTCGGGCGAAGGTGCGAAACAACAGGATCGGCTCGACCCCCGGCGGCATCATGGCCCGCAGTTGGCGGCCGGTCTCTTTGTCGTAAGGCGGTTGTAGCGGTGCGATTCGGGCCATGACATCTCCGGTGCTCGTCGTGGTTTGTTTGTCTGTGGGTATGCCTTGCGTCGTTTCGATATTCGAAACGGTGGTCAAACGGTAAGGTTTCGATTATCGAAACGCAACCTGACGAAAGCGCTGCTTGAATGGCCAGGCCTACACCCAAACCCGGACGCCCGGTTCGCGGCTCACAAACCGGTCGGCCGATCATGGCCGCACTCGATCTGCTGGGCCGTCGATGGGCGCTGCGCCTGCTGTGGGAACTGCGGGTGGCACCTCTGGGTGCCCGCGCCCTGCGCGAACGCTGCGACGCGATGTCGTCGAGCGTGCTGTACGAGCGCCTGGGCGAACTCACCGCCGCCGGGTTGATCGCCAAGGACGACCACGGTGACTATGCCCTCACCCCATTGGGCGACGACCTGGGCGCGGCGTTGAGCCCGCTCGATGCTTGGGCGAAGAAGTGGGCAAGGACGAAGCCGAAGAGCTGACGGGGGCGGTGCTCGAGGCGCGGTCCGACCATCGCATGGTTCGTGGGCGGGGATAATTCGTTGGCCGGCTATTCGTCGCTTCGGCGGCGTCCGGGTGGTTCTTCGGCGCGGTGTCGTGGACTGGGTGGTCGGTTGCTTTTGTGTTTGTTGTGGAAGCGGCAGAGGGCTTGGCCGTTGGTTTCGGTTGTTTGGCCGCTCCGGCTCCAGGGTGTTCGGTGGTCGATTTGGGATTGGCGGGCGGGAACGGTGCAGCCGGGGTGTTGGCAGGTGCGGTCTCGGAGCA
>CALHYX010000029.1 GCA_938041035.1 uncultured Acidimicrobiales bacterium | reverse complement strand
GTCGGTCAACGGGGGTCCTACCTCGATCGAAAACGGTCAGCTGTTATGTGGGTTCCATAACCGGCAGAAGGGCGACAGGTATTTATCGCCGTGGTGGGACAAAACCATCGGACGACTCATGTGGCTCACTCATCCACCGATCTAGGTGAGCGGCGGAAGCCGGCAGCCAATCGAGTGCCCGTAAGGCCCCTAGTGGGTCCTATTGTCGCGCTCCGATTTCAACCAAGCGTGCGGAATGTGGCGACATCGATGCACACCGACCCTTAGCCTCGATCAAACCGAGTCGCTGATGGAACGCAGGTGTTCGATGCGTTCGTCATCGCCACCCAGATACTGTGCCAACACGCCCATGACGTTTGGTGCATCGAGGGTTCCGGCGGCCACCATCTCTTCCAGATCTGCCCAGTCCTTGGTGCGGTTGAAGAACGCCTTGAACACGGCGAGGTCCCGGCACGCCAGAAACGGCACCTCGGCACCGCCGAAGGATTCGTAGCGTGCCCGCGCCGCAGCCGCCGCGTGAAACGGTGTCGTGTTGAAGAACACGTCGACGGGGGTCTGGTCCCACCACAACCGCGTCTGGCCGTCGGCGGCGATCGCGGCCCGATCGGCGTCATCGATGACGATGCCGGCCGGCAGCGCGTCCAGCACCGTCGGCGCCTGGTCGAGATCGACGAACAGGTTGACGTCGATATCGATGGTGGCCCGGGCGCGTTGGGTGCACCAGGCCAGAGCGAGCGCGCCGCCGAACGCGTGGGGCACCTCGGCATCGGTCAGGGCCGCGTGAAGGGCCACGATGCGTTCGACCAGGCTGGTCGGGCCGGTGCTCACCGACCGAAGACGGGCGCCTGAAGCGTCGGTGCATGCCGGGCCGGAAACGCCTCGGCCAGCTCGAGCACCGCGGCGAGCTCCTCGCCGCGGCTCGTGCCCGTGTCGTCAGCGCGGCGAACCCGCTTCGCCAGCGACACATCGACCGCGAAACCCGCCGCCCGGGCGATGCGCCGAAAGGTGGTCACGTTTGGTGACTTCGAGCCCGACTCATAGGCCGCGAGGGTCGAGTGGGACGTGCCTGCTTGAGCGCCGAGTGATCGCAGGGTGAGCCCCGCTCGGGACCGGGCCTGGCGAAGCACGAGGGTGGCGTCCATGCCTTCATGGTATCTGATTGGATACCAGTTGTCGACCGATTCCGCACGGGAGCCGGCCGAGGTCGCTAGCGCGAGCGCAGATAGTCCTCGAGCACGGTGATCGACTCGGGCACGTTCGTACGGCCGATGCCGATGCGGAAGCGATCCGTTGGCACGTCGGCCAACGCCGAGCGGTAGACCGAGTTGGGAAGGAGGAAGACGCCGGCCTCCTCGACCGTTCGCGTGCAGAATTCCTCGGCTCCCTCGGCGCCGAGATAGCGGGGGAACGCCACGCATCCGCCGTCGGGGCTCCGGTACGAGAAGAGGTCGGCGTGGGCGGCCATGAACTCGTGCACGATCCCATCGTTGTGGGCCACGATCGCTCGGTTCCGTTCGAGGATCTGCTCGCCGTGGGTCAGCGCGATCGTCGCCAGGGCCTCGCCGGGACCGGAGTTGCAGATGCTCGTGTAGTGCTTGGCCCGTTCGAGGCGCGCCAGAGCCTCCCGGTCCTGACTCGCCACCCAACCAACCCGCAAACCCGGCAGGCCATAGGCCTTCGACGTCACGCTGATGGTCAGGGCCGACGGGTTGATCTCGACCGCGGCGGCGATCGTCCGCTGCGGGTCGATCTCGACGCCGCGGTACACCTCATCGCTCACCACCCGGATGCCGCGCCCGTGGCAAAGCTCGTTGAAGGCCAGCCACGTCTCGTGATCGGGAACGAAACCGGTCGGGTTGTTGGGGAAGTTCACCGAAACGAGCTTCGTGGTGGGCCGCAACAACGCCTCGAAACGATCGAGGTCGAGGGTCCACCGAAGCGATTCGCCGTCGCCGGTCCACAACGGCAGGCCGTCGACCTCCACGCCTGTGGCCAGCGGAATCGACTCGATCGACTGATAGTTCGGCACGTTCACAATGACGTGCTCGCCGGCGTCCACGAACAGCTGACTCGCCCAGAACAGCGGTTCACCCGCCCCGGCGAACGCGAGCACGTCGGCGACCTC
Source organism: uncultured Acidimicrobiales bacterium (assembly GCA_938041035.1). Taxonomy (GTDB): domain Bacteria; phylum Actinomycetota; class Acidimicrobiia; order Acidimicrobiales; family SHLQ01; genus CALHYX01. The sequence goes on along the minus strand of CALHYX010000029.1, from coordinate 222,569 downwards.
GACGCCCCGGTAGGTTCCGGCCACCGCGGCGCGAAGCGGTTCGGTGCCCCATGTCGGCGTGTACCCGAGGTGCAGGTTGGCATAGGCCTCGGCATCCGCGTCGGTGCCGAGTGCGAGCAACTCGGCGGTGGTCATCGATTCGGCGTCCGACGCCGTCAGATGGTGGGCGGCGCTGAACTCCCACTTGCTGAAGTACGTCTCGAGCGCGAAGTCGGGCAGGTCGAGTTGCATGCCCGAATCATGGCCCACAGGCGGGGACCGCGATGCTTTTTCGATCGGGCGAACCGCCGGGCGGAGCTAGGGTGCGGCCATGTCCGAAACGGTCGCCGACTCCGGCGAACTCGACAGCGATCTGCGGGCATCGATCCAACGCAGAACCATCCAGGTTTTGTTCGCGAGCGCCGTTCTCGTCCGCGGCGCCCTCACCCTCGGGTTCGCCGTCGCCGTGCTGCTCATCGAGGACATGCTCGGCAGCAGCCGGTGGGCTGGACTGTCCACCGTTGCGGTAACCGTCGGCACCGTGCTCAGCGCCAGCCTGTTGAGCGAGTACATGAACCGTCGCGGCCGTCGCCCCGGGCTGACGGTCGGCTACGTGCTCGCCGCCGTCGGCGGGGTCGTGGCGCTCGTTGGTTCGCAGGCGGGTTCGATCACCGGCTTCCTGCTCGGCCTGGTGTTGGTGGGCATCGGCTCGGGGGCGAGCAACCTCTCCCGCTATGCGGCGGCCGACCTGGCGACCCCGGAGGCGAAAGCGAAAGCGATCAGCTTCGTCGTGTTCGCGTCGACGGTCGGGGCCGTGGGCGGTCCGGCGATCGTCGGGTACGCGGATGACCTCGGTCAATGGGCGGGACTGAAGGAGAACGTCGGGCCGAACGGCGTCACCGCGCTGCTCTTCGCCCTCGGCGCCGTGGTGGTGGCGTTCGGTTTACGGCCGGATCCGCTCGTGGTGTCGGGCGGGCTTCAGCCCGACACCGCAGGTCGTTCGAGTTTCGGGTCATCGTTCGGAACGGCGTTGTCCACGATTCTCGAGCGGCCGATGGCGCGCCTCGCGTTGCTCGCACTGGTGGTATCGCAGGCGGTGATGGTCGGCGTCATGGCGATGACGCCGCTGCACATGCGCGCCCACGACCACGACGTGTCGGTGATCGGGCTCGTGATCTCGGCCCATACCGCCGGAATGTACGCGTTCGCACCGGTTGCGGGTTGGGCATCGGATCGCTTCGGTCGCATTCGATCCATCGCCTTTGGCGGCGCCATCCTCGTCATCGCCACCGTGGTCACCGCGCTCGCGGGCGAGGCTCCCAAGGTGCTCATGTTCCCCGGGCTCTACCTGCTCGGACTCGGCTGGAGCTTCGGGATGGTCGCCGGCAGTGCCCTGCTCACCGAATCCGTGCCGAGCGACGAGCGAGTCTCGGTGCAAGGCGTGGCCGACCTGCTGGCCGGGGCCGTGTCCGGTGTTGCCGCGCTGGCGTCCGGCATCGTGCTCGATATGGCCGGCTTTCACATGCTGTCGATGGTCGGCACCGTCGGGGCGGGAACGCTGCTCCTCGCCGCCTTTTGGCGTGACCGTTTGGCCGTGGCCGGGGTCGATTGAACTAGTGCTAGTTCTACTCGCAGTTCTTTGGCGGGTCCGCTAGGGTCGCGCTGTTCGCTCAGGAGGCACCATGGCATCGGCACCTACGCAACCCCGATTCGACGGCACGATTGGCCGCACGCTGGCCGAATCGGAGCCATCGTTCGCCGAACCGGCCCACCCCGGTACCGACGCCCCGAACGTCGTCGTCGTGCTGCTCGACGACCTGGGCTTCAGTCAGTTCGGTTGCTACGGATCCGACATCGACACCCCCAACGTCGACGCGCTCGCGGCCGGCGGCCTTCGCTACACCAACTTCCACGTGACGCCGCTGTGCTCACCGACCCGCGCCGCGCTGTTGACCGGGCGGAACCACCACACGGTGGGCATGCGGGCGGTGTCGAACTTCAACACCGGTTTCCCCCACATGACCGGCCACATCTCCAACCACGCCGCCACCGTCGCCGAAGTGCTGCACGACGAGGGCTATGCCACCTTCGCCGTCGGGAAGTGGCACCTCGCCCCTATGGAACAGTGCTCGGCCGCCGGTCCGTTCGATCAGTGGCCGCTGCAACGGGGGTTCGACCGCTTCTACGGATTCCTCGACGGTGAGACCGACCAGTTCAGCCCGTCACTCACCTACGACAACCACCACATCGAACCGCCGGCCACGCCCGCCGAGGGCTACCACGTCAGCGAGGACATCATCGACAAGGCGATCGGTTTCGTGCACGACACCAAATCGGTGCGGCCGGACAAGCCGTTCTTTCTCTACGTCGCGTTCGGGGCCACTCACGCCCCGCATCAGGCCCCGGCGGACTATCTCGACAAATACCGCGGTAGGTACGACGACGGATGGGACATCGTTCGCCAGCGGTGGTTCGAGCGCCAGATCGAACTCGGCGTCACCCTGCCCGACACCCAACTCGCCCCCCGCAACCCGGGCGTCGACGCCTGGGACGACATGCCCGAGAACCAACGGTTGCTCGCCAGCCGGCTCCAGGAAGCCTTCGCCGCGTTCCTCGATCACACCGACGACCAGATCGGACGCCTCGTCGAGGACCTGCGCGACCTCGGCGAGCTCGACAACACCGTCATCCTGATCCTCGGCGACAACGGGGCCTCGCAGGAGGGTGGCCCCTTCGGCGTGCTGCACGAGATGAAGTTCTTCAACGGCATCCTCGAAACCCCCGACGAGGCCGTCGCCCACCTCGACGAGATCGGCGGACCCCACTCCCACACCAACTACCCGTGGGGCTGGGCGCAGGTCGGCAACACGCCGTTCAAGTGGTACAAGCAAAACACCCACGAGGGCGGGGTTCACGTGCCCCTCGTCGTGCACTGGCCCGACGGTGTCGCCGATGCCGGAGCGGTTCGCCGCCAGTTCCATCACGTCAACGACGTGGCGGCCACGCTGTATGACCTCATCGGCATCGAAGCCCCCACCGAGCGTCGGGGGCTGGAGCAGATCCCGATCAGCGGCGTGTCGATGGGGTACTCCCTCGCCGATGCCGACGCGCCGACCCGCAAAGAGGTCCAGTACTTCGAGATGGCAGGGCACCGGGGCCTCTGGCTCGACGGTTGGAAGGCGGTGACCCGGCACGAAGCCGGAACGGACTTCGATGCCGACACCTGGGAGCTGTACCACGTCGACGTCGACCCGTCGGAGTGCAACGACCTGGCCGCCGAGATGCCCGACAAGCTCACCGAGATGATCGACCGGTGGTGGGTCGAGGCCGAAGCTCAGGGCGTGCTGCCGCTCGACGACCGGATGCTCGAGCTGTTCGGCGCCCGGTTCCGCGACCGGTCGCCGCACCCGGCCGACATGCGCTACGTGTACAAACCTCCGATGTCGCAGTTACCCATGCAGGCCGGAGCGCCGCTCGGCGGTCGCAGCTGGCGGATGACCGCCCGGGTGGACACGGTCGCCGACGGCGTCATCTACGCCACCGGCACCGAGAACTCGGGCATCTCGGTCTTCGTGCTCGATGGGCACCTCGTGCTCGACTACAACGCGTTCGACGATCACACGCTGGTGCGCAGCGCCGAGCCGGTCGAGGCCGACGCCCGGGAGCTCGCGGTCGAGTTCGTCCGGGTATCGGGGCGCAAGGGCCTGGCCCGACTGACCGTCGACGGTGACCCGGCCGGCATGGGCGAAATCCCCTGGATCATGGGGACGATCTCATCGGTGGGCGCCTCGGTCGCGCGCGATCAGGGCTCACCCGTCAGCCGGGAGTACGCCGATGACTTTCCCTACGGCGGCCGGCTGCGCGAGGTCGAGATTCAACTGCTGTCCCGGCAGGACACCGAAGGCCGCGAGGCCGAGATGCGCGCCGAAATGGCGCGGCAATAACGTGCACTCCTTCGTCCGTACCGCGCTGATCGATGCGCCCGTCGCCGAGGTCTGGACCACCCTCGCCGACTTCGGTGGGATCTCGGCCTGGGCCCCGAACGTCGACCACTCGTGCCTTATGGCCGCTGGGCCGATCGGCGTGGGTCTGGCTCGGCGAATCCAGTCCGGGCCGACCACCGTCGTCGAGACCATTCAGGTCTTCGAGCCCGGCGTCGCCCTGGCCTATTCGATCGCCGGACTGCCGCCGGTCGTGCGCTCGGTGACCAATGGTTGGCGCCTCGGCGCGTCGGGAGTCCAAACCATGGTGACGCTCACCACCGAGATCGACACCGGCCCCCGGCCCCCGCAGCAGGTCGTCGCCCGCGGCATCGGGCGGGTGCTGGGAAAGGCGTCGGACGACATGCTTCAGGGCCTGGCGGACCACCTGGTACGCAGCGCAGGGGAGGGAGTGGCTCATGGGTGAGCTAACCCGCCCCGACGTGATCGTGATCATGACCGACGAGGAGCGCGCCGCCCCGCCCTATGAGGGCGACGACGTCGCGGCCTGGCGGGCCCGTACCCTCTCCGGCGCTCGGTGGTTTACCGAGAACGCGGTGTCGTTCGGCCGCCACTACACCGGCTCGCTGGCCTGCGTGCCGAGCCGCCCAACCCTGTTCACCGGTCAGTACCCGGCCGTACACGGTGTCACCCAGACCAACGGGTTGGGGAAGATGGAAGACGACAGCCGCATGCGCTGGATGCGCGAGGGCGAAGTGCCCACCCTGGGTAACTGGTTTCGGGCCGCGGGTTACGACACCCACTACGACGGTAAATGGCACATCACCCACGCCGATCTCCACGACGCCGACGGCGAACGCCTCGACACCAACGACGACGACGGCCACGTCGACCAGGCCGCGGTGCAGCGCTACCTCGACGCCGACCCCCTCGCCCCCTATGGATTCTCCGGCTGGGTCGGCCCGGAACCGCACGGCGGCCAACTCCGCGACACCGGGGTCCGGCGCGACCCGCTCATCGCCGACCGGGTGGTCGCCTGGCTCGAGGATCGCTACGCCCGGCGCCGGGCGGGCAATGTCGATGCCCAGCGCCCGTTCCTCCTGGTCGCCAGCTTTGTGAATCCGCACGACATCGTGTTCTTCCCCGCGTGGGCTCGGGGCCGGAACCCGCTCGCCGCATCGCCGCTCGATCCGCCGACCGTGCCCGAAGCCCCCTCGCAGCACGAGGACCTCGCCACCAAGCCAGCGGCCCAGATCGCGTTTCGGACCAGCTACCCGACGACGTACGGACCGGCGCCGGCGGTCGGCCGGGTCTATTCCGGACAGGCGGCGAAACAGCGCCAGCTCTACTACCGCCTGCACGCCGAGGTCGACGGTCCCATCGACCGCGTGCGCCGCGCCGTGACCGACCAGGGCTCGGACCACGCACTGATCGTGCGGACCTCGGACCACGGCGAACTGCTCGGGGCACACGGCGGCCTTCAGCAGAAATGGTTCAACCTTTACGACGAGGCCACCCGCGTGCCCTTCGCCATCGCCCGCATCGGCGATCGGCCGACCACCGGTACCGCGGTGACCGATGCTCCGACCTCCCACGTCGACCTCGTGCCCACCCTGCTCGCCGCCGCGGGCATCGACGAGGCCTCGGTCGCCGCCGATCTCCGCCGGTCGTTCTCCGAGGTCCATCCGCTCCCCGGTGAGAACCTGATGCCGGTGGTGGACGATGTCAGCCGCGCCGATCGCGACCGCTCCGTCTATCTGATGACCAACGACAACATGCCCGAAGGCGACTCGGGACTCTCGGGCGTCGCCCGCCGGTTCGGCCGCACCGCCCGGCCACCCGCCCCGCTTCGCATCCAGGTGGCCGCCCACGTCGCCGCCAACTTCGAAGGGCTGGTCGCCCGGGTGCACGAGAACGATGCCGCCGGAGGCAGCGGTCACCTCTGGAAGATCGTGCGTTCCTACGATGACCCCGCGACCTGGACCGAACCCGGGGTTCGTCACCTCGCGGCCAATGGCCCCGGCGGGGAGCAGTACCGGACCGAGCCACTGCCCGACCAATGGGAGCTGTATGACCTCGACGCCGACCCGGTCGAGGTCGAGAACCGCTGGGACCGTCGCGCCGATGCGACGGTGTTCGCCCACCTGCGCGATCTGCTCGACGCCGAACGCACCCGTTCGGTCCCGGAACGCAACCACGCCTGGCCCTACGCGGCCCGACAACCGACAGGAGGCCCCGTCATGGCCACAACCCCGCCACCCCCCGCACGCGCCCTGCGAAAGCTGGTGCAACGGCTAGGGCTGCACCCGGAGGATCCCGAAGCGAGGACCTTTGATCTTGCCGGCCGGCGAGCACTGATCGTGGCGACCAACGCCGGCCAACTCGACATCGGCAAACCGACCGGGGTGTTCGCGAGCGAGATGACGGTGCCGTACTACGCCTTCATCGATGCCGGCATGGATGTCGATGTGGCCAGCCCCGCCGGCGGGGTCATTCCCGTCGATCCCCAGTCGCTCAAGCCGGTCGTGCGCACGGTGGAGGACGATCGTTTCCTGGTCGACGAGGCCTTTCGGGCCCAGGTGAGCGACTCGCTGCCCATCGGCGACCTCGACATGTCCGACTACGACGTGGTCTTCCTCGCCGGCGGTTGGGGGGCAGCCTTCGACTTCGGTTTCTCGGAGGCGCTGGGTGACCAGATCACCGCGGCGAACGCAGCCGGAGCCATCATCGGCGGTGTCTGTCACGGACCCCTCGGGTTACTCAAGGCCAAGACGCCCGACGGTGAGCCTCTGGTGAAGGGTCGGCGCGTCACCGCGGTCACCGACAAGCAGGTGACCGAGCTCGACATCTCCTCCACGCCGCACCACCCCGAGCGCGAGCTTCGTTCGGTCGGGGCGCGATTCGAGAGCGAGACCCGGTTCCGCGATCCGCTCGCCAACCACTGGGTGGTCGACGGCAACCTGGTCACCGGCCAGAATCAGAACGCGGGGCCGATGGTGGCCCGGGAGATGATGGAGCTGCTCGAGGCCCAAGGCTAGGTGGGTCAGGGCTGGGTGTGGTTCGCGCTCGTGGATCAGCGCCGCTCGATGTCGGCCGCGATGCTCTCGGCCAACGTTCGCAGCCGTCGGCGGTATGCGGCGACGGTCGGGAGGTCTTCCTTGAGTCCCCGGGGAGCGAGGCTGAGGACCTCGGCCCAGTCGTGACGCAGCTGGCCGACATTGCGTCGGCCCGACCCGGCGGCCGACGAACGCAGGTAGCTGTCAAGGCCCTCGCGGCGCCGCTCCATGATCGCGAGGATCGCTTCGGCCACGTATCGGGACTTCACGCTCAGAAGCTCGTCGCTGTGCGGTGATGCCGCGGTCCGTTCCCACAGGTCCCCGTCGAAGCGCTGGAGGAAACCGTCGAGCTGGTCGGCTCGATCCCCCGGTGTGGTGAGGGCGGCGAGCGCGGCGTCGACCGCCTCGTCGAACAGCACCGTGAACGCCCACCCGAACAGGTCGCGCTTGTTGTGGAAGTGCTGATAGAGCGCGGGGCGCGAGACGCCCGCGGCTTCGGCCACGTGGGCCATCGTCGTCGCCGCGTACCCGCGCTCGGAGAACACGGCGATGGCCGCCGTCTCGATGGCCTGGCGTTTTTCGGCTTCGGGCTCGGGTCGAGCGTCGACCGGCATGAAATCAAGCTTGACACATTTCGAACCTCGGTTGACATTTCCGATCGAATTTGTCAGGGTCGCTGACAATCGAAGTACGAAATGTCAGAACTCGACGTGTGCAGACAGGACCATCACCCATGACCCGACTCGGCTATCAGATCCCGAACTTCACCTACCCGGGCATCGAACAAAAGGACATCTTCGCCAACGTCATCGCTCAGGCGAAGGCGGCCGAGGATGCCGGGTTCGACCGGGTGTTCGTGATGGACCACTTCTACCAACTACCCGGCATAGGTGAACCGGACGAGCCGATGTACGAGTGCTACACCGCGCTGTCGGCGCTGGCGCAACACACCAGCAAGGTGCGGCTGTCGGCGCTCGTTACCGGCAACACCTATCGGCACCCGACGCTGCTGGCGAAGGCCGTCACCGCCTTGGACCACGTCTCGGGCGGCCGGGCCACGCTGGGCATCGGTGCCGGCTGGTTCGAGCTCGAACACAACTCGCTCGGCTACGAATTCGGTACGTTCACCGACCGGTTCGAGAAGCTCGAGGAAGCACTCCAGATCATCATCCCGATGCTCAACGGCGAACGGGTGTCGCTCCAGGGCAAGCACTACCAGGTCGACGACGCCATCAACTCGCCGGCCCCGATTTCGAAGATCCCGATCATGATCGGCGGCTCGGGCGAGAAGAAGACCCTGCGCATGGTCGCCCAGTACGCCGACGAATCGAACCTCGCCAGCGGCGGGATCGATGAGATTCCCCGGAAACTCGACGTGCTCGCCGCCCACTGCGAACGACTTGGCCGCGACCGGTCCGAGATCGTGATGACCAAGCTGCAAATGGTGATGGTGGCCCCCACCATGGAGGAGGCCGAGGCCGACCTGCAGGAGGTCGCGGCGGCCAAGGGCTGGAACCAGGAGGCGCAGGACTTCGCCAAGATGATCCTCATCTACGGCGATGCCGACACCGTGGGCGAACGGCTCCAGGCGTGCATGGACACCGGCATCGACGGCATGACCATCAACCTGGCCGGCAACGGGCACAAGCTCGACCGCATCGGCCTACTCGGCGAGATCGCCAACGCCGCGATCGGCTAAGCCGCGTTTGCGCTCGGTGGACTCGGCGCTCCAGGGTGGGGCGAACGTTCTCGCCCTGGAGTGTGCCCCGATGACCGACGCCAACCCCGCCACCACCGACACCGGCGACCTCGGGCTACCGCCGTGTTATCAGGTCGGCTACGTGGTCCACGACGTCGACGCCACCGTGGCCCGACTGGATCCGTTGTTCGGGCCGTTCACCGTCTTTGAGAGCCCGATCACCCCGATGTACAAGGGGGTCGAAACGCCGGTGACGCTGAAGGTGGCCGTCGGTCACTCGGGTGAACTCGAGATGGAGTTCATCGAGGTGCTGAGCGGCGAGGCTCCCCACACCGCATGGTTGGAACGGCACGGCGAGTCGATCATGCACGTTGCCTTCCGGGTACCCGACGCCGACGCCACTCTGGCGCAGCTCGCCGAACACGGGTTTGAAACGGAATGGCGAGGCGATGTGGCGGGCACGCCGATCGTCTTCGCCTACGCCCGCAGTTCCGAGGATGCCGGGGCGCATTACCTGGAGATCGTCTCGGGCTTCTGACGCGCACGCGCCAGATGTGCTGAACGACACGGAACGGCAGGCCGGTCGCCGTCAGTATGAGGGGGACACATCTCCTGGCGGACGGAAACCATGTACACGATCATCGGGGTAGCGGGCTTTGCCTTCTACATCCTTGGCTACGGGCTCGTGCAGCTCCGGCGGCTCGACGGCAACGGTCTGATCTACTCGATCAGCAACCTGTTCGGTGCATCCCTGGTGCTGGTCAGCCTCTACGACCAGTTCAACCTGGCATCGGCACTGACCCAGATCACCTGGATCGCCGCCGGAATCGTCGGCATCGTGATTCGGGTGGTGCAGCGCCGCGGCGTTCAGGGCGAGGACGCCGCTCGAGTCGAGGTCAGCTCGTGAGCGGGGCGAGGAAGGCCGCGACATTGTCGCCGATCGCGGCCACGGCGTAGCCGCCTTCCTGCACGATCGTCAGCGGTACCCCGATCGAGCCGATTCGGGTCGCCATGGTGCCGAAGTCGGCCGTTTCGATGCCGAACGTGCCCAACGGGTCGTCAGCGTAGATATCGACGCCGAGGCTGACGATCAGCGCGTCGACGCCGGCGTCGACGATGCGCCCGAGCGCGGTCTCCAGCGCCTCGCTCCACCTCGCGTAATCGGTGGCTCGCGGCAGCGGCAGGTTGAGGTTCCAACCCGCACCCGCCGCGGTGCCCGTCTCGTCGGCGTGGCCGGCGAACCAGGGGAATTCGAACGTTGGGTCGGCATGAAGCGATACGAACATCACGTCGGAGCGGTCATAAAAGATCGACTGCGTACCGTTGCCGTGGTGGTAATCGACGTCGAGAATCGCGACCCGCGTCGCACCGTGATCCAGGAACCGTTGCGCGGCGATCGCGGCGTTGTTCAGATAGCAGTAGCCGCCGAACTGGTCGGCCGTTGCGTGGTGGCCGGGCGGACGGCAGAGGCCGTAGCTGGTCTCTCCGGTGGCGATGGTGTGGTCGGCGGCGGTGGTGGCGATGGCCGCGGCCGAGGTGGCGGCAGCCCAGGTGCCGGCCACGATCGAGCAGTCGGCGGCAAAGCTGTGATATCCGAGCTGGCCAATGAGATCGTCGGGTCGCCGGTTTGACGCGCCCCGCGGAGCCCACGTGAAGCCCATCGCCGCGGGGCCCGGCGTTTCGCGCTCTTGCCAGCGATCCCATGCGCTCGCCAGGAAGTCGACGTAGACGGAGTCGTGCACCCGGCGTAGCAGCTCGGGGTCGACCGGGCCGGGTTCGATGAGGCGATGACCCGCCGTTTCCAGCGCTTCGCCGATCAGGTCGGCCCGATCGGGCCCTTCGATCGACGGGTTGACCTTGGCGTCGAACAGCTCGAGACCGTGGTGCGCCTGGTGGACGCCGGAGCTGATCACGCGCACGCTATGCGGGCCTCTCGCAGTCGACGCAGCGCACGTCGCCCGGGTCGTCACCCCGTTCGAACGCGGTCAGCCAGTCGACGAACGGGGTTCCCTCGACGACCAACTCGTACATCTCCGGTCGGAGCAGGATCGTGTGGTCGGTGCCCGGCGCGATGTACACCGGCAGGTTTACGCCCTTGCCCTCGACCAGTTCCTCGTTTTGCGCGAGCACCGCGGGTAGACCCTCTTCGCCGACGTTGGCGAAGGCCGAGAAGCTCACCTGTACGTCGTCCCAGGCGTTGTCGTAGCGGGCGAAGCGGATGTCGGGGTTGTGGTTGCCGGCCAGGTGGAACAGATCCGGAATGCCGAACTCCACAGCGGTCACTCCCGCGGTCGAGGACCAGTCGGGCACGTTGTTGCCCGTGCCCCACAGGTTGCCGATCACCTCGTTGGTTGCGCCGTTGCTCGGGTAGCCGCCGGAGGCATCGGCCAGCGCCGCAACCCGGGCGTCGGGCATGGCGTCGGCGACGAGACCGGCGAACAACGGTGCCGGTACGCCGCCGGCGCTCGACCCGGTGACGAAGACCTCGCTCGCGTCGCCGAAGTTGGTGACGACCTCGTCGAGGCCGTGCATCGCGTTCGGGAATCCGTTGTGTTCGACCGTAAGCGTGTCGCTGTAGTCGGTGGTGGCGTCGCCGAGATGGACGTCGCCCGTGCAGTACGGCACGAACACCACCGAATAGTCGGCGATGGGATTCGCCGGATTGTCGAAATCGAAGATGCCGCCCGCGTCGGTCGGGTTGTCGTCGGCGTCGGCGGTCACGGTGTAGGTGCCGTCCTCGCCGAAGGAGCACATCTGCTCGGTGAAGCAGGCGCCTCCGCCCTGGAAGTACAACATCACCTTGTCGCTGGCCGGGTTGGTGCGGGTGAAGTACACGAACTCGCTGCCGTCGGCGCAGACGCAGTCGTCGTCGGTTTCGTGTTGCACCCATTCGATCGTCGTTGCCGGCTCGGTAGTGGGCACCGGCTCAGCAGTAGGCACGGTGGTCGGCATCGGCTCAGTAGGGGGCGCGCTCGTTTCTGCCGGTGCAGCGGCCTCGGTCGATGGCGGGGATTCGGAGGCGGACGACTCGACCGCACCATCCCCGCCACAGGCGGCGGCCACGAGGGCGAGGGCGAGAAATGCCGCGCAGGAGGCGAGAACGTGTCGGTGCAGGGCCATGGGCACAAGTGTCGCACTCCGCTCGGTCCGGGCGCCCATCGATGGGGCCGGTGCCGCGTCAGTCGGTCGTGGCCGGGGCGACGAGGAGGCCTTCGGCGCCGTGCCGGGCGATGGCATCGGCGACCAGTCCGGATTCCTTGGCCGCCTGCACGAACCGCACGAGGTAGTCGATGCCCGCCGGGTCGCGGTCGCGCGGTGTTCCCATCGCCTGTTGCACCGACGAAAAGCCGGTGTCGAGCACCCGGCCACCCTCGACCCGGGCGACGTCGTCGACGAGCCGCGGCCGGAGCCCGGCCAGCGCGTCGAGCCCGTCGGCGACGAATCGATCGAACGATGCGTCGAGGCTCTCGGCCTCGACCAGCACCGCGTGTTCGAGGTTTCGTTCGAGCCACAGCGCGTAGGCAGCCCGGGCCTTCACGGCGATGCGTACGCCCGGCTGGTCGGCGTCGGCTATCGACTCGATGGCCGAACCGGCGGGCACCAGAAGCGTGCAGGGGATCTCGGCGTACGCGGGGCTGAACGAGATGTGTTCGGCCCGCTTGGGCTCGGCGCCGATGTTCCCGATGTCCCAGTCGCCGCTGGTGGCGGCGTCGGCCACGTCGCCGGGGTTCGGGTAGATCGTCAGATCGACCTCGACCCCCAACGCTGCGCCGAGGGCGAGCGCCATATCCGGGGACACGCCGACGGGTACCCCGGCGGCATCGGTGGAGGACACCAGCAGGAAGTTGCTCAGGTTGATGGCGGCGCGCAGCCGTCCGGTGGGCGCCAATGCGGCGATGGCTTCAGGCGATGGTCGTGGAGAATTCACGACGCCAAATCTAGAACCGGTACCGTGGGTTCACGGCGCCAGGGGCGCGGAACCGGCTGACCAGGGGGTAGTCGTGACGGTCGATCATCGGACTCGAAGAGAAGCCGACGTTCGGGACATCTCGGTCGAGGAGGTGCTCGACTCGGTGCTGCCCGAGGCGATCGGCGCGCACGGTGACCTCGCCGGTCGGGGTGCCCGGTACAAGGGGGTGGCCCCGCTCGGCTTTGATGCCGAAGGCACGACCTTCTCGCTCGGGTACGACGACGACCGCCTCGTACTCACCGCCGGCGTGGAAGATGCCGGGGTGGTGGCGGAACTTTCCGCCGACGCGTTGTCGGACCTCGTCCAGGACTCACAATCCACCATGGGGCTGGCCATGACGTCCCGCGTGCAATTGCGCGCCGGCAACATCGACGGCTGGATCTCGTGGGAGCCCATATTGCGGGCGCTGCTGGATGGCCGTCCGGTGCACGAAGCCGGCGACATCACCTTCGCGGATCGCGACGGCGGCGAGCTGGATCTCGATCGCACGTTCAGCCTCGACGACGACCGTGAAGAGATCGCGCACTTCGTGGCCGAGGCCGGTTTCCTGCACATCACCGATGTGTTCACCGAGGCCGAAATGGCTGGGCTCAGCGCCGACATCGACGAGTGGATCGCCGCCGCCACGCCCGATGACGGTGAATCCTGGTGGGCCGAGGACGACACCGGCACCAGCCAGGCCGTTCGCGTGCTGTTCTTCTACGACAAGTCCGAAAAGCTGCGCGACCTGGTGGCCGACGAGCGCTACCGCTGGTTGGGTGAACTCACCGGCGACGGCCACGTGCACCGCAAGAGTGCCGAGGGTCTGGTGAAACCGCTCGGCATCGTGAAGGGACTTTCCGACCTCCCGTGGCACAAGGACTGCGGGCAGGGTCGGCACTCCTACATGTGCAATTCGCTCACCTGCGGCATCTCCGTCACCGGCGCCGACCGGGTCAGCGGTGCCCTCGGCGTGATCCCGGGTTCGCATCGGGCCAACACCATCGCCACCGGTCGCGATCGTCACCTCGACCTTCAGCCCCGGATGCTCGAGACCAGGACCGGCGACGTCACCGTGCACTGCAGCGACACGCTGCACCGCGCCCATCCTCCCGTCGAACGGCCCCGTCAGGTGGTGTACTCCGGGTTCGGGCTGGCGCCCCTCGAAGGCGATGCGGTGAAGCCCAATCCCCGCTACAGCCGCGAGGCCCGAGCCGAACTGACCGACGTACAGGACCGAATCTCCGCGGCCGACAACCCGGCCGCGGCGCGTCGCTATCAACCCGGGCGAGGGCGGTAGCAGTAGGCTCACCCGCGTGAGTTCGGCCCCGTTGATAGAACTGCCCCACCCGGCTCGCGCCCCCTTCGCCGCCGTCGCCCGCCGAATTGGTTTCGCCGCTGCGCTCGTGGTGTTCGTCGCTCTGGTGGTGCGCATCGGACGCGATGGCTACATCGATGTGACGGGCGACGACATCGGGATGCTCGACGCGTTGTACTACGCGTCGGTCACCGTGACCACCACCGGTTACGGCGACATCAGCGCGGTCAGCGAAGGCGCCCGGGCGGCGACGATTCTGCTCATCACGCCGGCTCGCATTCTGTTTCTTATCCTCGTCGTCTCCACGACGGTCGAGGTGCTCACCGAGCAGTCCCGGATACTGCTCGCCCGACGACGTTGGAGGAAAAGCGTGAACGACCACACGATTATCTGTGGGTTCGGCGCGACCGGCCGGGCGGCCGCCGCCGATTTGGTCAGCCGAGGCATCCCGCCGGAGTCGATCGTGGCCGTCGACAACGATGCCGGCGCCATCGCCGACGCGACCGCGGCTGGACTGGTCGGTATCGTCGGCGACGCGAGCCGCACCGATGTGCTGGAGGAAGCCTCCATCGCCACCGCCCGGTCGGTGGTCGTCGCGCCCAACCGGGACGACACCGCTGTCCTGATCACCCTCACCGCCCGCGAGATGAACCCCACGACCCACATCGTGGCCGGTGGCCGAGAGCAGGAGAACCTGCATCTGCTGCGCCAGGGCGGAGCCGATGAAGTCGTCGATGCCACCGCCGCGGTTGGCCGCATGCTCGGGCTGGGGGCGAAGGACCCCGCCGCCGTCCGCGTACTCGACGACCTCCTCGACGCCAACGTTGGCCTCGAACTGGTGGAGGTCGCCCCGGTGATGGTCGACGGCCGGGCCACCACCCCCGATGGCGCCAGCCTGGTCGCCGCCCTGCGCAACGGCGAGCGGCTCTCACCGGCCGACGTGCGCGCCGAACGGCTCGAGCCGGACGATCGGCTCGTCGTCATGCGCCAAACGTCGACTGGTTGAGATCGGCGAACTCGGTGACGAGATAGCCGAGACGGTTCTTGAGGAACTCTTGACTCGACTATTTCGTCCGTCGTTCCGACGACTGGTGTATGCGAAACATCAGCCTTGAGAACAAGACGATTCAGTCCATCGACGCTTCCTCCCGGCGCCGGTTCGGCATCCGCACCGCTGTGGTCGCGGCTGCGGGAATCACCCTGGCGTCGGTCGCTTCCCCCGCCGGGGCGGCCGATGCCACACTGGCCTGCGACCCGGGGTTCTACCAGGTGATCGCCGGCCAACTGGCGGCCCTTGACCCGGGATCCGAGACCTATCACGAGATCGGATCGGACGGTCCGAACTACAACGCCATGGGGTACCGCGTCGCCGACGGCTACCTGTACGGCATTAGTGGACGCACGCTCCATCGCATCGATGCGACCGGTGCGCGTACCGACCTGGCCACCCTCGACATACCGAACGGCGCCTACACCGGAGACTTCGACGACGCCGGTCTCCTCAACGTCTCCCGGGGTGGCCGAGGTTGGTACCGGATCGATGTGGAAGCGTTCAGCGCGGAGTTCATCCCGGAGTTCGATGGCTACACGGCCGTCGCGGACGTGACGAACGTCCACGGCATCTTCTACGGCGTCAGCAGCGACGGCACGCTCTACTCCTATGACCAGACCAGCCTCGACGTGCGCGAGGTGGGCGCCGTGGCGGGCCTGCCCGCGACGTTGAAGGCCTACGGTGCGGCCTGGGCGACCGCCGGCGGCAACCTCTACGTCGGTCGAAACTCCGGGGAGATCTACCAGATCACCGGATACACGACCACCTCGCCCCAGGCCACCCAGGTCGGACGAGCACCTTCGACCTCGTCGAACGACGGTGCATCGTGCGCGTTCGCCGCACCGGCGGCGGGACTCGACGACGTTGACGGCCCGGTATCGGAGAGCCCGCCTCGCACCCCGCTGGCCCAGGACGCGGCCGACCGCTACGAGGAGGACTACGACGACATCTCGCAGACGTTCAGCCCGGCCGAGCCCGCCGCCGAGCCGGAACCGGAGCCGGAACCGACCGGGAACGACGACAGCTATGCCATTGGAGATGCTGGTCTCGGTACCGGCCCGAGCTGCTCACCGGGAGAGGATGTCGACCGGCCTGCTCGCGATGCGGTTGGTACGTCGCTCGTAGTCGACCAGCCCAAGGTGGTGTTCGGGCCGGACGTTGGCGCCGGTTCGCTCGATGCCTTCACGATCATGTCGGGCAGCTGGACGGCGGAGGACTCGTCGCTCGTCCAGAACAACTTCTGCGGGTACGACTACACCGCCCTGCTCGAGGGATTCACCACCCGAGACTTCCGGTGGGAGGCAACGTTCGCCGGAGTCTCCGATACGAACCAGGGCGGGCTCATCCTTCATCACGCCTCGACTCGGTCCCGCAGCGGTGCGGTGGTGGTCGACCTAACCGACGGTGGCGCGACGCTGCGCTGGGGTGAGTACGACAATCTCGGCTACTACCGGTCGATCGGGTCGGTTCCGGTCGCTGCCCCCAGCGCCGGACAGAGTGTCTCCCTCGCTGTCGAGGTACATGGCACCACCATCTCGGTGTTCCACAACGGTGGCCAGGCGGCCGTTTTCGAGTCCACCGAGTCGAGCGGCATGGTCGGGCTGATATCGAGCCTCTCCCAGGTGGCGTTCAGCGCGGTGACCCTCACCGCCCTTCCCGTCGGGGCGCCGTGATGGACCCCTTCCTCCGCCCCCACCGCCCCTTTCTCCGCCCCCTCTTCGGTATCTCCGTGGCCCTGCTCACCCTCAGCACCATCGGCTGCGCTGGCATCAGGGGCGACCGGGTCGAGACCGGCACCGATGACCGGCCGGTGCTCGTCGCGCCGGAGGCCACCCTTGCACCCACGTCAACCGACGGGTTCTCCGATGCGGTCACTCCGGCGGCGGCTCGGGGTTCGGCCCCGCGCACCTCGCCCTTGGCAACAGCCGAGCCCGAGGCGTTTGGTTTCGTGGCACCCGAGCTGTTCACCGGGGCTCCCGTGTCCGGAGTCGACATCTATGAGTCGGGGCCGGCGTTGATGGTGTTCGTTTCGCCCGGCTGTGTCATCTCGGTCGAAGAGTCGCCCGATCTCGCCGCCTCGGCCGAGATGAACCCAACGGTGACCTACGTGTTTGTGCATACCGGTGGCGATCCGTTGGCCTATCAGCAGTTCGTCGAAGGAGCGGATCTCTACCAGCAGAACTCGATCCATATCGATGACACCGAACGGGTGCTTTGGAACCGGTTCGGCGTCACGACCCAGCCGTCGACGGTGCTCGTCGACGGAGACGGCCTCGTGAGCATCACGGCCGGTGGTCTGGGTACCGAGGGTCTCGACAACGCCATCGGCCTCGTCGCCGGACCCTGAGAGCGTCGGTCTAGATCACGACCCGGTAGCCGACGCCGCGGATGGTCTCGAAGAGGCCCGTGCCCTCCGGGTCGACCTTCTTGCGCAGGTTTGCCATGTGGACGCTGATCACGTGGTCGTCGCCGACCCAGTGTGGGCCCCAGAGCATGGTGACGAGATCTTCGCGGGTTACCACGGCACCGCCCGCCGCCGCGAGCTTCTCCAATACGGTGAATTCGATCTTGGTGAGATGCACCGTTTCGCCGTGCACCATCACCTGGCGAAGCGAGCGGTCGACCGTGAGTGGACCCAGGTCAAAGCGCTCGGCGAGCCCACCGGTGGGAGCGCTGCGGCGGAGGAGCACTTCTATGGCGAGCAGGAGTTCTTCGTTGTCGAACGGCTTGGTGATGTAGGTGTCGGCCCCGATGCGGAGCCCATCGACGCGACTCGCATCGTCATCCCGGCCGGTGAGCATGACGACGAACGCGTCGCTCGTTTCCCGGATCCGTTGGCAGACCTCCATGCCATCGAGGTCGGGCAGGCCGAGATCGAGGACGACGAGGTCGGGGTGCCACGAGTCGACCAGTTCGAGCCCGGATCGGCCGTCGCCCGCGAGCTGAACCTCGAGTCCGCGATTACCCAGCACGGCTTGGACGAGCAGCTTCATCGTCGGCGCATCCTCGATGACGAGGATGCGCCAGTCGCCGGGGGGATGACCGGCCAGGAGCGAATCGGTCTGCGTGCTCATCGCCTCTCCATCGACACCGTGGGTGCCGATAGTGAGCGGGACGTGGCGGTCTCGGTCGGGTCCGGCTACTGCGTGCGGCGGGCCGCGTCGACCTCGCCGTCGGCCATGCGTTTGCGGGTGGTCGACGACGGTTTGCTCAGCCGTTCGAGGGTGACACCCGCGATCTCGCCGGTGAAGGCGAACCCGTGGGGGTAGTCGCCGACCGGCGCGCCGCAGTCCATGCCGACATCGAAGGTCTCGCCGCTCATGGAGAACACGATCGGTACGGTGCGCTCGATCCGCCCGGAGTCGACCGCGACGTCATCGATGTAGAGGGTGACATCGCCGCCGGTGCCGAAGCCTCCGTCATGGTCGTAGTGCGCGCGCAGCACATGGTCGCCCGGGACGAGGGGGTCCGGTCCGCTCACCGTGGTGAGGTATTGCCCGAAGCAGTTGTAGAGATAGTGGGGGCGGCCGTCGGGGTCGAGATACAAACTCCACCCCGACATGTTGCCGCCCTGACAGGCGATCACCCCCTGAGCGCCACCCACCGGCACCGTGATACGGCCGGTGATGTCGTACGAGGCGTTCTTGAGGTTGATGACCGAGCTCTCGGGCATACGTACGTGGGCTCGGGTGTAGGTCATCGATGTGCGATCGCCGAGCGAACGCGGCACCGAATATTCGCGGTTGCGCGGGGCGGCGGCATCGCGCAGCGGGTACACCCCGTTCGCCGCGGCCTCGCGCTCGAACAGCTCGCGCAGCTCCTCCAGTTTGTCGGGATGCTCGGCGGCGAGGTCGCGGCTCTGAGAGAAGTCGTCGCTGATGCGGTACAGCTCCCACACCTCCTGGTCGCCGTCGAAGTCGTAACCCTGCATGCGGATCCACGGCAGCCGCCCGTGGAAGCACGAAGCCATCCAACCGTCGTGGTAGATCGCCCGGTTACCGAGGATTTCGAAGTATTGGGTCGAGCGGGTGCTCGGCGCGTCGGCATCGGCGAACGTGTAGCCCATCGCCTGCCCATCCACCGGTAACTGCTCGATGCCGTTCACCCGGTCGGGCCACTCGATTCCGATCGCTTCGAGGATGGTCGGTGCCAGGTCGATGACGTGGTGGAACTGCGACCGCAGGCCACCGGCATCGGCGATGCCGTCGGGCCACGAGATCGCCATGGCGTTGCGGGTGCCGCCGAAGTGCGACGCCACCTGCTTCATCCACTGGAAGGGAGAATCGAGGGCCCAGGCCCAGCCGACGTTGAAGTGATTCTCGCAGCGGGCGGTGCCGAAATCGTCCATGTGTTCGAGCAGCCACTCGGGGTCCTCGTGCACGCCGTTCTGAAAAGACGGTGCGGCCCATGCGCCGTGCACGGTCCCCTCGGCCGACGCGCCGTTGTCGCCGGTGAGGTAGATCACCAACGTGTTGTCGGCACAACCTTGGGCGTCGATGGCGTCGAGTACCCGGCCCACCTGGGCGTCGGTGTGGGCGAGGAATGCGGCGAAGACCTCCATCAGGCGGGAGGCGACCGGCTTGTACCGGTCCGGGTACTCCTCCCAGCTCGGGACCTGGTCCGGGCGCGGGGTCAGCGCGGTGTCGGGTGGAATGACCCCGAGCTCGAGTTGCCGGGCGTAGATCTCTTCGCGCAGGACGTCCCATCCCTGGTCGAACGCGCCGGCGAAACGGTCGATCCACTCCTGCGAGACGTGATGCGGTGCGTGCACGGCGGGCGGGGCGAAATAGCAGAAGAACGGTCGATCGGGCGCCGACGCCTTCTGGCGCTGGATCCACGTGATCGCCTGGTCGGCGAGGTCCTCGCTGAGGTGGTAGTCGTCGCGGCCGATGTGCGGTTCGATCGGTGTGGTCTGGTCGTACGCGGCCGGTTCCCAGTGGGAAGCCTCGGCGCCGATGATGCCGTAGAACCGATCGAAGCCCATGCCCGTCGGCCATCGATCGAACGGTCCGGCCGGGCTCTGTTCCCACGACGGTGTGAGGTGCCACTTGCCGAAGCAGCCGGTGCTGTAGCCGCTCAGCCGCAGGATCTCCGCGATCGTCGCCGCCTCGCGCGGGACGGCACTGTCGTAGCCGGGAAAGCTGTTGGCGATCTCGGTGATGCCGCCCATGTGCACGGTGTGATGATTGCGGCCCGTGAGCAGCGCCGCCCGAGTGGGTGAGCACAGCGCCGTGGTGTGGAATTGGTTGTACCGCAACCCGGCCCTGGCGACCCGTTCCACCGCGGGCATGGGCACCGGGCCGCCGAACGTCTCCGGGCTACCGAATCCGACGTCGTCGAGCATGATCAACACCACGTTGGGCGCGCCGGCCGGCGCGGTCGGGGCGACGAGACGGACGGGGTCGGCGTCGCCGATCAACCGTTCAATCGTGCCGCCGAACGGGGGCGTGCCCGCGGGCAGGGTGCTCGGTTCCGTCATCGGCTGCCCGTCCCCTCGGAGCTGTGCTCATTGCCAGAGTCATTGGCCGGCGGTGTCCGGGTAAACGATGGATGGTCGAAGCAGGCGAGGAAGCGAGCGACGGCGTCGGGTTGACCGGTGGTTGCGGCGCCGGAATCGATCGCGTCGGCCAGCGACAGCTTGGCGCCGAGCACCTTGGCCCAGGTGGCCGTATCGAGGCTCAGGACCGCATCGGCCGAGCTCCCGTCGGTCGGTACCGCCACGCCGTCGCGCAGCCGCAGGCCGCTGGGCTCGGCGTCGGTGAAGTCCCAGCGCAGCTCGGTGTGCAGGCCCTCGCAGCGGGTGGGTTCGAGGATCACCCGCAGGGCCGCCACCGACGATGCCGGAGGGTTCGCGGCCACCACGCCGGCGCTGAACCGGTGGGTTCGATGGCGGGCCAGGTCAAACGTGCCCTCGAGTTCGTTGGCCCGCACCAGACACCAGTTGCGCACGTTGGTGGCGGTGACCCGTTGGGCGATGGTGCGCAGAATCGCCGCCAGCTGCGACCGATCCTCGTCCGTCCCGGCGTCGGCTCGGCCGGCCGCGTCGGTGTCGGATCGGACGAGCCACGTGGCCAGCTCCAGCGCCCAGCGCAGATCGTCGGCGGCTATCGCCTCGGCGATCTTGCCCCGAACGGCTGCTGCGCCGCCGAACCCCTCGATCAGCCGGCGGTGTCGTTCGACGTGCGGCACGGGCAACAGGGCCGACTCGTCGCCGTCGAACCACCCGCGCAACCCGGTGAAGATCTGGCGCACATGGTGTTCGGCCAGGCCGTAGAACTGACTGGTGAAGTAGGAGTCGGCGAACCGCTCGGGCAGCCGCACGAACTCCGTGAGCTCGTCCATGGTGAGACCGCGGTTCATGCCTCGAACGGTCTGGTCCCACAGGAACTGGATGCTGTCGCGGTAGTCGAGGACGGTCGAGGCGATCTCGTCGGCCCCGGATAACGGGGGGCCGTGGGCACCCACGAGGTGCTCCGCCCCGAGGCCGTGGATGTGGTCGATGCCGGTGAGCAATACCCGGGGATCGCGATACTCCTCGCCCCGGATGGCGAAGACGTTGAACAGCGTTGGCCAGACGATGTTGTTCACGCACACCGACAGCTCGGGGAAGTGGATCGTGATGTTGTCGTCGGCGTCGGACGGCGCCGGGGTGAACTCGACGGCCAGGCCGGCGATCGTGGCGGAGGTCGGCTCGGTGAACGTGTGCGTCGGCTCGACGAACCCCGGGGTGAACGGCGCATGGCCGGGGTCGCGGAACGAGAGCGCCAGCCCGACGTTCGGCGCCGCATCGGCCCCCTCGGTCGGCATTCCGATGGCGAACTGCTGAATCAGCCCCCGGCCGGCGACGGGGCTCATCTCCATGCCGTACCGCCGGCGGTTGCCGACGATGCCGGCGTGGCCCCAGACGGGCGTGTCGGCGGCCGCGCCCGCGGCGTAGATGGCGTCGGTGCCGGCGACGTAGTGGAAGTGGGTGTAGATCACCGCGACGATCGGTGCGTCGGTGTGGGCGCGCACCTCGGCGATGGCGGCCGCCATCTCCTCGACGGATTCGCCCGTGTCGATGGCGATCAGGCCTTCGGGTCCCTCGATGAACGTCTGGTTGGCGAGGCCGTTGCCGACCAGACACCACACGCCCTCGCGCACCGGCCACAACCGGCGCTCGAGCCGCTGGCTGTGCTCGATCAGGGCGCGGTGAGCGACGAGGCCTCCGGGCCCGGTGGTGACCGCTTCGGCCCTGGCGACCGACCGGTCGGTCGCCGGTGTCGGACTAGTCATCGAGTTTCTCCTGTGCTGGATTCGAGCGTGACCAGTCGTTCGAAGATGAACTCGAACGGGAGGTACGAGACCTGGTGTTCCGCGCCCGGCATGGGCGGCAACAGCTGCGACATCTGCAGCAGCCGCCAGCCGTCTCGCAACGCGTCGACGCCGGTGGCATACGGCGACCGGTCGGCGCCGCGATCGGGTAGGGCCGGTCCGGCGCCATCGGTCGGGTCGTGAAACGCCCACCCCACGGTGGGGGAGTCGAGGGCCGAAGCGCTGGCGTACAACTGGAGCACCTGTTGAAGCTGCATCATGTTTCTCCGCCGGGCCGGTCGAGGCGGGTGAGATACCAGTCGACGTCGAAGGAATGGTCGCCGCTCAGGTAACGCCACAGGTGCACCCGCTGGATGACCTCGAGGCGATACTCACCGGAGTGGCACCAGGGGTGAAGGCTGCGCAGCCGGTTGGCGACGGTGTCGGCCAGTTCCATGGTGGCGAACAGGTGGTCGTTCGATGGCGGGCACACCGTGTCGTAGTCGCTGGTGTCCCACCGGCGCACCTGCGGTGCCGTCGGGTTCAGCCGCACCTTGAACATCCACCTGTCGTCGGCGGACGGGTTGGCCTGGCCGGCGTGCCACAGGCCGTGGTGAAAGATCAGCACCGAACCGGCCGGGCCGATGAACCGCTGTTCGCCGTCGATGTGCTGGTACCGGCTGACGCTGTTCTCGTGGACCCGCCGCAGATGCGAGCCGGGCACGAACCTGGTCCCGCCGGCGTCGGCTTCGACCGCGTGGGGAAAGTAGAAGACCTGGATGTCGAAGGTCGGGTCGGCCGTGTCGATCACCGCATCGGCATGCAGACCCTGCACGCCGGTCGATCCGGCCGGGTTGTGGTGCACGGCTGAGTGATCGAAAACCGGATCCGGGCCGACCAGCGACTCGATGGCACCCGCGACCTCGGGTACGGCCAGCATGCGGGCGATGCCGCTTTCCGGCGGATAACACTCGCGCAACGGCGTTCCGCTGGCGGGGGTCAGCGCGGACGGCTCGAACCCGGCGGGCAGCGGCATGGTGGGAAGCTCGGCCAACGCCGCCGCGTTGATGTCCTCGGGCACGACGCCATCGAAGCGCAGGTACCCGTCGGCGACGAACCGGGCCATGTCGAGCGTGCGAAGCTTCATCGGAGCGCCTCCAGGGCATCGGCGGTTCGGTGGGCGATGGTCGTCCAGTCGAAGTTGGGTCGGAGCGCCCCGATCGCGGCGGCGGACTCGGTGAGGCGAGCCGGGGTGAGCGCGCGCAGACAGGTTTCGAGCTCCCCGGTGGTCGAGCCGTACCGGATGTCGGCACCGGAGAACGTCTCGTCGAGGAACCCCCAATCGGAGGTAATGGCCGCGATGCCGGCGCCGATGGCGTCGAACGCCGTACCCGTGGTCAACATGCCCTCGGGTTCGAACGGCAGGACCAGCGCGTCGATGCCTCGCATTCGCCGACGGTACTCGTCGTCGTCGAGGTGTTCGGTGTCGATGATGATGCGATCGTCGGCGGGCACCACTTCATCACCGGTGATTCGGGCGAGCAGTTGGAGGTCGTCGCGCTCGGTCGCAGCGACCGCGTCGAGGACATCCTGAATGCGCTTCTCGACGCGCGGGTAACCGACGATCGCCAGGCGGATCGCACAGGGTGTCCAACCGTAGGCCGCCTCGACGGTCGCCCGATCGACCGCGGCGAACGGTTCGTAGTGCGCGCCCCAGTGCCCGTGGGGGATGACCACGTGCTCGGCGTCGGGGCGGTACTCGTAGGCGCGGCGGGCGATGTCGCGCCCCCAGTCGGTGTGATGGATGATCAGGTCGGCGGCCATGGCCCACTGCCCGTAGCACTGCCGCGCTTCGTCGGTCTTGGTGAAATGGGGTTCGAGGTTGTGCTGGGTCCACGCGACCTTGACACCGGCGTCCGCGATCTGGGCGAGGACCTGGGCGGTCTCGCCGGGGTCGGTTCCCGACCACCACTCCGGCCAGGCCATGTGCAGGACATCGAACGGGGCCAGCGATGGGGCCAGATCGTCCGTCGGCCGGGGCGCGAGGGACACGTCGACCCGATCCAGAATCGGGTCGTAGAGTGCCACGTCGTACGGGTGGCCGCGGATCGTGCTCGCGATGCGCAGCGGCTCGTTGGCCGGTGGACTGGTGGAGGCTGAGGTGGAATCGGTCATGGGGTCTGGGTTTCGACGTACTGTTTGCCATGTTGGTCTACGCCGGGATGAACCCGCGAATGCCGCTCGCCGACGTCGCCGGATACGCCGAACGCGTCGAGCGGCTCGGGTTCGACGGCCTGCATGTCGCCGAGATGATCCACGACCCTTTCACGGCGTCCGCTCTCGCGCTTGGTGCCACGACGTCGCTCCGAGTTCGCACCGCGGTCGCGCTCGCGTTCGTGCGCAGCCCCATGGCGACCGCGCTGGCCGCATGGGATCTCGCCCACCTCTCCCAGGGCCGGTTCGACCTCGGGCTCGGAAGCCAGGTGCGCGCCAATATCGAGGGTCGCTACGGTATGGCGTTCGACCGCCCGGTGGGGCGAATGGCCGACCACGTCGGGGCGATCCGGGTGTGCTTCAGCTCCTTCGAGAGCGGCGAACCGCCCAACTTCGCCGGCGCATTCCACCCGATCACCCGGCTGCAACCCGACTTCACCCCCGAACCCCTGGGGGCGGTTCGTCCCCCCGAGGTGTGGCTCGGTGCGGTCGGGGACCAGATGGTCACCTTCGCCGGGCGAATGGCCGACGGGCTCATCACCCACCCCACCAACTCCCACCCGGTCGACCTCGCCCACCGCCTGCTCCCCAGCCTGGAGACGGGCGCCGCGGCGACCGATCGCGCGGTGCCACCGGTCGTCGTTTCGCCGATGATCATGACCGGCGCCGACTCCGAGGCGATCGAGGCTGCTCGACCCGGTGTGCGCCGCCGGATGGCCTTCCTGTACTCCACGCCCGCGTACCGGCCCACCCTCGACCTGTTGGGCCTCGGCCACTTGGGCGACCGACTCCTCGAACTGACCCGCCAGGACCGATGGGATGACCTCGCCACCGTCCTCGACGACCCTACGATCGACCGGTTGGTCGTCACCGCTCCCTGGCCCGACCTCGCCGCCGTCGTCGCAGAACGATTCGCCGATCTCGCCGGCGGTGTCGTCCTGCGGCCGCCGGAGAATCCGGACGATGACGCCGGCTTCGCCCCGGTGGTAGCGGCCCTGGGGTCGCGATAGCCCGCTACGATCCAAAGCTTGGCCGGACCCCCAAACTCCGCTGATCCCGTAGGTTCCTCCGGGCTCCCCGTGCCCGCTCGTCGCACGGTTCTGATCGCGGCTGCCTTTGCCGCCGCCGGCCGCTACTCGATGCTCTGGTTGTTCGTCGCCCTTCTCGGGGTGGTGGTGTCTTCGGACTCGGCGGGGTTTCTCGGGTTCGTCGTGGCGATCGTCATCGAGTGGGCCTTCACCAACGGTCCGGTCAAGCTGCTCTTCCAGCGGGAGCGGCCCGACAACACCGCAGTCGCCCCCAACCTGCCGCCCTGGTTGCACCCGCCCCGGTCGAGTTCGTTTCCCAGCGGGCATTCCTCGTCGGCCGCCTTCGCAGCCGTGATCTGGTTTTCGTGGTCGCCGATCCTCGGCTCGATCGCGGTCGTCGTGGCCCTGGCGATGGGCCTCAGCCGGATCATCATCCGGGCCCATCACCCGACCGATGTCGCGGCCGGTCTGCTCTGGGGAGCCGGTCTGGCCGCGTTGGCCCTCGTCGTTGCCGGGCCGTGGCTGCCGGGCGGATAATCCGAGAAGACGGGGAGGCCGGGTCGGGGTGATTCCGGCAAGGCGTACTCAGTCGACAGGTTGGTGCCCGGCGATGTCGTCGACGGTGTCGGGCGGTGCGTTGCGATGGCGGACCCAGCGGACCGCCTCGATCAGCACGGTGATGCCGAGCGCGGCACCGAACGCCAGATAGAACGCCGTCGTGTGGTCGTCCTTGAACCGATCGCCAAAGATGAAGCCGAGCACGCCTGCGTAGGTGGCCCACAGCACGCAGGCGACGATGTCCCACTTCACGAACCAGTCGAGGGGTTGATGGGTGATCCCCGAAGATGCGGTGAGCGCAGTGCGACCGCCGGGGATGAACCGAGCGGTGATCAGTAGTGGACCCCCGCGCTTTTCGATCTGGTCGGCGGCCCTGGCGAGTCGCTGCTCGCCCTTCTCACCGCTGAAGAGTCGCCGCCGCAGAAACCCACTGGCTCGCGACCCCAGTTGGTAGGCGAGGTTGTCGCCCGCGAACGCGCCCGCGGCACCGAGCAGAATCACGAAGACGATGAACAGCTTGCCCTGACCGGCGGCGATACCGCCGAGGATCACGGTCGTTTCGCTCGGTACCACCGGGATCACCGAATCGAACAGGGCGATGAAGAAGATGGCCACGTAGAACCACGGGCTCGTCGACGCGCTTTCGAGAAGGTCGAGCAGGTCGCTGATCACGTTGGGAGTCTAGGACTCGAAGATCGACGCCCACGATGATGGTGTGGGAACGTGGGCTCATGGCTGACTTTGACGTAGTTCTGCGCGGTGGCACGGTTCTCGACGGCACCGGTGCACCGCGTCGCCAGGCCGATGTGGCGCTGCTCGGTGGGGTGGTCGCCGCCGTCGGAACGAGCGACACCAACGGAGCGATCGACGGTTCCGGGACGACGGAGATCGACGCCGGCGGGGCGATCGTCGCGCCCGGCTTCGTCGACATCCACACCCACTACGACGGTCAAGCCACCTGGGACGACCGCATGGCGCCGTCGGCTTGGCACGGCGTGACGTCGGTGGTGATGGGCAACTGCGGGGTCGGGTTCGCCCCGGTGCACGATGACGACCACCAGCGGCTCATCGAACTGATGGAAGGCGTCGAGGACATCCCCGGCGTTGCCCTGCACGAAGGGCTCGACTGGCGCTGGAACACCTTTCCCGATTTTCTCCAACGGCTCGACGGAGGCACCTACGACATCGACATCGCCGCCCAGGTTCCCCACGGTCCGATCCGACTGCACGTGATGGGCGAACGGGGTGCGGCGGGCGAAGCCGCCACCGCCGCGGACATCTCGGCCATGGCCGCGCTCGCCGCCGCCGGGATCGAAGCCGGAGGACTCGGGTTCACGACCTCTCGTACGAGCAATCATCGCAGTAGCAAGGGCGAACCCACCCCGAGCCTGCGGGCCGAGGCCGACGAGCTGGTGGGCATCGCCGAGGCGATCGGGCGCACCGACCGGGGTGTGCTCCAGGTGGTATCGGACTTTCGCGATGTCGAGCACGAGTTCGCCATGCTCCGTTCGATGGTCGAGCGGAGTGGTCGGCCGTTGTCGCTCACCCTGGTGCAGCACGGCGGCGATCCGGCGCAGTGGTCTCGCCTCCTCGAACTCATCACTGAGGCAAACGCGGCCGGGCACCCGATGCGGGGCCAGGTCGCTCCTCGCCCCATCGGCATCGTCATGGGACTCGACCTCACCCTGTGCCCGTTCAAGGCCGACCCGGTCTTCGCCGAGATCGCCGACCTCGACCTCGCCGACAAAGTGGCGGCGTTGCGCGATCCTTCCCGGCGCGATCGGCTGCTCGAGTCGGCCGGCCGACCCGAGGCCGAGGTTCCCCTGCTCACCGATTACGACCGGTTGTACGAACTGGGATCCACACCGAACTACGAGCCCGACCCGAACGACTGCCTTGCCCGTCGGGCCGAGCGCGAGGGCGTCAGCCCCCAGACTCTGGCCCTCGACCTCATGCTCGCCGACGATGGCATGGGCATGCTGTTCCTGCCCTTCACCAACTTCGTCGACGGCAACCTCGACGCCACCCGGGAGATGCTCGTGCACCCCCACACGGTTCCCGGTCTCTCCGATGGCGGCGCCCATGTGGGCACGATCTGCGATGCCAGCTTCCCGACCACGTTGTTGACCCACTGGGGTCGCGACCGGGCCGAGGGGAGGATCGATCTCGAGCTGCTCGTGAAGGCCCAGGCGCGCGACACCGCGGTGGCCGTGGGGTTGCTCGACCGCGGGTTGATCGCACCGGGTTACCGAGGCGATGTGAACGTGATCGATCTCGATGAACTGACCGTGCACGCACCCGAGATTCATCACGACCTCCCCGCCGGTGGCCGCCGGATGCTTCAGCGGGCAAGCGGCTACCGCCACACCTTCTGCGCGGGCGTGGAGACCTATCGCGACGGCCAACCCACCGAGGCCCTACCGGGCCGCCTGGTCCGCGGCGCCCGACCGGAACCCTCGACCGCGTCGACCCCGGGAGGCTCCCGATGACCGACGCACCGACGATGACGGCGGCCGAGGTCGCGCCGCTCGAGACCCATGCCGAGTGGCGGGCGGATGATGTCGCCGACGCATCGGCCTGGACCCTGGTGCTCGACCCCGACCAGGTCGGTGAACTCGACGCCGCGCTCGCCGTCGCCCGAGCTGCGCACGACGAAGTGCTCGACGTTCGTCTCGGCGACTTTCCGCTACCGACCCTCGGACCGATCCTGCGCGGCATCGAGCGAGAGTTGATCGACGGTCGCGGCTTCGCCCGAATCAGCGGCATCCCGGTCGAACGGGTCGGACATGATGATGCGTCCTGGATGTACTGGGGTATCGGCCTGCACCTGGGTGTGCCATGGCCGCAGAACGTCAAGGGTCATCTGCTTGGCGACGTGCGCGATCAGGGCAAGAGCCCGGACGACCCAACCGCTCGCGGCAACGAGCTCGGCGGTGTTGGCCAGACCTTTCACAGCGACGGATCCGACCTCGTTGGACTCCTGTGCCTGCAGACGGGGGTGAGCGGTGGCGAAAGCATGATTTCCAATGCGCTCGCCGCCCACAACGAGCTGGTGCGAACCCGTCCGGATCTCGCCGCCGTGCTGTACGAGCCGCTCCCGTACGACTTCCGCGGTGAGCAGGCCGAAGGGGGTCGCGGTTTCTATTTCGTGCCCGCCTTCACCCGCCACGGCGACCGGCTGTTCGTGCGCTACATCCGCCCGTACATCCAGGCGTCGCAACGCCACGACGATGCGCCGCGCCTCACCGACCAGCAGCTCGAGGCCATGGACGCATACGACGCGTTTGTGAAGAACCCCGATTTCCATGTCGAGATGACCTTCGCCCCCGGCGACGCCCAATTCATCAACAACTACCACGTGCTCCACGGGCGTCGGTCCTACGTCGACGACCCCGAGAGCGGCCGGGTGCGATTCCTGAAGCGACTCTGGTTGGCCACCGATGTCCTGGCCGACGAGGACCGTCCGCCGCGCTTTGCCAAGGCCGGCGCGACGAGTCACTGGTCGGCCAAGCGGACGCGAGCCTGACATGAGCGAATCCCTTACCGATCTTGCCGCCCGCCTCATCGACGAGCGGATCACCGATGAACCATCGAACCGGATCACCGAAGAGCTGAGCGAGATCGCCGACGGTGTCGCCATCGTCGAGTCGTTCAGCCATGTCGTCGCCGTGCGCACCGACGATGGCCTCGTCGCCTTCGACAGCAGCAGCGAACGGAAGGGTCCAGCGGTGGTCGGAGCCCTCCGCACCTGGAGCTCGGACCCGGTACACAGCCTGGTGTACACCCACGGCCATGCCGATCACGTTGGCGGTAGCCCGGCCTTCGCCGTCGAGGCCGAGGCTCAGGGGCGACCGGCCCCGCGGGTCATCGGACACGAGGCGGTCACGCCCCGGCTCGACCGATACGACCTCACCAACGGCTACAACCTGGCCATCAACCTCCGACAGTTCGGCGGGGTGCCCCGCTCCCCGGTCGGTGAGGTGGGTGTCGGCGGTGACGCTCGGTTTCTGCCGGCTGAGGTTCTGCGCCCGGACCTCACCTACACCGACACGCATCGCGAGAGCGTCGGCGGGCTCGAGTTCGACCTCCGTCACGCCCGCGGCGAGACCGACGACCACACCTGGACGTGGATACCGGCGCTCAAGATGATCAGCTGCGGCGACCTGTTCATGTGGAACTTTCCCAACTGCGGCAATCCGCAGAAAGTGCAGCGGTACCCGAGCGAGTGGGCCGAAGCGCTGCGAGCGATGATCGCCTGTGAGCCCGAACTGCTGGTCCCGGCCCACGGGTTGCCCATCGCCGGCTTCGAGCGCATCCGCATGTGCCTCGACGTTTCGGCCACGGCGCTCGAAACCCTCGTGGCCGACGTGCTCGACGCCATGAACTCCGGGGCCCCGCTCGACGCGATCGTCCACTCGGTTCGGGTCGACCCCGACGTGTTGGCCCTGCCGTTCCTGCGTCCGCTCTATGACGAGCCCGAGTTCGTGGTGCGCAATATCTGGCGGCTCTACGGCGGCTGGTGGGATGGCAACCCGGCGCGCCTGAAGCCGGCGCCGGATGCCGATCTGGCAGCGGAGCTGGCCAGGCTCGCGGGCGGCGCGGAGGCACTGATCGCCCGGGCGCAGGAGCTCAGCGAAGCGGGCGAACACCGGCTGGCCTGCCATCTCGCCCAGTTCGCCGGTGATGCCGAACCGACCTCGGTCTCGGTGCACGGGCGGCGCGCCGAGATCTATGAGGCGCGCCGCAAAGCCGAGCGATCGCTGATGGCGAAAGGCATCTTTGCGTCGGCCCGGGCGGAATCGGAACTGGTCGCGACCGGCGAGGTCGCCAGGACCCGGTTCAATCTGTCGCTCGGCGAGGAGCAATAGACGACAGGAGTCCTCAAGGAACGGCCCTCTGGCTGACGCGGGTGGCGGTCGGTACCATCGGTCATGGTCGGCGGGATGGCAACAGGACCACGGGAAAGAGCGATGACGTCCAAACCCGCATACAGCGGCGTCTGCAATCTTTGCGGAGCCGTCGGAGAGTTTGCCTTTGGAGAGGCACCCGCGTTCCTGATCGCCCGGGCGTACGCCTGCCCGGAATGTGACGCGCCGCTTCGCTTTCGCAACGAGGCAGCCGCGATCGTGGAGGTCTTTGGCGGAGGCGCCCATCTGTCGATGCGCTCGTTGATCGCCGATCCAAACTTTGCCGGCAAGGCCGTCTACAACGTCGGTATCGGTGGTCATACCCGCAAGTGGTTGGCCCGGCTGGAGGACTACACCCAGTCGAACTACGTGGTCGACGCCGAACCCGGCGAGATCCGGGGTCAGCATCGCAACGAGGACCTTCTTCGACTGTCGTTCGGGGCCAACCGATTCGACCTGGTCACCAGCAGCCATGTGCTCGAACATGTACCCGACCCGGCGAAGGCGTTCTCGGAAGTACACCGCGTTCTGCGCCCGGACGGCGTCCACATCTTCTCGGTGCCGTTCCCGTGGCCGCCCCGGCCCAAGTCGGTAACCCGGTGCGCGATCATCGACGGCGAGGTGGTTCACGACCTGGAGCCGGTGTATCACGAGAGCCCGGGGGGTGAACCCAGTCTGGTCTTCACCGACTTCGGGCTCGATGTGCTCGACGTCTTGAGCGAGGTCGGCTTCGCAGCGGAGATTCGCCGGCCGAGCATGGCGATCGACAAGGCGTATCGCAACAGCGTCATCGTGTGCCGTCCCCTCGCCCGCACGATTCCGCGCCCGGATCGGGTACTTCGTCGGCTCCCCGAGGACCTCACCCGGCGATCGATCAACGCCCGCCGGTACTCGAAACGCAAACTCCGCGGCGCCCGCCGACGGGCCGGGGTCCTGAAGCGTCAGCTTCGAAGCGCGTAAGCGGACCCGCTAGGCGGCCGCGACCGGCGACCAGCCCGGTGGCCCGAGGGTAAAGCCCACTCGGTCGCGCCACGTGTCGGCGCCGACCACGTCGCGAATCATCGCCGCCCACTCGTGATAGGCGACATGGACGGGGTTGTGGCTGGTGATGTTCTTGGTCAACCCGTAGCGCACCCGTTCGCCCTCGGGCTCGAACGACCCGAAGAGGCGGTCCCAAATAATGAAGATGCCGGCGTAATTGCGGTCGAGGTACTGCGGGTTGGCGCCGTGGTGCACCCGGTGGTGCGAGGCGGTGTTGAACACCGACTCGACCGCGGCCGGCAGCTTGTCGATCGCCTCGGTGTGGACCCAGTACTGGTAGAGCAGGTTGAGCTCGCCGGCCCTGGCCACCTGGGTGGGGGTGAAGCCCATCAGGAACATCGGGGTGAAAACCCAGTGCATCATCACGCCGGTCCACGACTGCCGCAGCGCCGTGCTGAGGTTGTAGCGCTGGCTCGAATGATGGTTGACGTGGGCGGCCCAGAACAGCCGATGCTCGTGCCCCCACCGGTGATCCCAGTAGTAGAAGAAGTCCCACGCGACGACCGCGCCGACAAAGCCGAGTCGGCGGGCACCGAGCGACGCCATCCGTTTGCCGTACAACCACCGATCGAGCGGTTGGAGGACGTTGGCGGCGGCCACGCCGACGGCCAACATGCCGGTGCCCATCGCCAGGCTGGCGAGCGTGTCGCGGGTCTCGTAGCCGAGCGGGCGATCGACGTTGGACTCCGTCGTCGGGTCGCCGATGTCGACCAGCGCGTCGCGGTTGCGGCGAAGCGCGGCGTACTCGAGCCCCATCGTGGCGAAGAACCCGGGGATCGCCAGCATCGTCATGTCGTCGGTGACGATGGAGCGCAGGGAACGGCCGATGGCGCGGATCATGCCGGCTGTCGGATGGCGTAGCGCGACATCTCGCGCCGCTGCGGATAATGCTCGGCGGTGGCTCGATGCTGGGTTGACTCTTCGTCCCAGATCACCAGCTCGCCCTCGGTCCAGGCGTGCCGGTAGTGCCAACGTTCGTCGGCGATGTGGGCGTAGAGCTCGGCCAGCAAGGCGTCGCCCTCGGTGGGGTCGAGCCCGACCAGGCGCTCGGTGAAGGCGGAGTTCACGTTCAGGTACGGCTGTCCGGTTGAGCGGTGGGTGCCGACCACCGGTCGCTCGACGCCGGGGTAGGCCTCGCGGGCGCGATCGACCAGTTCGGCGCTGGTCTTGGTGATGAAGGCGGTGCCGACGCCCATGCCGTGCACGGCGGTCAGCGGCTCGATCCGACGCTTCAGCTCATCGCTCAGCGCTTCGTACGCGACGTGCATGTTGGCCCACACGGTGTCGCCGAGGCCCGGTGGCATCTCGATGGCCCGGAGGCTGCCGATGTGGGGCTTGTTCGGGTCCCACGTGACATCGGTGTGCCAGCCGTCCTGATACGGCGGGTGGTCGGCGTCGTCGACGATGTGGCCGCATCGAGCGGTATCGGCACCCACCAGGAGCGCGAGCGGATGGATGTAGGCCTCGCCGATGGTGTCGAGCAGCGCCTGCTGGTCGGCGTCGTCGAGGCCGCACGGGTCGAACACCAGGACGTGATGTTCGGCGAGGAGTGCCGACAGCTCGTCGGCGGCCATCGTGGTCGGGTCGACACCGCGCACACGTGCCCCGAGATGTTCGGCCGTTCGCTCGATTCGTTCATCGCTGACCATGACATTGACGTTACCCCGGGAGGTCCGTCGCCTCCCAGGGCACGCCTGCCAGTCGTCGGCGTCCGGCCTACTGGTTTACGGCCAGCCGGTCCCAGTGGAAGCGGATGACGTCGGATTCGTGGCGGCCGGCCATCGAGCCGGCGTAGACGAACAGGCGACCGTCGACGAACTCGTCGGGCAGCGGCGGAATCCCGGTTTGTTCGAAGTACAGCTGGTCGTCGATCAGCACCCGCAACGATGTGCGGGTGAGTTCGAGGCGCCATTGGCTTCGGCACACGCTGTCGGGGTCCCCGGGCCCGCATTCGGCGAAGACATCGCCGTCGCCGACGAAGTCGCTGCCGCCGAACAGCGTCGTACCCACCGGTTGGAAGAACGACATCTCCCACACGCGGCCGCCCTCGAGTAGGCCGCGCCGGGTGTTGTCCATCAGCGAACAGACCACGTTGCTGTCGGGCTGAAAGCGACAGCCCAACGTGTAGTGGCCGGGGAAGTAGTCGTAGCCGTAGAGCGCGTTGTGGCGTCCGGTTTCGTCGGGGCGTCCGCGCGTCGTGACGACGATCTCGCCCCACGCGGTGCCGATGGCCCCGGAGTTGTACGACTCGATTCCGGCGGCGAACCCGGCCTCGACGCTGAAGGTTTCGTCCTCGGTGAAACGGAACGCGCTACGGGGCCGCATGAGCGCCCCGCCGACCGACTGGCCGGACGGGTCGGCGGCCGGATCGGGGGCGAGGTCGACCATCCAGTGGTCGGCGTGACGCCAGTGCACCGACTGATGGGTCGCGCCGATGTTGTCGTACACCCGGTATCCGGCTCCATCGAAGGTGGCGAACGACAACCCGTGATCGAAGTCGTCGACCCAACCGTTCGGGCGATTGCGCCGGGTTCGGTCGGCGGCATCGGCCAGCGAGCAGAACACCGGCGGTGGCTGTCCGGGTAGCGCCCCCGCGGGCACGGTGCCCGCCCAGCAGTCGGTCGGCGATCGACCGTATGCCGGCGCGGCGGCGGTCAGTGTGGCGAGCAACCCGATGGTCACGAGCGCGGTCAGTAGCTTCTTCACGATGAATCTCCCGGTTGTTGGTTCGCCCACAACCTTCGAGACACGCCACCGGCGCGGGGTATGTCACGGCGTGTGCATAGCGTCGGCCCCGACGAGCAGAATTTTGGCGATTCTTGCCCCGTGGCCACTCTGGTGCCTGGCACCAGAGTGACCACGGCGCGAAGAATGAGCGATTTTTCGAATGCGAGCGAGGACCGGCTCGGTCATGCCGATGTGGTCGGCTCGGTCATGCCAGCGCGGCCGCTACCAGCTGCTGCATGTGGGTGCCGGTGGCGCGCAAGTCGGTGGTTGAACGGCGGGCGCGGGCGAGCATGAACCCGCCTTCGATGGCGGCGATGATGGTGTTGGCCAGCGCCTCGGCCTCGGCGGCATCGAGGCCCGCCGCGGCCAGCCGGGTTTGTATGGCCTCGGTCCAACCGGCGAACACCGAGACGCTGGCCTCGCGCAGCGGTTCGTGCGTGCTGGCCACCTCCCGGGCGATGTTGCCGATCGGGCAGATATCGATGAAGTCGGTTTCTTCGAGGGCGTCGGCCGCCCCGTTGAAGAACGCCGGCATCGCGTCGACGATGTCGCCCGCCTCGTCGGCTATCAATTCGAACAGCTGCTGATACGCCGCGCCCGACTCCCGCAGTACGGCGGCACCGAGTTCCTCCTTGCCGCCGGGGAAGAAGTGGTAGATCGAACCGGTCGGCGCGTCGGCGTGCTCGGTGACCTGTTTCAACGAGGTGCCGTTGAACCCCTGGCTGCGAAACAACTCACCGGTAGCGGTGACGATGCGCTTCCGAGTTTCGGACATGGTTTGCATTCTAGAACGTTCATTCGCCTAGAATGATCGTTCTAGGAGATACCGCTTCACCGGCGAAAGCCAAACGGCAGGATCATCTCCGCCAAAGAACCGGAAACGGAGCACTCGATGGATCGACTCACCACCCTTCCGGGCGCCGCCGCCCTCTTTCTGCTCAGCTGGCTCGTCCACACCGCCGACCACATGCGGCGTGGTGTCGCGGCCACCACCGACGCCGTCGTGTGGGCCGGTACCTCGGTGGCGCTGCTCGCCGCGGTGGCCCTCACCCTCATCTTCGTGCGCCACCCAACCGCGCCCGCCTTCGCCGCGGTCGTGTTCCCGGCGATCGCGATCGGGGTGACCGCCACCCACCTGGCGCCCGACTGGGGAGCCCTGAGCGACCCGCTGCTGGTCGACAGCACGACCGATGGCTGGTCGATCCTCGCCGCGTCCGGGGAGATCGTCGCCGCCGTCATCGTCGGCGCCGTCGCCATCCGGATCCTGATGCGTCACGCCTACGCCTGGCGCATCACCAACTGGGCGGGCTGACGGGTCGGCCGGCGTCAGCCCGGTTGGATCTCGAGCGAGCCGCCTGCGAACCGCTGCTCGGCGTCCGGATGGCGGTTGGTCATGGTCGCGATGTGCACGAATACCTCACCCTCGGTCAACCCGGCGGGTAGTTGCGGCAGGCCCGTCTGCTCGAAGTACCGCGCCCCGTTGAGATCGATCCGGAGCCCGGTCTCGCTCAACGTCAGCCGCCACCGGTCGAGACAGACCTCGTCGGCGGCGCATCGACTGATGGTCAGACCGGCGTCGGCATTCTCAAAGCCACCGAACGTCGTGTCGCCCGCCTCCTCGAAGAACGACGCCTGCCAGACCCGGGCGCCGTCGAATACCCCGGCCTCGGATGCATCGAGCAGTTGGCAGGTGGTGGTGCCGCTCGGCGCGAACCGGCAACCGATCGACCAGTGGCCTGATGTGGCCTCGTGGGCGTACAACCCGCCGCGCCGAAAATCGGTGAGCTCCGAGGCAGTCGTGACGACGATTTCGTACCAGCCCGACTCGCCATCGGAGCCGCCGATCCCGTCGAGCCCGACCGCCAACTCGGCCTCGATCACCAGGCGACCGTCGACGAACGCGGTGGCCGATCGGGGCGAGAACGCCGCACCACCGAGCGTCCCGGAGCTCCCGGGGCCGGCGACCGTGGCCGTCCAGCCGGCCGGGCTGCGCCGATAGCTGACCCCGGGACCGAGCGTCGATGTCCGGTACGGCGCGCCCAGCCCGTCGACCGGCTCGTCGGAACGCAGATCGTCGGACCACCCGGCCGCCGGAGCAGGCTCATCGGTCGAACGCACCGCGGCGACCACTCCGGCTCCGGCCAGCAAAACGATGGCGGCGGCCGCCACCCACAACCTCGACCGCTCGGTCAGCCCGGGACGCCCCGGGTCGGTCGCGGTGGTCGCACCCGACGCCGTCGCGTCGGCAAAAACCCGATCGGCGCCGCGCGCGGTGCCGCGGCGACTGCGCCGACGGAGCGCCTCAGCGGGATCGGGGTTGGTCATCGCTCCTCCATTCGCCCGCGCAGGTTCCGCCGCGCCCGCGACGCGCGCAGCCGCACCGCGTTCTCGGTCAACCCGAGCAGAGCGCCGATCGCGCCCGCCGTCTCGCCCTCGACGTCGGCCAGGTACAACACGGCCCGGTCGAGCGGTTCGAGGTGGTCGAGATCGGCGAGGTCCGATGGGTAGTGCGGCTCGACGGCGTCGCCGGTCGGCAGGCGCCGGCGAACGCGCCGCCACGTGCCCAGACGGCGCCGCCGATTCGACGCCAGGTTGGCGATCGCCCGGCAGAGATACGCCCGGGGATTGTCGAGCCGCACCAGCGGACCCGCCGCCAGCGTGCGCGTCAGCGCCTCCTGCACGAGATCGTCCGGATCATCCTCGATCGGGGCGACCACCGCGGCAAAGGCGCGCAGGTGGGGGTACAGCTCCGCGAAGACCTGGCGGTCATCGTCAGCCTTCACGCTCGTTCTCCGCGCTGGTCGAACCGGGATCACATGTGTATCGACACACGAACGGTTCCGACTATGTCATGTACCCGGCCCTCTTTCTCGTGGCCGTTCCGGTGCGGTCGTTCTGGTGTGGTCGGTTTCTGGTGTGAGGCTGTTGGCTTCCACTACCGTCGAAGGGTTCGCCGATGTGGGTGGACGAGGGGGATTCCATGCAACGACACACGCGGGCGGCGTTGCCGCTGCTCACCCTGGCGCTGCTGGCCGCCGCCTGCGGTTCAACGGCCGCAGACCGGACCGCCGGCGAGGAATCGGCGGAGTCCGCTCAGGCCACCGTCGCCGCCGCGGTCGAAACCGCCCCGCCGGTCACCGTCACCGACGTTCCCGCCCCCGAGACCACCGCGCCCGTGGCGCTGCCCGTCGATGAGTACTTCGACGCCGCCGCCGGGTTCATCGACGCCCCCGACGACCGCTCCCTACCGCCCGAGTCGCCGACATCGCCCGCCGGTTCCTACGGCTTCTCCCGGTATGTCTTCCAGCAGGCCGATGGTGAGATCGTGCCGACGCTGGTCGAGGGACCCCGCGGCTACCAGGTCCGCTGCCAGCAGGCCGACCAGGACTGCTCGTATCTCGAGCTGAAGGCACTGCACGACAGCGGCGACGAACCGCCCGAGTACCTTGGCATGACCCGGGATGAGCTGGGTGACCTGGTCGGCGAACTCGCGATCACCGAGGCGGCGGTCGACGAACACAACACGATCGAGGAGGCCTGTGCCGCGGGCTTCACCATCTCGAGTTCGCAGAACCCGAACATGGGAATTCACGCCCAGAACCCGAACGGCACGGGGGCTGAATTCGACCCGGCCCGACCCTCGATGATTCTGTACGCCCGCGAGGGCGGTGAGCGGTTGACCCAGGCCGAGCAGGGCGACTGTGTCGACGGCGAGTGGACCGGCGACCCCGGCTACGAATCGGTCGGCGCCGTCTTCACCTTGCCGATGACCGAGGAACACCCCTCGGCCTTCTCCGGGCCGATCGACAACTGGCACATCCACTTCAACACCTGTGCCGGAAGCCCTGAAGAGGGGGGCGAACCCTCCCCCGAAGGCGACGACAACGTGGCCGTTGGATCCCGGACCCGCTGCGAGGAGAGCGGCGGGTTCTTCCTCGACGTGATCCCGGTCTGGATGATGCACGCCTACGTCGACCCCGGGTTCGATGCCCAGGGCGGCGTGTTCGCCATGTTCAACCCTTCGATCTGGCCCGTTTCCGATGTCGACAGCCTCACCGGACTGCGGACGCAGCCCGTCGAGGGAGCCGCCGTTTCGTCGATCAACAACTTCGCCTTCGGCAACATCACCGTGAACGTCGGTGATTCGGTGGTCTTCACCAACTCCGACGGCGTTCCGCACACCGTCACGGGCGGTAACCCCGGTGCCCCGTCCGGCGAGTTCGACTCGGGTGTCTTCGGCACCGGGCAGAGCTTCGAGACCTCCTTCGACACCGCGGGCGAGTATGAACTGTTCTGCGTGCTTCACCCGGGTATGACCGGTGTGATCACCGTCGAGTAGTTCCGGCGAGGAGACCCGATGCCCATCGAACTCGATCTCACCGGGCGAACGGTCGCGGTCGTCGGCGGCGGGGGAGGGGGCATCGGCACGACGGTGTGCGACCGCCTCGCGCTCGCGGGCGCCGACATTTTCGCCATCAGCGTCGTCGCCGCCGATGTCGACGACACCGTCGCCCGCGTCGAACAGCTCGGTCGCCGCGCCGGCGGCGCGGTGGTCGATGTGCGCGAACCCGCCACCCTCGAAGCCGCGCTCGCCGAGGCCGGCGAGTCCTTCGCCCTCATCGACGGGCTGGTCAATGTCGTCGGCGGGTGCACGCCGCCGCATTGGCACCGGCTGCTCGACTACTCGATGGAGTCCTTCGACCATCTGATCGACACCAACCTCCGATACGCCCTGGTCGCGGGTGCCCAGGTCGCCCGGGGCCTCGTCGCCGCGGACCGTCCCGGGTCGATGGTGAACATCTCCTCGATCGCCAGCCGAAGCGCCCCGCTGCTCGCCGCCTACGGTGCCGCCAAAGCCGGGCTCGACGCCCTCGCCCGCACCATGGCGGCCGAATGGGGCCGCCACGGGATTCGGGTCAACAATGTCGCTCCGGGCACGATCAACACCCCGAGGGCCGGTCGCACCGAACTGGTCGACGACGCGGCCCGGTTCATCCCCGTCGGCCGGCGAGGCACGCCCCAGGACATCGCCGACGCCACCGCATTTCTCCTCTCCGACCTCGCCGGTTACATCACCGGTCAAACCCTGGCGGTCGACGGTGGAGCCGGCCTGCGCGGCGCCGGGCTCGACGAGAACGATCTGCCCATGCAGGTCACCAACCCGGCCATCCGCGAGCGTTTCACCCCCTGACCTCAAGCCCGCCACGGTTTCGCCGCCGAGCTGCGATGCTGGGGGCATGACCGACGCCTCCACCGACCCTTCGGTGATCGAGCCCGCCCCGCCCGAGCGAGGCGTGTTCGCCAACCGCACCCTGAACATGCGCGCTGTTCAGGCCGTCGGGTACGACATGGACTACACCCTCATCCACTACAAGGTCGAGGAGTGGGAGGGCGCTGCGTTTCGCAACGCCCGCGATCGGCTTGTGGCCCGGGGGTGGGCCATCGAAGACTTCACCTTCGACCCCGAACAGTTCACCATCGGCCTCGTCTTCGACCTCGCACTCGGCAACCTGTTGAAAGCGACTCGATTCGGCTACGTCGTGCGCAGCCGGCACGGCAACGACATGCTCTCCTTCGAAGCCCAACGCGATATCTACCGCGAGACGGTGGTCGAACTCTCCGAACCCCGATTCGAGTTCATGAACACCCTCTTCGAGCTCTCGCGGGCGAGCCTATTCACCCAGCTGGTCGCTCGCCACGACAGCCGGCCGCTCTCCGGAGTACGGAGCTACGCCGACCTCTACTGGGCGGTCAACGATGCCCTCAGCGAGACCCACATGGCCGGCGAACTGAAGAACGACATCGTCGCCGACCCCGACCGGTTCGTCGACGTCGATCCGAACATCGTTCCGACGCTGCTCGACCAGCGATCGGCGGGAAAGCAACTCCTTCTCATCACCAACTCGGGCTGGGAGTACACCAGCCAGATGATGCGCTACTGCTTCGATGCGCACGTACCGGGCGACGGCACCTGGCGCGACCTGTTCGACATCGTCATCGTGTCGGCCAACAAACCGCGCTTCTTCTCTGAGACCGACCCCATCTACCGGGTCGTCGACGAGGAACAGTCGCTGATGTTGCCCCACGTCGGCCCCCTCGAAGCGGGTCACGTCTATTTCGGTGGCAATGCCCGGCTCGTCGAGGAGAGCCTCGGGATCTCCGGTGGCCAACCGCTCTATGTTGGCGACCACCTCTTCGGCGACGTGCACGTGACCAAAGACGTCCTGCGCTGGCGGACCGCGCTCATCGCCCGGGAGCTCGAAGCCGAGATTCACGATGCGCTCGGTTTCGCCACCGAGCAGCGCCAGCTCGAATCGCTGATGGCCGAAAAGGTGGCGACCGACCGCGACCAGGCCCGGCTCCGGCTCGCCCGCCAACGCGGCGGGGGCAAGGCCATCGCCAAGCAGCTCACCAAGATCACCGATAGGGCGATAGAACTCGACGACCAGATCGCCCCGCTGGCCCGAGCGTCCTCCGCGCTCGGCAGCCCGGTGTGGGGCCCGCTCATGCGGGCCGGTAACGACAAGAGCCTGTTCGCCCGCCAGGTCGAACGCTACGCCGACGTCTACACGTCGCGCGTCTCGAACCTGCGCTACGAGACACCGTTCGCGTACCTCCGCGCCGCTCGTGGTTCGCTGCCCCACGACCACGCCGGGTCCTGAGCCGGCCGCGAGGAACTTTCGCGGAATCCCTTGACCTGGAGTGCACTCCAGGTTGTTCACTCATGCCAGTCCCGATCTCCCTAACGTGCACCCACCCCTTCTACCCGGGACCCGAAAGGAAGCCATGAGCTTCGGAGCGACCACCCTCGACCCCTACGTACAGCTCGGAAACAGCGGACTCGTCGTCTACCGCGTCGGGCTCGGCACCATGCAGTTCGGTTGGACAGCGGATGAGGAACGCTCGTTCGAGCTGCTCGACGCCTACGCCGCGGCGGGCGGGAACTTCATCGACACCGCCGACTGTTACACCGCGTGGTCCCATGAGATGGGCGGCCCCGAGAACCCAGGTGGCGTATCCGAGGAGATCATCGGGCGTTGGTTGGCAGCTCGGGGAAACCGCGACGACATGGTCATCGCCACCAAGGTGCGCGCGGCGATGGGGGTCGGCTTTTGCGACACCCGCGCCTCGTTCACCCAACGCGAGGGGCTGTCGCGGCGGTGGATTCGCCAGGCGTGCGAGGACAGCCTGCGCCGACTCGGGGTCGACCACATCGACCTGTACCAGGCCCACTTTCTCGACCCGCTCGTGCCGATCGAGGAGACGCTCGCGGCGTTCAGCGACCTCGTGCGGCGGGGCCTCGTCCGCTACATCGGTGTCTCGAACTTCAGCGCCTGGCGGTTGATGCAGGCCCTCTGGGCCATCGATGTCGGCGGCTTCGAGCCGATCATCAGCATCCAACCCGAGTACAACCTGCTCGCGCCCGTGCGGGGACGGTTCGAGGACGAGCTCGCCGCCGTCTGCACCACCTACGGCATCGGCGTCGTCCCCTACAGCCCGCTCGGAGGCGGTCTGCTCACCGGCAAGTACCGACGGGGCCAGGACCTGCCCGACAGCGAACGCGCCGAGGAGAACTCGGCGAAGTTCAGCGAGCAGAACTACGACATCATCGAAACCCTGGTCGCCGTCGCCGGGCGCAACGACATGACCCCGGCAAACGCGGCGATCGCGTGGAACCGGTCCCGGCCGTTCGTCTCCGCGCCCATCGTGGGAGCGAACACCGTCGCCCAACTCACCGCCACCCTCGACGGTCTCGATCGCACCCTGCCGGCCGACGACCTGGCCGAACTCAACCGCGTGAGCGACTTCGATCGATCCCGCACCCATCTGGAGCAATAGCGCGACGGCGCCGCCGATGCGTCGTACCGTGGAGCATGAGCGACACGCCCGCGGGAGCGCAACCACCGACCGAGCCATCCCACGAGCCTCCCGGCTACGCCCACCAGAGCTATCCGGCGCCGCCACCCCAGGGCTATCCACCACCCCCACCCCAGGGCTATCCACCGCCGCCACCCC
Source organism: uncultured Acidimicrobiales bacterium (assembly GCA_938041035.1). Lineage (GTDB taxonomy): Bacteria > Actinomycetota > Acidimicrobiia > Acidimicrobiales > SHLQ01 > CALHYX01. The sequence goes on along the minus strand of CALHYX010000029.1, from coordinate 179,792 downwards.
AGGGCTATCCCAACCAGGGCTATCCCAACCAGGGCTATCCCAACCAGGGCTATCCACCACCGCCCGGAGGTCCGTATCCACCGCTCGGCTACGCGGCGGGTCCGACGGCCCACCTCGAGCGCGCGGGGTTCGGCGCCCGTCTCGGTGGCTGGTTGATCGACGGGCTGATCGTTGGACTGTTGGCGGTGTTGGCCGGTATCCCGTTCGTGATCTACGCGGTCATGAACTCGACCTTCGAAGATCGCATCTGTACCGACCTCGACGGCACCAGCTACACCTGCGAACAACCGACCGATGAAACCGCGCTGCTGTGGTTGGGGCTCCTGGCGGTGTGGAGTCTGATCTATCTGGTCATCGTCTTCTTCATCGCCGTCCGCCCGGTGGCGAAGTCGGGCCAGACCATCGGGCGCCGGGTGGCCAACATCAAGGTGATCAGTTCGCGCACCGGAGGGCTACTCTCGACCTGGGCGGCGCTGGGCCGCTTTCTGTTCGCCGGTTTTATCTCCGGACAGGTCCTGTACCTCGGCTACCTCTGGATGCTCTGGGACGGAGAGAAACGCACCTGGCACGACATGGTGGTGAACTCGGCGGTCGTCAAGGTCTGAGCGTTCGTTCGTTTACCCTGTCGGAACAACGGTCGGAACAGGGTCGACAACAGGGTCGACAACACGGTTGGCGCCGGGCCGGTGCCCGGTTGCTAGCTTGTCGGCCATGGGAATGGATGACACGGCCCCCGGCGACCCGTCCGACTTTGTGCCGACGGCCGAGGAACTGATCGCGAACAACGCCGACTACGCATCGGCCGACCACTTCGGGGAGCTCACGGCACCGCCGACCCGGCGCCTCGCCGTGGTGGCCTGCATGGATGCCCGGGTGAACGTCGAGAAAATCCTCGGGTTGAGAGCCGGCGAGGCCCACATCATTCGCAATGCCGGCGGCGTGATCACCGACGATGTCATCCGGTCGCTGTGCCTGTCGCAGCGCTACCTCGGCACCCGCGAGGTCATCGTGATGCACCACAGCGACTGCGGCCTGCAAGGGATCACCGACGACGAGTTCGGGGCCAAGATGCGCGCCGACGTCGGCGCCGAACCGGACTGGTCGGTGCAGGGCTTCGCCGACGTCTACGCCGACACCCGGGCCTCGATGGAACGGCTCGCCGCCGACCCGTTCATCGCCGCCACCGAGAACATCCGCGGGTTCGTCTTCGATGTGGAGACCGGCATCCTCGACGAGGTCGACCGGTAGCGCTCAGCTCGCTTCGAGGTGGGCCAGCGCAGTGTCGAGGGCGACGAAGTAGCTCTGCTTGCCCAACCCGGCGACCGTCGCGATGCACACCTCGGCGAGCACCGAGACGTGGCGGAACGCCTCGCGCGTCGACGGGTCCGACAGGTGCGTCTCGACCACCGGAAGCTCGCACGCGGTGATCGCGTCGCGCAACGCGTAGCTGTAGTGCGTGTACGCCCCCGGGTTGAACACGACCGCGTCGGCCCAGCCCCGCGCCTCGTGCAGCGCGTCGATCAGCGCCCCCTCGCTGTTCGACTGCGTATCGCGCACCGCCACGGCGAGCGTCGTTGCGTACGTGCGTAGTTCGCCGATGATGTCGGCCAGCGTGTCGGTGCCATAGATCTCGGGTTCGCGGGTGCCGAGCAGGTTCAGGTTGGGGCCGTTGAGCACCAGGATCTGGCGGGTCATACCCCCACGTTATGCGCCGTGGCCTACCCTCACGTGATGGCTCCACCGCCGCCCCCGAGCGACGACCCCGACTCCGCCGACCCAACCGCGGCTCCGCCGGGTGGGAACGTCGTCCTCACCGGGTTCATGGGTACCGGCAAAACCTCGACCGGCCGCCTGCTCGCCGATCTTCTGGGCCTCGAGTTTGTCGACACCGACGAACTCATCGAGCAACGCCATGGCCCCATCGATGACATCTTCGCCCAACGTGGTGAAGCCGAGTTCCGGGCCCTCGAAAACGAGGTCGCCACCGAACTCGGCGCCCGCTCCGGGCTGGTGATCGCCACCGGCGGACGGCTGATGCTCGACCCGAAGAACCACGAGGCGCTCGGTCGAACGGGACGGATTTTCTGTCTTACCGCGGCCGTCGACGAGATCGTCGCCCGGGTCACCGACGATGAGTCCGAGGTGGTGCGCCCGCTGCTCACCGGCCCCGACCCCGCCGGCCGCGTGCGCGCGCTCCTCAAGGAACGCCAGCCCGACTACGCCCGCTTCGCGCAGGTCGCCACCGACGGTTCGTCGCCCGAAGAGGTCGCCGCCGAGATCGCGCAGCTGCTGGCCGCGCCTCCGGTCGAGATCAACCGGCCGGGCGTGCTCTTTCTCTGCGTCCACAACGCCGGACGCTCCCAGATGGGGGCCGGCTGGCTCCGCCATCTCGGTGCCGGGCGGGTCGCGGTGTACTCCGCCGGATCAAACCCGGCGGCCGAGGTCAACCCCGTCGCGGTCGAGGTGATGGCCGAGGTGGGCATTGACATCACCGACGCCGAACCGCAGAAGTGGACCGACGACATGGTGCGCGCCGTCGATGTGGTCGTGTCGATGGGCTGCGGCGACACCTGCCCGGTGTACCCGGGGACGCGCTATCTCGACTGGGAGCTCACGGATCCCGCCGGCGAAGGAGTCGAACTCGTGCGCCGGGTGCGCGACGAAATCCGCGGCCATGTGGTCGCCCTGCTCGCCGAGTTGGACGGGACGGCGCCGTGAAGCCGCAACTCATCTCCAAGCTCTTCGCCGAGTTCGTCGGCACGGCATTCCTGCTCGCCGGCGTCGTCGGCTCGGGCATCATGGCCGAGAACCTGAGCAGCGACGTCGGCCTGCAATTGCTCCAGAACACTTTGGCCACCGCCGGGGTGCTCATCGCCTTGATCCTGGCGTTCGCGACCGTTTCCGGCGCGCACTTCAACCCCGCGGTCACGTTGATGGATCGCGCGTTTGGGGGCATGGACTCGGGAACCGCGGCGGGCTACATTGTCGCCCAGGTGTCCGGCGGCATCCTCGGGGTCGTCATCGCCAACATCATGTTCGACCTGCCCGCGGTCGAGTGGTCCACCAAGGACCGATCCGCCGGGCACCTCGTGTTCGCCGACGGCATCGCCACCCTCGGTCTGTTGATCGTGATCTTCGCGGTCGTGCGATCGGGTAGAGCGTCGCAGGTCGCCTACGCGGTGGGCGGTTACATCGCCTGCGGCTACTACTTCACCTCGTCGACCAGTTTCGCCAACCCCGCCGTCACCGTGGCCCGTACGTTCTCCGACACCTTCGCCGGTATCGAACCCGCGTCGGTTCCCGGTTTCATCCTCGCCCAACTCATCGCCACCGCCGTGGCGATCGGGGTGATCAAGGTGATTTATCCCGTCCCCCTCGACGAAGGCCCCGTCGACGATGGCGCCATCGATCGCGGCAACGCGAATCGTTGACCTACAGGCTGCGCGCCGCCAGCTCGTCGTAGAGCGCCTGGGCGTGGGTCATCAGCGGCCCATCGATCGAGTGGTCGTACGCGACCGGCGTCGGGGCCACGATCTCGCGGTGATAAGCCAACGGGCGCGATGGGTCGGTGATCTCGAGCCGATCGCAGAGCGCGGCGATGGCGGTCGGCCCGGCGCACAACCGGTCATAGCTGATCCAGGCGTCGAGTTCGCTGCGGCGCAAGGTCTCCATCCCGAGCACCCATTCGACGAGGCCTCGCGTCTGGGGATCAGCCTCGGGCACCATGTGCGCGAGCACCACGGGGTCGGCGACGGCGGCGAACTCCGTGCACATCACCGTCCATTTGGCGTCACCCCGACCCCACCAGGTGGCCTCATCGGAGCCGTTCGCCTCCTCGTAGCGGGCGATCGAGACCGCAACATCGCCCGGATGACGAACGATGGCGGCCACCCGGGCGTCGGGAAACGCCGAACGGATGTAGGGCACCCGGTAGGTGCACTCGGGATACTTCTCGATGATCCGCTCGGCCCGCAGCATCGCCAGGAACCAGCCGTACTGACGGTGGAGCCGAAGGGTCTCCTCCGCGCTCACCGAGTCGGGCTCGAGGCGGTAGCGGCCGGTCTCCTGGAACCAGCCCTGGACGTCCTCGTCCCGAATCGCCTGGGCCCAGATCGCCTTGCCCTCATTGCAATACGCGAGGCCGGGGGTCACGCCCAGCAACTTGCCCAAAAGCGTCGTGCCGCTGCGCCCGATGCCGAGGATGAAGATCGGCCGCTCGATCGGCCGGGTGGGCAGGCGCCCGGCGGCGGCCAACGCCAGGTTCGTTCCGGTGATGCGGTTGAGGTACTGGTGACCAGCCGTTGCCGAGTGGCCCTCGAAGAGCAGGCGTGACACGACGCGCTGGAGCGCGGTCGCGGGTGCGATGCGCAGCGTTGCCTTATCGACCTGGGCGACCATGTCCCCACAGGGTGCTAGGAGTCGAGGAGATTTCCAAAACGGTGCCTCGTGGCGCTGATCGCCTGTTCGCGCACGAAGTGGCGCAGCTCGAGTCGGCTGTCGATGGTCACCGGCTTCGCCCGACCGGTGAACAGCTAGCCCCAGGGATCGAAGGTGACCTTGATGGCGCCACTCGACCGGTCGGCGGCCGTGGCGAACGCCTCGGCCACGCCGTCGAGCGGGAACCGGTGGGTGATGAGCGCGTCGGCGAGGGCCGGTGTTTCAGCCACCACCCCGGCGGCCGCAGCGAACTCCCGATCGGGACCGACGCCTCCGTAGGTGGCGGATGGGATCACGGTGACCTCGCCCATGCACAGGCCGACATCGACCGCCAGCTTCTGCCACGGGGTACCGACGAGGACGAGGCGGCCCAAGGGAGCCGTGGCCCGGACGGCGGTCGGGAACGACGTCTCGGTGGCCGCCGCATCGATGACGACCGGAAACCGGCCCCCATCGGCGGGGTCCCAAACCATTCCTCCGAGGCGTTCAACCGCGGCCCGCTGATGGTCGTGGCGGGCCGAGCAGCGGGCCCCGATGCCGCGGTGGGTCAGTACGGCGACGCAGGCGAGCCCGATCGGGCCGGCGCCGATAACCAGCACCTCGCTCTCGTCGTTCAGCCCCGCTCGATTCACCGCCCGCAGCGCGACCGCCGTCGGTTCGACCAGTGCGCCGTGGGCCACGTCGAGTCCGGTGGGCAGCGGGGCCAGGGTGCGTTCGGGCACCACGATTTCCTGGGCGTACCCGCCGTCGTGCATCACCCCGAGAAACTCTGCGCCCTCGTCGCAGTGGTGCCGCACCCCCTCGTGGCAATGACCACAACGGTCGCAGCCGATGATCGGCTCGACCGCCACGGCGGTGCCGTCCGGGGTAACCCCGGCGAACTCGTGGCCGAGGATCCGACCTTCGGCGAATCCGAGGTCGAGCAGGTGAAGGTCCGACCCACAGATCGACGTGGCGTGGATCTTCACCCGCACCCCGTCGTCGCGGTCGCCGGGCGCCGGCTCGTCGACCAGCGTCGGTGCTCCGTCGATTACCCGAATCGCCTGCATGCATCTCCTCCGCCCGGCGGCGCCGGTTGCCCGAGAGGGTAGGTGGGGCGACGGGAATCTGCGAGACTCCGGCTATGAGCGACTCGATCCCCCTGCAGCTCCAGGCCCCGCGGGCCGTCGTGAAGGGCGTACTCCTGCTCCGGGGCGAGGTGCTGCTGCTACAGAACGAACGCGACGAATGGGAACTGCCCGGCGGCGGGGTCGACTACGACGACCCATCGCCCGAGCACGCGCTTCGCCGCGAGTTCCGCGAAGAGACCGGGCTGGCCGTCGATGTGGGACCGATCGTCGACTCGTGGATGTATCACCCCGAACCCGACGCTCGACACTCGCTGATCGTGACGTATCGCTGTCGGCTCACCGGAGACGATGATTCGGTGGTGATCAGCCATGAACACTCGGCATCGGCGACCTTCGCCCTCGATCGCCTCGACACCATCGCCCTGCCCGGCGGCTACGCCGCGTCGATCCGTCGAGCCATGGCGTAGCCGGCCCGCGGCTGCGATTGCGGCCCGGCGGCGGGAACGGTAAGCCTGAGCGATGAGCGACAAGCCCCCTCCGACCACCTTTGGCCAGGCCGGCCGATCCGTCGAGGAGGTCATCGCCGACCTCGAAGCCAAGCGGGTCGACGATGTGAAGTGGTCCGACGGACGTGCGTTCGGCATGGTGTATGACGGCGGTCCCGGGGTGCACGAGGTCGCCGAGAAGGCCGCCGCGTTGTACCTGCACGAGAACGCGCTGAACACCAGGGCCTTTCCGTCACTCGGTCAGATCCAGAGCGAGGTTGTCGGGTGGACGTCCGAACTGCTCCATGGCCACGTCGGCGCTGAGCCCGCCAGCGGCTTCCTCACCTCGGGCGGTACCGAATCGATCCTCTGCGGGGTGAAGGCGGCTCGGGAGCGGGCCCGGACCGAACGCGGGATCGACGCCCCCGAGATGATCGTCGCCGAGAGCGCCCACGCCGCCTTCCATAAGGCCGCTCACCTCTTTGGCATCGCGGTGCACAAGACCCCGGTGCTCGATGACTGGACCGCCGACGTCGATGCCATGGCCGCGGCGGTGAACGCCAACACCATCCTCATCGTCGGGTCGGCGCCGCAGTATCCGCAGGGGGTCATGGACCCGATTCCCGCCATCGCCGCCCTCGCCGCCGACGCCGATGCCAACTGCCACGTCGACGCCTGCATGGGTGGCTTCGTGCTCCCGTTCGTCGAGCGACTGGGCCGCGAGGTCAGCCCCTGGGACTTCCGCGTCGAAGGGGTCACGTCGATCTCGGCCGACATTCACAAGCTGGGTTATGCGCCCAAGGGCGCGTCCGTCATCCTGCACCGGAACAAGGATCTCCGCCGCTTCCAGACCTTCGTCTTCGATGACTGGCTCGGCGGCTTCTATGCCTCGCCGAACCTTCAGGGCAGCCGATCGGGTCTGCCGATGGCCGCGGCGTGGGCCGTGATGCAACACCTCGGCATCGACGGCTACGTCGACCTGACCCGCTCGGTGCTCGCCAACGCCGACGCCATGCGAGCCGGGGTCGACGCGATCGACGGCATCACCATCCTGGGCGACCCGACCTTTCACCTGCTCGCGATCGCATCGGACCCCGAAGCCGCGCAACCGATCGACGTCTTCGCACTCGCCGACGCCATGGAACGGCGCAACTGGTTCCACGACCGGCAGGGCCCGCCGGATTCCCTGCACGCCACGGTGTCGAACTCCAACGCGGGGGTAATCGACGACTACCTCGTCGACCTCGCCGCCGCCGTGGCCGAGGTTGGCGCCGCCACCACCGACGACCGTTCCACCGATTACGCGACCCTGGAGTAGCCGCCCCGCCGGGGTGCCGGAAGCGCGATGGCCGACCAAGCGGGGTCAACGGCGGTAGCGTCGCAGGTGATGTCCCGCCGTGATGAAATCAAGAAGCGACTGACCGAAGCCGGTCGCCAGGTCCGCCAGACGGCGGCCGATCGGCGACTCCCGGGGATAAAGACGACCGAACCCGGGCCCCGCCCGCTACACGAGATTCAGGCCGATCTCGATCGGCTGGTCGGCCTGGACTCGGTCAAAGAGCAGGTTCGCACCCAGGTCGCGTTCCTCGAAATTCAGGCGCGGCGCCGCAAGCAGGGCATGGCCGACGTCCAGACCACCGAGCACCTCGTGTTCATGGGCAACCCCGGTACCGGCAAGACGACCGTGGCCCGGCTGCTGGCCGAGATGTACGGTTCGCTCGGGTTCCTCGACAAAGGTCACCTGGTCGAAGTCGACCGTTCGGGGCTGGTGGGCCAATACGTGGGGCACACCGCCACCAAGACCAACCGGGCGGTCAAGAAGGCGCTCGGGGGCGTGCTGTTCATCGATGAGGCCTACTCGCTGGCGCCTCCGGGACCGCGGGCCCAGGACTTCGGCGGTGAAGCCATCGAAGCGCTCATCAAACAGATGGAGGACAACCGCGATCGCCTCGTCGTGATCGTGGCCGGTTACCCGAAGCTGATGGAGGCATTCATCAAATCGAACCCCGGGCTTCGCTCGCGTTTCGCTCGCGAAATCGTCTTCCCCGACTACTCCAACGACGAGCTGGTGGCCATCACCAAAAGCATCGCCCGCAACGCCGACTACCACCTCGGCACGGGCTGCGAAGAAGCCATCGTCGAGGTGCTCCAGCGCACGCCCCGCACCGAACACTTCGGTAACGGTCGGTTTGCCCGCAACATCTTCGAGCAGGCGATCAACCGCCAGGCGCTGCGCCTGGCCGGTGGCGGCGGCGCTATCGGCCCGCTCGATCGCACCAGCCTCAGCACCATCGAGGCGGTCGACATCAAAGAGGCCGCTCGGGTGTTGGAGTCCCGCCCGGGGTCGACCGGGCGCTGACCCGATGGCGACCGATCCCATGGATCGCTTTCCCCGGATCGCCGATCTCGAGAAACGGGCCCGGTGGCGCATACCCAGCTTCGCGTGGGAGTACCTCGACAGCGGGACCGGCGCCGAGCAGGCCCGCGACCGCAACCTGCGGGCACTGGCCGATGTCACCCTCACGCCCCGGTTGTTGAAGGGCCCGCTCGAGCCGTCGACCGAGACCGAGCTGTTCGGCGTGCGCTACTCGGCGCCGTTCGGGATCGCCCCCGTCGGCCTCACCGGGCTCATCTGGCCCGGTGCCGACGCCGCCCTCGCGGCGACGGCCGCGCAACGCCGCATTCCCTACGTGTTGTCGACCGTCGCCACCGAGAAGCCCGAGGTGGCCGGGCCCAACGCCAAGGGCATGGGGTGGTTTCAGCTGTACCCGCCGCGCGACGAAGCCATCCGCGACCATCTGCTCGATCGCGTCGCCGGCGCCGGGTTCACGACCTTGGTCGTCACCGCAGATGTGCCCGCACCGAGTCGACGGGAGCGGCAACGCAAGGCCCGTATCCGCGTGCCCCCGGTCATCGGCCCGACCCTGATCGCTCAGTCGATCACCCGGCCCGCGTGGGCCCTTGGCACGGCGCGCCATGGAATGCCGGGGTTCCCCGGGCTCGAGGAGTACGTCGACCGCGCCACCCTGGCCAAGACCGCGGGGTTCGTCGGCGCCCATCTCGGCGGCACCCTCTCGTGGGACTACCTCGCCGCTCTGCGCGAACGGTGGGCGGGCCCACTGGTCGTCAAGGGTCTGCTCGACCCCGACGACGCCGCCCGGGCGGTCGACCACGGTGCTGACGGGTTGGTCGTGTCCAACCACGGCGGCCGTCAACTCGACGGTGCCCCCGCCTCGATCGAAGCGCTGCCCGGCGTCGTCGACCGCGTCGGCGGGCGGACGGCGGTGTTGTTTGACAGTGGGGTGCGCTCGGGCCTCGACGTCGCCCGAGCCATCGCCCTCGGCGCCGACTTTGTCTTTGCCGGCCGAGCCTTCATGTTCGGTCTCGGCGCCCTCGGCGAGGCGGGCCCTGACCACGTGGTCGACATTTTGCATGCCGACCTCGTCAATGTGATGACTCAGACCGGTGTTACCGAACTCTCCGCCCTCCGCGACCGGCTGACCCCCTCCTAGGACCGTTCGCCGCCTCGCGAACCATCTGGTGCCAGGCACCAGATGGTTCGCGAGGCCTGAAGATCCCCGATTTTTCGATGAATCCCGGCCAGTGTGACACGCCTTGTGCCTGGCACCAGATGGTTCGCGGGTGGCTTATGTGGCGAGCAGCTCTCGGAAGCGGTCGATGCCGATGTTCCCGCCCGACAGGGTGACGCCCACCCGCTCGCCGACCGGGATGTGACCGTGCATCACCGCCGCGAGGGCGCTCGCCCCCGAGGGTTCCACTACCAGCTTCATGCGGGTGAACAGGAACCGCATCGTGGCCACGATCTCGGAGTCGGTGACCGAAACGAAGTCCCGCACGAGTGCGTTTGTGATCGGCCAGGTCAACTCACCCGGTGCCGTCGTCTGTTGGCCATCGGCGATCGTCTCCGGCACGTCGATGGTGACCCGTTCGCCGGCGGTGCGTGATCGCTGGTGGTCGTCGCCCGCCTCCGGCTCGACGCCGTAGATCGCGATGTCGGGAACGAGGTCGGTGGCGATGGTCGAACAACCCGACAGCAACCCGCCTCCCCCGAGACACACGACCAGCCCGTCGATTTCGGGCCCGTCCTCGATCAGTTCCAGCGCGGCGGTGCCCTGCCCCGCCATCACCCGCGGATCGTCGTAGGGCTTGATCAGCACCCGGCCCTCGCGTTCGCTCAGATCGGCACCGATCTCCTCGCGGCTCTCCGCGTATCGGTCATAGCGAATCAGCGTGGCCCCGTAGCCCTCGGTGGCGGCCACCTTCGCCGCCGGGGCGTCGTGGGGCATCACGATCGTCGCCGCGACCCCGAGCAGGCGACACGACAGAGCAACCCCCTGAGCGTGGTTCCCCGAGGAGAAGGCGACCACGCCCGCGGCCCGGGCGTCGGCGTCGAGCCCGCGCACTGCGTTGTAGGCCCCGCGGAACTTGAACGAGCCCGTCCGCTGCAGATTCTCCGCCTTCAACACGACCTCGGTGCCGCACCGTTCGTCGAGCAGACGGGACCGGAACAACGGCGTGCGGTTCGCCACCCCCGCTATCTGTTCGGCGGCGGAACGGACATCGTCGGCGGTGATGGCGGGCATCACCGAACGCTACGCGGTTCTCCGACGTTCGCGCATCGGCGGCCCGGAATCAGCCCCCCGCCCCGGCCAGCGTGACCACGGTGCCCCATTCGTGCGCGGTTGTACCCCGCACTAGGTTGCGGCCGATGAGCGAACGGCTTCGGGTGAAGGCCCTCGAGAAACGCTTCGGTGACATCGTTGCGCTCGAGGGCGTCGACCTGGTGGTGCCCGCCGGCCAAATGGTCGGGTTCCTCGGGCCCAACGGCGCGGGCAAGTCGACCACGATGCGGTCGATCCTCGGCCTGTTGTCGGTCGACGCCGGTTCGATCCTCTGGGACGGCGACCCCATCGGCTCCGACGCCCGGCGCCATATCGGTTACATGCCCCAGGAACGGGGTCTGTACCAGCGGATGAAGGTCCACGAACACGTCGCCTACTTCGGCCGACTGGCGGGGCTCGATGCCGACATCGCCGCCAGCCGAGCCGATGCATGGGTGGAACGGGTTGGACTCTCCGAGCGACGCGATGCGCTGATCCAGGAGTTGTCGGTCGGCAACCAGCAACGGGTTCAGCTCGCGGTTTCCCTCGTCCACGAGCCGTCGCTTCTCGTCCTCGACGAACCCTTCGCCGGGCTCGACCCGGTCGCGGTTGCAACGATGAGCGAGGTCATGACCGAGCAGGTCGCCTCCGGGGTTGCGGTGGTCTTCTCCAGCCACCAGCTCGACCTCGTACAGGACCTCACCAACCACGTCACGATCATTGCGGCCGGCAACACCCGGGCCACCGGCACCGTGGCGGAGCTCCGCAACAGCTCGCCGCATCGGATCCTCGCAGTGCAGTGGCAGGGTGACGCCCCGGACTGGGTACCGCCGGGCGGAGCTGCGCTACCCGGTCGGGCCGGCGCCTTCACCGTGCCCGCCGACAGCGATGCCTCGATGCTCATCGCGATGGCCGCCGCCGCCGGGACCGTCGCCTCGGTTTCGTATGAACCACCGGGGCTCGACGACATCTTCCTGGAGCTGGTCGGATGAGCGGTCGGTCCCAGATCCTGGAGGTCGCTCGGCGCGAGGTCACCGTCCGGGCGCGCACCAAGGCGTTTCAGGTCATCACCGCGCTGCTGCTCCTCATCGCCATAGCCATCCCCGTCGCTATCGCGGTGTGGCCGGAGAGCGACGATCTCGAGGAGGTCGACCTGGGGATCGTCGGTGCCGACGTCGACGTCGACGCGATCGAGGAGCAGCTCGACGCCCTCGCCGTCGATCGCTTCGACTTCTCCGTTGTCCAGCTGGCCTCGGACGAGGTCGATGCCGCCCTGATCGATGACACGGTCGATGTGGTGGTGGAGCCCGGCCCCGTCCTGGCGTGGAAGGACGAGGTCGACCCGGATCTCGGGTTCCTCGTCGACAGCCTGCTCCGCCAGAACAGCGTCATCGAGCGAGGCGTCGAGGCCGGTCTCGCCCCCGAGGAGGTGGCCGGACTGCTCAGCCCGGTCGAGATCGGCGAACGGTTCGTCGAGGAACCCGATGAGGATGTGGCCGTCGCGTCGGCGCTCGCGTTCGTGAGTCTGATGACCGCGTTCGCCGTACCCCAGGTATTCGGCAACCTGGCGATGATGAGCGTGGTCGAGGAGAAGGCCTCGGGTGTCGTCGAAGTCCTGCTCAGCCACATTCGGCCCCGCACCCTGCTCGGCGGCAAGATTCTCGGCATCGGTTTCCTCGCGGTGTGCCAGGTGGCGATCGTGCTCCTCGGAACCCTCGCCGCCCTACTGCTCACCGCCGACGTGGATCTGCCCGACTCGGCCTGGTCGTTTCTGCCCATCTTCGCGGTCAGCGTGCTCGGCGGGCTCGGGATCTACCTCACCCTTTTCGCCCTGCTCGGTTCGTTGATCTCGCGCCAAGAAGACGCTGCCCAGGTGATGGTGCCGGTCTTCGTGCCGCTGATGGGCGGCTACTTCGCCGGCCAGATCGCCGCGTTCGGCGACGCCGACAACCTGGTGTCGCGCATCCTCACGTTCGTGCCGCTCACGACCCCGCTCCTGCTTCCGGTGCGGGTGGCTCGCGATGCGATCGCCCCCTGGGAGATCGTCGTTTCGCTGGTGCTGTTGCTGGTCGCCATCGTGGTGCTGGTCCGGGTGGCGGGCCGGCTCTACGAATTCACGCTGCTGCACAAGGGCACCCGAATCGGGTGGGGCACCGCCGTGAAGGCGATGCTGCGCCCCGACTCGGTTCGCTGATCAATCCCGGCCGACGGCCTGCCGGAACGCGGCGACGATCGGCGTGAGCTGCTCGACGGTTTCGTCGTAGTTCCCGGACAGCCGCATCGGGACTTTGAAGTCGGTGATGCCGGCATCGACGAGCGCGGGTACGCCGGCCATGGTCGGCTCGATCTGGAGTTGGCCGTCACCATCTCGAACGGCCGGCAACGACCCCTGCACCGCGATGTCGTCGGTCTCTCGACCGGCGGCGGCGAGCGCGGCGCGGATGGCCTCGGCACCGGGGCGCGGGTCGGCGGCATCGTCGCCCCACGGAATCCAGCCCGTGCCGAATCGAACCATCCGGTCGAGCACCGGCCGGTTGATACGACCGCTCACCCACACCGGCACCCCGGCCGGGCCCACGGGCTTGGGCCGGGCGTGGATGCCGCTGAAGTTGGCGGCCTCGCCGTCGTAGCTCGCCGCCCGTGACGTCCACAGCGCACGACAGATTTCGAGCGTCTCGTTCAGTTGGCGGCCCCGGGCGTCAAAGTCGAGCCCCGCCGCCTCGTATTCCGCCCGCTGCCAGCCGACGCCCACGCCGATGTCGAGCCGACCGCCGGACAGCACGTCGAGCGTGGCGGCCGTCTTGGCCAGCACCGCCGGGCGGCGCAGGGCGGCGAGCAGGATGCCGGTCTGCAGCCGCACCGAGGTTGTTTGGGCGGCGACGAAGGACAACAGCGTCAGCGGCTCGAGCCAGTGGCCGTCGGGGCCGGTGGGTTGTTTGCCGCCGGCGGTGCCGCCCTGTTTCGGGTCGCCATAGGCATCGAGGTCTTCGCCGAACGCAATGTGATCCGACACGATCAACCGATCGACGCCGGCCGCGTCGGCGGCGCGGCCATGATCGAGCAGGGGCGCCCAGTCGGGCTGATCCTCGCTGGAAAAGCTGATCAGCTGCACGGAGAGGGTGGGCTGCGGTTGACTCATGAGGGATCCTCCCGGATCGGAATGCGGTTCATACGGCGGGTCCGGTCCGGACCCGCCAGGTCAGGTCGATTTCGGTGGCGGGCACGACCTCGATCTGGTGCACGCGAGCGGCCTCACCCCAGAAGCTTCGCCATTCCGCCAGCCCGTCGGTGGCGATGCTCAGCAGTTTGTGGGGCTCGTCGACGGTCACCGCGAGGCTGGCCCCGGCCGGCTCCGGCACCGTGATCGTGATCGGGTCCCGCGGGACGGCGGCGAAGCGCAGCGATTCGGTGACCACCAGGTCGGGACCCTCCACGCGATAGGTGGCCGTGCGGTCGCCCTGGACCACGACGGCATCGGTGCCCTTGCCGACCGGTGCCCAACCGGAATGGCCGACCGTGAGCGCGCCGGGAGCGTGCTCGATGCGGGTGGGCAGGCCCGCGGGTACCAGCGGTTGTTCGATCTGGCCCGATCGCTCGTCGTAGCCACCCTGATGCAGCACCGGAAGCATGACCGGGTGCCCCGACGTCGGCTGTTCGAACACCCCGGCGCACCGCGGGCTCGGCAGGTAGTCGCTGGCCCAACCATGAACCAGGGGCAGCGCCATCGTGAGGTCCGCGCTCCGGTAGGTCCACACGCCGGTCGCCGTTCCGTCAGCGGTGAAGTCGATGAACCGGTCCACCGGCGGCCATGCCTCGGTAGCCGACGCGGTCGCCTGATCGGGTCGACGGCGCAGCTCGCGGGCGGCGAGGAGAAACTTGCCGAACAGGTCGAAGGTCATTTGCAGTCGACGCGGCGTGCCCCGATAGAACATCGTGGCTCGACCTTGGTGCGCGGCGATGACCCCGTCGGGGAACCACTCGGCGAGCGTGCCGAAGGTCTCGTCGGCCCGGGCCAACCAGCGATCGGGTGCGTCGGTCAACCCGTGACCGATCGCGATGGCGGCCAGCTCGATGGTCATCGCCATACCGAGAGCGCCGATCGACCGGCCCCACACGATGGCGCCACCAGGCTGGGCGAGATCGTCGATGTCGACGAGAACCCGGCGCAGACCGTCGGCCCACCGCGGGCCCAGCGCCGACGCCAGCGGCTCGGCGAACAGGTACATGTCAGGGGTGTAGATGTCGTAGTGGGTGAGCTCGCCGAATCCGTCGTCGATCCAGCCGCGATCGGCGCCGGCGAACATTTCCCGCGCCCGCTCGCGAAACCGCTCGAGGTCCGACCCGGTGTCGACCCCGTCGAGGTCGGCGGCGGACTGCAGGCACCGTGCGGCCACGATGGCGAAATTCGGTGGTATCGGTCCGCCTTCGGTGAGCTGGCGACGCACGTTGGGGGAATCCACACCGGTGCGGATCGCCTCGTGCTGCCCGGTGGGGAAGGAGGCGAGCCCGCCGAGCCGGGCGACCGTCTCGCCCAACCGGTAGCTCGAGAAGCCCTCAACCCGGGTCGGGTCCAAACCATCGATGATCGTGGTGACCCGGCCTCGCAGGTCGACCCCGGCCACCGAGTCGACGCCGCTCTCGACCAGCAGACCGAGGACGTAGATCAGATCGCAACCGGTGTCCTCGTGCAGACGATGCCCTGCGAACACCGGCGGAAGGTGGAGATCCGGGGCCGACGTCTCGGCCAGCTGTTCGAGCCAGCCGACCACCGCGGCCTCCATTCGATCGGCCAACTCACCAGAGGTCGTGAACTCAGGCAAGGCGGGACAGGCGATCTTTGGTGATCTCGTTGCGGCCGGGTTGGCCGGCCTTGTACCGCTCGATCTCGTCGATCACGTACTCGACCATACGGGCGAGCTCGGTGCCCTGGGTACCGGCGAGGTGCGGCGTGAGAAAGACGTTCGGGCTCGATCGCAACGGATGATCGTCGGGAAGCGGCTCGGGGTCGGTGACGTCGAGGATCGCGTACAACCGCCCGGCGGCGATCTCCGCGGTGAGCGCGTCGTGATCGAGGATCGAGCCGCGGGCGGTGTTGATGATGGTGGCGCCGGTACGCATGGCGGCCAGCTGGTCAACCCCGATGAGGTGACGGGTCTCCGGTAGCTGCGGTGCGTGGATCGACACGATGTCGCTCGCCGCGCACAATTCGTCGAGTTCGGATCGGCGCACCCCGAGCCGCGCGGCCTCGGCGTCGGTGAGGAAGGGGTCGTACACCAGCACATCGAGGTGGGGAAATGGGCGGAGTAGTTCGATGACCCGGCGCCCGATGATCGATGCGCTCACCAGGCCGATGGTCTTGTCCCAGTTGCCGGTCGGAACGTTGCCACTCGCTCGGCGGGCGGAGATGGTGGGATCGCGCAGCTGGTCACGACGCCAGAAGACGTCCTTGTTGGCCATCAAGATGGCGGCGAGGGTGTACTCGGCCACCGGTTCGGCGTTGGCGTCGGCCCCGGAGGTTACGCGCATACCGCGGGCCCAGACCGCATCGGTGACGAGCTCCTTGATCGTGCCGGCGGTGTAGGCGAGGTAGCGGAGTTTCGGGGCCCGAGCGAGCATGTCGGCGTCGATCGCCGGGCACCCCCAGTGGCCGAGCACGATTTCGGCCTCGGCGAGCAGGGCGTCGACGCCGTCATCGGTCCACGAGGCGATCGGCGCCCGGTTGAGTAGTCGCCCGACCCGGTCGACCCGGTCGAGGTCGGCCTCGGAGAACACGTCCATGCCGGGCCAGTGGGCCAACACGATGGTGGGTCGCTCGGTCACGGCAGAAGGTCTCGCAACAGCGTCAGATCGACCGCGGCTTGTTCGAGCAGCGGGCCGGGACGATCGGCATCGGTCAGCAGACCGTGGACAAACTCGAGCGTCCAGGTGCCGGCGAAACCGAGTTGGTCGAGCAGGTTGATGCGGGCCTCGAGTTCGGTGCGCACGTTCGCCAACGGCGGCGCCCCCGGATCCCCGACGCCGAGGAAGTTCACGTGCACGTGGGTGATCCGGTCCCCATAGGCATCGAATCGCGTCCGGAGGTGATCGAGGGACTCATGGGTGTGCACGATCGCCTGCACCCGATCGGCGGATCCCGCCCGGTCAAAGATGGCCGCGGCCACCGCTGGTTCCTCGGCGATCGAAATACCGGAGTGGCATTCGCACAACGCCGCGGTGCCGGCGGGTAGGTCGTCGACGAACGCGGCCAACCGGTCGGCGTACAGATCGCGCTGGTCGGACTCGTTGCCGACGTTGAACTTCACGCCCGAGGCGCCCGTTCGGCCCGCGTTCGTGGCCGCGGCCCGACGGACGTCGTCGGCGGGCTCGTCGAACGATGCATAGGTGTTGAACACCCTCGTTTCCAGCGGATGCTCGACGATGCGCCCGGCCTCGGAGTCATCGACGGCGCTGAAGTGACGCTCCCACAACTCGATGCCGTCGAACCTGGCGTCGGCGATGGCATCCAACCACGCCGACAACTCGGTGGTCGGTTGCCCGGACGGGTCGACCGTCGCCCACCGGTTTGGCTCGATCGCCACCGTCCCCAACAACACGACTGCCATTCGTCCCGATCGTACGATGCCGGGCCCCCACCGGCCACTACGCTCGCGCCATGACGTCTCCCGAAGCCGAGCCTGCGGCACCCCCAACGGTCATCATCCGCGCCTGCCCGACCTATGACCCGGCCCGCATCGAAACCCTGGTGGGCGAGGGCCTCGATCACCTGGGTCTGCGCCCCTTCGGCAAGACCCTGCTCAAGCCCAACGTGGTGACCTCGGGCGAGAAGTTCCCGAACGCCTACACCCGCCCCGAATTCGTCGAGGGCGTGCTCGGCGCCCTGAAGACCCGTTCCGGGCCCGACGTGAGCGAAATCGCGGTCGGCGAACGGTGCGGTATCACCATCCCGACGCGCTACGCGTTCAAGAACGCCGGCTACTACGAGATGTTCGATCGGGTCGGGGTTGACCACTACCACTTCGAGGAATCCACCCAGGTGGAGATTCCGCTCACCCACGAGGGCCGGCTGCGCGACTCGCTCTACACGCCCCAGCCGGTCGCCGAAGCCGACTTCTTCGTCAACTGCCCGAAGTTCAAGGCCCACCCATGGACCACGGTCACCTTCTCGATGAAGAACTACATCGGGATCCAGGACGACCGCCACCGGCTGATCGACCACGACCACAAATTGAACGAGAAGGTCCGAGACCTACAGTACGTGCTTCAGCCGCAGTTCATCGCGATCGACGCCATCACCGCGGGGGAGGGGCGCATGCTCACCCCCATGCCCTTCGATCTCGGTCTGGTGATCATGGGCAACAACCAACTCGCCTTCGATGCCGTGTGTTGCGCCATCATCGGTCTCGACCCGCTGTCGGTCGACCACCTCCGCCTCGCCTACGAGGACGGCTTCGGACCGGTCGACCCAGCCGAGATCGACATCGTCGGCGACGTCACCCTGGCCGAAGCTCAGGCTCGCGCCGACGGTTTCCGGGTTGGGCTCATCCGGGTCGAGGAGTACTTCGAGGGCACCAACATCGAAGCCCACGCCGGTCCGCCGCCGACCGAAGGACCGGCGGGTCATGGCGACGATGCGAGCGACGATGCGGTCGAGACGACCGGCTCCGACGATTACTGCTGGGGAGGTTGCCCGGGAGCCATGGAGGAAGCGATCGAGATCATCCGGTTGTTCGACGATGAGACCGACGCCAAGATGCCCCGCACCCACCTCGTCTTCGGCGACTACGCCGGCGAGATCGACGCCGGCCCCGACGACAAGGTGATCTTCATCGGCGACTGCGCGCAGTTCTCGGGAACGATCGCCGGCCAGCCGGTCGAGATCACCTCCGTGTACGAGGACCGCAGCACCAAGGACCCGACCCGGGCGAAGCACCAGGACATTTTCGCCAAGATGGCGTCGGTCGAAAAGAAGTGGTTCGACTCGCGCGGCGACCAGGTGCTCGAGCTGCGCGGCTGCCCGGTGAGTGTGGCCGAACAGATCCTTCTACTCGTGAAAGCGGGCAAGTTGAACAGCCCATACACCGATCCGAGTGAGGCGCTGAATTTTGGTTCGACCTACTTCTCGTGGCGCACGAAGAAGGCGATCAACAAGCTGCGCGGCACGCCGTATCTTCGTTCCGGGCCGGCCGACCGGGGCGAGGCCGCTACCCGTCTCCCGTGAGCCTGGCTAGGCCGCCGCGATGATGGCGGCGGCGCGTTGGAGTGCCTCGTTGGGTTCGGGGGGCAGCTCGGTGAGCGGCTCGTCGAGTTCGGCCACCGTCGGCCCGATCCGTTCGGCGAGCGGCGCCAACGCGTCGAGGTCGAACCGGTAGAGCTCGGCGGCGGTGCCGGCGAGAAATTGGCGCATCCTCGTCTCGGGTACACCGTGAAAGACCTGGCGCAGGTGTTCGCGCGTGAACGGTCCGGTGCCCTCGCGGTGCGGATAGTCCGCTCCCCACATGCAGTGGGTGTCGCCGAGGAGGTCCATCACGGCGATATCGGGCGGGGTGGGTTGGCTCATGCCCAGCCAGAGGTTCTGGCGCACGTAGTGCGTCGCGGAATGGGGGAGCACTTCGTAGTCGTCGAACTTGAGCTCGCCCATGCGGCCCGTGGTGCGAATGCGGTCGAGCATGAGGTCGAGCATGCCGACGAGCCCCGGCAGCCAACCGCCCCCGGTCTCGGTCATCACGAACTTCAGGTCGGGGAAGCGTTCGAATACCCCGGAGGTCAGCAGATGCACCAGCGGACGTTGGGCATAGAACGTCGTCTCGAGGGAGATCAACATCGACGATTCGGGATAACGCCCGTAGGCGGGAAGCCCCGTGCCGCCGTGCACGTTGACCGGCATGCCAAGGTCCGAACACGCCGCCCAGAGCGGGTCGTACTTGTTGTCGAGGTAGGGCTCCACCCAGGTGCAGTCGGGTGCGATGTTCGGCAGGAGAATGCCCCCGCGCAGTCCGTTCGCGTGGCACCACTCGACGTCGGCGATCGCATCGTCGACGTCGTTCACGAAGATCTGTCCGATGCCGGCGCGCCGCTCCGGGAACCGCGAACAGAAGTCGGCGATCCACCGGTTGTGGGCCCGGATGCCGGCGAGGCGCTTGTCGTAGTCCTCCGGCGTGGGCGGACCGACGAACAGCACAAAGCTCGGAAAGAACGGTGGGATGGTGTTGGGAAAGATGACCTCCCCGACGATGCCGTCGGCTTCGAGGTCGCCGTTGCGCACCTCGTCGTCCCAGTTGCGGATGCGGCCGCCGGCCTGGAGATCGCGCCACGGGTTCTTGTAGCCGCCGCGCCATTCGTCGAACTCCTCGTGCCAGCGACTGTCGAGGAAGCCGCGGTACTGCTCGTGGCTACCGCCCGCGTGACAGTCCGCCGAGATGATCGTGTAGTTCGGGCTCATGGTTTCTCCTGGTGTCTCGGGGGTTCGTCCGGCGGTCGGTGGATCAGCTCTGCCGGGTGAGCGTTTCGGACAGCTCCCACAACCGGTTGGCGTCGGCGCGATCCTGGGCGTGGGCGGCGGCTTCGGTTATCTGGCAGTCGGAGAGGTACGCACCGCCGTGGCCGGTGAGTTCTGCGCTGGTGGCCGCGTACACCGAGGTGGCGGCGCCCGCAGCGACCGATTTGTAGGCGAACCCCTCGTCGGAGCCGGTCATGCTCGATGCCTTTGCCCGTCGCATCAACTCGGTGAAGTCGTCTTCGTCCATGTGGCGACTGAGGTTGGTCCGGATGACGCCGGGATGCACCGCGAAGCAGTCGATGCTGCGGTCGGCGAGACGCTCCTGGAGGCCGATGGTGAACAAGATGTTGGCCGTCTTGGACTGCCCGTAGGCGAGGAACTTGTCGTACTCCCGTCGCTCGAAGTTCGGGTCGTCCCAGTCGATGCCGGCCGACGTGTGACCGCGGCTCGAAAGGTTGACCACCCGACCGCCGTCGGCGAGCGCCGGGCGCAGGCCCTGGGTGAGGGCGAAGTGGCCGAAGTGATTGATGCCGAGCTGGGTCTCGAAACCATCCTCGGTGCGCCCGAAGTCGGTGAACATGACACCGGCGTTGTTGATCAACAGGTCGATGGGACGGCCGTCGTCGACCACCGAGGCGGCGCACGAGCGCGCCGACGCCAGCGACGAGAGATCCAAGTGGTGACACGCCACGTCGGCGTCGGGAACCTCGGCCCGGATTGCCGCAACGGTGGCGTCACCCTGCTCGTCGGAACGCACGGCGACCGCCAGATCGGCGCCGGACGCGGCCAGCGCGGTGGCGGTCTGGAGCCCGATCCCCGACGCCGCACCGGTGATGAACGCCCGGCTTCCGGACAGATCCACCCCGGCGAGAACCTCGTCGGTGGTGGTGTTCTCGTCGAACCGGTTGCTCATGCGCTCGTCCCCTTCATCGGTTTCATCGGTTTCATCGGTGTTGTCGGTGTGGTCAGTGCGCCTGGTGGGGCCGGTGTTGTCGCACCGACTCCGTGTTGGATTTCTCGCCGGTCGCCATCGTGCCCGATCCCGCGGACGGGTGCACATCTTCACCGAACCGGTCCGAAAAATTCCGTGCCGGTTGCCGCATCCCGGGAAGGATCGGCGGAAGGGTTTGGGGGGTCGGCCGGCGCCGGCGGGTCTTCCAAATCGGCGTTCTGCGTGATAGGCCTGTTCGTCCGGTGGACGAAAACGGCTGGGGACCCGGCATCGCGGCTCGCGGTGGGTTCCCACTAGTCTTCCGGCGGGAACCAAAGCCGGTACCGGTCGATCGCCGGGCCGGAACCAAGGAGGGAATTCCTACTATGACCACGAAATCCACCCTGCGGCTTTGTGCCGCCGCCCTGGCGCTGGCTCTGGTAGCGGCCGCCTGTGGCAGCGACGGAGGTAGCGGAGGCGACGCCGGTGGCGAAGTCACCTACGGCATCGTCGAACCGACCTGGATCGACTCGTTCAATGTGCAGGATTCCGAGGGCTTCGAAGTTGCCCGCCTGCTCTACGACGGGCTGACCGACCTCAACTCCGACCTCGAAGCCGTCCCGGCGGTCGCCGAGTCCTGGGAGACCGACGACAACACCGTGTGGACCTTCACGCTGCGCGACGACGTGAAGTTCCACGACGGCACGGCGGTTACCGCTCAGTCGTTCATTACCGCGTTCAACTACGTCGCCAACCCCGAGAACCTCTCCGACGTGACCTACTACGGCTCCTACATCACCGGCATTTCCGGCTGGGGCGATGTCGAGAGCGGCGACGCCACCGAGGTGGCCGGCGCGGTCGCCATCGACGACACCACCCTCGAGATCACCCTCGACGGCCCGTACCCACTGCTGCCCAAGGCCATGGCCCACCCGGTGTTCTCGCCGCGGGCCGCCGGCGACATCGACCCCGATGCCCCGATCGGCAACGGTCCCTACATGATGGATGGCTCCTGGCAGCACGACGTGCAGATCCGGGTGCTGCGCAACGATGACTACTACGGCGACAAGGGCCTGCCCGACGCCATCACCTTCCGCATCTTCGACTCGATCGAAACCATGTTCCTCGAGGTCGCCGCGGGCGGCCTCGATGTGGCCGACGTGCCACCGGAGCAGATCGGTTCGGCCCGAGCGGAGTACGGCGACAAGTTCATCGAACTCGACATCGGTTCGTACAACTACCTCGGCTTCCCGACCACGGTCGCCCCGTTCGACAACCCCGACATCCGCCGGGCGCTGTCGATGGCCATCGACCGCGAGACCATCGTCGACCAGATCTTCGAGGGCAGTCGCGCCGCGGCCAACGGCTTTGCCCCGCCGCTCGCCCCGGGCGCCACCGGCGGGTGTGAGAACACCGAGCACAACCCCGAAATGGCGAAGGAACTGTTCGACGCCGCCGGCGGTATCGACGGTTCGTTCTCGGTGTACTTCAACAGCGGCGGTGGCCACGAGGACTGGATCGAGGCGGTCGCCAACCAGTGGGAACAGACCCTCGGCATCACCGACCTCGAGTTCGTCGGCCAGGAGTTCGCTCCGTACCTCGACGTGCTCCAGGCCGACGGTGGCATCGACGGCCCGTACCGCCTCGGCTGGCTGTGGGATCTCCCGTCGGCGGAGAACTTCCTCTCGCCGCTGTTCCTGAGCGAATCGGGCGACAACTTCAGCCTGTACAACAACCCGGACTTCGATGCCGCCATCGATGAGTTCAAGGGGGCCGAGAGCGAGACCGACGGCTTCGGTGCGCTCGAAGATGCCCAGAACATTTTGTGCGAGGACATGCCGGTGGCGCCGATGTTCTTCGGCACCGCCCAGAAGGTGGTTAGCGACAACGTCTCGAACGTGACGTACACCGTCTTCGGTTACACCGAACTCGAGAACGTCACGGTGAACCAGTAGGTCAGAACCACGAGGTGGGGTCGGGTCGCGAGACCTGACCCCACCCGGTTTCGACCCCACGCATGCTCGGCTACGCGATCCGACGAACGCTGCAGATCATTCCCGTGTTCTTCATCGCGACGTTTTTGATCTTCGTGGTGGTGTGGTGGTTGCCGGGAGACCCCATCCAGGCCCAATTCGGTGAGCGCACGGTCCCGGAGAACACCCGGGCTCAGTACGAGGAGCGCTACCACCTCAACGAACCGATACACGTGCAGTACTGGGAGTACATCTCCGGCATCGTGTTCAAAGCCGATTTTGGCGAGTCCCTGCGCACCCAACGGCCGGTGCGCGACATCTTCCTCGAGTCCTTTCCCCGCACGCTGCGCCTCGCCGGCCTCGCCGTGCTGTTCGAGGCGCTCATGGCCATACCGATAGGCGTGTTGGCGGCGCGCAACCGAGGCAAGTGGTTCGACAATTCCTCGTTGGTGGTCACCATCGTGTTGTTGTCGATCCCGCCGTTCGTCATGCTCGCCGTTTTGCAGTTGGTGTTCGGCGTGAAGCTACGGCTCTTCCCGGTATCGGGGATCCGCGACGGTCTGTGGTCCTACGTGCTGCCCGCCTTCGGCATCGCCATCACCACCATGGCCACCACCGCCCGGCTTATGCGCGGCTCGTTGATCGACACCTACCGCGAGGACTACATCCGCACGGCGCGGGCCAAGGGCGCGAGCGAACGGCGGGTGCTGTCGATCCACGCGCTGCGCAACGCGCTCATCCCCGTCATCACGGTGTTGGGCATCACCCTCGGCGCACTCATCGGGGGCACGATCGTCACCGAAGGCATCTTTCAGATCCCCGGTGTCGGCTTTCAGATCGTGCGCTCGATCCCCTCGCGCGACGGCTTCGTCATCGTCGGCATCTCGACGATCCTCGTGATCGTGTATCTGCTCATCAACCTCATCGTCGACCTCCTGTACGCGCTGCTCGACCCGCGGATCCGGTATGACTGACGTGATCGAGCAACCCGGCGAGCCGCTCGACCCGTTCGAGTCGTCCGAGGGCGACGAGATTGCGAACACGTTCTGGGGCGATGCGTGGCGCATTCTCAAGCGCCGCAAGTTGTTCTGGCTCTCGGCCGGGCTCATCGTGGTGTTTGCCATGATGGCGGTCGTCCCCGGCCTGTTCACCGCGCCGTCGCCGGCTCCCCAGGACCCCGGTGGAATCAACTGTGTGCTGTCGAACGCCGAACAGTCGCCGAGCGGCGAGCACTGGTTCGGCACCGACACCCAGGGCTGTGACTACTTCGTGCAGGTGATCCACGGGGCCAAGGTGTCGATGCGTGTCGCGCTGGGGGCCACCCTCGTCACCGTGATCATCGGTCTGCTCCTCGGTGGTGTCTCGGGCTACGTGGGTGGTTGGATCGACAACGTCATCACCCGGTTGGCCGACGGGTTCTTCGCCCTGCCGTACCTGGTCGGCGCCATCATTGTCCTCTCCGCGCTCGCCGGTGGTTCTCGTCGCAGCGAGTGGCACGTGCTGACCGCCATAGCTTTCCTCGGGTGGCCGGCCGTGTTGCGGCTCTTTCGATCGACCGTGCTTCAGGTGAAAAACCTCGAGTACGTACAGGCCGCCCGGGCGATGGGAGCGAGCGATCGGCGCATCATGATGCGCCACATCTTCCCGAACGCCATCGCCCCCACCCTGGTGTACTCGACCATCGGTATGGGCGCGGTGATCTCGATCGAAGCCACCTTGTCGTTCCTCGGCATCGGGCTGCCATTGGGCACCATCAGCTGGGGCATCATGTTGCAGGAAGCCCAGCAGGAGGCGATCGCGGGCCAGTCGCTGCACCTGCTGATCTTCCCCACGATCTTCCTGGTGCTCGCCAGCCTCGCGTTCGTGCTGCTGGGCGAGGAGCTGCGCGAAGCCTTTGATCCGAGGCTCCGCTAGATGGCCGAACAACCGCTGCTGTCGGTGGATGGACTCACCGTCGAGTTTGATACCGACGATGGTGTCGTCCACGCCGTCACCGACCTCACCTATGACCTGCACCGTGGCGAGACCCTCGCCATCATGGGCGAGTCGGGGTCGGGGAAGTCGGTGTCGGTCCAGGCCCTGATGGGCCTGATCCCCCAGCCGCCCGGGCGGGTGGTCGCGGGCACCGTGCACTACGGCGAACTCGAGTTGTTGTCGATGCCCGAACGCAAGCGGCGCGAAGTGCGCGGGTCCGAGATCGCCATGATCTTTCAGGATCCGCTGACCTCGCTGAACCCGGTGTTTCCGGTGGGGTGGCAGCTGGGGGAGATGGTGCGGCTGCACGAGGGGGCGTCGCGCAAGGCGGCCTTCGGTCGGGCGGTGGAGCTCATGGAGCAGGTCGGTATCCCCAACCCGGCTCAGCGGGCGCGCCAGTTTCCCCATCAGTTCAGTGGCGGAATGCGCCAGCGGGCGATGATCGCCATGGCCCTGGCGCTGAGCCCAAAGGTGCTGATCGCCGACGAACCAACCACGGCACTCGACGTCACCGTGCAGGCCCAGATCATGGAGCTGCTCGCGCAGGTTCAAGAGCTCACCGGCATGGGCATGATCCTCATCACCCACGACCTCGGGGTGGTGGCGTCGGTAGCCGATCGGGTCATGGTGATGTACGCCGGCCGGGCGGTCGAGACGGGCTCGGCCGCCGAGTTCTACGCCGAGCCGAAGCACCCGTACAGCCAGGGGTTGATGGCGTCGGTACCGCGCCTGTTGTCCGACATCGATCGGCTGGTGCCGGTCGATGGTCAGCCGCCGAGCGTGGTGCATTTGCCGCCGGGGTGTTCGTTCAATCCCCGGTGTCCGCAGGTGACCGATCGATGCCGCACCGAGCGTCCCGACCTGCTCACCGTTGGTGCCGGGCCCCGCGCCGCGGCGTGTCACCAGGTAGAGGCCGGCTGATGGCGTTGCTCGAAGTGCGCAACATGGTGAAGCACTACAAGGAGCAACGCACCATCGGTCGTCGCCGGCTCGGTACGGTCCTCGCCGTCGACGGGGTCGACATCACCGTCGAAGCCGGTCAGACCCACGGTCTGGTCGGCGAGTCCGGCTGCGGCAAGTCCACCGTGGCCCGGACGCTCCTGCGGCTGGAGAAGCCGACCGGCGGCGAAGCCCTGTTCCAGGGCGAGGACCTTTTCGCCATGGACAAGGCCGCGCTCACCGCCGCCCGGCGAGATATTCAGATCATCTTCCAGGACCCGTTCGCGTCGTTGAACCCGCGTATGACGGTGCGGTCGATCGTGGCCGAACCGTGGGTGATCCACGAAGGCGGAACCGGTGACCTGCCCACCGGCGAGGCCGAACGCGACGCCGAGGTCGCACGGTTGCTCGCCCGGGTCGGCCTGAATCCCGAACACGCCAACCGGTACCCGCATCAGTTCTCGGGGGGTCAACGCCAGCGCATCGGCATTGCCCGGGCGCTCGCGCTTCGCCCCAAGCTCATCGTGTGCGACGAGCCGGTGTCGGCGCTCGACGTGTCCATCCAGGCCCAGGTCGTGAACCTGCTGAAAGACATCCAGGAAGAGTTCGGGCTCAGCTACCTCTTCATCGCCCACGACCTCGCCGTCGTGCGCCACATCTCCGATGTCGTGTCGGTGATGTATCTCGGCAAGATCGTCGAGACCGGCCCCCGCCGCGAGATTTACGAGAACCCACAGCACCCGTACACCCGAGCGCTGTTGTCGGCGGTCCCCGAACCCGACCCGGTCACCGAGGCCACCCGCGAACGCATCGTGCTCGAAGGCGACCCGCCGAGCCCGGTCGACCCACCGTCGGGATGTCGGTTTCGCACCCGATGTTGGAAGGCGACCGACCGGTGCGCGGCGGAAGAACCCCTGCTACACGATGACGGCTACGGCCACCCCGTCGCGTGTCACCACCCGGGACCGGATTAGAGGGTGTAGCGCAGCTCGTTGACCAGGGCACCGGGGGAGCGCAGGCTCGCGTTGGATCGTTGCCCGTAGCTTTCGGAGTCGAGCAGCACCTCGGCCTGGTCGGTCAACCCGGCCAGCTGCTCGCCGAAGATGTTGAACACCGTGTCGTCGAAGCGCAACACGTTCACCGGGGCGACGATCTCGCCGTCCTCGACCCAGAACGTGGCGAATCGGGTCATGCCTGTCACTCGGCAGGCCGGCCGGTCCGAGAAGTTCGTGTACCAGAGGTTGCCGACGTACAGGCCGGTGCCGAGGGCTTCGAGCACGCCGGCCGACGGGATGGCGCCGGCGGCGATCGCCAGGGAATCGGGGTATTCGCCGGCGGCGGCACCGTTGGTCTCGACCCCGTATTCGCGCGCCGACCGGGGCGATACGAGGGTGTCGGCGTACGCCCCCGCGGTGATCAGGGCGATCTCGTCGGGCCGCAGAAAGCCCTGCTCCTGAAAGTTGGGAGCAACACCCTCGGCGGTGTTCTCGGTGATCGATAGTTCGGGGTGGAGCCGGGCATCGCCGTCGATCATCCGCAACAACGCGGTCTGCTTGGTGCGGTGGGCGCGGATGCTGAAGGATTGCCAGCTCAACAAGCCCATGACCTCGGCGATGGCCGACGGGGTCAGATAGGTGCGGTGCGCGCCGGGTGCGAGGTCGATCGGGGTTCGAGCCAGCGCGTCGAGTTGTCGACGGGACCAGTCGACCCTGGCGGCGAACTGGTCGTCGTCCCACGCGAACCCGGCGTACAGGTTCTTGGCTGCCTTGTCGCCGTGCAGGTAGAAGGTCCAGTCGAAGTTGAAGGTCGACGTTTCGAACCAGTTGCGCTGACCGAGTGAGTTGGCGAAGCCTCTGGAGGTCGCCCCAGCGGTGTAGATGCCGACCAGATCATCGTCGCCGGCCGCGGTGCGGATCCGCTCCAACGCATCGGTCGGGGTGGGCAGGGCGCTGGGGGTCACCTGATCGCTCGACGTGACGGCGGTGTTGAACAGCAGGTAGGGGTCCTCGGGCAACGTCGGGAGCTGGTCGCGCAACGCGGCCAGGGCGAGATCGACGCGATGCTGATCGTCGTCGATGGCGCCCATTTGCACGGAGGTGCGGGCGTGACGACCACCGACGATGAGCTCCAGGCTGAGCATCGACTGCTCGACCGAGCCGGCCTGGCGAATCCGACCGCCGTTGAACCGCACGAAATCGGTTTCCTCCCCCTCGATCGATGCGAGGAGCACCTCGTCGCCGGTGAGCCGGGCCGTCGCCTGGGACACGAGGAGGTCGAACCGTTCCTGATTCACTCGTCGGCTCCGAACACGTCGACCCCGGAGAAGCGACACGTCGGGGAGGCGTGACCGGTGTTGATGACCTGGTTGAGCTCGCCCTTGCCGCAGTTCGGGGTGCCCATCGCGAGCACCGTTTCGGGAGCGCCGACCCCGGTGAGATTGCGCCAGAACGTGGCCGAAATACCCCGGTAGCTGGGGTTGCGGACCACCTCGCCGAGCTCGCCGTCGGTGATCCGACGACCGTATTCGCAGCTGAACTGGAATTTGTTCCGGCTGTCATCGATCGACCAGGAGGTGTTGGTCTCCATGTACACCCCGCTTTCGACCGACTCGATGAGTTCGGCAAACGAGGAGTCACCCGGCTCGACGTTCAGGTTCGCCATCCGGTCGATCGGCGGCCGATTCCACGAGCACGCTCGCGAGTTGGCGACGCCGTCGACGCCCGCCCGGGACTGCGAGACCATGCCTCCGAGAGGCCGTTCAAGCACGCCGTCGCGAATGAGATATTCGCGAGTTGCCGGCGTGCCGTCATCGTCGAACCCGTAGCTGGCGAGTTGACCCGGCACCGTTGGATCGAAGGTGACGTTCAGTAGCGGCGATCCGTACCGATACGAGCCAAACATGTCGAGATCGACGAAACTCGTCCCCGCATAGTTGCGTTCGTCGCCGAGGATGCGGTCGAGTTCGAGCGGGTGACCGATCGACTCGTGGATCTGGAGGATCATCTGGTCGGGGGCGAGCACGATGTCCATCGGGCCGCTGGGGCAGTTCTCGGCGGCCAGGAGTTCGATGGCTTGTTCACCCACTCGCGCGGCCGCGTCGCCGAAGCCAAAGCGGTCGAGTACCTCCAGACCGCCCTGGCCGCAGAACGCTCCGGCGCCGTGGGATCGACTCTGCACGCGGTGCCCGTCGCTCGCCGTGGCGGACAGTCCCGGGTGCAGGTAGCGAAACCGTTGCTCGATGCGGCCGCCGGCCTGGGTCAACAACAACACGTCCACCTCTCGACGGCTCAGCCGAGCACTCCAGGCGACGATGCGGTCGTCGACCCGCAAGGCGGCGCTCTGACGGTGGAGCAGGTCGATACGGTCGGCCGTCGACAGGTCGTTCCAGGGGGACTCGACGGGCGACTCGTACCCGCCGACGGCATCGGAGCGCGGCGGGGTGGCCACGACCAGGGCACCGGCGGTGGATCGCGCCCATGCCTCGGCTCGTTCGGCGGCTCGTCGGAGCCCCTCCACACTCAGATCGTTGGTTGCGGCGTACCCGAGGCCACCGGCGGCCCAGACGGTGAACATGGCGCCCAGGTCGGCGTGGGAGGACGCCGGCTCGAGTTGGCCCTGACGCACCGTGAGCCACTCGCCCCGTTCGTCGACGAGGCGCACGCTGGCGTCGTCGACGCCGGCGGGAAGGGCGGCGCGCAGCCGGTCCTCCAGGGTGACGGGGTCGGTACGAACCAGGGACTCCATCGGGCGAGCCTACGCCTCGGCGGCGGCGCTGAATAGGCCTGATTTTGGCCCGGTGCGACCGGTCGTCGGCAGGACGGTTTCCCCATCGGGTTTGGTATCTGTCATGCTTTTTGCTTGGTTTGGCGCGCGTTTACTACCATCGAGTTACATCGGGTGCCATTGGTATTCGTCACCGTTGCAGAGTGGTTACACCGGCTGTGCGACCCGGCGGAAATTCATGGAAGCGGGCCTGAAGTTGCCACGGGGGAATCGTGAAAATTGCTGTATTCGGGATCCGCGGGATTCCCGACACCTATTCGGGATACGAGACGTTTTGCAGCGTGCTGCTCCCCGAACTGGTCGCTCGTGGCCATGACGTCACGCTGTACTGCCGCGGGGGCAGGGGCCGGTTAGCCGACTATCAGGGCGTTCGACGCGAATCGCTGCCATCGCTCGCCACCAAACAACTCGACACGCTCACCCACAGCTTTGCGGCCGCCGCCGTTGCTCGGCGGGGGGACTACGACGTCGCCCTAGCCTTCAACGTCGCCAACGCGCCGGCGATGGCGCTGTTCGCCGGTGGGCGCACCGCGACGGTGCTCAACGTCGACGGCCAGGAATGGAAGCGCGGCAAGTGGGGCACGGTTGGGCGCAAGGTCTTCCGGGTCTGTGCTCGGGTGGCCCCGCACACGGCCGACGTGCTCGTCACCGATTGTGACGAAATGAAACGCATCTACGATCGCGAGTTCGGTGCACCGTCGGAAGTGGTCCCGTACTGCGCGCCGAAACTGCTCGACGACAGTGTCGATGAGATAGCCGAGAAACAGGTCCTCAGCGATCACGAGCTGTCCCGACGCGACTATTTCATCACCGGTGGGCGCCTCGTCCCCGAGAACAACATCGACTCGATCGTTCGCTCCTACCTCGCCTCGGGTGAGGAACGCCCCATAGCGGTGCTCGGCGCCGCCAACTACCGGTCGCCGGTGTCGATCGAACTCGAACGACTGGCCGGACTGCATCCCAACGTCCGATTGCTCGGCCACATCGACGACCGTCACGACTTCGGCGTGTTGTTACGCAACGCATCGATGTACTTCCACGGGCACTCGGTCGGCGGTATCAACCCGTCGTTGCTCGAGGCCATGGGGGTCGGTGCTCGGATCGCCGCTTACGACACACCGTTCAACCGCGAGGGCCTCGGCGATACCGGCACCTACTTCGGGGACCCCGAACGTTCCGTGGCCGACAGCATCGTCGATCTCGACAACGCCGCTGCCGATACCGCGCTGCGCGAAGCGGCCCGGGAGCGGGCGTTCGGCGAGTTCTCGGTCGATCGGATCTGTAGCCGATACGAAGACCTGCTCCGGCAGACGGTGGAAGCAGGCTGACGCCCTTGTCCCCCGATCCGCGCACGGGGCGTCCCCGCCTGTCGATCATCAACCCGCTGCCCAACCTGCTCGCGCACTACGCGGCATCACTTCACGAAGTGATCGCCGCCGGTGGTGCGCCGGAGCCCGTGGTCATCGAGCACCCAGGGGTCGAGATGGACCGGCCCGGAATCGTCGCTCGGTTCGGACGCTCGGTCGACGTCGTGCGAACCAACCGCCGGATTCGCGCCACCGCTCCCGGCAACATCTTGAGCCTCTGGCCATCGTTTAACGATCTGGAACCCTTCGTCTGGGCCGGTCGTCCGAGCGAGCGGGCCATTCGGATCGTGGTGCACGACCCCCTTCCGCTTCGCAAGCAGTACGGGGCCGGCTCCTTGTTCCGCTGGATGTCCCAGCACAGCCTGCAGCGCTCCGATGTCGAGCTGGTGGTGCACACCTCGGCGGTCGCCGACGACATGGTGAAACTGGGCTGGCCCCGGCCGATCCTCGCCGGGCACCCGATCGCCAAACCGGGACTGCGTGTCGCCGATCCGGACGGGTCGGTTCTGGTGGTTGGCCAATGGAAGCCGACTCGTGACCACACGCTGTTGGAGCGACTCGGTCGGGCGCTCACCGCCCACGGGTACCGCCCGCAGATACTCGGACGGGGATGGCCCTCGATCAACGGCTGGGAGGTTTCCGACGCGTTCCTGAGCGAGTCGGACTTCACCCGCCGGATCCAGGAGGCCTCGTGCGTACTGATCCCCTACGAGCGCTACTACCAGAGCGGTGTGGCGGTGCGGGCGGCCGAATCGTCGGTTCCCGTCGTCGGGCGGCGCCATGCCTTCGTGGCCTCGCTCTTCGGAGACGACTGGGTGGGCCAGGTCGACGGTGACCGGCTCGAGAGCTGGATTTCGGCCATCGATGCCGCGTCGCAGACCTCGCCGTTCGGGGCTATCGCGGAATACCGTGATCAGGTGATCGATGATTGGCGTGTCATCTCCACCTGCTGAGACGAGCCCTCATGCCAAAACCAGGACCAGCGGGGGATGACGCGCGGCCGTCGGCCGGTAGCGGGGTAGCGCTTTTCGCCACCGCCAATCTGGTGGTTACCGCCACCGCGCTCATCGTGGCTCCGCTGTTGGCCCGACTCCTTGGGCCCGATGGTCGAGGCAAGCTGGGAGCGGCGATGTCGCTCTTCGTCGTGCTGCGTTCGCTGGCGCCCATCGGCCTCGCCGAAGCGTCGACTCGCAGCTTCGAGTGGCGAGAAGACCTCACGCCCCGGATCCTACTCCGAGCGGCCGCCCCGGTCGCGATCGGCGCCGGCATCATCCTCGGGATCATCACCTGGTTTCTGGCGCCCACCTTCTTCGGAGGCGACGACACCACCGTCGACGCGTTCCGACTGATCTCGTTCTTCTTGCCGATCTACGCCGGCGCCGAAGTGCTACGAGCTCTGCTCATCGTCACCCGGGACTACCGGGTGGCGGCGTCGATGTTGGCCTCGCCGTTCATCGTGCGGCTGATCGGCGTGCTCGCCCTGCTGGCGTTCGGGGTAGCCGATGTGCGGTGGGTCGCCCTGATCAGCATCGTCGGCATGTTGCTGGTCGTGCCCGCGGCGATACGGTCGGTGATGAGGGGCGAGCGGGGCCCGGATGTGGACATCGGCGAGCTCCGCCGCCGGCTCGTGGGTTTCGGGTCCCGTGCCGTCCTCGGTGCCGCCACCGCGCTGGCCGACCGCCGACTCGATCAGGTTCTGCTGCTCTCGATCGCCGGCGATGTGGCCAACGGTTTGTACGTCGTCGCCGTCGCGGTGGCCGAACTTCCCGACATCATCCAGCGTTCCGTGCGCGGCGTACTGCTGGCCGAAGGATCGGCCGACATCGACGACGCCGGCTTCGCCCGGGTTTTCCGCAGCTCGATCGTCGCCATCGCGCTGGTGAGTATCGCGCTGGCCCTGTTGACCCCGATCGTGGTGCCGCTCGCCTTCGGACGCGACTTCGAGGGTTCGGTCATGCCCGCCCTCATCCTGATTCTGGCGGGTCTGCCGCTGGCCATGAGCGCGCTCGGCGGCATCGGGTTGTACCTGGCTGATCGACCCGGCACCTACGCCATCGTCCGCACGGTCTCGGTCGTGGTCAACGTCGTGTTGTTGTACACGCTGGCGTCCCGCCACGGTGCGGTCGGCGCGGCGATAGCCTCGCTCATCTCCTACTCGGTCGCCACGGCGTTGACCCTGACGATGGTGGCTCGCCTGACGACGCTGGGGCTGGGCGACCTGTTGCGATGGCGCAAGGCTGACATCGACGCCGGTCTGGATCAGATCGCCCGGGTGGTACGCCGTTTTCTGCCCAACCGGAACCGGACCAACCCGAGCTAGCCATCTCCGTCGTGAATACGGCTAGGTGCGGTTGGCGTCCACGTAGTAGTCGTACTTCTCGTAGGCCTCGTGGTGGCTGCGGGGCTTGTGGCGGTTGAGAATCGACCCGAGGATCACCGCGTTGGAGTGCCGGAGCTGACGAATCGCCTCGCTCAGCGCCCGGCGGGTGGTGTGGTTCGCCCGGGCGATCATGATGACGCCATCGGCGGTGTGGGCGATGACCTTGGCATCGGGGGCCGAAAGGATTGGTGGGCTGTCGATCATCACGACGCTGTACTCGTCCTCGAGATTCTTGATCAGTTCGAAGAACGCCGGGCCGCCGAGCAACTCGCTCGGCTTGTCGACGGCGGGGCCCGCGGGGATCACGTTGATGCCGGACGGATGTTGCACCACCACATCATCGATGTCGTCGGTGCCCTGCAAGATGGTGGTGAGACCCGACTCCCGGTCGGCGAGGGACAACAGCTCGCGCACCCGGGGGCGGCGCAGATCGGCATCGACCACGATGACCTTTTCGCCGAAGTTGGCGAACGAGATCGCCACGTGGACCGCGACGGTGGTCTTGCCGTCGCCGGGTTCGGCACTGGTGATCTGCAGGGTCTTCATCCGCTGCTGGGATCGAACCCACTGCAGCGTCGTGACAATCGATCTGAAGGAGTCGGCGACCCGGGTTCCCTTCAGGTTGTAGGAGCCCTGCACGAAGTACATGTCGTCGATCTGGCGAGCGGCGGGGACCCGGCCCAGCCGGTCGACGCCGACCTTGTCGAGGTCGCTTTCTCCCCGAATGCGGGTGTCGAGCGAGTCGCGCAGAACCGAGCCGGCGAAGGCCATGAACGCCCCGAAGACGGCCGCGAGAGCCAGGTTTCGGATCCAGTTCGGCTGGAACGGCCGGTCGGGCTCCTCGCCCGTCTGGGTCAGCACCGCGCTCGAATCGAGTTGGTCGACCACGCTCTCGGCGTCGAGCAACTGGTTCAGCTGTTCGGTGAGGCGATCGATTCGCGAGGTGAATCGCGTGACCTGGCCGTTGGTGGTCGCGTTCAGGGCGCTGCGCTGGGTGAGGAGGGCCGCGAGTTCGGTCGGGTCGGTCGCCGCCTGAATCTCGAGGTCGAGAGCCTGTAGCGGGGCCTGGAGGTCGGCGAGCTGTTGACGGGCGACGCTGAGTTCGGAGTCGAGACGCTCGATCTCGCGTTCGAAGTCGGCCACATCCTGGTCGTGGCGCATCGTGATGTACTGCAACGCGGCGGCGGTCGCGGCGTTGGCGGCGGTCTCGGAATCCTCCGAGGTCGCGGTGAACACGATCGACACGGACTCGCCGAAGGTGTCGCGCTCTTTGGCCTCGAGGCCGGCGTTCAACGAGTACTCGGCGCCGTCGGGCAGTGAGTCGCTGACCTGGTTGCGGTACGCCTCGCTGCGGGCGAAGGCGACCTCGGCGTTCGCGTTGCGGCGAAGACCTTCGTCAAAGGTGCCTGCAGTGGGAAACAGTGTCTCGCTGTCCTCGGAGCGGAACAGGACCGTCGAGCTCGATCGATAGCGTTCGGTCTGGAGCGCCGAGTAGAGCGCACCGAGCCCGAGAATCGCCAGCAACGTCAGCGCGATGAACAGCCGTCTTCTCCGGAAGATCTCGAGGTATTCACCAGCACTTTGGTTCGTGCTGATGACCGGGGTGTTGGCAGACAACGGGGCACGGTCCTTCGGAGCCATGGGGGTCGGGTGCAAATAGGCGCTCGAACCCGCGAGAGTATCGCCTGCTGTGGTGTCCGTCACTTCGCATCCGGACTTCGCGGGCACCAACGCAGACGAGCGTGATGGAAACGTCGGCGGTTTCGCTGCGGCGTAACCGAAGCGGTACCTTGCGACAACGCAACATGACTACCGCAACATGAGTAAATCGCGCGCCGAAGGTCGGGTTCTGTTCTACGGGACAGAGAATCTTGGTTGGAAGACCATGTCGGCGGCGCTGCGCGCCGCGACACCCGAGCTGGCCCCGTTCGACGCAGTGCACGTCGACTCCGGGAAGCGGTCCGCCGCTCCCATTCAACGGTCGATTCGCACCGCTCCACTCACCCGCGATGTGGTACTGCGGGCCGACCGTTCGTTTCGGCGGCGTCGGATCATGCTCGAGGAAAAGCTCGATGGTCTTGGTCACTTCGACCATGTGCACTGCTTTGGGCACCTCACCGCCGTGCCGGAGCTGTTCGCTGAACGCGACCTGACCTACTCGGTGACCACCGATGCCACCTGGGCCCAGGCCTCGCGCGAAATCTATCGAAAGCACAATCGCCCCGCGGCCGAACGGCTCCTTCGTCGTCGCGAGGCCGAGCCCGACGTTTTTCGCGAGGCCACCTTTGTGAGCTGCACGAGTCAATGGGCCGCCGACAGCGTCACCCGCGAGTTCGGGGTGGCTCCGGAGCAGGTCTTCGTGGATCCCTTCCCGGTACTTCCGGGCCACGACTACCAGCGTCGCGACGACGCTTCCTGGATCACGTTCGTCGGCAACGAGTTCGCTCGCAAGGGAGGAGATCGTCTACTCGCCTGGCATCAGGATCACCTCGCCGACCTCGCCGAGCTGCACATCGTGTCGGCGGCGGAACCTCCGGCGGCCGCCCGATCGGCCAGGAACGTCGTCTGGCACGGACAGGTGCCGAACGAGTCGGTGCGACGCGACATTCTGCCTCGTACCCGAGTGGTCGCCCTACCGACCTTCATCGACCTTTCCCCTCTCGCCCTCATCGAGGCGGCCGCCGCTGGCGTTCCGATCGTCGCCACCCGGATCGGCGGGATCCCCGAGTTGGTGATCCACGAGGAGACCGGGTTGCTCGCCGACCGCGACGATGAGCACGCGTTGATCGAATCCCTGCGGCGGGCGATCTCCGACGATGAGCTCAACCAGCGCTTCGGCGCGGCCGCTCGGCAGCACTACCTGGATCACCTCGATGCCAACGTGACCCTGCGGCGGCTGTTCGGCCGTATCGCGGCGGTGGCCGACCCCTCGTGACCGAGCGGCCGCGGCTGCTGATCATCACCGACCAGGAACCGCGGGCCGATCTGGGGTACGCCCAACGCGTCGCCGCGGTGCACGCGGGCCTCGAACGCGTCGGTGAGGTGCGAGGCGTGTGGTTTGACAACCACGACACCATCGATGCCATCGGGGCTGAGCTCATCGCCGGTGGCTACGAGCGGGTGCCCGTCACCCCGGCGCGTTCGGGTCGCGATGTGCCCACCTGGCTGATTTCGCCATTACCCCGGGCGGCGCGTTTTCGTCGGGCCGAAGCGCTGCCGGCCCGCGTTGCCCGGGCGGTGGACGCCGGGGTCGACCTGATCTGGTGCAGTCGGGCCCGTTCCTATGAAGCGGCCGGTGGATCTCGGCTGGGGCGGGGGGCCGGACCGGACGGCGCCGACGTCCCGGTGGTCGTGGACTTCGTCGACCTGTTCGATCGCTTTATCGACGTCCGCTGGGCCGATGTCACCCTGCCCGAGCCGACGCAGGTGCCCGCGCGACTACTCGACGCGGTCGACCGGCGCCGCTGGCGCACCCTGCAGGAGCGGATCTGCGCCGCCCGCGCCACCGTCGTATCGAACCCGGGTGACGTCGCCCATCTGGCCGCCCGTGGCCGCCAGACCACGTTGATCCCCAACGGCTATCCGAATGTGGATCCTCGGGTACCCGAGCCCGGTGGCCCGTTCACGATGGTCTTCGTGGGGTCCCTGCGCTACGAACCGAACCAGGAGGCCGTGATCGGTCTGGCGACCGAGATCCTGCCCGCCGTGCGCCGCCGGGTCGCCGATGCCCGACTGGTCGTGGTCGGGGCCGGCGCCGATCAGCTCCCCGCGTCGGTACACGCCCCCGGCGTCGAGTTTCTCGGCCGGCTGGAGTCGCTCGACGACGTGTACGCCTCCGCCGACGTTGCGGTGGCGCCGCTTCGGTTCGGTGGAGGCACCTCTATCAAGGTGGTCGAGGCGTTCGCGCGGGCGGTTCCCCTCGTGGCCTCGACCTTCGCCGCCGACGGCTTTGGCGCGACCGCCGGCGAACACCTGTTGATCGCCGACGATCCGACGGGGTTTGCCGACCACGTGATCTCCCTCGCCGAGGATCCGGCCCGGGGTGTCGCGTTGGCCGCCGCCGCTCGACGGCGCTTCGATGAACATCACCAATGGGCGGTGGCCGAGGCCAAGGTGGCGGACCTGGTGACCCATACCCTTGCCGGTCACCCTGTGGTACCACTGGTTTGATGGGCCACGAGCGCGAATCAGGCGCCGAACCAGCAGATGCATCGGGCGCCGAACCGGGTGATCCGGCGGATGCTCCCACCCGCCGACAGCTGGCCGAACTCCGCGAGGATCTCCTGGCCGAGGTGGCCCGACGCGACCATCTGCTCGCCGTCGGCGAGGCTCAGCGGGCTGACCTGGCCGAACAGGTCCGGCGCCAACGCGACCAGATCGACGAACTCACGCGGCGTCAGCTTCGATTCAAGCGGTTCGCCCAGCGCCGGGTTCGGTCCGTGCGCACGGCCCCCCACCGGCTGCGCATGATGCGCCTGCGGCGCGAAGTGGCCGGCGCTCGTCCGCCGGTCGACGCCGAGGAACGCAGCCGCCGACAACGGGTGATCGACGAGTTTGTGGCCCGGTCGTCCATGATCGAGTCGGCCACCGTGGCGCCCGAGTCACCCACCATCGTGCTCGCGACGACCGCGACGCCGCTCGTGAGCATCATCGTGCCCGTCTTCGGGGCGATCGACGACACGCTCGCCTGCCTGCGTTCGATCGAACGGCATGCGCCCGAGGTCGCCGTGGAGGTGATCGTGGCCAACGACGCCACGCCCGAGCCCGAGTTCGCCCCGATCCGGGAGGTCGAAGGTCTGCGGATCGTCGACAACGAGGCCAACGTCGGCTTTCTGCGCAACGTGAACGGCGCGGTCGAACACGCCCGCGGCGAGTTCGTCTGGTTGCTCAACAGCGACACCGAGATCATGGCCGGGTCCCTCGATTCGCTGGTGCAGACGTTCGCCGACTTCACCCATGTCGGCGCCGTCGGTTCAAAACTCGTGCTTCCCGACGGCTCGGTGCAGGAGGCCGGCGGCATCATCTGGCGAAACGGCGGTGCCCAGGCCTTTGCCCGGGGACGATCGAGCGATGCGCCCGAGGTGAACTACGCCCGCCCGGTCGACTTCGTGTCCGGGGCGTCGTTGCTGGTGCGCCGCACCACGTTTCAGGCCCTCGGCGGTTTCGACGTTGCGTTTGCTCCGGCGTACTACGAGGACACCGACCTGTGCATGCGCCTGACCGAGGTGGGTCTCCGGGTGATGTACCAACCGGAGTCGGTGGTCGTGCATCGCGAAGGAAGGTCCTACGCCACGCGCGGCGCAATCGGTGCTGACGCCCCGCTGCGGCGCAGCGAGCGTACGTTCTATCGCAAATGGTCCGGTGCGTTTGTCGGTCGGCGAGCCCACGGCGACCGACCCGACCTGGAAAAGGACCGCGGTGTCATCGGCCGGGTGCTCGTGATCGACGCTCGCATGCCGACCCCGGATCAGGACTCCGGTTCCGTGCGGATGAGCAACATCCTCGGCATCCTGCGCCGCCAGAACTATCAGGTGACCCTTGCTCCGCAGAGCCTGCGCGAGGACGAACCGTACGCGTCAGCGCTGCGGCGGGTCGGCATCGAGGTCATCCACCGGCCGCACGCGTCGTCGATCGAGTCCTTTCTGGAGTCTCGTGGTGCCGACTTCGACCTGGTGATCCTCAGCCGGCTCGAGGTCATCGAAGCTCAACTCGGAGCGGTGCAGCGGCTGTGCCCGCAGGCCACCATCATCTACGACACCGTCGACCTGCACTTTCTGCGCCAACAGCGCGAGCTGGAACTCACCGGCGAGGTGGCCTACGGCTTCGATCACGAGGAAACCCGGACCAAGGAGCTGGCGGCCATCGAATCGGTCGACCTCACGCTGGTGTGCAGTTCGGCGGAGAAGGAGCTCCTGGCCGAGCTGTGTCCCGACGCGCCGGTCGAAGTCCTGCCGAACGTGCATGAACCGGCGGCTATCTCCGCGCCGCTGGCCGAACGGTCGGGTCTGTTGTTCGTGGGCGGTTTCGAACATCCGCCCAACGCCGACGCTCTGCGGTGGTTTCTGCGCGACATTCTGCCCCTCATCGTCGAGAAGCTGCCCGCGACGGTCCTGCACGTGG
Source organism: uncultured Acidimicrobiales bacterium (assembly GCA_938041035.1). Taxonomy (GTDB): domain Bacteria; phylum Actinomycetota; class Acidimicrobiia; order Acidimicrobiales; family SHLQ01; genus CALHYX01. Next base: position 140,215 of record CALHYX010000029.1, on the reverse strand, counting down.
TCGGCTCCAAGATGCCCGACGAGATTCGCGCGCTCGCATCCGATGGGGTGATCGTGCACGGGTTCGTGCCCGACCTCGAACCGCTGTACGCGTCGGCCCGACTCTCGATCGCGCCGCTGCGGTACGGGGCGGGGGTGAAGGGCAAGGTCACCGGCTCGCTGGCCCACGGTCTACCGGTGGTGGCGACGACGATGGCGGTCGAGGGTACCGATCTCGAGGCCGAAGGGGCGGTTGCCGTCGGGGACACGCCCGAACTGTTCGCCCGCGAGGTCGTCGCTCTGCTCAGCGACGACGACCGTTGGAACGCATTGGCCGACGCTGGTGAGCGCTCGGTCCGCAAGCACTTCAGCCTCGAACGCGCCGAGGCGGCGGTCATCGCCATGGCCGCCCACCATCGCCGCTAACCGGTCACCCGGCGGGGGCCGACCTCGAGCCTCAGCCCCGCAACACCTGATCGGCCCGGGCGGCTTCGGCGACGGCCGGAGCAACGTGCTCGACGACGGTGCGGTCGAATACCGAAGGGACGATGTAGTCGGGGGTGATCTCGGCATCGGGGATCACCTGGGCGATGGCGGTGGCCGCGGCCAGCTTCATGTTCTCGGTGATCTGGGTGGCGCCGACATCGAGTGCACCGCGAAAGATCCCGGGAAAGGCGAGCACGTTGTTGATCTGGTTCGGGTAGTCGCTGCGCCCGGTGGCCATGACCGTGGCGAGCCCATCGGCGTCTTCGGGCCGAATCTCGGGGTCCGGGTTGGCCATGGCAAAAACGATCGGGTCCGAGTTCATCCGCCGGATATCCGCCGCGGTGATCAGGCCGGGAGCGCTCACACCGACGAACACATCGGCCCCTTCCATCACATCGGAGATCGGGCCTTCGATCCGGTCGGCGTTGGTGTTCTCGGCGAACCACTGCTTGGCCACGTTCAGACCGTCGCGCCCGGCCCAGATGGCCCCCTGGCGATCCGTGCCGATCACATAACCCACCCCGGCGTTGAGGAGGATCTTGCCGATGGCGACACCGGCAGCCCCGATGCCGGAGATGACGACCCGCAGGTCGGCGAGTTCTTTGTCGACCAGCTTCAGGGCGTTGGTCAGCGCGGCGAGGGTCACGACCGCGGTGCCGTGCTGGTCGTCGTGGAACACCGGGATGTCGAGCGACGCCTTCAGTCGGTCCTCGATATCGAAGGCGGCGGGCGACGCGATGTCCTCGAGGTTGATGCCCCCAAAGCTGGGGGCGATCCGTTCGACCGTCTCCACGATCTCGTCGGGGTCCGTGGTGTCGAGGCAGATCGGAAACGCATCGACGCCGGCGAATTCCTTGAACAGCAGCGCCTTGCCCTCCATCACCGGCATGGCGGCGAGCGGACCGATATCGCCGAGACCCAGCACGGCGGTGCCGTCGGAAACGATGGCGACGGTGTTCTTCTTGATCGTGTGTTCGAAGGCGGTCGCCGGGTTCTCGGCGATGTTCATACACACGCGGGCGACACCGGGCGTATAGGCCATCGACAGGTCGTCTCGATCGGCGACTGAGCACAGCGGTTCGGTTTCGATCTTGCCGCCCTCGTGCATACGGAACGTGCGGTCGTACCACTCGAGCAGCTCAACGCCGTCGAGCTCCTCGATCGCGTCCACGATCACCTGCTGGTGGTCCTCGTCGCGACAGTTCACACACATACTGCGCTCGATCGAAGCGCCCTTGGCCTCAAAGCCCTCGACGACGGCGATGTTGCCGCCCCGCTCGCCGATGGTGGTGGCCAGGGCGCCGAGTACGCCCGGGACGTTCGTTAGGCGGACGCGGATCAGGATCTGGTAGGCGGCGCTGGGTGTGTTCATCCGGGCGACGCTAGACCCGGCTCGGGGTGCGCAACGAACCGGCTCAGCCCAGCAGGTCGCCCACGTCGATCACGATCAGGATCGTCAACAACACGATGACGCCGAGGTGCAGCACCGTGACCGGTTTGCGCCACTTGTGTTCGGCCACCCAGAACCGTCGAATACTGAAGATGTTGGCGGCGATGGCCACCGAACCCAGGACGACGCCGATGATCGGGCCGACATCGCTCGCGAATCCCACCAGGGGGGCGACGAACGGCAAGATGATGTACGTCAGCAGGCAGCGGACGGCGCTCACCAGGATCGACTGGGAGAACGTGCGCTCCGCCTCGTCGTGGGCGTCCGGCTCGGTTGCCGGACCGTTGGTGATCGCAGGATCTGTCGCCGTCATCGCCGTCCATGATGCCACCGCTCGCGCCCAAATCCCGAGCCCGGGGGCGGGGATGACTAGGTTTCGGGGCGGCCACGAACCGTCGCCCGGCCGACCCGGGCACCGGTCACCGCAAAAGTGAGGGGAACGACCATGAAGATCGGATTCATTGGACTCGGCAACGTTGGGGCCAAACTCGCCGGTTCGCTGCTGCGCAACGGCATCGATCTCGTCGTGCGCGACCTGGACAGGAACGCGGCGCAACCCCTGCTCGATGCCGGTGCGGCGTGGGCGGACTCGCCCAGGGCGCTGGCGGAGGCCGTCGATGTGGTCATTACCTGTCTTCCGTCACCCGCCGCTTCCGCCGCCGTGCTCGAGGCTGACGATGGCGTGCTGGCCGGCATGGGTCCGGGCATGATCTGGATGGAGATGTCGACGACCGATCAGGCCGAGGTGACTCGGCTGGGCGAAAAGGTGCGCGCTATCGGTGCCCGCCCGGTCGACTGCCCGGTATCGGGTGGTTGTCATCGAGCGGCGACGGGCAACATCGCCATCTTCGCCGGGTGTGATCGCGACACCTTCGAGGCGATCCTACCCACCCTCACCGTGCTCGGCCGACGGGTATTGCACACCGGTGAGCTCGGCACGGCATCGGTCCTCAAGGTGGTCACCAACTACCTGGCGACGGCCAACCTGGTGTCGGTCTGCGAGGCGCTCATCACCTCCGCTGCAGCCGGCATGGATCTCAACACCGCGTTTGAGGCCATTCGTATCTCGAGCGGCAACTCGTTCGTGCACGAAACCGAGGGCCAGGTCATCCTCAACGGTTCCCGAGACATCAACTTCACGATGGATCTCGTCCAAAAGGACATCGGCTTGTTCCAGGCGATCGCCGACCGTCATGGCGTCGAGCTCGAGCTCAGTCCGCTGCTGATCGACATCTTTGCCGACGGAGCCGACCGCTTCGGTCCGCGGGAATGGTCTCCCAACATCATCAAGCGGCTCGAGGAGTCCACCGGCCTGGAGGTTCTGGCCCCCGGGTTTCCCGCCGAGATCCTCGACGACGAGCCGGAGGAGCCGGGTTACGAAGTCGTCCCTCCGGGCCGTTAGCCGAACAGGGCGCGATTCTGCTCGGCTTCCTCGAGGAGCTGCTCGGCATCGGCCGGCAGCAGGAAGCCCGCTTCCACCGCGGCGGTGGTCGCGGCGGTGAACGCTGCGACGTAGTCGTCGGCCGAACCGTGCAGCTCGACCAGGGTCGGTTGGTCGAGCGGGAGGGTCTGACCGAACAGGTCACACACTTCGAATCCGGCCGCGATCTCGGGCGCGGACCGCACCGGGTCACCGGTGGTGATCACCACGGGGACATCGACGAGAGGGTTGCGCACTCCCCCCAGGGCGGTGCCGCGCTCGTCGCGGGCGATCGCAACCGGATCGGTGTCGGTGAGCTGAAGTCGTTCGGCTTCCGGCGGGGCGGTGCCGTCACGGGCCCAGTCGATCAGATGGTGCAGGGCGGCCTGCACGGCTTCGTGGTGCGGTCCGCTGTTGATCAGGCCGGGGCACCCGATCAACGAGCCCTGGCTGGCGTCGCGGGGGCCGCCGAAGATTGCCCGGAACGTGTGGGCATCGGCGTGGGCGGTGCCGGCGACCTCCCAGGTTCGGATGGTGTCGGTGTCGGGCTGGCGGGCGTTCGCATAGCCGAGCAACGTCAGGTCGGTCTCGGCCTCGACGATGAACACCGGCTCGTCCAGGTCGTCGCGCACGGTCACGCCGGAGTCCACGAAGTCATTCCCCTCGCCGAACCGGCCGCCGATCGGGGTCGCTCCTCCGCCGCGGCTGTGCACCAGGAACGCGTCGTACGCCCGGCTCAGCGGATGCACGGCGTTGACGTAGGTCGTGAGGTACCCGGCGGACTGGGATTCGCCGATGGCGACCAGCGTGGTCGCGTCGAGGCCATCGAGTAGCGCGGGGACGGTCCGAATCGCAACGGCGACCTGGGTGAAGAGGTCATAGGCAAACGCGTCGCCGGGGTGGTCGAGCGTGCCGTAGCGGTCCGGATCGAGGTTGACGAGCCCGCCATCGTTGATCGGCGCAGCCGTGCCGGTGGTGTCGTCGGCGTCGACCGAAAGGATCGCCTGGCCACCGACGACGCCCAGCGCCTGGGCGCTCACCGCCACGTAAGCGTGTCCCTCCCGGGCGATCTCCTCGGAGACGTAGGCCCAGTCGGGGGCGGACTCGCCGGCGGACACGTTCAACCACTCGACGACCACCACGCCGGTGAAGCGGTCAGCGGGGGGTCGACGCACGATGACCCGGGTCTGATAGGCCGCCGATTCGGTTGGTGCCGCGGTCCAGCGACCGTCGGTTTCGGTGGCGCCGACCAGCTCGAAGCGAGTGGCCTCGCCCCCGATGAAGAACTCCTCCTCGACGAAGCCGTCGGGTGCGGCGAGGGCCGGTTGTGGTTGCACGATGGGGCCGGCGGCTTCGATCGGGCCGCTCACCTCGGGGGTGGCCGGGGTGAACGGGTCGCCGTCGCTCGACGGGGCGGTTGTACCGGTTTCCGGGTCGCTGGTCGTCGGGGGTGGGGGAGTCGTCGTCGGCGCCGCGCGCGACGACGGCGGTGTGGATTCGGTGGCCGAGGTCGATGGGCTCGCCGAGTCGCCGCTCGACGAACAGCCGGCCATGACCAACACGAGGACCGACAACAAGGCGAGCGCCGGCAGGGATTCCTGCCCCATCGATGTTCGTCGCATCGAGCCTCCGACCGTGGGTAGCGAGCGTGGCGACCCTACCGCTGGTCGTACCGAACGAACGAAATGTTCAACGGGTCCGCAACGCAAACGGCAGCACCGCTCCCGTTCCGGCGGCGCGCAGCAAATGCGCGGCCACGGTCATCGTCCACCGCGAGTCGATCTCGTCGTCGATCAACAGCACGGGCCCGCTCGCGAGCGCCGGGGCGGGCAGGGCGGCGGCATCGACGGCGAACGCGCCCCACACGTTGGCGACCTGGTGGGCGCTGTTGGCCTGGTCGGCCTGCCAGCCGCGGGCGTCGTCAACGCGGGTGAGTGCGGGGTGAACCGGCAGTTTGCCGAGCGCCCCGAGGTGGGTGCAGACCCGGTCGAGCAGGAGCGGGCGCCGCCGGCTGGGGACGGGGCAGATCCAGGTTGGGCGAGCCTCCCAGGGCCAGCGTTTGAGGACGCCGGCGATCGATCGGAGGAATTCCTCGCTCAGCTCCAACGAGGTTTCGCCCGCCTCCTCGGCCGCCATCAACGCGGTGACGACCGAATCCCAGCCGCCGTCGCCGAGGCGACACAACGCCCGCCCGGGCTCGGCCCGATCGGGCGGCCCGATCTTGCCTTTGGGTTCGTCGAGGCCGGTCGGCCACTGGCGCCGCGGTTCCACGATCACGTCCTCGCCGCGCAACAACGTCTGGGCGGCGGCCACCAGGGCCGGGTTCAGCACGGTTTCCACCACCTCGCCCCGGCAGCGATCGCATCGACCACAGTCGGCGGCCTCGGCGTCGTCGAGGCGTTCGCGTAGGTAGCGCAGACGGCAGCCGTCGAGCGCGCCAAAGGCCAACATCTCGTCGGACTCGACCCGCCGCAGTGCCCGCAGCCGTTCGGCCTTGTCGTGGTCGTAACTCCACGGCCGGCCGAGTATCCAGCCCCCCTTCGTGCGCTCGACCGCACCGGCGACGTCGAGGATGCTGAGCAGGGTGTTGAGCCGGGTTCGGCCGAGGTTCACCGAGGTCTCGAGCACCGCGATCGATGTCGGTGTGGTCGCGTGCAGTTGGTCGAGGACCTCGCGACACGTCGACTCCGGGGGCAGGCTGACCTGTTCGAACCAGCGCCACACCGCCGCGTCCTCGACGGGGCGCGGCACGGCGATCACGGCGGCGCGGTCGATGGCTCGCCCGGCCCGACCCACCTGCTGGTAGTAGGCCACCGGCGACGGCGGGAGTCCGAGGTGCACACAGAACGCCAGGTCGCCCTTGTCGAACCCCATGCCGAGGGCCGAGGTGGCGACGAGCGCCTTGAGTTCGTTGCCGCGGAGCCCGGCTTCGAGGGCCGGTCGGTGTTCGGCCTCGGTCGCGCCGGTGTAGGCCGCCACCGGGTAACCGCGTTCGCGCAGCCAGGCGGCGGTGACCTCGGCCTGAGCCACCGTCAGGCAGTAGATGATGCCCGAACCCTCGAGCTCGGGAAGGGCCTCGGCCAGCCAGGCGAGGCGCTCGGCGTCGGTGGCGAGATCGACCACCGACAGGTGCAAGGACGCCCGGTCGAGGCTGGTGCGCAGCACCAGGGTGTCGTCGCCGAGTTGGGCGGCGACGTCGGCGGTGACCCGGGCGTTTGCGGTGGCGGTGGTGGCCAGTACCGGCGTCCAGGCCGGCAGACCGGCGATCAGCTCGCGCAGCCGCAGGTAGTCGGGCCGAAAATCGTGGCCCCAGTCCGAAATACAATGGGCCTCGTCGCATACGAGGGCGAACGCCTGCCCGATGAGAGCGTCGAACACCCGCTCGCGGAATCCCTGGTTGGCGAGGCGTTCGGGCGAGATCAACAACAGGTCGATCTCATCGGCGTTGATCCGGCTTTCGATCTCGCCCCAGCGGTCGAGATTCGACGAGTTGATCGTCTCGGCCGCCAGGCCGAGGCGTTCGGCGGCGGCGACCTGGTCGCGCATCAGAGCGAGAAGCGGTGAGACCACCACGGTGGGCCCCCAGCCGCGATCGCGCAGCATCCGGGTGGCCGAGAAGTACACCGCCGACTTCCCGAAGCCGGTGCGGGCCACGAGCAGCGTGCGCTGTCGGTTGGCGACGACGGCTTCGACCGCCGCGATCTGCTCGGGGCGAGGTACGGCGTCGGGCCCGGCCAACGCCCGCACATGGGCGGCGAGCTCGTCGCCCACCTCGGCGACCGAGGGGCGGGGTGGTTCGACGGCGTTCTCGGCAGAGACCATTCCGCGAACCTAATCAGACCCTCCGACAATCCCGGTCCCGGGCCCGGCCCGTCCCGTCAGCCCTGTCCCGTCAGCCCATTCCGTCAGTCCGGGGCGGTCGGGGCCGAAAACGGCGAAACTGCGGCCCCCAGCAGCGCTGGGAACCGCAGTTCCGAAGTGTTCGACTGCACCCACCCCGACAGGTCGGGTGGACCGGGTGCGAAGGGATCGGCGTTAGCCGGCGTAGCCCCGCATGTGACGCAGGAGCTTCAGGGCCTTCACCACATCGAGGGAGTCGCCGTCGTCGGTGACGAATTCGACCCGGCCCTCGGTGATGAGTTCCTTCTTCTCTTCCTTGGAAAGCCGCTCCCACTCCTCCACCGAAACGGTGTAGTAGGCGCCGTGCCTTTTCTTGATGTAAATGAGATCGATATCGGTCACAGGAGCTCCTCGAGATCGAACTGCTCGAGGATGCTCTGCTCTTTGGCCCGCTCTTCGGCGAGTTCTTCAGCTTCCTCGATACCGATCGGGTTGGCCCACGAACGGCCGGTGCGCTCTTCGTCCGGCGACACGCGGAGGCCGATGGTGGCCTTCAGCCCGGTGAACAGCAGGTAGGAGCTACCGGCCACCCAGGTGAAGCACACGAGGACGCCGACCAGCTGGGCGGAGAACACGGTGATCAGGCCGTCTTCGAACGAGCCGGAGCGGGCCACGAAGGGAACCGCCAGGGTGCCGAGGACACCGGCGGCGCCGTGTACCGGGAAGATGCCGAGGGCGTCATCGATCTTGAAGCGGTGCAGCACCAGGTGCGACACGTAATCGTGGAGCACACCGGCGACGAGGCCGAGGACGATGGCGGCGAGCGGGTGGGCGACGTCGGCCGAGGCGGTGATCGCCACCAGACCGGCGAGGCCGGCGGCGGCGAGGTTCACGGCGAGATCCTCACGGTTCTGGAAGAACCAGTTGTAGATGAAGCCGGAGAACATGGCGGCCGCACCGGCGAGGTTGGTGTTCACCAGCACGTCGGCGACGGAGATGTCGGCGGCCAGCACGGAGCCGGCGTTGAAGCCCCACCAGCCGACCCAGAGGATCAGCACGCCGAGCATGGCGAAGGCCGGGCTCCAGCGCTTGAACTCGCGGAGTTCGCCGTCGGCGCTGTAGCGCCCGAGACGAGGACCGACGACGATCACGCCGACGAGCGCCATCCAGGCACCCGTGCTGTGCACCACGGTGGCGCCGGCGAAGTCATGGAAGCCGAGCTCGGCGAGCCAGCCGGCGGATTCGCCCTTGAGCAGGCCACCCCAGGCCCAGTGGCCCATCATCGGGTAGATCACCAGCGCCAGAATGGCGGCGGTGACCATGTAGGCACCGATGGTGATGCGCTCGACGAGAGCACCCGAGACAATGGTGAGGGCGGTACCGGCGAAGGTCAGCTGGAAGATGAAGAAGATCAACGTGTTGAGCTCCGTTCCATTTTCCATGTTGGCGAAGGCCCCGAGGAAGCCGTCGGTGCCGACGATGCCGCCTACCGATCCGCCGAACATCATGCCGAAGCCGACGAGGTAGAAGATGAGTGACGCTATGCCCCAGTCCACCAGGTTCTTCACAGCCACAGCAGTCGTGTGCTCCTGGCGGGCCATGCCCACCTCGAAACACAAGAAGCCGGCCTGCATCAAGAACACCAGTGCGGCGCACAGGAGGATGAAGATGTTATTGAGGTCCATAGAAGCCACATTCGGCCCCGTATGCGCCGACATGTAGCAAATAGCGAGATTTCGGCCGGGATTAAGCCGTTGGACCTATGTCGAACGCGATCAAAACGCGCTACGGCGGGTCTTCAGGGCCCGGCGACGTTCAGATCGACGACAGAAGACGGCGGTCGACCTCGGTGAGCAGGCCGACGGCGGCGAGGGCGGCGACCGCGGACAGTGCGACCGGTCCGTGGATGCCGTAGGCCTCGTACAACACGCCGGCCAGCACGGCGCCCGCGCCGCGGGTCAACGTGCCGATGGCGCTGTTGGTGGCGATGGCCCGGCCCCGAGCGCTCGGCATCGCCTCGCTCACCAGGGAGAACGATGTCACGATGCCGTATTCGAACCCCAGAAAGAAGATCAGCAGACCCAGCGACCCGACCAGCAGGGACGACCCCGCCGCCGCCATCACGGCGAGACCGCCCACCACGACCAGGATGGAGAATCGGGTCGATCGGCCCTTCCCCAGCCGATCGGCGAAGGCCGCCGATGCCGACGAGGAGATGAGTTCGACGGTTCCGAACGCCATGGCGACCAACCCGATGCCGCTGGTCGACACGCCGAGTTCGTCGTTGAGCCACGTGCCGACGACCACGATGGTGGTGAGCCCGGCCATGGCGACCGCGGCGGACGCGGCGACGGCCACCCAGGCATCCCCGGTGAGACGAACGCCGGCGCCGGGTGCCACGCCCGCCGGCTCCGCGGGTGGCGAGTCGGTCATGGTGGCGATGACGACGGCGGCGATCAGCGCGGCGATCGAAACACCGACGAACGGCCCCCGCCACCCGAACCCGCCGATCAACAACGCCATCACCGGCGCGCCGACGAGCAGACCGAAGGCCCAGGAGGTCTCGACGGTACCGATGAAGCGTGCCCGCCGGTCGAAGCCGACCCGAGCGCTGATCCAGGAGTGCATACCGACGTTCACGTGGGCGGCGCCGACCATCAACAGCACGAACGACGCGGCGAAGAAGACGACCGAACCCTGGAGCGCGATGAGCCCGGAAATCGATATGGCCAGCAGGGCGGCGACGGTGACCCGGTGTTCGTTGCCCGAGTCCAGTCGGTTGCCGACGAGGATCGTGCTCAGTCCCGCCATCTCCCCGAAACCAATGATGGCGGCGAGGACCGCGGTCGAGGTGGCGAACGCGTCCTCGAGGGTGACGAGGAAGAACGGGACCCAGCGCAGCGATGCGTTGGTGACCGCCTTCGCCCCCGTGAGGCGAACCATCTGCCTGCGCCCCGGTTCCACCCGGCGAAGCTACCGGCGATTTGCCCGCCGGCCCGCACGCTGGTGGCGTGGGCGGCCGGTGTCGTGCTCAGCTTCCCGAGGCGGCGGTATCGGCCAACCAGTCGAACAGCACGTGGTGACCTTCGCCGGCAATCCGTTCCGGGTGCCACTGCACGGCGACGATGGGCAGCGAACGGTGTTCGAGGGCCTCCACGGTGCCATCGTCGGTGCGGCCGGTGACGACCAGATCGGTGCCCACGGCATCGACGGCCTGGTGGTGCAGCGAGTTGGTGTCGATGCGTTCGGCGCCGAATAATTGGGCGATAAGCGAACCCGGTTCGAGGTTCACCGCGTGGCGGCGATCCAGGCGGGCCTGGCTGCGGGCCGCGGCATCCCCGGGAGCTGCCGGATCGGACTTCGGCGGGTTCGGGTGGTCGGGGCCCAAACCCCAGATGTGTTGGTGCATCGAGCCGCCAAAGGCCACGTTGACCTGCTGCATCCCGCGGCAGATGGCCAGAATCGGTAGCCGCATCTCGATGGCCGCGGCGATCAGCAACCGCTCGGAGGCGTCGGCCTTGGGGCGGACCTGCATCGACGCGGTGTTTTCGGCGCCGTAGAGGCTCGGGTCGATGTCCTGACCGCCGCTCACGACCAGCCCGTCGTAGCCGGCCAGTCGATGCTTCGCCGATTCGGGCGTGGTGGCCCAGGGCAACGGGTTGGCCTGGGCGCCGGTCGCTTCGATCGAATCGATGTAGTGCGGCGAGATCGTATACAGATCGTCCTCGGGGTGCAGGTACGTCTTCAGCCGTCGCCGCCAAGGGGTCACCGCGATGCGCAACATGGCCCCAGTATGGCCTTCCGAGCACCCCGAGCCCAGACCTGGCGCGGGCGAAATTCCACCCCGGCCTCGCTCGGCATCGGCGAGGATGGGCCCATGACGACTCCTGCTTTCAGCGCTGATCCTCCACCGATGCCGGGCGATGCCAAGGACTGGACCTGGGTCCTCGAAAGGCCGTGCGCCGAGTGCGGCTACGTCGCCGAAGATGTCGAGTTGGCCGCGATCGCGCCCGGTATTCGCGCCAACGTCGCGCAGTGGCTGGACATCCTCAAGGCCGACCCGGGCCGACTTGGGACCCGGGCCCGTCCCGATCACTGGTCGGCGATCGAGTACGCCGCCCACGTGCGCGATGTGTTCGATCTGTACTCGTATCGGCTGGGCCTCATGCTCGAGCAGGACGGTCCGCACTACCCGAACTGGGATCAGGATGTCACCGCCGTGGAAAAGCGGTATCACGAGTCCGATCCGGCGGTTCTGGCCACCGAACTTGCGGCCGCGGGCGAGCGGTTGGCCGCCGAGTTCGACGCCGTCGAGGGCGATGGATGGGAGCGCACCGGGTTTCGCAGCGACGGGGCCGCCTTCACCGTGGCATCGTTCGCCCGGTACCTGCTGCACGACCCGGTGCACCACGTCCACGACGTCCACACCGGATTCGCCGAGCTCGACGCGGCCGCCGGTTAGGGGTTGATCCCGGTGAAGTCGTTCAGTCCGCTTCGGCCAGGAAGGAGAGCATGGTGTCCCACGAGTCCGGGTCCTGGATCATGAACAGATGTCCGCCTTCGCGCAGCTCGAGTCGGGCGTTGGGCAACTGATCGACGATCGCCTGAAGGTTCTCTGGTGGGGCGATGCCGTCGTAGCGGCCGCCGATGACGAGCGTGGGCGCCGTCACCTCGGGTAGCTCATCGAAGATGTCGTGACCCGCCCGGGCCTCAAGCTGGCGACGGGCTCCCGCCGCGGCCGCCCCGGTCAACTCGGGCTGTTTCGCCCGGTGCCGGATGAAGCCGCGCAAACCGGGAGGCAACTCACCGGACTGGGGATCGAATCGGTTGTCGAGCAGCTTGAGGTGAAGCGGGCCCGAGATCTTGGTGGGCAGATCGTGCAGCGCGAGTAGATCGGCCGAAGGGCGACCGGTGCCGCCGCTCGAGGTGCAGGCGAGCACCATCCGCTCGATCCGGTCCGGATGGCGGGCAGCGAGGTGCTGCGCCACCATTCCGCCAAAGCTGATGCCGAGTACCCGCGCCGTGTCCCATCCGAGGTGGTCGAGCAGGCCGGCGGCGTCGTCGGCGTAGTCGGCCATCGAGTACGCCCGCTCTGGCCCCTGGGTTTGGCCGAGACCCCGCTGGTCGAAGTGGCAGACCGAATGGGACCGGTTGAGTGGCACGAGGTCGGGGCTCGAGTACCGGAGGTCGTTCCCGGTGCCCGAGATCAGTAGCAGCGGGGGGCCTTCGCCGTGGAGTTCGTAGTAGATCGAGAGATCGCGTACGGCGGCGAAAGGCATACGTCGACCGTAGTCGTGAGGGCCACTGGGGGCACCGTCACGCCGCCGTCACTCCGGTGCCTGGCACCAGAGTGACCGTGGGGCCGTCGTTAGGGGTCGGGGGTGCAGACTCGCGACGATGCCGCGTGGGGTTTGGCGGCGAAACCGACCACTGGCGTCACACAGTCGGCGGCGGCGCTGGTCTGGTCCCACCGGCCGGCGGCGAAAGGGAGCAGAGCGGTGTAGCCGGCCCGACTCGATTCCACGATCGCGCTCAGGGGGTCGACCCGGTAGGCGAGCGGCGGGGGGCCGGCGTCGATGATCGCCTGGGCGGTGGCTTGAAGGAACGCCACACCGTTCACGGCGTTGGCGATGCGCTCGGCCATCGCGTGCTGACCCGCCGCGGTGAGATGAAGGCCGTCGCTGCCGGTCCAGTTGCTGTTGGCCAGCGCATCGGCACTCCAGGGAATGATCGTGACGTTCGGGTACCGAGCTGCGACCTCGCGCACGATGGCGTTGGTGGTGGGGTAGTAGCTGCGAACCTCGGCGACCTCGACCCAGTACACGTGGGCCACGTCGCTCACCTCGGCGAGGATGGCCTCGACCCGGGGCCGGAAGATCGACGGTGTTGCCCCGTCGTTGGCGCCGAGACCGACGACGAGCGTGTCGGTGATCGAGCCGCGGTGTTGGCGGATGACATCGAGGCCGACGTTGGTGGGTCGGCCGACCTCGGCGTCGACGACGACCGGTCGACCGGGGAACGACGCCGTGATCTCCTCGGCCGCGGCGAGCAGGATCGAGTCACCCACCACCACGACGGGTGAGCCCTGGGCGGCACCGGCCGGTGGGGCGACCGCCGCGATCATGAGCGCGGCGAGAACCACCGCGAACAGCCGGTGCCAACCGCGGAATGGCCGGCCGAGCGAAACCGGCGGGAGACCATGAAAAATCTGCATCGCTACACCTCCATTCGACCTATCGGCAGCAGGTGAACAGCGCTGAGGACAGCGCTGAGGGGCGATGAGGACGGCTCGGGCGCGTCGGGTCGGTGCCGCCGCGATCTCCACTCACGTGACCCGGTTCCGTCAGTGCGCGATGATCGAGCCATGGCATCCGTTCCCGTCGTCGATCTTCAGGCTCCGTCCGCGACCTCTCGGGCGGCCCTGGACGAGGCGTGTCGCGACCACGGCTTCTTTCTCGTTTCGGGCCACGGGCTCGACGATCTCATCGCTCGTACCTGGGCGGAAACGGAACGCTTCTTCGATACTCCCCGGGAGCACCGGCTGACCATCGAACGCGATGAACAGAATCCGCTCGGGTATTTCGACCGCGAGCTCACGAAGCGCAAGCGCGACCACAAGCAGGTGTTCGACTTCGTCGACCCGACGGTTCCCACCAAAGACGCGCACAACCGCTGGCCCGAGGGACCCGAGGAGTTTCGGTCGACGCTGGTCGAGTTCTTCGACGGGTTCGCCGGGCTCGCCGACCAGTGCCTCGGCCTGCTGCACGACGTCCTCGAACTGTCCGCTGAGGGTCGATCGGCGATGGTGCACGACCGGGCCGGCAGTTCGGTGCGGCTCAACCACTACCCGGTCGGCGACCCGGTGCCCGAGGGTGAACGAGAGGGTCTGGTCGAGCTCGGTGACGTCGCCCTCGGTCACCACACCGACCCGGGCGTACTGACGATGTTGTTGCAGGACGACACCGGTGGTCTCCAGGCCCGTTCGCTCGACGGCGGCTGGATCGACATCGAACCGGTTCCCGGAACCGTGGTCGTGAACCTCGCCGACGCGGTGCAGGTCTGGACCAACGATCGCTACCGGGCGGCGGTGCACCGGGTGTTGCCGATGACCGAACGACGCCGCTTCTCCATCCCCTACTTTTCCAACCCGCCGCGCCACACCATGGTCGAGCCGCTGGCCGAGCTGCTCGAGGGCGACGCCGCATACCGACGTTTCGACTGGACGGAGTTCAGCCGGGCCCGGGCGGATGACAACTACGCCGACCTCGGCGCCGCCGACTCCCAGATCAGCGACTATCGGGTGGCCTGAGCCGGCTCGACCGCAACGGCTCCCATCGACCGAGTGGCCGGGCCGCGGTCTGGCTAACCTCGCCGTTATGGACGAGCGGTCCGGCGCGACCGGGCGACCAGGTCTGGTCATCGTTTTCGGCGCCGGCAGTGCGCCCGCGTGGGCGTGGCACACCGGCGTGGTCGCGGCAATCGAGTCCGAGCTCGGCGAGTGCGCTGCCGATCACCACCTCATCGGTACGTCCGCCGGTTCGGCGATGGCCGCGGGGCTGCGGGCGGGCGTCGAGGCCCCCGCCATCTTCGACTGGATGATGCAGCCCCCGACCGCGGAGGAGCGCGATGAGTTTCGCAGCGCCACCGGCAACGGCCGCCGGGGACTGCACCGGATTCGGCCGCTCGCTCCCGGCCTGCTTCGGTCACTCACCGCGGGCACCAAGGGGCTGGCGCTCGCCGGTAGTGGCCTGTTGCCCGCCGGCGTCTTTCCCACCCGAACCCTGGGCATGTTTGCCGGGGCCGACAATCTCGACCCGGCCGACGGGTGGCCGGAGGGGCTCTGGGTGGTCGGGGCCCGGGTCCACGACGGGGAACGGGTCGTCTTTGGCCGCGACCTGGTGGACGTATCGGTCGCCGATGCGCTCGAGGCCTCCTCTGCGGTCCCGGCGATGTTTCGGCCCAAGGAGATCGACGGAGTCGAGTACATCGATGGCGCCGCGTATTCCTCGACCAGCGCGGATCTGGCCGCCGAGCTCAAACCCGACCTCGTGATCATCTCGGCGGTCCAAACCCGGCCGGGCCGCCGGGTCTCTCGGATCGCGGCCCGCGCCCGCCTGGCCGATGAGATCGAGACGCTTGAGGCGGCCGGTATCGCTTGCGTGGTGGTGCAACCCGACGCCGAGATGGTGCCGGTCATGGCCGGTTTCCCGCGAAAGAATCGCGCCGCCGGGCCCCGAATTGTCGAGACCGCCCGCCAGACGGCGGTCGCAGCCCTCGCTCCCCATCGCTGAACCGACCGCGGCCGAACTCGTCGTTGATGTGCCCGGGCGAGCGGGCGGCTGGTAGCCAGGGGGGCACCGGTGGGCGCGGCCCGCCATCGACGCCCGGGAGAGAACATGTCTGACCAAGCCAACACCACCGCAGCCCTCACCGCCTGCTTCGACTCGCTCGATGAGCTGGCCG
Source organism: uncultured Acidimicrobiales bacterium (assembly GCA_938041035.1). GTDB lineage: Bacteria > Actinomycetota > Acidimicrobiia > Acidimicrobiales > SHLQ01 > CALHYX01. The sequence goes on along the minus strand of CALHYX010000029.1, from coordinate 124,578 downwards.
ACGGTCTGAGCGGCGATGACCATGCGGTGCAGTCGCTGTGCCCCGACTGGGACGTCGCCGGGGTCTATCTCCATCTGGCCTCGATCGAACACATGCTGACCGGCTGGGTTCCCGAGTCGGTCGAGGCCGGTCTCCCGTTCGAGGTGGCCGGAGCGTACGCGGCATCGCTTGCCGACGCCGAGGGCCCGGCGGTGGTCGCCGACTACCAGCGGGTGATCGCGGCGCGCCGCGAGGAGTTGGCGGCGATCGATGCCGCCACCTGGGCGCTTCCCGCGGCTACGCCGGTGGGCCCGGGAACCTACGGCCGGTTCATGGACATTCGGGTGTTCGACTTCTGGGTCCACGAGCAGGACATGCGCCGCCCGCTCGGTCGGCCCGGCCACACCGGTGGCGTGGCGGCCGAGCTGGCGATCGACGAGATCGAGGGCTCGCTCGGATACATCGTGGGGAAGAAGATCGGCCTGGCCGACGGGCAGAGCATCGCCTTTCACCTCACCGGGCCGGTGGAGCGCGATCTGTTCGTGGCCGTCGACGGGCGCGCCGGCCAGGTCGAGTCGCTGAGCGACCCCACGGTCGCGCTAACGGCGGACTCCACCACGTTCGCGCTGCTGGCGTGCGGCCGGATCGATCCGCAGGGTGCGATCGACGACGGTTCGATCTCCTGGACCGGCGACCCGTCGATCGGCGATCATGCCGCTCGCAGCCTCCGGTTCACGATGTAGGTGAGCATCGCGGATCTGCATCTTCGTTCCGACCAGCGGCCCCGCGACGACGGCCGGATCGTCGCCGCGCTCGGTCGGCACCGGCGCCGGTTGGCGAGCGTGGCGGCCGACCTCACCGACGAGCAGTGGGTGGCGCCCAGCCGGTGCGGGCACTGGAGTGTCGGCGATGTGCTGTTACATCTGTGCGACACCGGATTCGTTTTCGGTGAACGCCCCGCGGCGGATGTCTGGGAAGGTGGCTTTGACCCCAACGAAACGCCGGATCGTTACGTCGAGCGCCACCGCCGCCAGAGCCGCGAGTGGGTGGCCGACCAACTGGCTGCCCGGGCTGACGAGATGGTCGCCACCATCGAACGGTGGGAGGCCGAGGTGGCTGATCACGTCGTCGACTCGGTGTGGGGTGCGACGGTCGACTGGCGTCTTATCGCGGCGCACCTGCTGTGGGACGGCCACATGCATGAACGCGACATGGCGCTGCCGTTGGGGATGACCCCCGCGATCTCACCGGAGGATCTTCATATAGCCGTCGCCTACGGGGTGATGATGTGCGGCGTCCCGGCGGTGTTGGCGACGAGTTCGCTCGACCCGGTCGAGTTGCGCCTGTCCGGGGCCGGCGGCGGCGTGTTTCGCATCGGCGCGGTCGACGGCGTGATCGATGTCCACACCACGGCGCTCGATGGGCCCGGTGAAGCCCCGGTTGGCGAGGTGTTCGACGCCCTGGCCGGACGGGGGGCGGAGCTCACGGATCTGATATCCGATCGGCCCGAGGTCGGTGCGCTGAGCTTCACCGGCGCCCACCTGCGCGCTGCGGGTTAGCGAACCCCGGCGCATCCATCGGCGGGTCCGAAGTCAGCGCCGCGGGGCTCGGTGTGGACCCCGAGATACGCACCGGTCGCGCTCCAGTCGACCATAACGATCTCGTCTCGCTGCACGTCATCGCCGAAAATGGTGACCCCGCCGGTGAAACCGGTGTCGGTCCAGCGGCAAAAGCCGACCTGAAAGAAGTCGTCTCCTGCTGCGTATACGCCCGTCGCGATGATGTCGGCATCGAGGGTGGCGGGGATGTCGGGCTTCACCTCCGTGGGTCCGGCTGCACCGACTACCACGAGATCCCATTCCGGATCCTCCCAGCCGTAGCGGAAGACGAATCGGTCACCAGGGAAGTCCCATACTGGTTCTCCGCTGCTCGAGATGCGCTGGTTCTGTTGGTTGTTCGGGTCTACTGGTCCCGAGCGCCAGATCTGATCGGTGAACAGGTCGCGAACGGCCCACTCGGCTGAGCAGGATTCGTCCGGGAACAGCGAAGAAGGGCTCAGGATGATGTACGCGAGGTAGCGGCCGCTCGGGCTCTGCCGCGGGTTGATCCCCGGCCCCTCGTCAACGACGGTGTCTCCCGAAGTGCGCAGCAGTCGAACATCGCACGAGCCGCCGGTTCCCTCGACGCCAAACCAGTTCTGGCGATTGATGGTGATCGAGGAGACCGGACGCGATTGCGGTGCCTCGGGCCGGAAGATCACCTCTCCGGAGGGCTGCCGGACGACCGACCCGTCGGGGTTCACCGCGCCGACGACGGCTGCCGCGTTGACCAACTGCCATTGGCCGGTTGCGTTGCTGAGAAAGAGCGTTGCGTCGTAACCCTCGCCACTCGGCCTGCCGTCGGCACCGAGTTCTCCGATGCCGTAGCTCCAGGTATCGGGTGTTTCGCCATCGCGGTCGAAGCTCGCGGTGCTGCAAAGGTCGCCCGGGGCACCTTGCACGAAGGAGCAGTCGCCGCGGTAGGAGCCCGGTGCTTGCGCCGCGGTCAACCAGGCGCCGATGATGGCCTCGGGACTGCCCGGGGTCGGGACGAACGGCTCGCCCGGGGCCGGGGTGGTCGGCGGGCCGGCGGTCGTGGTCGAGGCCGCGGTGCTCGTGGTTGCGCTCGCCGTGGTCGTGGGGCTCTGGCTCGTGGTGCCCGGGGCCGTGTCGCCGGGCACGAGGCTGGTGGTGGGGGTGGTGACGTCGACGGTGGTGGCATCGGCGGGGTCGGGTTCGTCGGTCGTGGTGGTGATCGCAACCGAGGGCTGGGTGGCGAGGCCGGGGTCCTCTTCGATGACGACTTCCTGGGCGCCGCCGGACAACACGATGGCCAGGAGCGCCGCGGTGGCCCCGGCGGCGAGCACAGGAAGGGTGTAGATCCACGGGCGGCGGGACTTCTTGGCGGCGACGACGTCGGTGAGCACCGCCGTGACGTCGGTGGTGTCGGCGCGCCGGGTGGACACCTCGGCGAAGGCGGCGCTCAGCCGGTCTTCGAGTGGATCGTCAAACGGTTCGTCGGTGCTCATCGTTCGGCTCCGGAGGCATCGTCGGGAGAGGAGGTGGGGAGAGAGGAGGTCGGGTGAGAAGGGGTGGCGGGGGAGGCCGAGGAGGTCAGCAGGGTGGCCAACTTCTTGCGGCCGTTGTGCAGGTGGCTGGTGGCGGTCGAGACGGTGCATTCGAGCACCTCGGCGATTTCGGCCACGGAGAGATCTTCGAGATAGTGCAGGGCGATGGCGCTGCGTTGCTTGGGGGCGAGTTTGGCCACGGCGGCCCACAGTTCGTCGTCGCGTTCGGCAAGGGTGGCGGCGGGCTCGGATCGCTGGGCCCGCAGAAACTTGCGGCGGGTGGACAACCGCCGGCCGTGCGAGTGCGCCATGTTGATGGTGACCCGGCGCACCCAGGTGGCGGGTTTGTCGTAGCCGCCGATCTTGGCCCACCGATCGTGGGCCTTGCTCATCGCTTCGGCGGCGATGTCCTCGGCGGCCGACGGATCGCCGCACACCGCCTCGGCCAGGGCGACCATGTTGGTGAACTCCGCCCGAAAGAACGTACCGAAATGCGTCGACCCGCCGAGGATGACGTCACTCGTTGTTTCGGACACGTTCACCCCCCTTTCGGCGCCGGTCGAGAACAGCATCATGGACCCCACACGTCTGGACCCACCACTTTGTCCAAGGCGTTTTGTTGCCGTTTGATGACGAAATGAGCAGGTTCTGGGGATAACTCGCCTTGAGCTGGGGATAAATCGCGCAATTTTGAACGGACCGGGGATCGTTTCCGTCCGACCGGGCAGACCCTTTTGGAGAGAAGGAACCCCCATGATTCGTTCAGCGCCCGCATCCGTACCCGCATCACCGGCACCGGTTTCGCCCGGCTTCGCAACCCGGTCGCGAACCGTCACGATCGTCACCCGGGTCGCCCTATTCGCCGCCCTGGCCCTCGTCCTTGGGGCCTGCGCGGCGTTGCCGCGGTCCCTTGGCGAAGGCGACACCGCCGCGGCCGAGCCGGCGCCCGCCGGCGACACCGTCGTGCAGAACCCGTGGCTCACCCCCGCGCCGGCCGAACCGTCGCCGCCCGCCACTACACCAGTGCCCACTACACCCGTACCCACCACACCCGTACCCACCACACGGGTGCCAACGACTCCGCCGGCGACCGTGCCCCCGGTCACCGCTCCACCCGAAACCGCACCCCCGGTAACCGCTTCACCAACGACGCCACCCACGACTCCGCCGACCACGGCCCCGTCGGTCGAACCGCGCATCGTGCAGCCCGCGGTCCCCGTTCCCAGCCACGTCACCGTCGACGAAGCGGTCGAGTTGATGCAGGGCGCCCTGCTCGAAAGTCACGAAGAACTGACCGCGGAACAGGCCGAGTGCATGGCGAGCGACTGGTTCGATGCCGTCGCCCACGAGTTCCCCGAGCTCAATGCCCTCGAAATGACCGAGCTCATCCTGGGTTGCGACGCCCCGCTGTCGGCCTTTCTGAACTAGTCCGATGCGCGACGGGCGCACCAGACTGCGCACGTGTCGTCCCGTCCCCGCCCGCTGGTAGTGATCGCCACCTCGGTCGCCGTTGGCCTGTTGGCCGCGGCCTGTTCGGCCAACCAGCGAGGCGAGCTGCAACCAGCTCCACCGACATCGGCCCTCGCTCCTACCTCGGCACCCACCACGACCGAGGCGCCGACCCCGACGATCACCCTCGGTTTCGGGGGTGACGTGGCCCTCGTAGACGGCCTCGAAACCGAAGATCCCTTCGGCGCCATCGCCGAGCTCACCACCGCCGTCGACCTGATGACGGTGAACGTGGAGTCGACCATCACCGAACCCGACGTCGGCCGGGCGCCGGTCGACAAGGACTTCTTGTTCCGAGCTCCGCCGGGCGCCGTGCAGGTGCTCACCGACGCCGGCGTCGATGTGGCCGGCCTGGCCAACAACCACGTCTGGGACTTCGGAAAGGCGGGAACGATCCGCACCGTGGAACTGCTCGACGCCGGCGGGCTTGCCCACGTGGGCGCCGGAGCCGACCCCACCGAGGCCTATGAACCCCTCTTCATCGACGTCAAGGGGGTGACGGTCGGGTTCGCCAGCTTCTCCCGGGTGCCGTGCAACTGGTCCTTCGGCGGCGATACCAGTCGCCCCCAGGTTTCCTGGGCGTGTGATCCCTTCGCCGAACGGGTCGACGCGCTGGTCGCCCGGGTGGTGGCCGAATCCGACGTTGCGGTGGTGCTCGTGCACTGGGGCGAGGAATACGAACCGTGCCCGGAACAGGACCGCCGGGCGCTGGCCGCTCGCTGGGCTGATCTGGGGGTGGACCTGATCGTCGGCAGCCACCCACACGTGCTCCAGGGTATGGAAAAGATCGGCGACACCTGGGTGCTGTACTCGCTCGGGAATCTCGTGCTGCCGACCGCTCGCGGAGAGGATCGCACCACCTCGGCGATGGTCACCTACGTGGTGGATCCCCAACTACGACAACTGCTCGTGACGCCCCTTCGCCTCGATGAGCGCGGCCGGCCCCGACCGGCGGTCGGCGAAGAGATCCCCTCGGTCCACGGCCGAATCGCCGAACGCAGCCGAGGTGCGACCGTGGCGACCAGCGGGGTGGTCGAACCGTCGCCGACCGAGTCGCTCTGCGACGGCTGACGACCGCGGGCGCCGCCGTGCGGGGGCTACTTCTTGCGAAGGCGGAACTCACCGGCGTTCTCGTAGTACTCCCAGCTGAACATCGTCTCGACGTAGGCCGCGACGTGGATGCCTACGTTCTTGGAGTCGAGCGCACCGGTGAAACGGATGTCGAACGTCTCCGGGCCGCCACTGCAGGTGGTGTCCAGGTAACCGGATAGTTGATTGGCCGAAGCCTGCTTGTCGAGGGCGGCGGCATCGCCGTAGGCGTTGACGTAGGCCCCCGACGGGCAGTCGTCGATGGTGACGGTGACCGCCAAGCCGTCGGCGGTGCGGGTGACGGCGTCGATCGTCAGGGGCGAGTCCGGATCGTTCACGTAGTTTCCGAGGTCGCGAACGTCGCTCCCCTTCACCTGTCCGGTCGAGGTACGGATGGACATCGAGTACTCGGCTCCGTAGATGTACACGGTCGCGGTAATGGCCAGCTTGCCGGACTGGATCCGTCCGTCGTAGGGATAGGCGCGCGTTTCGATCCGCAACTCGCCATCGATGCAGGCGCCAACGTTGTAGGTGGTTCCGTACGCGGTCGAGGCGGTGCTTCCCTTCGCCTTCGCCTGCCGCACCTCCACGTATGCGTCGACGTAGGCGTTGGCCTCACAGGGCACGTCAAGGTAGATGACCAGGGCGCCGTCGTCGGCCACCTCGACCTGGCGGACGATCTCGAAGTCGAGATCTCCTCGGTCCGCGGTAGCGGTCGTGGGTGGAGGTCTCCTCCTCTCTACCGGCCTGCTCGACGACGTCGTCGATCGCCGGTTCAACATCTCGTCCACCACTAGCGCTGGGTCGCTCGACGATCGAGTGGTTTTCGGCGACCGTCGCGCCGAAGCCGAGGCGGCGTGGGGGGAGTTCACATCGTCGCCGATCATCGGTCAGGGCCCCGGGGTGGTGGATCTGCAATGGAACGAGGACGGACGGGCCCTACGAGCCCGATTCGTGCACAACGAGTATCTCGAACTGCTCGTCACCCATGGCGTGTTGGGCGCGATTGGTCTGTTCTTCTCGGCCTGGCTGATGGTGCGTCGTCGCGGAGCGGCTGCGGCGCCGGCGATTGTGACCCCGGCCCTCGCGGGCTTTGGGGTCCATTCGGCGATCGACTTTCTCTGGCACATCCCCGTTCTTCCGCTGGTACTGATGCTCATCGCCGCGATTGCGTTCGACGGGGTGGAACGCCGGCGCAGTCCCATTGGGTGACGGGTTTCACCCCGCCGCGGGCTTCGTTACCCAGAGTTCACCTTGTCGTGGTCAGAACGCAAGGTGATCGCGAACGCCGGGCAAGGTGCCGTCTCTACCGTGAGCGGTATGGAAGACACCGCGTTCCCTCGTACCCAAACCCGTCACCGCCGCTCTCGCCCCACCACGTTGCTCGCGATGCTATTTGCGTTCAGCCTCATCGCTGCCGCGTGCGGCAGTAGCGGCGGTTCCGACGGAGCCTCCGGCGATGGCGGAGGTTCCGGAGACGGCACCGAGGGCCAGTTCCTCGTCTCCGGTTCATCGACCGTCTTCCCGATCGTCCAGCGCCAGGCCGAAGAATTCGCCGCCCAACAACCCGGCCTCGCCATCGCGGTCGAAGGGCCGGGTTCCGGTGATGGGGCCAGGAAGTTCTGCGCCGGCGAGGTGCCGATCGGCAACGCGTCGCGCCAATACAAAGCCGAAGAGATCGCCATCTGCGAAGAGAACGGCATCGAGTTCATCGAACTCAAGCGGGCCATCGACGGCATCAGCGTGATCACGTCGTCCACCAACGACGCCATCGAATGCGTCTCCTTCAACGACCTCTACGCCCTGCTGTCGGGTGAGGCCATCGGCTTCAGCGACTGGTCCGATGCCAACGCCCTCACCGGTGAGTGGAGCGGGACGCAGTTCCCCGAAGCGCCGCTCGACGTCTTCGGCCCCGGCGAGGAATCGGGCACCTTCGACTCGTTCAACGAGATCGTGATCGACGGTGTCGTCAAGGGCGACACCGGCCTCGACACCGGCGCCCGCGAATTCGACGAGACCATCCGCCCGGATTACACCTCCAGCCCCGATGACAACGTCATCATCGAGGGCATCGCCAGCAGCCAGTTCTCGCTCGGCTGGGTCGGCTTTGCCTTTGCCAAAGAGGCCGAGGAAGCCGGTCAGGTGAAGTTGTTGCAGGTGTCGACCGAGGACGGCGGTACCTGCGTGTCGCCGACCGAGGAGACCATCGCCTCCGCCGAGTTCCCGATCGCCCGGTTCCTGTACACCTACGTCAACGTCGACGCCGCGGCGAACCAGACCGGGGTAGCCGACTTCGTCGACTACATGTTGAGCGACGCGGGCCTCGAATCGATCTCCGCCGTCGGCTACGTCGAACTCTCCGCTGACGACCAGGGTGCGGTCAATGCTCGCTGGGAAGCCCGCACCCCGGGCTTCGAGAGCTAACAGCTCGCGAGGGCGGCCGCGCCCGGCCCGGAGCGTCCCCCTGCGGGACCGGTTCCGTGTGAGGATGCAGGGGTGAACCACGACGAAGATCGCATCGCCCTGTTCCTCGACTACGAAAACCTCGCCATCGGCGCCCGGGATCGGCTGAATGTCAACTTTGACCTTCAACCCATCGCCGACGCCATGGCCGAGCGGGGCCGGGTGGTCGTGCGCAAGGCGTACGCGGACTGGTCGATGTTCGACAAGGACCGGCGCATGCTCACCCGACAGCACGTCGAGCTGATCGAGATCACCCAGCGGATGGGCAAGGCGCGCAAGAACAGCGCCGACATCAAACTGGTGGTCGATGCCATCGAGCTCGCGTTCGAACGGTCCTACATCACCACGTTCGTGCTTGGCACCGGCGACAGCGACTTCACCCCCCTGGTGCACAAGTTGCGCGAACTCGACAAACGGGTGATCGGTGTCGGGGTTGAAGGCTCGACATCAAATCTGTTGCCCGCGGCCTGTGACGAGTTCCTCTTCTATGACCGGCTGGTCGATCGCACCGATCGTCGCGACGCCGTACCGACGTCGGATGACGCGTCGTCCGACGACGACGAGGACGCGCCGCAGGCACCGCGGGATCTGGTCGCCACGGTGGTCGGTACCTTGTCGGGTCTCCTACGCTCCGGCGATTCGGCGGTGCGGGCGTCCACGCTCAAGCGGGCGTTGTTGCGCAAGGACCCCACCTTCTCCGAGGCCGACCACGGATTCCGCGCCTTCGGTGAACTGCTTCGCAGCCTTGGCGACCAGGGGATCGTGGAGCTCGACGGTCGTCGCGGCGACCCCGAGGTGTCACTCGCCGCGGAGGGCTCGGGCGAGACCGACGCCATGAATCTTCTCGTGGCGGTGGTCGCCGATTCTCAACCGGCGGCGCTGTCCGGACTCAAACGCCAGATGCGCAATCGCCAGGGAGACTTCAACGAGCGGCGCCTCGGGTACTCGGGCTTCCTGCCGTTTGTGAAGGCAGCCGCGGCCCGAGGCCTCGTCGCCCTCGAATGGAGCGACGAGATCGGCGATTACCAACTCACGTCGGTGTAGCCGCGCTCGCCTGAGCACCCGCTACCCGCGGATGCCGAAAACGCAAGCGGGCGGGGTGCGTTACCCGCACCCCGCCCGCAAGCTTTACTTCTTTCGTTCTGGCTCGTTCTGGATCAGACGACCCGGACGTTCAGGGCCTCAGGACCCTTACGGCCAGGACCGACCTCAAACTCGACGTTCTGACCTTCGTCGAGGCTTCGGTAACCGGAGCCCTCGATGTTGGAGTAGTGGACGAACACATCGTCGCCCTCTGCCTGAGAGATGAAGCCGAAGCCCTTCTCTGCGTTGAAGAACTTCACGGTTCCGGTAGGCATTGCTGATTTCCTCACTGTTTTTTCCGGTGACTACGAACAGCCACCTGGGTGCAGGCTATCGACATCCCGGCCATCCCGTACCGCGAGATGGCTATCCGGGCGCGATTTTTTTTTCTGACGGGTCGTGAACAAACGCCCGTCGGAGCACGTCGGGTGGAGCGAGAGGGTGGATTCGCCACCGCCTTGCCCGAGGAGTTCCGATGGCACATTCGGCCAACCCGAGACCCGAAACCGCCGACCCCGCACGGGTCCAGTCCACCCCCGCCACGGCCCGTAAGCGCCGCTGGTTCGGGCTCGTTTCGCTCATCGTTGTCGGCGGCGCGCTCGGTGCTCTGGTGGGCCTCGCCTGGCCGGCCGATGCCGCCGACGCCGTGCTCGTCGTGACCGACGACGGGTCCATCAACCGCATCGAACCGGCCACCGAGGCGGTCACCACCTACTCCGGGGCGGCGATCTCGGCCGATGGGGCCTCGCTGTATCAGGCGGTGCCGACCGATGACGGCACCGAGGTACGTTCGGTCGACGTCGACACCGGCGAATTCGAGATCCACGCCCACTTCGACGAACAGCTCGAGATCCGATCGGTGGCGCCCACGGGAGCGGCCGTCGCGCTCATGCCCCTCCGGGAGGAACCGGCCACCGGGCTGTACGAACCGGAGTCGCGCGACACCACGCGGCTCGCCGTCCTGTGGGCCGACCAGCGCCCACCGCGGATTTATGACCTCGACGGCAATTTCGAACCCGAGACCTTCTCACTCGACGGTTCGGTGATCTACCTCCTGGAGTTCTTTCCCGCCCTTGAACCGGACCGCTACTTCGTGCGCCAACTCGACCTCGAGACCGGCGAGGTCGCCGACGTGTACAGCCCCAACGTCGAACTCGAACCCGAGATGCGCGGGGTGGCCCGAGACCAGGTCCTCGATCCCGATTCCACCTTCCTCTACACGCTGTACTCGCTCGAGCCCGGGGATGACCCGCTCGCCGATCCCGGTGCTCCGGGTCAGGACCGGTACGCCTTCGTCCACGTGCTGAGCCTGGAGGAGGACTGGTCGTTCTGCATCTTCTTGCCCGAGCCCATCGGCACGACCGAGGACGCCAAACTCTCGATCGCGGTCTCGCCCGACGGATCGATGTTGTACGTGACCGATGCGAGCACGGCCACCGTCGTGGCCATCGAGACCGACTTCTTCACCGTGGTCGACCAGGGTGCGGTCCCCCAGCTGCAGGCCGACGCCAGGAGCGGCCCGTTGGCGACGGCGGTGGGGCGAGACGGTCGGCTCTATGCGCTGACGGGAGGGGGCGCGATCATCGCCCTCAACCCGGATCTCGAGACGCTCGAACGCATCTGGTTCTCCGAGCGGCCGAGCTTTGACCTGCAGATCTCGAGCGACGGCCGACAGCTGCGGGTGGCCCAACCCGGTCAGGTGGTACTGGTCGACATCGGCACGGGGCAGGAGGTCGCCTCGCTCGTCGTGCCCGGCGAGGGCCTCGGCTTCATTGGGCCGGCCGGTTCGGCCATCCAGGAAGGCTCGATCGGTTGCGCGTGCTGACGGGCGCCGATCGATGGGGCACCCTGGGAGGGGGGAACCGAGCCGGGAGAGGGGAGCAGCCCACATGGACGAACCCGATCCGCGTCTCGTGCGGGCGGCGGCCGCCGGCGACGACGGAGCCTTCACCGAGCTCGTCCGCCACTGCCAGGCCGATGTGTGGCGGTTTCTTCGTCACCTCACGGGCGACGGCGATCTGGCGACCGATCTGACCCAGGACACCTTTGTGCTCGTCTTTCAGCGGCTCGACACCTATCGGTTCGAGGCCCCCTTCAGCGCCTGGCTCATGCGGATCGCCCGCAACCGCGGCATCGATGAACTGCGCCGCCAGCAGCGCCGCGCCCGGCTCGATCGGGTGCTGCGGTCGCGCGTGGTTCGCCAAGCCCAGGTGATGACGACGAGTCCGGACACCGATTCGATCGAACTGGAGACCGCGCTCGCTGCAATCGGAGCGGATCACCGCGAGGTGTTCGTGCTCGTAGAGATTCTCGGGTTCAAGTACCGGGAGGCTGCGGTCGTGCTCGACGTCGCCGACGGAACGGTGAAGAGCCGGCTGTTCGGTGCTCGCCGGGCGCTCGTCGAGTGGTTTCGGGCCGACGACCTCGGCGAGGAGGAGGCCGACCATGGCTGACGACGATCGGCTACTCGCCGAGATCTCGGCCGCCCTCGACGGCGAGGGTCCGGCTCCCGAAACGCTCTCTGGCGATGGGCAACGCTTCCGCGACGACGCGCTCGCGTTGCGCCGACTCGCTCGGTTTCAGGTGGCCGAGACGCCGCCCGATGTCACGGATGTCGTGCGCGAACGCATCGGCCTCGCCGGTGCTCCCGAGCCCCCACCAACGACCACGCCCAAGCCCAGCCGCCGCCGTCAACCCCAGGGCCAATGGGGGCTCAGCTGGCGCTGGGCGATTCCCGTGTTCGCGGCGGCCGCGGTCATCGGCGGGGTGATCGCCGGCGCCCCCCGCCTCGGCGATGACATCGCGGCCGCCGACCTGCTCGACGATGCGATCGCGGCCCAGGCCGGCGTCGATGCCCACGCCGCAGTCGTCACCATCGAAGAGTACGGCTGGCACCCGGAGGTGCCGGTTCGCTCGTTCTCCGGGACGCTCGACTACCGCGCCCCGGACGCGCTGTTTCTCGAACTGGAGGATCGTACCGACTACCCGTCGATCGGCTTGTGGCCCGACAACGACGTCGTCCGATTCACCGCGAATGGCGAGGCCGCCCGCTCGGGTCGCGCCGGTTGCCCAGTCGATCTGCGACCGGACTGTCTGACGACGGAGCCGGTGAACGTCGGCACCGTTGGTCGGGCGCCGTTTGCATCGAGCGCCCTCGATCTGGTGGTGCCGATCGGTGGGCTCGGTCTCGATGCCGACGCGGTGCTCGCCAGCGATATCGACGCCGCCGACGGCGTGCTCACGGTCGTCGGGTCGGCCGCCCAGATGGCTCCCGTGCTCGACGCCCTGTTCTCCGTCGGGGACTGGCGGAGCTATGCCCCCGGCGACCGGGTCGAGTTGCAGCTCGACGAGGAGACGTACGTGTTGCGCGGTATCACCGTCCGAGCCGGTATCGGGGAGGCCCGGGATCGCTGGGCCGTGCGCACCGGTCAGCTCGACCCACCGGGCTCGACGCTGCTCGAAGCGGATTTTCGGCCGACGTCCACCCCACCGCCGCCGTCGGCGGGGGACTGGCTTGCGCGACTGGCACCGGCCGGAACCCCGGTCGACGCCGGTTTCCGCGACCGATCGACCGTCGATGTGCCGGCCCCGGGATGGCTGCCCGAGGGGATGGCCGCTCATCGTCTCGGTGTGTTCACCGGGACGGACGCCCAGATGCGATCGTTCAGCGACGGGCGGGCCTGGGTGACGGTCACCGGCGTCCGGGAGTGGGCCGAAACCCAACTGTTCGGGTCGGCCGGCCCCCTCGTGACCGCCGTCGAGACCTCGGCAGGGGTGGTGTACATCACCCCGCGCGGTGACGCGGTCGCCATTCACGGCGTCGATGCCGCCGGCGCGCCCATCGACGTCGAAGTGCGCGGATCGCTCGCGGTGGACGACCTGGTGCAGGTCGCCACCGGCCTTGGCGTCACCGGTCGACCGGTACCGGACTCCTGGGTGCAGGGGGCCGTCGTGAGCGAGTTGCCCTCCGGTGCGCTCCGGCCGCCATCGATTTCGGCTGCCCGGGTCGACGACGGACTGGTCACGATCGTGGTGGCCGGTCCGGGCGCCTCGGCCTACGAAATTGTCCAGCAGCCCGGCGACGTGCTCGCGCCGCCGCTCGGACCCGATGTCACCGCCGTCGAGATTCGAGGGGGCCCGGGCCGCCATGATCCGCAGCGGCACTCCATCGAGTGGGTCGAGGCGGGTTGGCGGCTGCTGGTCGAAGGAGCGGGTCTGTCGTTGGCGGAACTCCTCACCGTGGCCGACTCGCTGGAGCGATGACGATGCTGCGACGCATCCTCGTCACCATGGCGTTGGTCGTGGTCGGGTTCGCCGCCGGCTTCGGCGTGGTCTCATCGCTCGGTGGGCCCGAAGGGGCCGCGCCACCGGCTCCGACGATCACCGACGGGGCGGCCTCGTCCGTCACGACCGACGCCGCGGCGGCCACGAACCCGCCGCCAACCTCGCTTACCGCGGCGGCACCGATCCCATCAACCACCGCTCGGTCCGAGCCGTCGACCACCTCGGTACCGTCGACCAACGCGGTACCGTCGACGACCTCGGTACTGTCGACCAACGCGGTCGCACCGGCGACGCTACTCATCTGGACCTCGGGGGGACTGCCCGCCACGCTCGGCCCGGCGCTGGCCGCCGCGCCCGACATGGGTGCATCCACCGTCGTGGCGGGCGATCAGGTGGATCTCGTCGCCGTCGCGGCCGCCGACGGCACCGAGGTTCTGCGATTGGAGGCACCGTGGCGCATCGCCATCGATGCTCTCGCCATCGATCCCTCCACCTACTCGGGTTTCGTCGCTCCCGAGCACGAGGATGCAGTGGTATCGCTCGAGACCGGACAGGCGCTGCTTACCGAGACCTCGGCTCGTCTGCGCCGCATCGGCGAGGGCGGGGTGCTCGAACTGGCCGACGGCACATCCCTGGAAGTCGCCGGCATCATCGGTGACGTGGCGGGAGCGGGCGCCGAACTGCTCGTCGACCGCCAGACCGGCTCCACGATGGGCCTCACCACACCGCGGTTCGCACTCGCCCGTCCAACCCAACCCCGCGCCGATGCCGAGGCCTGGGTGCGCGACCATCTGGATCCGCCGGCACCCCTTCGATTTCGGGTGACGGGTGAGACGCCGTACCTGCGCCATGGCGACGCCGTCCTGCCCCAGGCGCTCATCAAGGAACGGTTCGGGGAGTTTGCCTATCGGCCCGGCTCGGGTCGTTCGGTCGAGGTGGACCCCGAGTGGGTTGCGGCCAACATCGAAACCCGCGACGTTCCGATCCTGGGCGCGCTGACCTGTCACCGCGACATCCTCGACCTGGTCGAAGCGGCGATGAACGATCTCCAGCTGCGCGCGCTCGACCAGTTGGTGAATCCGGCAAACTTCGCGGGCTGCTATTCGCCCCGACGTACCGCCCCGGGGCAGCCGTTGTCGCGCCATTCCTGGGGGATTGCCCTCGACCTCAACATCGGCGCCAACCCTCGAGGGAGCTTTTCGACCCAGGACCTACGGCTCGTGGCGGCGATGGAGGCCGAGGGGTTCGGTTGGGGTGGAGAGTGGCTCTTTCCGGACCCCGGACACTATGAGTGGCTGCGCGAGACCCGCTAGTGGGCTCTAGGCCTGTTCGACGAAGATGGTGACGAAATCCGACAGGTTCTGGGCGCCCGGGTAGGTGGCCGGCGGGCAGTTCTCGATCAGATAGCCCGGCAGCTCAGGACTCACCAGGGCGAGCAGTTCGTCGAGCTGCTCCTGGGTCGGGGTTTCGTTGCCCGCCTCGATCTGCTCGTCGACGAGGAGCAGGAACTCGAGAAAGTCATCGACGTGGTCGGGAGTGCCATCGGGAATGGACCGGCGGACCCGAGCGATCTGCTCCCGAGCCGCCTCGCTGTCGTCGGTGCCGTCGATGAGGATGCCGAGGGCGGCGATCTCGGTGCAGAATTCGTCGCTTGCCGCGTCGCCCGATGCCGGCTCATCGGCCGGGGCGGTGTCGACGGGGGAAGTGTCGATCGGGGCGGTGTCGATCGGGGCGGTGTCGGCCGGTGCCACGGTGGTCGGGGGAACCGTGGATGCGGTCGCGGGGCTCGATGGAGGCGGTGGGTCCGTCGGGGACGGCGCCGTCGGCGCGGGCTCGGCTGCATCCGCGTCGCCCAGGGCGTCGTCCGACGCCGTGGTGGTGGAAGCGAGGTCGGCGACGGTGGATCCGCCGCAAGCGGCGGCCAAGAGCGCCATCGCGAGGACGAAGATCAAGCGGAGCGGAGAATGCATGGTCATAGTCCTTTGATGCGGCGACCTGGCGGGAAGTTTCACCGAAGGGCCTTGGGTCGACTCAGCTCGACAAAACGGTAGCGTCGTCGGGTGCAGAATCCGATGCGTCCGTTTCGACCGATCGTGGGCACCCTCGGCTATCTGTGGGATCGCGCCGGTGACCGGGTACTGATGATTCACCGCAACGCCCGGGCGAACGACGACCATTTCGGGAAGTACAACGGGCTCGGTGGCAAGGTCGAGCCCGACGAGGATGTCGTCAGTGGTTTCCGCCGGGAAATACGGGAGGAGGCCGACCTCGAACTCGACGAACTTCGCCTACGAGGCACGGTGACCTGGACGGGTTTTGGGCCGAACGGCGAAGACTGGCTGGGGTTTGTGTTCCTCAGTGAGGCCTGGACCGGTGAGGCGTTGACCGGCAACGAGGAGGGCGATCTCGAATGGGTCGACCGGGCTCGCATCGTGGCCGCCTGTTCGCCGGACCCGACCGAGCGCGCCGCCGCCGATCTTCCGCTGTGGGAAGGGGACCGTTACTTCCTCCCGCTCGTGTTCGACGAGGACCCCCGAGCCTTCCACGGGACCATGCCCTACGAGGGCGACCATCCGGTGAGCTGGTCGTACGAACGGTTGTAGCCGAGCCCCGCCGGTTCTATGGCGAGGCTCGGCTGCACACCGCTAGAGGCTGACGTCGCCGACAACCCACCAGCTATCGGTGCGGCACTCGTCGAGCGGGTTCTGCTCCCACAACAGCGAGTCCTGCCAATCCGGGTGTTGGTCGCCGCCAGGGCCACCGCTTCCGCCGACGGTGATCTCGTCACCGTCGTGCAAAATGACCTCTTCTCCGCCGGCGGAAGTAAACACCACCGTGTTGTTGTCGGCGTCCCACCTCGTCTGGCCCGAGGGCCAGATGAGGAAGGTCGCTCCGGCATCGGATACCAGATGAGTGCACCCCGCGTTCACCGAGAGAACGCCGAAGGTTGCGGCCCCATCGCTATTTCCCTTGGAGTTGACCAGAGCTAGAGGCGTCCGGTCTTGCACGGGTTCAGTCGGTGAGGGCTGCGGGTCGGGCGAACTCGTTGTCTCGGGCGCTGCCGGTTCATTCGATTGGCTCGAACAACCCGTCAAAGCCAGTGCGGCCGTCAGAACGATCGCTCCGAGTGATTTGGTGAGGTGCATGGGGTTCTCCTACTTAGTTAGGACGCGGACGCCAAGCGCCTCGTCGTAGAGATCGGCTACCGACCACACGTTTCCGCCGCAGTTGCCCTTGGTCGACCCGTAGGCACGGTTGCCGAGGGACCAGCCGCCACCGCTGTCGCCACCTGTGGTGACGTGGCCGTTCATACGGACGAGGCGGTCGTTGTAGACGCCGCTGACCGTGCAGGAATGGGACAACTTCTCGACGTCGAGCGAACAATCTCGACTGTTCGAGTTTCGCCCGTACACGCAGACAGTCTCGCCAAGGGTGATGTTGGCCCGGGCCTCAACGGCGTTGACGTTACGAATGTTGTTCGCGTCGGAGTAGAACCTGGCGCTTTCGTTCTGTGCGGTGGTGTGCCATTCGATGTCGCCCCATTGGCCTCGATGCTCAGCCCGAAACGAGGTGGCATGGTTCCCGTGGCCCGGATGCACGATCTCGTTCATTCCGGTGCAGTGTCCCGCCGTGGACACCCCT
The DNA here is from genome assembly GCA_938041035.1 of uncultured Acidimicrobiales bacterium. Classification (GTDB taxonomy): domain Bacteria; phylum Actinomycetota; class Acidimicrobiia; order Acidimicrobiales; family SHLQ01; genus CALHYX01. The sequence continues at coordinate 107,423 of CALHYX010000029.1, read as the reverse complement.
CGGGTGCCGTCAGAGATTCGGTACACGGTCCAGCCACTGGTGCAGACATGGGTGCCACTTCGGATGCGCATGCCGCCGAACGCGTCCTGGTCCTCGAAGAGGGCGGGGTCGGCCATGGTCACATTCACCGTGTCTCGAAGCTCCGCCGGTAGCTCGGCGGTTACCGCCTCGGCTTGCACCTCGGGGGCGACTCCGCCGTCACCGGCCTCCGTCGACATGGCAACTTCGAGATCGATGGTGCCGGCATCATCGATGCCAAACGATGTCGCTACGTAGTCGAATCCCATGGCTTCGGCAGCTCGGTGAACCGCGATTTTGCGTTCCTCAAGTTCGTTGAAGCTGTAGGGCATCGACTCGCGGAGCGTAACGTCAGCGGACCCGGCCATATCGATGAGTTCCTGTGAGGCGTTGCCCTTGAGGTACAGCGTCGGCGGTGCTTCGGGGTCGGCGGCGAGTGCGGAGCCGACGAACTGGTCGGGGTAGTTGGCGGCCGCGAACTCCGCCAGAGCTCCGACTTCTTCAGCCGCCCGCTGGCGGGCTTCGGCCTGCTCGATGGTCCAACCGTGGCTCTCCGCAATTAGGCGTATGTCGGTGGCCTCGGCCTCACCGGAGGATTGCCTGTTGACGACCTCGAAGCGTTCGTCGTCGATCTCACCTTCGATGGGTGCGCCACCCTCGCCGGTGTCTCCCGGTCCGGCCAGCGCCGCGCTTACCGGAAGGACGACGAGGCTGAGGATCGTGAGAAACACTGCGGTTGGAATTTGGAAGAGATTTCGACGCCGCCGGTGACGGCCCGGGTTCTTCCCGTTGCTGAAGCTTCGCTCGGTGGTCATGTTCTTACTCCTGTGTTCTGTGACGTTCCGACCGGGGTCGGCGGTTCCCGAAGGGATCCGGTGTCACTAGACCAATCCGCTGACGCGCCGGATAGAGATCTGCCCGTACCGACGCAGTCGGGTCGACCCGTTGGGGTCGGTGCCGGCGCATGGGACGGCACGCGTCGGTTTGTTGAGACCGGTGCCGGTGGACGGGTCCGCCCGAACCGGGCTCGGGATCAGACCGCGGGTGGAGCGCCCGACCACTCGTCGGCAGGCGTGAAGATGGCGCCGAACCGACCGAAGTCGGCTTCGGGTATCACCGCGGTCGCGATGTACCACTCGGTGCCGAACTGCTGGGCGAAACCCGAGATCGTCTCCGGGGCGTCGAGATCCATGTCTTCGGGCGCCTGGCTCCGATGTTCGGTGAGCGCATCGAGCTTGGCGGCGAACACATCGGTCCCTTCGATGAAGTGGGTGAGTTCACCGGCCGGAGAGGCGAAGTTCTCGTCGATTTCGCCGTACCCGCTTTCCTCCAGGCTCTGGAGGTAGTCGCGGTTGTACGTTGCATCGAAGACCCAGGGCGCGTGGAGCATGGGCGCAACGTGGTGGGCGGCCCGATGCACCTGGATGTGGTCGGGGTGGCCGTAGGTGCCGTTGCGGTCATAGCCAATGACCGCGTCCACGGTCTCGTTAACCAGAGCGATGCTGAGTCGGGCACCCACCTCGTCGAGGTCGGCGTTGCAGAACGCGGCCGGGTTCTTCGTGGTCTCGGTGTCGGCCATGCCGGAGTCCTCGAAGCCGAGGAACAACACCCGGTCGACGCCGAGTTTGGTGCACGCGGCTCTGGCTTCGGCCTCGCGCCGTTCGCCCATGGTGTCGCCGCCGAGATCCTGGTTGGTTTCGCCGGCGTCGCCCCGGGTGGCGAAGGCGACGATCACCCGGGCCCCAACGGCTTTCGCCCGGGCGATAGAGGCCCCGGTGAGGATCGACTCGTCGTCGGGGTGGGCGTGCAGGAACAGCAGGGTCGGTGCGTCGGTCACGCCCCCAATGCTACGGCTGCCTCGCGGGGTCAGGACGCTTCGTCGCCGTCCGGTTTCCTCGCCCGGCTCGGCGCCACCCGCGGCGGTTCGTTCGGTTGCTTCGGGTACACCGGTGGCCACGGAGCATCCATCAACCCGGCGGCCATGTCGGTCTCCGACATCGAGAGCAACCGTTCGATCGACTGCGGCGCGTCGTTCATCGTCTCCCATGCGTCACCGTCGGCGGCCACGATCGCGGGCACCTCGTCCATGGTGATGGCCTGGGGATCGATGGTGTCGAGCAGATCCCACCCGAACGGCATCGACACCTGTGCGCCGACGCGGGGTCGTACGGCCCACGCCCCGAACACCGTCTTGTGGGGCGCGTTCTGATTGAAGTCGATGAACACCCGCTCGCCGCGTTCCTCCTTCCACCACTTGGCGGTGAGTCGCTCGGGGTGGCGGCGTTCAAGTTCGCGGGCGGCGGCGACCGCGGCCGCCCGGACCTCATAGCCATCCCACCGCGGTTCGAGTCGGACATAGATGTGCAGACCCTTACTGCCGGTGGCCTTGATGTAGCTGCGCATCGAAAGCTCGTCGAACAGCTCCTTCACCGCCCCTGCGGCGAACCGCACGTCGTCGAAATCGGTGCCCGGCGACGGGTCGAGATCGATCCGCAACTCGTCGGTGAACTCGGGGGACTCGGCGAGGTAGGGCCACATGTGAAACCCGAGTGTGCCCATGTTGACCGCCCACGCGACGTGGGCCAGATCGGCGATCACCAGCGCGTTGGATGTCGTGCCGTTCGGCGTGCTGACCACGGTCGTCTCCAACCACTCGGGCGCCCCTTTCGGAACCCGCTTCTGGAAGAACGACTTGCCGCTCGCGCCGTCGGGGAATCGCTGCATGAGGGTCGGCCGGCCGCCGAGCGTCCGCATGAGCGGCTCGGCGATCGACAGGTAGTACTGCACCAGGTCGAGCTTGGTCTGCCCGCGTTTGGAGAAGAACTCCTTGTTCGGGCTGGAGATCGAGACCTCGCGGCCGGCGATCTCCAGCACCTCGGGTCTCGCCTTCGGCGCCATCGGGCCAGGCTACTGCGCCGCTACGGTCCGGTGTCCGGGGCGAACCGGCCCGTGGGGGATCAGGGGGTGTAGTTCCGGCACGGTTGGCCCCGCAGCGACGGACACGGTGCCGGGTCACCCGGCGCGGTGAGCCCGGGGATCACCGGCAGGGCGATCGAGGACGGGAACGCTGCGTCGTGGGCGATCCGGTTCTCGACGTCGTCGCCCCGATCGGGAAGCTCGTAGGCCCAGAGGGCCTCGTCGCCGCCGGGCGTGTCGATCACCAACCGCAGTCTCGACCCGGCCCGGAACACGTGGGCGAACGCGTGGGTCGCGATACGGACCTGGGTCCAACCGTCGGGCTCCAGCACGGCGGAGTCCTCTTCGCGAGCGGCCGGGAAGGGGAACAGCGCGGTCGATTCGTCCGGGTCGAGTACGCGGTACTCGGTGTCGAGCACGCCGGTCTGCACCAGCATCTCCGAACCGTCCGGGCGAACCTCGCTGATCAGCACCTCGAGGTCGGTGTTGTCGGCCGTCGACTTCACCCACAGGTCGACGCTGGCGGTACCCACCAGACCGAGGTCATCGGCGAGGGGGTCGCTGATGAAGCCCAGGTGTTCGCCGTCGGTTTCGACCTTCCAGTCGTAGGGGGGAAGCGCGGCGAACACGCCGCCGGACCCGCCCTGGTAGTAGGTGGTCTCCCCCTCGTCAGGGTTGCGGAGGAACGACGATTCGCCGCCCGCGGCCGGCGGGAGGGCCGGGCCGAGCGATCCGTCGGGCTGGAGATACCACCGTTCGAGCTGGGTCTCCGGCGGGGGCCACGAATCGAATTCGGCGGTGAATGTCCCGACCGGGGATCCGGGTTCGTCGCTGCCGGCACCGCTTTCGAACGTGACCTTCACCGTCGGTTCCGACTCCCAGATCGCCCGGGCCTCGGCGAGGGTGGTGACGCCGTCCCACCTCGACGGAGGCAGCGTCGGCGACGCGTCGAAGATCTGGTCGTACAGCAGCGGCGCAACCACGTCGCCGAACAGCGGGTTAAACGTCGGTACCTCCTGGGCGACATAGATGTCGAGGAACGCCTTCCATTCGTCGATGCGGAACGGGGCGTAGCCGTCGACGTGGGCCCCGTTGGTGAGGTCGAGCCGGGCGTAGGGCGAACCGGTGAACTCATCCAGAATCGTGTTGAACGCGCCGCCGGTCTGTTCGTCCTGCCACTGGCTGGTCAGGTACACGGGGACGTTGATCCGGGGTACGAAGTTCCGGCCGTCGAGCGGGCCCGCCACCTCGTCGGTGTAATACGCGTTGTCGCGGATGCGCTGCACCAGGTCCACACCGTGGTTGCGCAGCTCCTGGTTCGCTTCGCATTCCGTGTCGCCCTCTTCGATGAGCTGGCCCTCCCAGCCCTGGCCTCGGGCCGCGGCGTTGCTGCGCACCTGGTCGGCCCACTGGGTGGCGAAACCGACGTTGATCAGCCCGCCCGGGCGGGCGACGCCTGCGCCCGCATCGGGGGTGACCGAGAGCGGGGCGATGGCCGCCAGGCTGGGCGGCTGGGTCCGGGCGACATGGAGTTGGGCGATACCCGGGTAGGACAACCCGACCATGCCGACGCGATTGTGCTTCACCCACGGCTGCGCGGCGATGGCTTCGATCATGTCGTAGCCGTCGGCGAGCTGCGCTTCGTCGAAGTAGTCGTAGGCGCCGCCCGAACATCCGGTGCCGCGCACGTTGACCCCGACGATGGCGTAGCCGCGCAGTCCCGCCAGGATCGACGAGACCTGGGTCGGGGCCTTGCACAAGGTGGGCAATACGTTGCAAAACGGTGCCAGGTCGGCGAACTGTTGGCGCCCGCTGATGGGATCGGACGGGGAGTAGCCGGAGTATTCGACCACGGTGGGGTACGGGCCGTCCTCGACCGGGCCGGGAAGCACCACGTAGGCCGACAGGGTCGTGCCATCGCGGGTTTCGATGTAGCCGAAACCCTCATCGATGACCTGGTCGGCGTAGAACGACTGCTCCGGGGTGGAGCTGTCCCGATCGAGCACCGTGACCCCGGTGACCCCCTCGGTCTGGGCCGCGTTGGTCACCGTGTAGTTCTCGCCGGCGGGCAGGTAGTGGAAGATGTACTCGCCGTCGTCGTCGGCGACGCCTTCCCAGGTGTTGAGGTCGTCCGCGGTAACCAGCAGCTCCTGGCCGGGCTGGGCGCCCCGGATGGTCAGCTGACCGACCGATTCGGTGACCGAGAACTCGGCCGGGTCGAGGGGTGGGTCGTCCTGGCAGGAGCGGTCTTCGTCACCGAATCTGATGCAGTACTGCACCCGGAGATACCGGATGAAACGATCGATCAGGTTCTGCACCCATCGACAGCGTTCGGCGCAGTTGCCGATGTCGCTGTCGAACGAGGTCGGCGTCGGCGGAGGAGTGGGCGGGGCGTCGGCGTCGGCGGGTGCGGGAGGACTGGTGGGCGTGTCGAGGCCAGCGTCGGCGGGCGCGACGGTCGGAGGCGGGGGCTCGATCGGTGCCGGTCCCTCCTCCGCCGCGGCCGCGGCGACCCCCACCAGCCCGGGGAGCAGGACGGCAAACAACAGGACACGGCGCAGCAACGACATCATTCCCCCGGGAATCGGCACCGGAACACCGGTGTACCGAACGGCACGTATGAGTGGACCGGCCCAATCTAGTGGGTGGGTGACGATGAATGAAAAACGCTGAGGTTCGCTCTAGCGGCGAGCGGCCCGATCGAGCTCGGCGATCCATTCGTCGGCCCGAGCCAGCCGCTTTTCCAGCTGCGGCACGGTGGCGCTCGCGATCGCGCCGATACCGCTGCGCTGGTTGAGTTCGCCGTTGACCACTGCGTGGGCCATGCCGGTGATCTCCACGATCGTGCGGATCCGCTCGGCGTTGAACTCGCGCAGCCGGGCCTTTTCCTGCCGCCGGGTGCGAAGGGCATCGAGACCGGCGGGGACCCGCTCGCCGGGTGCGGCGGCCAGAGGCGGCGGGGGAGGGAGGTCGACCACGAAACCCTCCAGGTCGCCGGCTCCCGCGATGACGTCCTCGGTGGGGTCGATGCCGTCCTCGGGTGGCGCGTCGCTCAGCACGGTGGACGAGAGCGCGGAGAACAACGACATCTGCTCGTCGGCCTCGACGTGGCGGTGGGGGTCGTCGAATTCGGTCTCGCGTTCGCGCTCGCGCTCGCGCCGTTTCTCGATGCTGTGGCGCCGACCCTCGGCGATCATCGTGGCGTGGAAGCGCAAGCGGGGATCATCGGGGATGTACATGTAGGCCCGTTGACGGCGCATGCCCGCCGTCCATCGGGCGATCCGGCCGACGGCCTGGCGGAAGAACATGGCGGTGCTGGTGGTGCTCGCGAACACAGCGAGGCGTAGTCGCGGGATGTCGACGCCTTCGGAGATCATGCGCACGGCCACGATCCACTCGTCGTCGGCCGCGGCGAAGGCGGCGATGACATCGCTGGCCCTGGGGTCGTCGGAGAGCGCGATTTTCGCTTTCACCCCATGGCGCTGCTCGAGCAATCGGCAGATGCCTTTCGCGTGTTCGTGGTCGGTGGCGATGACCAGGCCGCCGGCGTTGGGGTGGGTCTGGCGCAGCTCCCGGAGCCGGCGATGGGCATGGTCGATCACGGTGGGCAACCACTGCCCGTCGAGGCTCAGAGCGGTGCGCAGGCGGCCGCTCCACTCGCTCCGGAGCAGGTCGTCGTCGAACGTGGCCTCGATGGTGTCGCCGTCGGTGTTGACCCATTCCATGTGGCCGTCGAAGCGAGGGAAGAACACCGGCCGAACAACCCCACCGTCGGCGAGCGCCTCGCCGTAGCCGTACTCATAGTCCGGGACGGCGTCGCCGTAGTCGCCGAAGCTGTAGGTGACGAACGGAATCGGGTTGTCGTCGGTGCGAAACGGCGTGCCCGACAACAACAGGCGACACGATGCCCCGGAGAACGCCCGTTCCACACCGGTACCCCACGCCCGATCGGACGCGGCGTGATGGACCTCGTCGAGGATCACCATGCCGTCGCCGGAGATCTTGGCGAGGGTGCCGGCCGCCGACGCGGCCTGGGCGTAGGTCACGACGATGCCGTGCATGTCCGCGCTGATGCGGCCGGTGTCGGCCGACCAGTCCGAGTCGAGGTGCAAGCCGAGCCGTAGCGCGGCCTCAGCCCATTGCCGCTTGAGGTGCTGGGTCGGGACGACGACCACGATGGGTAGCGGTTCGCCGCGGAGCCGCTGGCGGGCGGCCGCGAGGGCGAAGGTGGTCTTGCCGGCTCCAGGGCAGGCGACGGCCATGAAGGTGTCGGGCCGGTCGGTGGCGAACCGTTCGAGCGCCTCGCGCTGCCAGGCCCGAAGGCTGATGCTGCGTTGCATGTCAGCGACGGCGTCGAGGGTTTGGGGGGAGTGGCACGGCTGGGCATCGTAGCGAGCGCGCGGGTGCTCGCGTGGTGACCGGGACGCGATTGTTGGTCCCGGATGGGATGCGGGGTAAAACCGTGCTCATGGCCATCCTGGAGATTGACGCTACCCGCCTGCATTTCGAGGTTGAAGGGGTGGCCGACGGCGACCCGGTGCTCCTCATCGCTCCGGGTGGCATGTTGTCGGCGAACGATTTCTGGGATCGCATGCCGTGGAACCCCCGCAAGGCTCTGGCGTCGACCCATCGGGTGATCGGCATGGACCAACGCAACGCCGGGGGATCCGTCGGACCGGTCTCGGCCGCCCACGGTTGGGCGGACTACACCGCCGATCAATTGGCGGTACTCGATCACCTCGACATCGATCGCTGCCACGTCGTGGGCATGTGTATCGGCGGCCCCTACATCTTCGGTTTGCTGCAGGCCGCGCCCGAGCGGTTCGCGAGCGCCGTGATGCTGCAACCGGTGGGGATCGACGCCGATTCGCGCCCCGCGCTGCGCGAGATGTTCGACTCCTGGGCGGCTGCGCTGGCGCCGGAACACCCCGACATGTCAGAGGCCGACTGGGCGAGCTTCGGCGACAACATGTGGAACGGCGAGCTGGTCCTCACCGCGACGGCGCAGCAGATCAGCGCGTGCACCACCCCGATGCTCGTATTGATGGGCGACGACGTGTACCACCCGCAGGCGACCTCTCGCGACATCGTCGACCTGGCGCCGAACGCAACGCTGATCGAGCACTGGAAGGAAGGCGACAACCTTGTCGCCGCAGGTGACGCCATCGCCGCCTTTCTTGCGGCCAACGCTCTGTCGGGCTGAGCGGATGGTCGTCAGGCCTCGAGGATCTCGATGCGGGTCCAGGCGCCGACGTGCAGCACGGAGCCGGCGGCCACGTCGACACCGATCGCCGGCTTGAGTTCGTCCTCGCCGCCGTCGAGGTACGTGCCGTTGGTGGAGTTCAGGTCGGTCAGCTTCCACGATCCGTCGGCCTGCTGCTCGAGTGACGCGTGGCGCGAGGACACGGCGGGGTCGCCCGTGAGCTCGGCGATGTCGAGCTCGGGATAGACACCTCGACTTTCGCTGCGCCGACCGATGAGCGTCTTGGCGCTGGCGAGCGCAACATCGACCGGTTCGGGCACGGGGTCGGCGAAGTCGAGCGTGCCCTCGGCCTGCATGCGGTCGAAGTACTCCCGGTCGACCGAGACGACCAGGCGGAGCTCGACCCCCTGCGCGGTGGGACCCGGCGGGGGAGTGACGGGCGCGGCACCAGCGGCCGCTGCTGCCGCCGCGGTCGGGCCGGCAAAGGCCGGGTCGGCGATCTCGGCCGGAGGCAGACTGCCGGCGAGAAAGTCGTATCCGCAGTTCTCGCAGAACACATCGTTTGGGCCGTGCGGTTCGGCACAGTTCGGGCACGGATCGCCGGCCGGCGGAGCCGCGGCGGTTGGCGGCGGTGCGGTTGAACCCGGTGCGGCGCCGGCCAGCTTGCTTCCGCAGACCGAGCAGTAGTCGTCGGTCGCGGAATCGTGTCCGTTGGGGCAGACCATGGCGGGACCCGTCTACTTCTTGCCCACCCGCACGGTGCGGGTGGAGCGAACATCGAGGGCCATCTCGTCGACGGCTTCAACCTGCTTTTTCAGCCGCACCGTTCCCGTCTTCGGGTCTTCGACATCGACCACTTTCTGCAGCAGCTTCACCGTGTCGTCGTTGCCCGCCTCGTGGGCGAGTTGCACCGCCCGGCCGAGCTTGACCGTGGCGGTGTCGCCGTCGCCCGCCTGTCGCGCCGCGAGCCCATCGTGGATGGCGTCGGCCAGTTCCGCCTGGCCGGTGTAGTGGGCCACCTCGCGGTTCAGGCGGGTCGACAGCGCGGAGTCGTTGGTCCACACCGCGCGCACGAGCGCGGCGGGTTGTTCAACACCGTCGACCAACAACATGACCCGGGCGGCGAGGCGTTCGTCGCCCACGGCGCCCGTCGGGATCCGAACCCGGATGTGGTAGTCGCGGCTCTCGTCGCCGCTCCATGCACCCAGCGGGTAGTCGTTCGTAAGGGGATTCACCGGCTGGGCTCGCGTGGTCAGCTCGTCGAGGTTCGGGGCGACCTGACGGATGAACTCGAGCTGGGAACCCTGAGGGTGCCACAGGCGAAGGGCGACACTTCCGACCTCTTTGGCCATGGCCTGGGCGGTGAGGGCACGGAACTCGGCCTCCATGTCCTCGGGCCGCGGAATGATGTCTACGGTTCCGAGGAGCGCCGTGGCGATTCGGCGGAGTTCCTCGACGTTCCAGTCCGAGCCCAGACCGCGGGCATCGCACTGGAACAACCCGACGCCCTGGGAGATGGCAGCGTCGAGTTCCGCGGCGGACTCATGCTGGTTCTTGCCGTCGGTGAGCAGCGTGCAGTGGGCGATGGCATCGGGCACCAGCGAGAACAGGCTCGTCGCGGCGCGCAACCACGTGCCGATGGCGGTCCCGCCGTCGGCCCGAGCCTTGGACACGGCCTGCTTCGCGTAATCGCGGGTCACCGCGTTCGCTCGGTCGAGTCCTCCCTGCTGGGGGTGCAGCGAATAGGCGCCGTCGACCCCGGCGATGACCGCGAACAAGGTGTCGTCCGCGAGCGTGTCGATCGCGGCCATGGTGGCGAGGCGGGCCGAGCGAATCTTGGCGCCGCCCTCCTCGCGCATCGAACCCGAGCAGTCGATGATGATGATCTCCACCCGCTCGCGGCCCCCCGCGGTGACCGGTGCCCCGGTTCCCGCCGCTGCGCCGGCAGCACCGTCGGCGGCGCTCACCGTGACGACCGCATCGACGACGTCTCCGCCTTCGGGAAGGTATTCGTTCTGAAAAACCTCGGCGCTGAAACTGGTCAACATTCCTCCGCGACAGGATGGGTGTGGGAAACGGCGATGGGCCTGGTCCCGTCAGCTTACCCAGCCGCGCTTTGACCGTTTCGCCGGGCCGCGATCACCACGGCCGGGGAGGACAAGATGTGGCCTCGCGGCCGGTCGGGCCGCTGGGTTCCTCAAGTTGAGGGTCGGTTCGGTCGATGGCGAACGAGGACGAGCGTTTCAGCGAATTTGAGGGAGAGCCAGCGCAATGAGCTTCGATGTTTCCTTTATCCCGCGACCGAGCGACGGCAACTGGCCAAGCGCGCTCGCCGCTCAGGATGACTCCCCGAAACGGGGTCAGCGGCTCAATTACGAGCAGTTGTCGAACTGGCAACGAATCCAGGAACGGATCGCTGAGAAGCACGCCGGCTTTGAACTGTTCGTCGGTCAGAACACCCTTGAGCTCGATCAGGCCGATACCGGAGTGAGCCTCGCCATGGAGCCCACCGACCTGACCCTCTCGGCGCCGATGGCGAACGAGGAAGCCGGAGTGTGCGGCGTGGCCGACCTGCTGACGTCGATCGCCGCGATCGTTGAGGCCGAAACCGGCCTGGTCGCCGTGGACCCGATGAGCGCCGGGCCGTTCCTCGCTCCGCTCATCGACCCCGACGCGGTCACCGACCTCTCCGATCCCGAGGAACCGGCCGCCCAGTTGGTCGACGGACGGCCGTTCGAGCTCTAGGTCAAACGAAATCTGGTCGTTCGGCGGACCGGGTGGACCCCGGATGAGGGTGTGAATCGGCGCCGGACACGGCGATCGGCTTAGCTGGGTGCATGAAACTCGCCGACTACCCCCGCACACCTCTGCTGTTTGGCGTCTCGCCGCTGCACCCGCTGCCCCGGTTGAGCGAGGCGCTCGGTGGGGAGGTCGAAATCTGGGCCAAGCGGGAGGACTGCAACTCCGGCATCGCCTTCGGTGGCAACAAGGTACGCAAGCTTGAATACCTCGTGGCCGACGCGCTCGCGCAGGGGTGCGACACGCTGGTATCGATCGGCGGCATCCAGTCGAACCACACCCGACAGGTGACCGGCGTGGCTCGCCACCTCGGCCTCGATGCCGTGACGGTCCAGGAGGGGTGGGTGGATTACAACGACATGGCGTACGACAAGGTGGGCAACATCCAGCTCACCCGCATCATGGGTGGTGACGTGCGGATCGACCCAGCGGGCTTCGACATCGGCATTCGGGACAGTTGGAAGCGGGCGCTCGACTCGGTGGTGGAGGCGGGCGGAAAGCCGTACCCGATCCCGGCCGGCGCGTCCGACCATCCGCTCGGCGGTTTGGGCTTTGCGAACTGGGCCGTCGAGGTCGAGGCCCAGGAGGCCGACCTCGACGTCTTCTTCGACACCATCATCGTGTGCACCGTCACCGGCTCCAGCCACGCGGGCATGATCGCCGGGTTTGCGCTCTCGGATCGCCCGGGCCGCCGGGTGATCGGCATCGATGCGTCCGCGACCCTCGAGCAAACCGTGGATCAGGTGAGCCGCATCGCCCGCAACACCGCGGACAAGATCGAGCTCGGGCGACCGGTGCGCGCCGACGAGATCACCGTGATCGCCGGCTACGAGGGCCCCGCCTACGGGGTGCCCGACGCGCAGACGGTCGAGGCCATCCACCTCGCTGCCCGTACCGACGCGATGCTTACCGACCCGGTGTACGAGGGGAAGTCGATGGCGGGGCTGATCGGCATGATCCGGTCCGGGGAGATTCCCGCGGGCGCAAAGGTGCTCTACTGCCACCTCGGTGGCCAACCCGCGTTGCCGGCCTATGCCGGCTTCCCCGGTCTCGGTTCACCGGAACGAGAACTCTCGCACTGACAAGGGTTCCTCAGGGTTGGGCCGAAAATGCCGAACGGAAACGCATCTGCGTCCGTCAGACCGACTGGATGTTGTCTGCCCACTTAGGAACTCCTCGATGTCAGTTACCGGCAATCTCCCCCGATTCACGCGATCCCGACTCACGAGATCCCGATTCACGAGATTGTCGGCGCTTGCCGTAGCACTTGGAATGAGTGCCGCCGCGTGCGGAAGCGGGAGCACGATCGTCGCCCCCGCCACCACGAACCCGGCGCCCGCCGCGACCACGGGCGGCGACACGCCCGCGACCACGGTCGTCGAAGAGGCGCCGGCGACCACCGCTCCGACCCCAGAAACGCCGACCCCGGAAACCTCGGCGCCGACAACCGCGGCGCCCGAAACCACCGTCGCCCCGACCACGACCCAGGCCCCGGTCGCGGTGAACCCCGACCCCGCCAACCTGGCGGAGTGGCGGGCGTTTCTCCCCACCATTCTCGGGCCGGTCGATTCCATCGCCGAGCCGTTCGAGGCGATGGTCAAGTTCTTCCCCAGCGACCGGATCGTCGTCCCCGAGGCCGCCGAACTCACGGCCGTTTCGGTGAGCGCCGAGGCCGAGAAGGGCTCGAAGGGCAGCTTCAACGAGGCCGATCCGCCGGTGGTCGACCTGTACGCCGCGCGCGGCGAGTTCCTGATCACGGGCGGCATAACGTTCGAGGAACTGGTCGCGTACTACGACGCCTACGAACCCCTGGCCACCGTTCGCGCCGACAAGCGGGACCGAAACTCGGGCCTCGAGGCCTCCTACCAGCTGGCGACAAACCCCGACGCCTGGGACGAAGGCCTGCTCAACCTCACCATCACCGAGGCCGACGACGGCATCGAACTGCGAATCGACTGGGCCGTGCGCAACGAGGAGCAGCCGGAGATGTGGGAGCGCATGTCGACCCAGTCGTCGGATCAGCCGACGGTCTTCGGGGAGCAGGCCACGTTCTATCTCGTCGGGGTCAGCGAGAGCTTCGTCAACACCGAGGCCCATTGGAGGCTCGAGGGTTCCACCTTCGAAGAAATCGCCGCTGATATTCGCGGCCAGCTTCCGGTCGGCGGTGTTGAGGATGTCGCCGAGTGGGACGGTGTGGATGAACGGCAACTCAACTGCACCGATCCGGAGTCCCGGTTCTGCGGGGCGTCGATCGCCGACCCCCTCGACAAGGGCGAGTTCACCGTGCAGTGGAACATGTCCTGGAGCAGGCCCTAGACAACCGCTGACCAGAGGTCGACCCGAGGCCGCACTGCAGCGGAACGGAACTGACGAGCCGGTCGACCAAGCCAGTGACAAGCCGGTGATGGGCGGGGCCTCCCCGCCCATTCGCCGCGTCCGGCAAAGAAGGTCAGAATCGGGCGAGATTTCGAACCGGTTCGTCGGCCATTCCGTCGGAACCACTGGTTGGCGATCGCCGGCCGCTTCCCTGGACTCTGGAGAATGAGATGGATCTGCGACACCGCTCCTCACCCATACGGAGCCTCTGTCTCCCGTTGGTAGCCGCCTTCGCCGTCATCGCCGCCGCGTGTGGTGGAGGGGGCACGCTGGTCGCCGGCGACGATGGCGAGCCATCGACGCCCGAGACGACGGCCCCGGCGGCGACGCCAACCGTCCCTGCCACGGCGGTGCCGACGACCGTCGCACCCACCCCGCCAACGACGGCCGCTCCAACCATCCCACCGACCATTCCGCCAACGACGGTGGCCCCGCCGACCGAGGTGGTGAGCGACCCGAGCAACATCGCCGAGTGGATGGCGTTCACCGCTTCGGTCGCGGGACCCGTCGACTCGGTCGCCGAACCCTTCGATGAACTGTTTGGCTTCTCGCCGCCCGACATGTTCGGACCGGCCGGAGCCGGTCTGGAGATGCGCGAGATCTACGCCGAGGTGGAAAAGGGCGCACCCGGAAGCTTCAACGATGCCGATCCGCCTGTCGTCGATCTCCTACGGATCGATGCGACCTTTGCCGTCACCGCAATGTCGTTCGATGACGCGGTCGCCTACTTCGATGGTGACGTGGGCGTTCCGCTGGAGGTGAGCGAGAAGCGCGAGACCGACCGGGGCGCGGAGGCCGCCTATCTGTTCAGTCGCACCGACGATCAGACCGATGGCGCCTACGACGTTGTCGTCTCGGACCGAACCGACGGCGTTTCGCTGTGGATCCGGTTCACCGAACGCAACAACGACCAGGCCGACATGTTCGACCGACTGGCCACCCTCGGCAACGACTTCCCCACCCCGCTCGGGGTGGCGCCGTCCGCCTACAGCATCGACTTCGACGGCTTCAGCGACACCATCACCCTCGACATCACCTGGGGTTTCGAGGCGGCCGACGAGGCGGGGATCGTGGCCGACATCAAGTCGCAGTTGCCGATCGGACCGTTCTCCGATGACGGAACCTGGGACGGTGACGACAACAGCCAATTGCAGTGTGCGGGCGAGTCGGTGCAATGCCAGTTTCGCCTGACCGTCTTCGACGATGGCGATGCCACGTTGAACGCTCGTCCCGCCTTTCGCTACTAGCGCGTCGTGGCGCGGCGACGAGGGTCCGCCCGGCTACCGGGGCGCGATGACTACAGCTGGGCCAGGGCGACGGTGATGTTGTCGTGGCCGCCCGATGCCACCGCATGCGCGGTGAGCGCGGCGGCCAGTTCGACCAACGTGGTGGCCGACTGGGCCGCTACCAAAGCGCTCATCTCCTCATCGGTGCGGGCGTAATTCCAGAGCCCATCACTGCACAACATCAGCCGACCACCGACCGAACGGTTGACCGTCACGACCTCAGGGGTGGCGTCGGGGTTGTCGAGCCCCAACCAGCGGCTGATCGTGCTCGCCTGAGGGTCGGCCGCCGCCTCGGCGGGGTCGACCCCGGACCGAATCTGGTCGTTGGCCCACGAGTGGTCCTCGGTGAGCTGCTCGACCACACCATCGGCGTCGATCCAGTACCCCCGGCTGTCGCCGAGCCAGCCGAGGACAACGTCCACACCGCTTTCGCCCGGCGTCGCGGCCGCGGCGACGATCGTGCAGGACGGATTGCCTTCGCCGCCAGGGACGGCGGGCACGCTCGTCACCTGTTCCTGAGCGGCCAACACCGCGGCGACCATCGCCGCCTCGTCGCTTTCGGGAGCGGCGCCGAGCGCGTCTCGTGCCGTGTCGGCGCCGAGCTGCGAGGCCTGGTCCGGATTGTCGGTGGTCGACACGCCGTCGCACACCACCAGCACCATCCGTTCGCCGACCCCGATCGCGCCGGCGTCCTCGTTGCGGTGATGCCGTTTCCCCCGGTCGGTGACGTAGGCCGCCCCGTCGAGCTCGACCTCCAGATGGTCGCGCTCGGCCGGTTGCTTGTGACCGCAGCTTCCGCAGTAGCCGTCGACCGTGACCGAGTGTTCACCACACGAAACACACGCGGGGGCGTCGACCGCAGCCGGGGCCCCTTCGATCGGCACGTTGATGTCGGATCCGCACGCCTCGCAGAACTTGGCGCCTTCGATCGTGGGTTCGCTACAGCTCGGACACTCGGTCACACCCACGACCTCGGCCGGATCTCGTTGGCCTTGTCGACGAACCGGACCTTGTCGGCGGGGTCGACGGCGATGCGCGCCTGTTCGCGATAGGTGCGCTCGAGTTGTCGCCGAAGCTCCTTGGCGGTGAGCGGTTGGCCGAACAACATGGTGTTGGCGTCCGGCGCCAACTGGCCCGCCTCGGTGGCCTCGAGCGCCCGCTCGAGGATCTCGGCGGCGAGGTTGGCGCGCTCGGCGCCGTCGAGTTGGAGGCGTTCCACGGTGGACGCCGCGTTGGACAATTCGACGGCGGTGGGGACGTCGCTACCGTGCGCGCCGGCGAGCGCCCTCGCCGATTCGACCTGCGCGTCGAGGTACGTCGCCGAGCTGGCCGGCACCCCCTGGTAGGCATCGACGGCGCCTTGGCGGTCACCCGTGCGAGCCCGGCACCGAGCCAATCCGAACGACGCGGAGACGAACGTGGAATCGATGGATGCGACCAGCTCGTACAACTGGGCGGCCCGGGGGTATTCACCCGCCTGCTCCGCGGCGACGGCGACGGCGAGCTTCGGCGCCACCTCGCCCGGGAGGTCGGTCCAAACCCGGCTGAACGACTCGGCGGCTTCGACGGGTTGTCGGCGGCGAAGGGCGTCGAGCCCGCGATGCCAGCTCACCCGCCAGTCCCACGGGTCCTGAGCCTCGAGCGTCGTCAGCGAGGCGGACACGTCCGCCCCACTCTCGCTGAGGGCCTGGAGCCGCCGAAACCGCAGCTCGCGCGAATCGCCCACGGTGTTTTCGCCGAGCGCCGCGTCGATGCGGGCGATGGCCTGGTCGGGCGCCACATCGGCGAGATCGAGGACGAACGACGCCGCCGGGTCGGCCGGGTCGACCTTTGGAATCGGCAGAACCTGGGCATCGGGCTCGATCACGAGCAGATTGTCGTCGGCGTCGACCAGCAACGACGCGAGTCGATCCGTTCCAAACAGCTCGCTCGGCACGGGGCGGGGTGAGCGTTCGCTCACGGCCACGATCTCGCGCAGCACGCCGGTGAGTTGCTCGGCCATCTCGTCCGCGGTCTGGAAACGGTCGTCGGGATGAGGGGCGGTCGCCTTCAGGAGGAACCGGTACAGCGATTCCCACCGAGCGAACAGCACCTCCTCGGCCGGTGTCGGCAGCGCGTACTCGTAGGGGCCGCTGTGAAAGATGAAGTTGAGGATCATCACCGCGAGCGTCCGCCCGACGGTGAAGAGGTCGCTCGACACCGACGGCCCCATCGTGGCGATTTCGGGGGCCTGGAAACCCTTGGTGCCAAAGATCGCTGCGTCCGGGTCGGCCGCGCGCATCACCGCGCCCACATCGATCAGCTTCACGCCGGTGCCGACCGACATGATGTTCGCCGGCTTGAGGTCGTTGTAGACGAGGCCGAGGCTGTGGAGGTATTCGAACGCCGGCAGGATCCCCAGGATGTAGGCGATCGCTTCGGCGACGGGCAGCGGGTCGGGCGTGCCGCCGTTGGCCTTGCGCCGATCCTTCAACTTCGAGTTCAGCGATTCACCGCCCACGAACTCCATCACGATGTAGCCCGCCCCACCCCACGTGACGAAGTTGTAGATGTTGACGATGCTGCCGTGCTCGATCTGGGCGAGGAACTGACGCTCGGCGACCGCGGCGGCGGCGGCGTCGGGGTCATCGGAGTTGAGCAGCCCCTTGAGTACCACCCAGCGGTCCGAGACGGCCTTGTCCTTGCCGAGGTAGATCCATCCCATGCCGCCGTGCGCGAGCGGGCCCAGGATCTCGTACTGGCCGCCGACCAGGTCGCCCGCGGTGAGGGTAGGAGCGTTGGTGGTGAAGTCGAACGGGGTGCGGCAGTTGCCACAGAAGCCTTTCACCCGCCCGGCCCGGTCGGCGTTTGAGCGGCCCACCGGCTGCCCGCACGTGGTGCAGTTGCGATCCTCCTCGGGCACGGTGCCGAGCACGCTCTGAATCTTGGCCTCACTCATCACCGCTTCGGCCGGATTGCCCTCCGGCGTCGCGGCGATGGTGACCAACCCGGCGCCGATCGCCGTGCGGGTGGCGCCGGTTCGACGACTCGTCGAGGTGCGCCGCGAGGTGGTGGCACCGCTCCCCGATGCCCCGAGGCGGGCCGAGGTTCCCGGAGCCACCGGCGCCGCCAGCGAAGAGGTGACGGCGGCGGGGCCGCTACCCGGGGTCCCACCGGAACTGGGGGTCGGGGCACCGGTGGAGTGCTGATGGGCGCCGCCCGATGCGGCCGCGATGCCACAGGTATCGCAGTAGCCATCGGCGGCCACGGTGCCGGTGCAGCCGGCCTGGGTGCAGGACGCGCCGGGTTGCGCGGCGGGCCGAGCGGTGGCGGGCGCCGCGCTGGGCGCGGCTGCCACCGGGGCCGTCGCCGGTGCGGCGGCATGGGCCTTGTTGCCGCAGGTGTTGCAGTAGCCGTCGGCGAGGATCTGGCCACCACACCCGGCGACCGTGCATGCTGGGGCGCTCATCGTCATTCTCCGGTGGGGGTTGGCGCCGGTGCCCGGATCGCGGTGGCGAAGTCGCCCACGAGGGTCTCGGCTCGGGTCAGGTCGGTCGGAGCCGTGAAGAGCTCATTGTGGGCCTCATCGTGCAGGTCGGACAGCAGTGGATCCTCCGCCCGGCCCACGCCGGCGGCCTTGGCCCACAGCGCCGACAGTAACCCGCGCAGTTCGTCGCGCCGCTGCACCGGCGCGTGGTTCGCGTCGTACGCCCGAGTGAGTTGGCTTCGCATCGCGGTGATGGTGTCGAGCAGTCCGTCGAGTTGGGTACGGCGGCTCAACCATGGTGTCGTGGTGTCCGATCGGATCGTGTCGGCTCGGGAGGCCAGCCCGGCCGGGCCGTCGATCGCCTCCGCCGATGGCAGCCGAATCAGGTCGCCCGGGTCGGTGATCTTGGTCGCGGTCTCGCTGTAGGCGGCTTCGGCCCGCGCTCGCAACACCCGCAGCTCGGCCAGTTTCGCCTCGGTTCCAGCCAGGTCATCGTCGAGTTCGTCGTGGCCCCGACCGAGCTCGCCCACCTGAGCTGCCGCCCGCGACACCAGTCCGTCGAGATCGGTACCCGCGGTCGCCGAGAGGCCGAGCGGGTCGTCCATCAAGGCGTTCCGGGTGGAGGCGAGGCGCCGATCGAGTTCGCTGACCAGCGGTTCGACGATGCCGAGCCGGGTGACTTCGGCCTGCAACCTCGCCAGGGTCGTACTCGCGCTGTCGAGGCGGGGCAGCACCTCGCGCCAGCGGCGATCGACTTCGGCCACCCCGTCGCGCACCGGTTCGTACACCTCGCGCATCTTGGTGAGCAGTTGGTCGATGGTGACCCGGAGCTCGTTCTCGGCGGTCCCGACCAGGTCGCGTTCGGCCAACGGCGTCACCTGAAGCGACAGCAGCACGCTCGGCCCGCTCAACAGGTCGGCGAGCCGCTTTTTCCGGTCGTTGTTCAACCGGCCTCCCTCGCGGACCTCGCGAGCTTCGCCGACCACCTCGCGCATCGAACTCAGCCAGCCCCACAGGTTGGGCGCCGCGGCCATGGCGGTGCCGAGTTGGGCCAGGGTCTCACCCTGGAGCGAACCGGTGGACAAGATCTTGTAGGTCGGGTGCGCGTCGAGCTCGACCAGGTTGGAGGCGATCCGCCCCTCCGCCGCTTCGTAGCGGGTCAACAGTTCGTCGATCTGGGTCTCGTTCACGGGAACCGCATCGTAGCGAATGCTGTACCGGTTGGACTTCGCTGATGAGACCGCAGATCCGGCCCGGCCAACGGCACAGCTGAGTACACCTAGAAACCGGGCGGGGTGCCGATGGGTTCCACCGCGGCGGCGATCATCCGGGCGACCGCCAGGGTGGTTCGGTCGTGGAGGTGCGGGCCGACGATCTGCACCCCGATCGGTAACCCGTCGGTGCCGAGGCCGATCGGCACCACCGTCGCCGGGAGGTAGCACGCCCCCGCCGGTGCCATCCAGCGAATGACGTCGTAGTAATGCCGATCCCCGCCGCCGAACGACAGGGTTCGGTCGGCGCCACCCGGGTTGTGGGGGAACGCGGTGCACGGCAGAACCGGCAACAACATGACGTCCCAGCGGGTGAAGAAGTCCTCGGCTCGACGGCGCAGTTGCAGGCGGCGCTCGTGCAACCGCAGCCACGCCGCGTGCCGGATCGCGGCGCGACGCATCGATCGGTGGCTCGGCGAATCGGGCTCGACCTGGGCGAAGTGCTCGAGGCGCTCGGCGTCGAACCCGGTGGAGAGGGCGGCCATCAACAGGGACTCGAAGGTTTCGACGATCGCATCGAACTCGAAGGGCCGCTCGGCGCCGTCCACCGTGGCCCCGGCTTCGGCGAGGGCGTCGGCCGTACCCTGGAGAGCGTTGGCGACGTCGGCATCGACCGGGCACAGGGGATCGTCGAACCAGGTGGCCACGCGGAGGCCGACAGGGGATGCAGGACGGGCGGGCGGAAGATCGAGCCGCCAGCCCGGCGTCGACCACCGGTCGGGCCCCGCCAGCACGTCGAGGGTCACCTCGAGATCGTCGACGGTTCGAGCCATCGGCCCCCCGACGGCGATGTCGGCGTCGGCCAACGAACCCGGCGGGCCGGGGATGTGGCCGTGCAACGGCACGATGCCGAAGCTGGGCTTGTGCCCGACCACACCGCAATTGCTCGACGGAATGCGGATGGAACCGCCGATGTCGCTCCCGATCTCGAGCGGCGTGAAGCCGGCCGCCAGCGCCGCTGCCGCGCCGCCGGATGAACCGCCGGGCGTGCGGCTGACATCCCAGGGATTGTTCGTCACGCCGTAGACCTCGTTGTACGACTGGATGTCGCCCGCGAACAGCGGCAGGTTGGTCTTGCCCATGATCACGGCGCCGGCGCCCCGCATTGCGGTGACGGCGGCGGCGTCAGCATCGGGGATGTGCTCGGCGAGCATCGGTGCGCCCGATGTCGTCACCATTCCCTCCGTGGCGTAGCTGTCCTTCACGGTCATCGGCACGCCGTGAAAAGGGCCGAGGGCCTCGCCTGCCGCGACGGCCGCGTCGGCCCGGTCGGCTTCGGCCAGCGCCCGCTCCTCGTCGAGATGCACGACGGCGTTGATGGGGCCATCGAGCGCACCGATGCGATCGAGCAGCGCCCGGGTGGCCTCTCGGCTCGACGTGACGCCCGTGGCGATCGCCTGCGCCAGCTCGACGCCGGAGTAGTCGTGCAGTTCCGTACCTGCTGCTTCGGTGCCCATGGTTCTCCCCCTGCCCGGCTGTCCGGTCCGTGCCCCTTCCCTAGCCGAAACCGTGTGTCGGCGGTACTCCCGGTCCCCACCCCCACCCACCCGATCCCGGTCGCTCTCCTGCGATCCGGGCTCCGCTCGTCGGCTGGGCGATCGACCAGGGTGAGACCTAACGTGTCTGCCCAGAGCCACGGGCTCGCGGACCACGGGGGAAGATATGCAACAGTTCTGGCGGGATGCCGGCGTCGCGCTCGGCAAGTACTGGAAATTCGTGCTGCTGGGGGTGGTGACCCTCGCCCTGGTCCTCGGCTTCGGCCTCACGCGCCTCGAATTCGCCACCGGTCAGGACAGCTACCTCAACGACAATTCGCAGGTCGCGATCGACAACGTCGCGTTTCAGGACCAGTTCGGCGGCGAGACGGTCATCTTGTTGTTCTCCGCCGAAGAGGGCCGAACCATCGCAGACCTGGTCACGGGCGACAACCTGGCCGCCATCCAGCAGATGACCGCTGATCTCGAAGAGGTCTCCGAGGCCTACGCGGTGATCACGCCGGCGGTGTCCCTCGAGTTCAGCGACGCGCTGATCAAGGGTCCGGGCCGCGATGCGCTCGTGGCTGCGGCCGGCCGCGAGGACGACGAGGCGAGGGCGGCGGCTCGCAATGCCGACATCGGGCTCAGCCTGGCTCGTTTGGGCGAGGTGCCCGCCGAGGAACGAACCCTCGACAACCCCGAATGGACCGAGGTGTTGTTGTTCGGCAACGCCGGGTACGAGCAGGGCGCGGACGGCATCGTCGCTCCCGCGATCGCCGACCGCAGCATCCGTTATTCGTTGAACTCCACCTACCCGAACCTGTCGACCGCGGTCGGTGGCGTCGTGCTCGAAGGCAACGCGACCCTCGACGAACTCACCGTCGGTACCGCAGCGGTCATCGACATTGTCGATGCGGTCGAACTCGACGGCTTCGAACTCACCGCCACCGGCTCACCGGTGTATCTCCGCGAGATCAACGACTACCTGAAGGGCGGCATGTTGACGCTCGGCCTCGCAGCCTTCGCGGTGATGGCCCTCGTGTTGCTGTTGTTGTTCAAGGTGCGCTGGCGGTTGTTGCCTCTGCTCAGCGTCATCGTCGGTGTCCTGTGGGCCTTTTCCATCCTCGGCATCGTCGGGATCGATCTGTCGCTGGTCACCATCTCGGGCCTGCCGATCCTCATCGGGTTGGGCATTGATTTCGCCATCCAGATCCACAACCGGGTGGAAGAAGAGGTCGTGCTCGACCGGGCCGACCACCCGATGTCGGAGACCCTGGCGAACCTCGCCCCGGCGTTGATCGCCGCCACCGTCGGCGCCGTCCTCGCCTTCCTCGCCCTTCAGGTCTCCCAGGTACCGATGATCCGCGACTTCGGCGTGTTGCTCGCCATCGGTGTGGCCATGCTGGTGATCGCCGGCATCGTCGTGCCCACCGCGGTGCTGGGCATCCGGGAGTGGACCGCCCCCACCGGCGAGCGCAAGGACTCGATCGTCGAGCGGGTGGTCGTCAAGCTCGGTTCGCTGTCTTCGGGGCTCGCCATCCCGCTGATCCTGGCGTCCGCGGCGCTCTTCATCGTCGGCGTGGCGATCGAGGGCAACATCAAGATCGAGTCCGACCCGGTGCGCTGGATCGACCAGGGCTCCCAAACCGTGACCGACATCGACCGCCTCACGGACGAAACCGGCTTCGCCAGCACCCTCGGCGTTCTCGTCGAAGCCAACAACGTGTACGACGAAGCGGTGAACGAGGTGCTCTGGGACTTCAGCCTGGCGGCCGAAGAACGGCCCGAGGTGGTGAGTTCGTCCAGCCTCGTGGGGACGATGGGCAAGATCCTTGGCGACAACCCCGACGTTTCGCTCCTCACCCCGACGCCCCAGGACATGGAAGCGGCCGCCGCGGTCATGCCGCCGGCCATCGCCCGGGCGCTCGTGTCGCCGGACACGACGGCGACGCAGGTCAACCTGCGTCTGGGCCAGGCCAGCCTCGAGGAACGGGCCGTCCTCGTCGCCGAACTCGAAGCCGACCTTCAGGACCGGATCGCCAAAGCCGACCTCCCCGCCGACTCGATCCTGCTCCAGGGGCTGGGCGACGACCAGCAGGCGATTCGCGCCGTGCCGTCGGGCCTGGCGGTGGTGGGCGTTGGTCTGCTCGAGAACCTGTCGTCCAACCGGGCGATCCTGACCTACCTGGGTCTGGCGATCGTGGCCCTGTGGCTCATCCTCCGCTACTCCAGCATCACCCGGGCGCTGATCGCCCTGGTCCCCGTGCTTCTCGCGGTCGGCGTGTCGACCATCATCGTCAGCGCCTTCGGGTTGACCCTCAGCCCGCTGACGACCGTCTCGGGGCCGTTGGTCATCGCCACCTGTGCGGAGTTCTCCGTGCTGATCCTCACCCGCTACCTCGAGGAGCGCCAGCGCGGGCTCGTGCCCCGTCAAGCCACCGACACAGCTTCGGCCCGGACCGGCCGGGCGTTCTTCACCTCGGCGGCTACGACCATCGGTGGCTTCGCGGTGCTGATCGGCTCGGCGCTTCCGCTGTTGCGCGACTTCGGGATCATCGTGACGATGAACGTGGCCGTGGCCCTGCTCGCTGCGCTGGTGGTCATGCCGCCCCTGCTGGTGTGGGCCGACGAGAAGGGCCTCCTCGGAACCGAGGAGCGGCCGGGCGCCGTCGCGCTCGCGGCCCGAACCAACCAGGCCCGGATCGGCGCTGCCGTCGGTGCTGTCGCCATGGCCGCCGTAGTGATCGGACTGTTCGCGGCGGCCGATCGCGAGTCGGGGGTCGCCGAGGCGGCGGAATACGCAGCGGTACCCCTGCCCACGACGACGGTGCCACCGCCGCCTCCGCCGCCACCCACCACGGCGCCGCCGCCGACGACCGAGCCGCCCCCGGCGACCACGCTGCCCGAGGGGGTCGAGCCGCCGCCGACCACCGCGGCGCCCGCGACCACGGTGCCCACCGCGACCACCATCGACGTGTCCCAGTTCGGGACCGATCGGCCCGCCGGGCTCATCGAAGGACTGCTCTTCGATCGCCTCGTGGCCGAAGGCGGCGACCCCCAGCGCGCGGTGTGCGCAGGTACCACGTTGTTGGAACGATTCACCCAGGACGAGCTCATCGCCTCCGGGTTGGCCGACTTCACCGACGAATCCCTCGTGCCCGTTCTGATCGCCGGGCGCGACTGCGGCATCCCCGAGGAAATCCTCGACGCGACGGTGGCGACCGCCCAGGGCGGCTAATGGAGACGACCGGGGGACGTTGTCCACTGCGGGCTGGCCCTACGGACCGACCCACCCCGGCGAAATTGTCGGCTGACCACATTCTGTCGACGGCGGTGGATCTACCATGGCCCGATGACCACTTCGCACACCCCGCTCGTCACCGAGGGCACCCACCTCATCGCCGGAGAGTGGCTCAGCACCAGCCCCGGCGGGTCGGGTACGAGCGAGAATCCCGCCCGCGACGGCGAGCCGGTCGGCTCTTTTCCGCTGGCGGACGGCTCGGTGGCCGCCGATGCCGTAGGTGCCGCGACCGACGCGCTCGAGAACTGGCGTAAGACGTCCTTCTGGCAGCGGGCCAAAGTGCTGGAGACCGCGGCGGCCCTGATCGACCAACGGGTCGAGGAACTCGCCGTGCTGTTGACCCTCGAGGAGGGCAAGACCATCGCCGAGGCACGAGGCGAAGTCGCCATCACCGCGGAGACGTTTCGGTATCAGGCCGGAATGGCCAAGGTGTCCACCGAGCGTATCTATCCCTCGGGGACGCCGGGCGAGACGATCCGGACCGTGCGAGCCCCACTTGGTGTGGTCGGGGTGATCACGCCCTGGAACTTCCCCATCCTGATCCCCGGTTGGAAAATCGCGCCGGCGATCGCGGCCGGCAACACCGTCGTCTGGAAGCCGGCGAGCAACACGCCGCTGATCGCCGTCGCTCTGGCGCAGGTGCTCACCGAAGCCGGGTTGCCGGACGGGGTGCTCAACCTGGTGCTCGGTCCGGGCTCGATGGGTAACGCCATCGTGAACGACGAGCGGGTGCACGGGGTGACCTTCACCGGATCGGTGCCGGTCGGGTTCGGGATCCGCGATGCGGTCACGGCGCGCAACGGCCGGGTGCAGCTCGAACTCGGCGGGCACAACCCGTCGATCGTGTTTGACGATGCCGACCTCGATCTCGCCGCGCCGATGATCGTCGGGGCCGCCTTCGGGTCGACCGGCCAAAAGTGTACGGCGACCCGACGGATCATCGCCGTCGGCTCCGTCTACGACGAGCTGGTCGAGCGCCTGGCCACCGGTGTGCAGGGTCTGGCCGTCGGCGACGGTCTCCAGGACGGGGTGGGCATTGGGCCCCTCGTGTCGCCGGGCGCCCGGGCCGAATCGGTCGACGCGCTCGCCACCGCGGTGGCCGAGGGGGCCGAGGTCATCGCGACCAGCGATGCCCCCGACGGCGAGTGCTTCTTCGCGCCGACCCTGCTCGCGGGCAACGACCGGCTCAGCATCACCACCGAAGAGGTCTTCGGCCCGATCAGCACGGTGCTTCGGGCCGCCGACGAAGACGAGGCGTTCGCCATGGCCAACAGCACCGAGTTTGGTCTCTCCGCATCGATCTACACCAATGACATGTGGCGCATCGACCGGGCGGTCCACGAGCTCGAAGCCGGGTTGGTTAAGATCAACGCCGCCACCACCGGCTCGGAGATCCACGCGCCGTTCGGCGGCGAGAAACAATCGTCGGGCCACGCGCCCCGTGAACAGGGCGACACCGCGGTCGACTTCTTCACCCGGACCCGCACCGCCTACATCCGCCCGGGCACGATCCGATGACCACCGCGCCCATGGTCGGCGACCGGTTGGCCGAGCTGCTCGACGCCCGGTCGGGTCAGCTGCGCCCCGCCTCCCAGGTCATGGCCCCCGAGGTGCTCGGCGCGGCCCGACTCCACCGCTACTCCTTCAGTCGCACGCTGTTGCGGCGGATGGCCGACGGCGGGTGGCGGGTCACCCGGCCGATCTTCGATCTCGACGACCAGGGGCGGGGCCAAGCCGTCTACCAGATCGACCTCGGCGGTCGCGCCGTGTCGTTCGTTGCCTACACGAAGACCATCGATGAGTCCGAGCACAGCGACCGGGTCGTCGCGACCAACTGGGAGATCTCCGCTTGCCTCGTCGAAGGCGTCGTCGACCATGACGATCTCCGTGACCTCGAGCCCGAGGTGGTCGGCCAGGAAAGCGGACGCTTTACGTCCCGGGTGATGGTGCTCACCCGAGGCAACCGCAGCGTGCGGTTCTTCGAATACGTCATCGACCAGCTCGCCACCGGCGAACAACCCGACCCCGACCAGGTGGCCGACGCCGGCTACCTCATGCGCAGCACGGCGTTCTACGGAAACGGCAAATTCGGGATGCGCTCCTTTCTCGGGTACGAGAACGACCATCCATTGCGGGTCCCGTACCGGGCCCAGGCCCTGTGCGCGTGGTTGTTTCGCGAACTGAGCCTCGACACCGTCGAGCACTGCGCCCACCGGCGCGGCGGCCACGACGCCGTCGGTCTCGACGACGCGTGGCGGTGTTACTTCGGGCTCGGAAACGCGACCGGGCTCGGCCTGGTGCCCTACGCCTTCAACCATCCGCGGGTGCTGCACGCCTGGGTCGCGGCCCGCGAGATCGCACTGGCGAACGTCCGGGCGATGCCCGGCACGCCCGACCGGCACCGGCGGTTGCGCGAGGTGATCGCCCGCGCCGTCGAACACTTTGGCTCGGGCACCGCGGAGGACTGCACGCCGTTCCTCAGCCCGCAGGCCCTCGCCCCAGCCGCGGGTCGGGTGGCTGCCGCGTTCGACGCCTGCGCCGACGCCTATCGCCCCTACGGCGACCTCTACCTCTGGGCTGCCGACCAGGATGTCGAAACCACCGAACTCGTCGTGTCGCTACTGATCGAGCTCGACACCGAAGTCGACGAGCTCATCGATGAGCTCTTGTTGGTGGACGAAGCGGTGACGGTCGACCCCACCATGACCGTCGGTCAGGCGGGCGAGCTGCTCGGCGATCGGTTCGGTTGGATCGACGACCTCGACCTGCGAAGTGCCGACGCCGATCACTACTGGTGGGTGATCAGCCAGAACAACGAGGAACCCCGGCGCGTCCCCCGGGAACGGGTCGAGGACGCCAACCAGCACGAGCCGATCGACATCGCCCTGCGCATCGATCGATTGCGCACCGTGCTCGAGGGTTGCGCCCCCGATGAGACGCTCTCGTCGGTGCTCGCCCGCTTCCCCGAGCAGCGTTGCGCCGTCGAACGACTCCTGATGAGCGATCGCACCTACGGCGAGCCCCGCGACAATCCGTGTGACCGCAACTACCTGCCCCTGCAGCTGCAGCGACTGCAACTGGCGATGTACGGTATGGACAACTTCAAACCCAAGTCCACCGACTGGCTGCGGGTGACGTTCTTCCAGGGTGCTCCCCGGGCCGCCGACTTTGCCGATGCCGGTGCCGGTGCTGGAGCTGCGTTCGCCGATGACTGGATCTTTCCCGTCCGGCCGGTGACCGGGTGATCATCGACGGTCTCGAGATCAACAACTGGTCGCGCCCGGTGATCGAGGAGGTCCGGTCGGGTGGCGTCGACATCGTGCACGCAACCGTCGGCGTCTGGGAAGACCTCGCCGGGGCGATGACCCGCATCGGCGCGTTCCGGCACCTCGTGCGCGCCAACGCCGACATTGTCCGCATCGTGCGCACGGTCGAGGACATGCATCGGGCGGTGAGCGACGACGTGCTTGGTGTCGTCCTCGGATTCCAGAATTCGTCGATGCTCGGCGACGACCCCGAGATGGCCGGGATCTTCGCCGATGTGGGCATTCGCGTCGTGCAGCTCACCTACAACATTGCCAACCACCTCGGCTCGAGTTGTTACGAACCCCACGACGGCGGGCTCACCCGGGCCGGTCATCGCATGGTCGGTGCGCTCAACGATGCGGGCGTGCTGGTCGACATCTCCCACGTGGGCAACACCACCGGGCTCGACGCGGTCCATGCCTCGGCCGAGCCCATCGCCGTCACCCACGGCAACCCGGCCTGGTTTCACGAGGCGGCCCGCAACAAACCCGACGAGGTTATCGACGCCGTCGCCGCCCGCGGCGGAGTTATCGGATGCACGTTGTACCCACTGTTCATCGGTGGGGCCGAGGTGACCCGGCGCCAGTACTGCGAGATGTTCGCCCGGCTCGCCGAACAGATCGGAGCCGAGCACGTGGCGGTCGGTTCCGACGCCGTACTCGGTTGGGAGGCCGACGCGCTCGGCTGGATGCGCAGCGGCCGCTGGGACCGCCCGGTCGATCCGGCCGCCGTCCCCTCGTTTCCCGAGTGGCCTTCGTGGTTCCGCGGTCCCAAGGATTTCGGCTCGCTGGCCGAGGGGCTCGACGAGGTCGGGTTCAGTGCGACGGAACGAGACGGCATTCTCGGCGCCAACTGGCTTCGACTGTTCGGCCAGGTCTTTCGGTGACCGTGCGGGTCGCGCCGCGCGAGATCGTCGACTACGTGGCGCGAGCCGTCCGGGTCGACGGCTGCGATGCGGGCGTCGCCCGAGCGGTGGGGGAGGCGGTCGCCCACGGCGAGGTGCACATCGGTGGTGCGATCAACGCGTTCCTCGCCGTCGACCGGAGATCGTTGTCCGAGGTCGTCCAGGTCAGTCTTCGGGCCGCAGTGATCGAGACGCTCCCGCAGCCGGCCGAGGTTGCGTTCGAACCACCGGTGCCGTTGGCGCTGCTCGCTCGGCAGATCGATGATGCCGCCGAGCGCGGTTGCCCGATCGTCGCGACCTGTGCCCCGGCGACGCCACCCACCGCCGGAGCCGGCGCCCTCGTCACCCGGCTCACGACCGGGGATCGGTCGGAGGCCGTAACCTATGCTGACCCGGACCGGGCCGGGCGAGCGCTGTCCGATGGGGTAGCGGTGGCCGCGCCCGACTGGGCCGAGCTCGTCGCCCGGTCGAAGGAATACCTGGTCGATGAAGACCTCCTCGACGCCCAGGTCGACTGATGTCGCGTCGCCGCGGCTCGGCGGGTCGGCCCGTGCTGTGCTCTAGGGTCGCCGCATGACCGCAACGACATCTCCGGATCCCATCGTCGAGTGCATCCACCGCTGGCACGCCCACATCGAGGGCGGCTGGGAGGGTGGCTTCGACACGCTGTTGCACGAGGACTGTGTTTTCCTGTCGCCGATCGTGTTCACCCCGCAGGTGGGTCGCGAGGTCACCAAGCTGTATCTCACCGCCGCGGGCGGAACCCTCGGTGGCGGCAACCTGAGCCCGGCCGAACGCGAGGCGCAGAAGGTTGACGGAGGCGGGTTTCGCTACACGAAGGAGATTCTCGACGGGCATCACGCCATGCTCGAGTTCGAGACGACGATGGGCACGACCGCGGTCAACGGCGTCGACATCATCACGTGTGACGACGACGCCATGATCACCGAGTTTCGGGTCATGGTTCGTCCGTTGCAGGCCGTCAACGTCGTTCACGAGCAAATGATGGCGATGCTCGAAAAACTGGGCGGCTGACCGCCGAGCGGCCGTACGGGACTCGTTCGCGGACAGCCGCTCCGATGCGGGGAGATCCGGCCCCTATGATCGTCGCCATGACCAGCAGCGGGCGTCGATGACGGCTCCCAGAACCAGTACCCCCAACGCGCCCTCCAGCGCGACCTCCGCCACCGCCCGGCCCAAAGCGACCTACTCCAACGCGCCGATTCGGGTGGAGCCCGTCGGCCGCGGCCCGGCGACGCCGACTCGGTTCCGGTTTCTGTCGATCCTCACCGTTGCCTCGGTGGCCCTCGCCGGGCTGGCCGCGGCGATCGCGGCCTTTACCGTGACCACGAGCACCGACCGGGCCCGGGAGAACTCCGGTCCGGTACTCGTCGCCGTGCAGGATGTGCGGGCCAGCCTCGCCGAGGCCGATTCCGCAGCTACCGCCGTCTTTTTGTCCGGCGTCGACGAGGACCGTTCGCAGCGTCGCCTCTATGAAACGGCGATCGAGCGGGCCAGCCAACAGGTGGAGGAGGTCGCCCGTTTGATCGGTGACGAACCCGAAGCCCACGCGTCGCTGAAGCGGGTGTCGTCGCAGATCACCACCTACGCCGGGTTGATCGAGGCATCGCGCTTTGCCAACCAGGCCGGGCTGGGTGGCGCCGACCAGCTGAGCGATGCGCTCGCCCTCGTCGGCGAAGGCATCAACCCGGAACTGGAATCGGTATCGGTCATCGCGGCCGACGGGCTCGAAGCCGACGTCGAGTCCGGTCAACTGCTATACGTCATCGCGCTGGCGTTTCTGGGTCTCGCCCTGCTCGTCGCCATCGTGAGCCAACTCGTGCTCTACCGCCGCACCAACCGGCTACTCAACCTGCCGATCCTGCTCGCCACCGTGTTGCTCGCGGCCGCGCTCGTCCTCATCGTCGTGGCCCGTACCAATCGGACCACCAACCTCAACGCGGCCGACGACGGCGGGTACGAATCGATCGAGCTCACCGCCGACATCCAGGCCACGGCCTATCAGTACAAAACCGAGGAGAGCCTGGCGCTCATCGCGGGCAACCCGTTCGACTCCGACCGGCGTGGCACCCTCACCCGGGCCTTGCTCGACCGACCCGCCGACCCGGAGCTGCTGAACCAGGCCCTGCGGCGTCAGCCCAACGCCAACGGGCTCCTCGTCGACGCCAACCGGCAGGCCGACTCGGCCCGCGAGGTGGCGGCCACGGTCGAGTTACTCGCCCGTTGGCAACGCTACGTCGACTCCAGCGAGGAGATCCGTGCCGCGGCCGCCGCCGGCGAAATCGACCGGGCCCGGGCGTTGGCCGTCGGCCCCGGCAACTCCACGTTCAACGGCTTTAACACCGCGGTCGAAAGCGTGCTGCTCGACAACCGCGCCCAGTTCAGCGATGGCGTGGGACAGGCCCGGCGAGATCTCGACAACCTCACGTGGCTCATGATCGCCCTGCCCCTGCTCGCCGCCCTGCTCGCCTTGTGGGGCTTCCAACAACGGATTGCCGAATACCGATGAGACGCCGACTGCCACACCCGTCAACCCGTTCGTCCCGAGGGCTCAGTCGGCGTGGATTCCTCGGCGGAGCAGCCGCGCTCGGGGTGGCGGGCCTGGCCGGGTGCAGCAGCGCCGGCGGGTTCCGATCGAACGAAATCGGTGGCGCGACCGAGCTCAACATCCTCACCTGGTCCGAATACATCGACCCGCCGGATCCGGACGACCCCAGCTATGTCGACACGCTGAGCGACGCCTCGGCCAAGCTCGGTATGTCGATCAACTACGACGAGAGTTACGAGGACAACGCGGCTGCGTGGGAGGACCTCATCCTGCCGAGCCTGTCGAACGGTCGGTCGACCGGGTTCGACATCATCGTGCCGACGTACTGGCTGGCCGCCCGCATGATCGAGCGGGGGTGGGCCGAGCAGATCCCGCTCGAGGTCGTGCCGAATCACGTCAACATCGAGCCCGCGTTTCTCACCAATTCGTGGGACCGCGGATCGCGTTTCCAGATGCCGTGGCAGGGCGGCATTACCGGCATCGCCTACGACCCCGCGCGGACCGGCCGGGAGATCCGCCAGATCGCCGACCTGTTCGACCCCGAGTTTGCGGGCCGGGTATCGCTCATTGTCGAGATGCGCGAAACCGTTGGTTTCGCCATGTTGTTGAACGGCGACGACCCGTCCCGGCCAACGTTCGCGACCGCCAGCGCCGCGCTCGATCTTCTCGAGGGTGTCGTCACATCGGGGCAGATCTCGATGTTCACCGCCAACGAGTTTGCCGACCTGCTCGCCGCCGGCGACATCGACATCGCCATGGCCTGGTCGGGCGACACCGTGCTCCTCCAGGGCGACCGACCCGACCTCGAATTCGTGATCCCCGAAGAGGGCGCGATCCAATGGTTCGACACCATGGTGATTCCGCAAGGGTCACCGAACGTGGCCGCCGCCGGGCTGTGGATGAACCATGTCTACGAGCCGCGCAACGCGGCGAACATCACCAACTGGGTGCAGTACATCTCGCCCGTCATCGGCGTGCAGGACGCCCTGGCCGACCTCGGCTCCGACGCCGCCGCGCTGGCCGACAACCCCATCTTGTTTCCCGACGACGAGACCAAACGGCGGTTGTTCACCTGGGGTTCGATGGACGCCGACGACGAGACCGAACTCGAACAACGATTCGCCAGCCTCATCGGCTGACCGGAGGACATCGGTGCACAAGTACAACTCCGGGATCGACGACCTGGCCGACGACATCGTCGCCTACGCGCGCGAACGCTGTCGGCTCGATCCGATTCCCCTCGATCACCCGAAGACCCACGACGAGATCGAGGCCGCGTGCGGGCCCATGATCACCGCCGGGGGCATCGGCGGCGAGCGCGCCCTCGAGTTGTTCGCCGAGGTGCTCGCCCCGGCCAGCCTGTCGCCCGACTTCCCGCGCTACCTGTCCTTCGTGCCTGCGGCCCCGACGGAAGCAGCGGTGCTGTTCGACCTGGTGGTCGGTGCATCGTCGATCTACGGCGGCTCGTGGATCGAAGGCGCGGGCGCGGTCTACGCCGAGAACGAGGCTCTCGACTGGCTGCGGGCACTCGCGGGCATGCCCGAGGGATCCGGCGGGGTGTTCGTGCCCGGAGGCACCATCGGCAACCTCTCGGCCATGGTCGCCGCCCGCCACGATGCCGAGCAACGGCGCATCGAGGCCGGGGGTGAGGTGCCGTCGCGCTGGGCCTTCCTCGCCTCCGAGGCGGCTCATTCCTCGGTGGAGTCGGCTTGCCTTGTGATGGCCGCCGATGTGATCCCGGTGCCGATGGACGATGACTTCTGCATGCAGGGCGACGCCGTCCGCGCCGTGCTCGACGAACACGGCGACCGCGTGTGCGGCGTGGTGGCCACATCGGGGACCACCAACCTGGGTCGGATCGACGACCTGCGCGGCATCGGCGAACTGTGTCGCGAACGCGAGGTCTGGTTTCACGTCGACGGTGCCTACGGCGGCGCCGGGCTGGCGGCCCCGGACGCGCACGGTCTGTTCGACGGCATCGAGTTGGCCGACTCGCTCATCATCGATCCGCACAAGTGGTTGTTCGCGCCGTTCGACTGCTGCGCCCTGCTCTACCGAACACCCGATGCCGCCCGGGCGGTGCATGCCCAACACGCGGGTTACCTCGAGTTCCTCGACGCCTACGGCGACTGGAACCCGTCGGATTTCGCCATCCACCTCACCCGGCGCACCCGCGGGTTGCCGTTCTGGTTTTCCCTCGCCACCCACGGCACCGACGCCTACGGCGAGGCCGTGCAGGTCACGCTCGATCTGGCCGAGGAGGCCGCCCGTCAGATCCGGGCCGCGGACCACGTCGAGCTGGTGGTCGAGCCGTCGCTGTCGATCGTGGTGTTTCGGCGTCCCGGCTGGGACGCCGCCCAATACCAGGCGTGGACCGAGAAGATGATGGGCGACGGCACCGCGTTCGTCGTGCCGTCGCGGCACCTCGGCGAACCGGTCTACCGGTTCTGTTTCGTCAACCCGCTCACCACGGCCGACGACATCACGTTCATCCTCGACGCCATGTCCTAGATGTCCTAGAGAGCCATGTCCTAGAGAGCTGTCCTAGGGCGACGGCGTGAGTGGCCGGTTAGTTGCCGTCGCGGGGATCGTCGAGGGTGGTGTCGGTGAAGGAGATGTCGGCGAACGTGGCGGTGCACCCGGTGCCGTTCGGCGACTGGGCGAAGAAGCCGAACGACGTGGGTTGGCCCGGGTCGCGCAACTGGAACAGGCGGTTGAGTTTCCACCAGTCGCCATCGGTCGAATAGTGGAACGCGAGCATGTCGCCCACGCGCGAGATGCGGAGATGGGCCGACGAGGCGCCCAGCGCCGGCCCGTTGGCGTCGTCGGAGGTGCCCCGGGTGACCACGGACACGACCATCGGGTCGAAGTCGGGGGAGTACTCGAGGCAGAGTTTGGCGTAGTCGTCCTCGGACTGATGAACGAACAACACACCGGCGTCGAAGGTCGATTGGAAATCGACGGACACGCGGGCGCTGAGCTGACAATCGCCCTCGGCAGGAAATACCAGCGCGGGAGCCGAGGCGAGTCGCGCCCCGGTCGGATCGTTGAACCAGTCGGTTTCGGGTCCCGCGGTCATGGTGAGGTCGCCGGCGAACGTGGCCTGGCCTCCGGCGCCGAGCCAACGCAACGGCGGGGCACCCTGGATCTGGGGCACTGACGGTGGCGGCGGTCCCGGGGATGCGGCGGCCGGAACCGCCGGGTCTTCCCCGCTTGCGTCGTCCGGTCCGGTGGCGTTCTCCCCGTCGGGGCTGGTTTCGCTGGCGTCGCTCATCCGCAGCACGCTAGCCCTCGCCAGGTCGCGAACCGTCAGGCGGCGCCCTTCGCCGGCTCGAACCCGCCCGCGGGTCCTCGCCCGGGGTCTGACCCCACCGTCGCCCGGGGTCTGACCCCACCGTGTGTTCATTTGAGCATTGTTGTGTTTGGCGGGGTCTGGCCCCCTGAGTTTTGGCGGGCTCAGACCCCCCTGAGCCGTGGTGGGGTCTGACCCCCCTGCGGTAGGTGGGGTCTGACCCCCTGAGGTAGTCGGACGTGTTCATTTGAGCGTTTTGGGATCGGGCGGCGGTTGCCGACGTGTGGACGGTGGTGGGGGCGGTTCCTAAGCTCGGGAGATGTTGCCTCCACGTATACGTCCGTCCCTTTTGGTGCTTTTGGTACTGGCGACCGTTTCCTTTGGGCTCGGGACGACCGCGGGGGCGCAGCCGGCGCCGGCACCCACCGGCGATGCCGGACCGGCCACCGATGCCGGCGCGGAGGCGATCGAGTTCGGGGTCGGCGAACTGTTGTACTCGACGGAGAACAACCGGTTGCGGCGCTACGACGTCGACACCATCGGCACCGCCCGGCTGGCCGAGGATGTGTTGATCGAACGCACGGGCGATGACCCGTCGGGCCGCGACGTCAACGGCGAGATCTGCTTCGTGCCCGACGGGTCGGGGCGCTTCATCGCCGGCGAGGACACCGGCCAACCCAGCCCGCCCGCCGGGTGGGGCGTGTTCGAAGCCGACGGCACCCAGGTCGGCAAGCTCACCGCCACCTACAACGTGGCCGGGGCTGAACCGATCGGTTGCGAGTTCGCCGCCGACGGGACGCTGTTCACGAGCGAGGTTGGCGAGCAGGGCTTCGGCGCGGCGAACGGTCAGCTGATGATGTGGTTCGCTCCGTACGACATCTTCCCCGGGCCGGCCGACGCCTACCCGGCCACCAATGAACCGTCGACGAACTTCTGCAAGCTCGCCACCGACCTCGGCACCACCGGCGCGGTCGCCATCGATGATCTCGGCCGCGTGTACGTCGCCCAGTCGTCCGGGCTCACGATCGAACGGTTCTCGCCCCCGTTTCCGACCTCGGCCGATGCCGCTGGCGGGTGCGGCGGCACCGATGAGACCGGCGCACCGGTGGCCGACTCCGTGCAGCGCGAGACCTTTGCCGTGCCGAGCGACGGCATGTTGACCTTCTCCGGTCTCGCCATGGCCCCGAACGACAACCTCTATGCGGCGAGCGTGCTCAGCGGACACATCGCCGAGTACGACCTCGATGGCAACGTCGTGCGCCTGCTGCTCGACCCGGCGGAGGAGCTGCCCCCGATTCCGACCGGGCACCCCCAGGGTCTGGCCGTCGGCGGCGACGGCACCGTGTACTACACCGACCTCGACCTGGTCGGCACGCTGCCGAACGTCAGCACCGGCCCCGACGGACGGGTGTGGCGCATCCGGTTCGACGCCGACGACAACCCGTTGGCCCCCGAGGTGGTCCGCGACGGGTTGCGGTTCCCCGACGGCCTGGCGATCGCGCCGGGCAACCTCCAGGAACCCGATGTGCCGATCGAGCCGTGGCCCACCCTCGCGGGTGGCCCCGCTCGCACCTTTTTCAACCCCGATGAGACCTTCCTGACCCCCGACACGGTCGGCGACCTCGTCGAGAAGTGGCGGTTCGACACCGAAGCGGTGAATACCGCGTCGCCCGCGGTCGCCACCGTCGACCTCCCCGGGGTGGGTGAGAAGAAGGTGGTCTTCGCCAGCTCCTGGGACGGCAACTTCTATGCGCTCGACTTCGACGACGGATCCGAGATCTGGCGGTTTGCGTGGGAGGACCAACCGGGTGCCTCCTTCCCCGGTGCGGCCTCGCCGACGATCACCGACATCGGCGACCGACGGGTGGCGTTGATGGCGGCGGGCGAGAACCTCTACGCCATCGACGCGGCGACCGGCGAAGAGGTGTGGCGGTTCTCCGGCGGCACCGGTTGTCGCGATGCGGTCACGGGCGAATTCCCGGGCTTGTGCGGGTTCGATGGAGAACGCAACCAGATCGAGTCGACGCCGCTGGTCACCGGGGGCACCGCCTACTTCGGCATGGACATCAACGATGTCGCCACCGGCAAGGGAGGGTTCTTCGCCGTCGACATCGCCGACGGCACCATGGCCTGGTACTTCGACACCGAAACCGGCGCGACCTGCCGGCCCTATCCCGGCGACGACGTGCGGGCCTACGACGGCTACCACAGCACCGTCGAACTCGGGCTACCGGCCGACTTTTTCGCCACCCGGCCCGGTTGCGATCACGACCGCAGCGTGACGGGCTGCGGCAACGTGTGGTCCTCGGCCGCCCACGACCCGGTGCGCTCGCTGCTCTATTTCGGCTCAAGCAACTGCGACACCGACGATGACCCGACCACGCCTGCCCCCGGGCCCGACATGCCTGCGTTCGACGAAGCGCTGGTGGCCCTGCACCTCGACGGCACGCCGGCCTGGCGGTGGCGGCCCCGCGAGGTCGATCCGGACGACCTCGCGTTTGGCGGTGTGCCAAACCTGTTCTCGATCGACGTCGACGGTACGCCGACCGACGTCGTCGGCATCGGCAACAAGGACGGCACCTACTACGTGCTCGACCGCGATGGCGTGAACGAAGCCACCGGGCTGGCGTGGGACGACCCTGCCCCGCGCGACCTGCCGTACTGGGAGACCAACGTGGTGGCCGGCGGCCCGGCCGGTGGCATCATCGCCACCGCATCCGTCGACCAGGCGGCGCGGCGCGTCTACTTCTCGACTGCGCCGGGGTTTGAGCCCGACGACCCGCAACGACCCACGGTGCACGCCCTCGACATCGACACCGGTGCCGTGGTCTGGCAGAACACCGAGACCGACTTCTCCGGTGGCGATGCCAGCTTCGGTTCGACCAGTGCCGTGCCCGGCGTGGTCATCGTCGGCAGTGTGATCACGCCGCACCTGCGGATGTACGACGCCGAGGACGGGACCCTGCTGTACGACGAGATCGTCGGCGACTCGGGCACGTTCTCCGGTATCGCCTCCGGCGCAGCCGTGGTCGACGGCACGATCGTCGTGGGTGCGGGCATCGGCTCGCGCACCAGCGGCGGGTCGAGTCCCGGAGACTTCGCGGCCAACACGCCCTCGGTGATCGTCGCGTTGTGCGTGCCCGGCTCGCCCGGGTGCGTCGATGCCGAGCCTCCGGTGATCGTCCCCGGATTCGCCTCGCTCGACGAAAACGCTGGCACCGCCACGGTCACCGTGGCGTTGTCCGCGCCCGCTGCCCAGCCGGTGACCGTCGAATGGGAGACGCTCGACGACATCTCCGCGTCGGCGGCCGATTTCATTGCCGCTTCCGGCACGGTGACCTTCGCCCCGGGCGAGACCCAGGCAACCGTCACCGTCGCCATCGTCGACGATGCCGTCGACGAGGACGAGGAGTTTGTGGTGCTCCGGTTCTTCGCCCCGACCAACGCGGTGATGGGCGGATTCTATGGACTTGGCCTGGTGCGCATCATCGACGACGACGACCCGCCGAGACTGCTGGTGGGCAGCCGGCTGGCCATCGAACGCGACGAGGGCACCCGGGCCACGACCATGCTCTTGCGACTGTCCACCCCGAGCGAACGCGAGGTTCGGGTGGCGGTGCGCACCGAGGACCGTTCGGCGACCGCGCCCGACGACTACGTGGCGGTGGAGAGCGTCGTGGTCTTCGCCCCCGGCGAGACCGTGATGCGGGTGCCGATCCTCATCGTCGGCGACCGCGAACCCGAGCGGACCCTCGAACGGTTCGCCGTCGAGTTCGATGATCTCACCAACGCCACGATGCGGGGGAGCGCCCGCAGCATCTTCATCCTCGACGACGATTAGGTGTTGTGTCCTGGGAGGCACTCACTTGCTGGAACTGCCCCCGAAGTCGCCCCAGGTGTCGCAGGTGTCGGAGTCGGCGAGGCAGGCCCGGATACCGATGAGCTGGCCCGAAACCGTCCGGCGGGCCTCGTTGAGGCCCACGACGGGATCGCTCGTAAAGCGGAGCCCGGCGATCGTGTACGTCGCTTCGACGCTGACGTAACAATCCCCGGTGTAGCCGCTGTACAGGCCCACCGCGGTGTTCTCGCTCGGGAAGGCGATCGGGTATCCGCTGCAGGTCGACTGGGCAGCGGCGGTGTCGGCGGTCGCCGGCACCATGGCGGCGACGAGGGCGGCGGCGGCCAGCAGTCGCCGCCGCCGCCGTTTCGGCGGTACTGCGTTTGCTCGACGGGGGGCGGTGGCACCGGCCGGAATGGATGCAGCCGAGATGGCTGCGCCAGCGACGGATGCAGTCGGGACGGAGACGGACAGGGACGGGTGTGTAGTCATGGGCCCCATGGTCGGGCCGCCGGGATCGCTCGCTCAAGAGCCTGGCCGGACCGGTCTCGCGACACGGGTCTGTCATCGCCGGATCCCCGGGACGGGACCGACTGGTCCGGTCCAACCCGCGTTCATCGACAGAATTTTTCAGTTTCTTTACGAATTCGGGAACTGATGTGGCCAGGGTCACGTTGGGTGACCAGTAACCAAAAAGGGCGTCGGGTGCGTCCGCTGGAAACGACACGCACCCGACTTCGTCAATCCAACGTATGAGGAGAATCGACGATGTCGAAACAGTACCTGCGCGCCGTGTGGGGGGTGGTGGCGTTTGCGATGTTCGCCGTTTTCGCCAGCCCCGTCTCGGCCCAATCCGATGGGGCCGATACCGAGAGCAGAAGCCATCCGAACCCGATGCGCTACCGCATCACCATCGAAAACCTGACCGGTGGTCAACCGTTCACGCCGCCGGTTGTGGTCACCCACAACAGCGCGGCCGACGTCTTCTCGGTCGGCGAGCACGCCTCGCCCGGCATTCAGGGCCTGGCCGAGAACGGCGACGTCCCGGGCCTCGTCGGCTCGTTCGACGGCATTCGTCGGGTCAGCGGCGTCACCGTCGCCGGTGACGGACCGCTCCTCGGTGGCGAGTCGGTCACCGTCGAGGTGGAAGCGCCGCGTGGCCACCGCCGTCTCTCGATTGCCTCGATGCTGATCTGCACCAACGACGGCTTCACCGGCCTCGACTCGCTCCGCACTCCTGGCGTGGCCGGGAAGCAGGCGGTCACCTTCCTCCGGGGCTACGACGCCGGTACCGAGATCAACACCGAGGACTTCGACGATCTCGTTCCGCCGTGTGGCCCGCTGACCGGAGTTGATTCCGGTGGTGCCGGCACCGGTGCCACCAACCCGGCGCTCGCCGAAGGTGGCGTCATCACCGTCCACCCCGGTATCGCCGGTAGCGACGATCTCGACCCGGCCATCCACGACTGGGACGACCCGGTCGCCAAGGTGACCGTGACCCGAATCGACAACGCCCGCAAGTACGAGGTCACCGTGACCAACAACACGACCGGTCAGCCGTTGACGCCGCCGGTCTTCGCCTCGCACAACTACGCCGTCGATCTGTTCGACGTCGGCGCTCCCGCCTCGGCTGCGATCCAGGGTGTCGCCGAGAACGGCGACGTCCCCGGTCTCGTGACGAGCCTGGAGAATGTGCCGCGCGGCATGGCCAGCCTGTCCGTTGGCGCCGGCCCGGTCCTTCCGGGTGAGAGCCAGACGCTCGATCTCTACGGCGCCCGTTGGAGCCGGTTCGTGTCGTTTGCGTCGATGCTGATCTGCACCAACGACGGCTTCACCGGCATCGACCAGTTGCGCCTGCCCGGCAACGTTGGCGACACGGTGTCGATCGACACCCGCGGCTACGACGCCGGTACCGAGATCAACACCGAGGACTTCGACGACATCGTTCCGCCGTGCGGTCCGCTGACCGGGGTTGATTCCGGTGGTGCCGGTACCGGTGCCACCAACCCGGCGCTCGCCGAAGGTGGCGTCATTGCCCACCACCCCGGCATCTCCGGTGGCTATGACCTCGTGCCGTCGATCCACGACTGGGACGACCCGACCGTCACCGTCACGATCACCCGCGTGCAGTAGATCCGAGAACCTCGGGTTTGCCGAGGTCGGATGAGATCCGTTTCCTGACGTCGTTCAGCCCACCCACAGTTTGGCTGGATGAACAGCGGCGAAACGGCGGGCGTGACGCCCGGCTCCCAGAGGCCGGGCGTCACGTCGCGTTCGGGCGGTGATTGCTCTGAACTACTCCTCGCGGCGCTTGCGCAGCCACCAGACCCCGACGATGGCGCCCACCACGACGGCGACGCCGGGAATGGTGACTTCCAGGGGCAGGTCGGTGTTCGCAGTGATGATCCCGGCCGGGATCAGTACGAAGACGACGAAACCCGCAGCGGCGAGGTAGAACAGCATCGTTTCGACGTCGTGTTCGGTGAACAACTGGCGTTTCGGCGGTTGCTGGCCCGGAGTCGGTAGCCACGACCCGGTCTTCCACGATCCCTTCTTTCGACGCCGGCCTGGCGGGGCGGGGTTGTTCGCGGCTGGTCCCGTCCTCGCCGACCGGCGTCGGGCCGATGGGTCCTCGGCCCGAACGCCCGCGGCCAACTCGCGGTCGTAGGCCGCCCGCGAATCGGGGTCGGCGAGGACGCCGTAGGACTCGTTCAGGAGGCCAAAGGTGATCCGGTCGCCGCCCGCGTCGGGGTGCACCACCTTGGCGATCGCCCGATACGCCCGCTCGATCTCGTCTGCGGACGCACTGGCGCGAACGCCGAGCGTGTCGTAGTGGGTCAACGGCGCACGCTCGGAACGGGGAGACTCCGATGGAGGGGAATGGCCATGTCGCCCAGGGTAGATGGACGTGACAAAGGACCGAAAGCACGGTTGTAGTTTCGCTCGCCCGAGCCGATTGGATAGATGGGTGCGGGTCCCCCTGGCCATCGCACCCGCCGGAGGCTTCTCATGCTCAGCTCACTCGGACGTTGGTGTCACGATCGGCGGCGCATCGTGCTGGCCGGCTGGGGCCTGCTGCTGGTTGGACTGATCGGCCTTCTCCAGGTGGTCGGCAGTGGCTTCGGCGCCGGATTCACCGTTCCCGATGGCGGCGCCAGCGACGGCTTTGATCTGCTCGATGAACACTTCGGCGGCGCCGGTTCGGGTTTGTCCGGACAGATCGTCTTCGAAGCCGACGACGTCACCGCTCCCGAGGTCCGCGAACCCATGACGGCGTTCTTCGCCGCCGCGGCCGAACTCGACGACGTCGAGCTCACCAGCCCCTACGCGCCAGACGGCATCGGCCAGACCAACCCGGCGGGCACGGTCGCCTTCGCCTCGGTCGAAGGCCCGCTGGAGTTGACCGACAGCGAACGGATCGAGTTCGGCGACGCGATCCAGGAACTCGCCCCCGCCCTCGACGGCGTCCGCATCGAGTACGGCAACGATCTGTTCGCCGAGTTCGAACCGCCGGAATCCGAGGTGTTGGGTTTGGCGTTTGCCATCTTCATTCTCATCGCCGCGTTCGGGTCCGTGCTCGCCATGGGCCTGCCCATCGGTACCGCGTTGGCCGGCATCGGTGCCGGCTCGGCCGTTGTGGCCCTGCTCACCAACGCGATCGAGATGCCCGAGTTCACCCCGGTGCTCGGGGTGATGATCGGGCTGGGTGTGGGTATCGACTATGCGCTGTTCATCGTCACCCGATTTCGTGAGGAACTGGCCGCCGGTCGCTCGTCGTCGGACGCCGCCGCCATCGCCATCGACACCGCCGGTCGCGCCGTGCTCTTCGCCGGCATGACCGTGGTGATCTCGCTCCTCGGCATGTTGTTGATCGGCCTGGCGTTCGTCAGCGGTCTGGCCATCGGGGCCTCCGTGACCGTGTTCGTCACCATGGTGGCCTCGGTCACGCTGCTGCCGGCGTTGCTCGGCTTCGCCGGCGATCGCCTCGGCATCACCCGCCGACGCGGCCTCATCGGTGCCGCCCTGGTTGCGCTCGGCCTCGTCGGGGTCGGCATCGGCCGCCCGGAGATCACCCAGATCGCGCTGCC
Organism: uncultured Acidimicrobiales bacterium; assembly: GCA_938041035.1. Taxonomy (GTDB): domain Bacteria; phylum Actinomycetota; class Acidimicrobiia; order Acidimicrobiales; family SHLQ01; genus CALHYX01. Next base: position 65,315 of record CALHYX010000029.1, on the reverse strand, counting down.
GCTCGCCGCCATCGTGATGGTTCTCGGTTTCTTTGTTCCGGCGCTCAAGCAGGCCCTGCCGCCGCGACGGGAAAAGCCGGTCGAGCAAACCCTGCCGTACCGCTGGAGCCGTAGCATCCAGCGCCGGCCGTGGCCCTTTGTCATCGTTGGTACGCTCGCCCTGTTGATCCTTACGCTGCCCGTTCTGTCGTTGCGGCTCGGCTTCGGCGACGCCGGGAACTTCCCGGAGGAGACCACCACCCGGCAGGCCTATGACCTGTTGGCCGATGGATTCGGCCCCGGGTTCAACGGCCCGCTGATCCTCGTCGCCGAAGCCGACGCCGGCGACGTCGCCGCGGCCATGGCGGTATCGAGTGCCCTCGGCGAAGCCGAAGGCATCGCCTTTGCCAGCCCGCCCCAACCCAACGACCTGGGCAACCCCACCGCGGTGCGATGGTTCGTCGTGCCGAGCACCTCGCCGCAGGACGCGGCCACGGCCGAGCTGGTCGAGCGGCTGCGCGACGACGTGCTGCCCGCCGCCGTCGCCGGGTCTGATCTCGACGTTTCCGTTACCGGCAGCGTGGCCGTCGGCGTCGACTTCTCCAGCTACCTGTCGCGCCGAATCCCCGTCTTCTTCGGGGCGGTGCTGACGCTGTCGTTCCTGTTGCTGATGGTCGTGTTCCGGTCGATCCTGGTGCCGTTGAAGGCCGTGATCATGAACCTGCTGTCGATCGGTGCGGCGTACGGCATCATCGTGGCCGTCTTCCAGTGGGGTTGGTTCATCGACCTGGTCGGGGTCGGCAAGGGCGGACCGATCGAACCGTTTATCCCCATGATGATGTTCGCCATCGTCTTCGGCCTCTCGATGGACTACGAGGTGTTCCTGCTCTCGCGAGTGAAAGAGGAATACGACCGCACCGGCGACAACGCGTCCGCCGTGGCCGATGGCTTGGCCTCGACCGCTCGCGTCATCACCGCGGCCGCGGCGATCATGGTGTTCGTCTTCGGCAGTTTCCTGCTCGAAGCCGACCGCATCATCAAGCTGTTCGGCAGCGGGCTCGCCATCGCGATTTTGCTCGACGCCACCATCGTTCGTCTGCTGCTGGTGCCGGCCACCATGGAACTGCTGGGCGACCGGAACTGGTGGCTCCCGGGTTGGCTCGATCGCCTTTTGCCCAACGTCGACGTCGAAGGCGGTCATCACGGCGATGCCCGTGACGATGATGCCGACGATGATGCCGACGATGATGCGGGCGACGACGATGCCGACGGGCACGGGGGTTCCGGTGGGCTGGGCCCAACCGACACCCCCGACGCGCCGCCGGACCGCGATCTGGTGAACGTCTAGATCTAGCCGAGGCCGCGCAGGTCGACGACGAAGATCAGGGTTTCGTTCGGGCCGATCACCCCACCGGCACCAGCGGGGCCGTAGGCCATGTCGGGTGGGATGGTGAGCTGGCGCCGACCGCCGACCTTCATCCCCTGCACGCCCTGATCCCAGCCCGGGATGACCTGACCGGCGCCGAGACCGAAGGCAAAGGTGTCGTTGCGGTTCCACGAGGCGTCGAACTCGGCGCCCGTCGACCACGACACGCCGACGTAGTCGACGGTGACCTGCATGCCGGCGGTGGCTTCGGCGCCGTCGCCGACGACGAGGTCCTCGATGACGAGCTCGGTGGGAGCGGCGCCTTCGGGCACGGTGATCTGGGGCTTTTGGTCAGTCATGGACGCAGACGTTATCGGCGTTCGGTCCCGCTTGGTTGCGCCCGGGCGGGCTGACGCAGTCGTGTTTCGCCCGGCTTCGGCCCCCTTGTAGCCTCGCGCCGTGAGCTCGTATCTCTCGAACGGCGTCCGCGGCGCTTCGTCGTCGGCACCTGATAAGCCGACCGCGGCATTCATCGTTCCGGCTCGAAACGACTCCCGTTCGCTGAACCGTCTGCTCGATCAACTGCTCGAACAGCGCTATGACACATCGGTCGATGTCGTGGTGGTGTTCAACGATTCCGCCGACGACGGCGCAGAGTGCGCCGCCAAATTCGGCGAACGGTTCGAGCGTCGTGGCTGGCACCTGCGCGTCGTCGAGACCGACGTGCCCGGCAAATGGCACGCGTTGAACCTCGGACTCGATGAGGTGCCCGGCCGCACCGTCACGTTCCTGTGTGATGCCGACGTGGTCCCCGCCCCCGACGCCCTGTGGCGACTCGAGGAGTCGCTGTTGTCGTGTGACCTCGCGTTGGCATCGGCGACGCCGGCTTACCCGGACTCCGCGTCGGGCATCGTGCGGTCGTATGCCCGCTGCTACCGGGCCTCGCCCTACCTGCGCTCCGGCGATGTGGTGCCCGGTCTCTTTGCCCTCGATCGGCGGGCTCTGGAATCGCTTCGTCGTTTTCCCGATTCCCTCGCTGACGACCGCTACCTCACCATCGCGGTCGACCCGTCGCTGCGGTTGCGGATACCGAACGCGCGCATCGACTATCCGTTTCCCGACTCGCCGATCGACCTGTTGCGCCAACAGGCCCGGTGGGCTCGGGGCAACCGCCAGATCGACCTGCGCTATCCGGACCTCGCCATCGATCACGCGCCGCGCCATCAGACCCAGCGGCGTCCCTACTTCGGTGGGACCCGGCAGCGGCCGCGCGATGTCGCGGTGTACCTGGCGGTGCGGCTGTTGGCCGAGGTCGGGGCCCGCTTCGGTCGGTCCCAGCCCAACGCCTGGCGGTAGGGCGCAGTGTTCGATCGAGCGCGGTCCACGGTTCCCGAACAGAGCCTCCTCGGTGTCGGATCCCAGGTTGTGTCGAGCCTGCGGAGCCTCGCCACGGTGGTGATCACCGCCCGGGCGCTCGACGAATCGGTCTTTGCCGATGTCGCCATCGTGTTGACGGCGGTCATCGTGATCAACGAGGTGCTGCGGGCGCTGATCAGCCATCCGGTGGCGCTGGCGGATGCGACGACCGACGGTGCCGATGAGCGTCCCTTCCTCGGCGCGGTGTCGGCGACGGTGATGGTCGCGGGGCCCCTCGCAGTCGGCGGGGGCATCCTCGCGATGGTGGCGGGTGAACCCGTGCTGGCGGTGGGCGCGTTCGGGTATCTGGCCGTGGCGGTGCACGATGGCGTTCGCATCGGTGCGTTGAATCGCGGTGTCGGTCGACGGGCCCTGACGATCGACCTCCTTTGGCTGGTGGCCCTCATCGTTGCGCTGCCGCTCGGCCTCGCGGCCTCGGCGACCGGCACCACGGCTCTGGTGGTGTGGGCCGGCACGGCGCTGCTCGCCACCACGATCACGCTCGGCGTCGCCCGACTCGCGCCCTCGGTCGGCGCGGCGCGAGCGCACCTCGCTCGCCATATCGACACCGGAGCCAAACTCGTGGGCCAGGTGCTGCTCGAACAGATCCCCGCCCGCCTCGTCGCGTTGTTGTTGGGCGTCGTCGTGGCGCGCGAAACCGTCGGGTCGATTCGCGGCGCCGAACTGCTCTTTGGCGCGACCACCGTGGCGACCAGCGGCCTCGGACTGGTCGCGCTGCGCGAATCCCGAGCTCGACAATCGCGAGGTCAGCACGAATCCGCGCTGCGGTATCTGGTCACCATCGCCGGGATCGGTCTTGCCTTCGCGGTCGGGAACCTGCTGGTGGTTAAGGTGCTCCCCGATTCGGTGGGCGAGGCATTGCTCGGCGAGACCTGGGCCGGTGCCGACCACTACGCCCTCGCGGTCGGCGGGTTGCTGATGGCCCTCCTCCTGGCCGGGGTGGCGAGCATCGGGCTTCGGGGCGCGCTGCGCCACGACCTGGTCACCCGAGTGGCCGCGCTGGCCGCGGCCGGTTCGGTACTCGGGGCCTCCGTCGCCGCCGCGACGACCGGTCCGCGGGCGGCGTTGGCGGCTGCGGCGGTCGCCGTCGGCGTGAGTGCCCTGCTGGGTTGGGGCTACCTGTGGCGCGAACTCGGCGCCGGTCCGGGGGCTCGGGTGACCCCTTCGCCCGGACCGGTCACGTCGGGCTGAGGGCTGGGCCTGGATCCAACGCCAGCACGCTGTCGCCGGCGGCGGGGTCGACCAGGGCGGGCCGGGGCGCCGCCAGGCCGACGTGGGCGAACGCCGCGGCCAGCAGTACTAGATCCTGGGCCGGGAAGCCTATGAAGACCGACTCGACCAGTCCATAGGCCAACGTAGAGAAGACGAACGCGTCGGCCGAACGCGACACGATGCGGCGGCGGCGAACGACCAGATAGCCGGCGAGGGCACCGACGAACACCACGGCGCCGACCACGCCGGAGTGCACCAGCACATCGAGCAGGACGTTATGGGCGTGGTTCGGATCCCACACCAGGTACCCCTCGTCGTACAGCTCGTCGTAGTAGCCCTCGGCCGCGCCCAGACCATGTCCGCTGAGCGGACGCTCCTGCCACCATTCGATCGCCGGCTCCCACGCCTCGCTGCGACCGGCTACCGATACGGCGGCTTCGTTCTCATTGCCCCGCGTCAACAGGTCGGAGTACTGCGTAGCCCCGGTGATGACCACGACCGCGCCGACCAGAACCGCACCCGCCAGTGCCATGGCACCCATGCGTTGCCTTCCCCGACGGGACTCGGGGGCGAGCAGGATCGCCACCCCGACCACGGCCACGATGGCGGCCGTGCGGGTCTGGCTGGTCAACATGCCCACGACACCGACGGCGATGGCGACCCACGCGAGCCAACCCCACGCTCGACGACGGGCGACCGCGATCACCGCCAGGTGGGCCGCGATCAGCCCGAAGACGTTGGCCGACACGGCCAGACCCGTCACCCTCGGCCACGGGAAGAAGGTCTCGTCCCAGAACTCCGTCGACTCGCGCGTGAGGTCCAACGGCGCGGTCAGGGCCAGACTGATCACCGTGTAGGGCAGCAGTACCCAACCGACGACGTCGAGGGTGCGAGCCCAGCCGCGAGCCCGTACGTGCCACGCCGCGTTCACGGCCGCGGCGATGAACCAGATCGCCCGCACGACGTTGGCCCGGTCGGGAGACTGGAGCGCGGCGAGCGCGGTCCACGCGAGGAAGGCCAACAGGAGCACCAACGGCACGGTCGCGAGCGTCTTCCCGAGCCGCTTTTCGACCAGCAGCAGGAACACCGCGGGAACGACGGCGAGGGCCACCTGAATCGCGGCGACGGCGGCCACCGGTTCATCGAGGGAGCCGATGCCGAACGCGAGCGGATAGACGATGGCGCCGACCAACCCGGCGGCGAGCACGACGTCCCACCAAACGCCATCGGTCAGGCCCCGCCCCCGGTTCACGGAGCCGAAGCGGCCGCGGCGGGGTCCGGGCGGGTCAACAACCACAGGATCACGCCTGCGGCCAGGGTGGCGAGGAAGGCGAGCGCTCCGTCGCGCAACCAACGGGGCAGCGCCGGTTCGCCGGGGATGTCGGCCGCGCTGGTCACCGTGAGCTGGCCGGCCAGGTTTCGATCGACCTCGAGTCGATCGACCTCCCGTTGCAGACCGTCCTGGTTGTCGATCAGCGCGTTGCGACTGCGAACGATCACGTCGATCTGGTCCTGAAGGGCCAGCCGGTCGCGCCGGGCGACGTCGGCTTCATCCTCATCGTCGCCTGCGATGATCTCGTCGAGTTCGACCATGTCGGCGCGCAGGACGTCGATCTCGGCGTTGGCGTCGTCGACCCGCGCCTGAAGGTCGTCGATCTTGTCCTGGCGGGCATCGATCTCGGCGCCGACCCGATCGACGGTGCCGGTCTCTTCGGCCTCGACCATGCGCACGGCGAGCGCGTTGGCGGACGACGCGGCCGCAGCAGGTGACGTTGCCGTGACGGTGATGTCGAGCCACGACGTTCGGCCGGGCGTGAACGTCTCGACGGAAGTGACGGCCGCGCCGCCGGCCAGATCGGCGATCACCAGCGGGTCCTCACCGATCGTGCTGAGCGCATCCCACCGAGCGTCGATGTCGTCGGCGTTTTGACCTGGGGCGAAGGACACTCGGGCGGTGGCCTCGTGGGATTTGTCGCGGGTGGTGGTCCAGAAGGCCACCACCCCACCGACCAGAAGCGCGAGAACGACGATCGTGAGCGCGAGGTCCGGGCGCCGAGAGGTCATTTCCCCGAGGGTACCTGTGCGTCACCCGCTGGTCACGGGCACGACGGCTCACGGGGCACCCGACTATCCGTTCGGTCAGGCCGCTTTGGCCAGACGGCTGATGTGGGGATCCGAGGCGTCCTGTCACGGTGGGGACATGCCGGGAAATCCCCGGTGCCGAACCGTCGAGAGAAGGCACAACCATGGAGCACAAAGCCAACCCACCCCGTCCTGAACCCAGCGGGCCACCGCTGCCGCCGCGGAGGCGACGCCCGTTCGTCGCCGCGCTGATCGGGTGCGCCGCCATCCTCGGCGTCGGTTCGATGGCCGCGGCGGCCCACGCGACCGTTACACCAAGCGGTCTGGCGTCGCTCGTCGGTTCGGAATCTGCGGTGGCGGTGGTCAGCGATCCGTCAACCACGAACTGTGAGGTCACCGCCGCCCTGACCGTCGGAGGGGCTACCGCTGCCTCCGCCGCGTTTACCGCCGAGGGCCCGACCTCTGGTGACGCCGACGAGATGACCTACCGCGGTCGGAACGTCCATGTCCGGTCCGAGGGTGACCGGTTTCGGGTCGGAGCGATGATTGCGGACGACGCGTTCCTGGAGATCGGCGGTGCCGCGGCGCGTCAGGCGGGACTGCTCGAACTGATGCACGAGGCGATCGACCGCAGCGATTCCTGGTTCGACCACGACGACGAGGACGACGAGGACGACGTGGTCCTGCGGTACCGCGGTGATCTCTGCGATCTCGGCACCGCGTTCGACGAGGACCGATGGTTCGAGGATGCGTTCCGCAGCGACGCGACGGTGGACTTCACGTCCGATGAGCACGAATGTCGGTTCAGCTCGCTGTTCGCCGACGCTGAAAAGGACGACGACTTCGGGTTCGAAGATCTGGATTTCGGTGCCTTTGACCTCGACTTCCGTCACGATGAGGACGGCTTCTCGATCAGCCTCGACACCGGTGACGGCACGGTGGGATTGCACTGCGCCGATCGCTGAGCTGGAGACACGGGAAACCCTGACCCCGGCCGCCGGTCGCGACACGTCGTCGACGTAAACCCTGGTTCGTGCAACCCTGGGGGGATGCATGACCTGGTGATCAAGGGTGGAACGATCGTCGACGGCAGCGGGGGCGAGTCCTTCGTCGGCGATGTGGCGGTGGACGACGGCACGATCTCGGCCATCGCCGGCAGCGGCGACGAGATCGGCGCGGCGAAGCGCACGGTCGATGCCGACGGCCTGCTGGTAACCCCCGGGTGGGTCGACGTGCACACCCACTACGACGCCCAGGCCACCTGGGACCCGCAGCTCACACCGTCAGGCTGGCACGGTGTCACCTCGGTGGTCATGGGCAACTGCGGCGTTGGGTTCGCTCCGGCCAAACCCGACCGACACGATTGGCTCATCCGCCTGATGGAAGGCGTCGAGGACATCCCCGGCGCCGCCATGCACGAGGGCATCACCTGGGGGTGGGAGACGTTCCCCGAGTACCTCGATGTGCTCGACCGACAACCCCTGGTGCTCGACATCGGAACGCAGGTGCCCCACGGTGCGCTGCGCGCCTATGTCATGGGGGAGCGGGGTGCGGCCAACGAGGCGGCGACCGAGGCCGACCGCACGGCCATGGCGCAACTGACCACTGAAGCCCTGCGGGCCGGCGCACTCGGTTTTTCGACGTCGCGGACACCCCTGCACCGGTCGATCGACGGCGAGCTGGTGCCCGGCACCTTTGCGGCGACCGACGAAATCCTTGCGATCGCCGACGGCATTCGCGCGGCCGGGCACGGTGTCTTTCAATGCGCGATCCACCACCCCGATGTGCCCGACTCGTTCAGCTGGCTGCGCCAGGTGGCCGAGATCACCGGTCAACCCACCGTGTTCAACCTGAACCAGCCCGACTTCGCCCCCGACCTGTGGCGCGACGTGCTCGGGCTGCTCGAACAGGCGGCCGCCGACGGTCTGCCGGTGCTCGCCCAGGTCGCCGGTCGACCGGTCGGGATCCTCCAATGCTGGGAAGCCACCGTGCATCCGTTTCTGGGTCGACCCACCTACGAGGCCCTGCGCGATCTGCCGATCGGCGAGCAGCTCGCCGAGCTTCGGCGTACCGAGGTGCGCGACCGCATCCTGGCCGAGGAACCCGAGGGGTTGTCGCGCTTTCAGCTGTTTGTCACCCAGACCTGGGAGAAGCTCTGGCCCTTCACCGGCGAGACCGACTACGAGCCGGACCCGGCGGGCTCGCTCGCGGCCATGGCCCGGTCCACGGGCGCCGACCCGGCCGCGCTGGCCTATGACCACCTGCTGTCGGCCGACGGTCAGGGCCTGCTCTACTTCCCGCTGTTCAACTACGGCCAACACACCCTCGACCCGCTGCACGAACTGCACCAGCACCCGCAAACCCGCATGGGTCTCGCCGACGCCGGCGCCCACTGCGGCGCGGTGTGCGACGGCGGCATGCCGACCTTCATGCTCAGCTACTGGACCCGCGACCGCACGGCGGGCGACCGGCTGGCGCTCGAACACATGGTGCGCCGCCAGACCCGCGAAACCGCCGAACTGTTCGGCTTGCGCGACCGCGGCCTGATCGCTGAGGGCATGCGGGCCGACCTCAACGTGATCGACTACGAGGCGCTCGACGTCGAGGCTCCCCGGCTGGCGCACGACCTGCCGACCGGAGCTCGCCGCTACGTGCAACCGGCCCGGGGGTACCGGGCGACGGTTTGTGCCGGCGAGGTCACCGTGGTCGACGACGAGTTCACCGGTGCGCTTCCCGGCAAACTCATCCGCGGCCCCCAGGGGGTCTGACCCCACGGCCTTACGGGAACCTTTGCGGGGGTCTGACCCCGGATGTTACGGAACGAACTGTCCGGCGTTGACGTAGAGCGTCTGGCCGCTGACCATGCGGGCCCGGTCCGAGCAGAGGAAGACGACCGATTCGGCGACGTCCTCGTCCGCCGGGATTTCGCCGAGGGGTAGCACCTCGCAGATCTCGTCGACGATCTCCTGTTCGGGCACGCCGCGCTCACCGGCCTGCCACTGCACGTACATCTCCACCGGAGGGCCCCACATCCAGGTCGGTACCACGGTGTTCACCCGGATCTTGTGGGCCCCGAGCTCTTTCACGAGGTAGTGCTGGGCCGACAACATCGCCCCCTTCGACGCGGCATAAGCCATCATCGGCATGGTGGCGAGGGTGGCCGCTTGGGAGCCGATCATCACGATGGAACCACCGCCGGGGTTCTGGCCCTTCATGGCATCGCTCGCCGCCTCGATCATGTGCATGGTGCCGACCACGTTGGTGTCCATGATCGCCCGCCACTGCTCGTCGCTCGTGCCGGCAATATCGCCCATGTGGTTGTCATAGGAGGCGACGATGGCCACACCGTCGAGGCGACCGAACTTCTCGATCGCCATGGCGCACAACGCCTGGCAGTCCTCGGCGCTGCCGATATCGGTGGCCCGGTACGCGATGCGGTCGGTGCCCGCGTTCAGCTCGTCGGCCATCTTGCGCAGCTTGTCGGCGGTGCGGGCACCCAGCACCACGTTGGCGCCGTCGCGAATCGCGAGCTGGGCGACTTCGCCGCCCAGTCCCGGACCGACGCCGGCGATCAAAATCGTCTTACCTTCGAGCACGCCGTCAACGTCGGCCATGGCTGATCCCCCAGAGTTCGTCCTGGGATCTGCCTAGCGCCTTGGCGATCGACGCGCTACCCGGCGCGGGCGAGGCCACGACTATGAGGGTGGCGCGGCGGTGGTGTTCGGCCACACTGATCGGGTGAAGTCGATCTCCGTCCCTCGCCGCGTTCGCGCTCTCGGTCTGCTCACCGTCGGCGCCGCCCTCGCCGGACTCGGAGCCCGGCGGTGGCTCTCGGCGGAGTCAGCCGGGTCGAACTCGGCGGTCGCCACCCTCACCCGGGCCGGCCGCAACCGCGACGTCGCCAAGCTCGGCGGCAAGGCGGCCGGCGACCTCGCCGTCACCCGCGCCCGTCAGATCTTCGCGTCCGCCGAGCGAAGAGAAGAGCTCCAGACCGAATTCGAACTGCGCACCGCGGAGGAGATCACCGCCGCCCTCGGCAACATGAAGGGGGCGCTGATGAAGGTCGGCCAGATGGCGAGTTACCTCGACCAGGGCATGCCCGACCACGTCCGGAGCGCCCTGGCGCAACTGCAGTCCGACGCGCCGCCGATGAGCATCGAGCTGGTGGACCAGCAACTCGTCGCCGAGCTCGGTGCGCCGGGCGCCGAACTGTTCGCCGAGTTCGACCCCGTCCCCATCGCATCGGCATCCATCGGCCAGGTCCACCGGGCGATCACCCACGACGATCGCGCCGTTGCGGTCAAGGTGCAGTACCCCGGGGTGGACAGCGCCATCGACGCCGACCTCGACAACGTCGACATGGTGTTTGGCGGGATGGCGATGATCTTCTCGGGCCTCGACCCCGCCCCGGTGGTGGCCGAGCTGAAGGAACGGCTGCGCGAAGAACTCGACTACGAGCTCGAGGCGCAGAATCAGCGCCTGTTCGCCGACTACTACCGGGGTCACCCGTTCATTCACATCCCCGATGTCATCGACGACCTGTCGACCCGACGGGTGCTGGTCACCGAGCTCGCCGAGGGCGTTCCGTGGCGGGAGATGGCGAGTTGGAGTCAGGCCGAACGCAATCTGGCCGCCGAAACCATTTACCGGTTTGCCTTCGGCGGGCTCTACCGGGTGCTCGCCTTCAACGGAGACCCCCATCCCGGCAACTACCTGTTCCGCCCCGGCGGCCAGGTCACCTTCCTCGACTTCGGCCTGGTCAAACACTTCGCCCCGACCGACATCGATCACTTCGGTTCGATGATCACCCACATGTGCCTCGACCCCGACCCGGCCGCCTACCGGGCCGACGTCGAACGCATCGGCCTGCTCAAACCGGGAATGGACTTCACCGATGCCGAGGTCAACGACTACTTCGGGCACTTCTACGAGTTCGTCCGCAACGACGGCGAGTTCACCATCACCAACGAGTACGCCAGCGAGACCGTGCGCCGGTTCTTCGATGTGAGCGGCCCGTACGCCGACATCATGAAGGCGGCGAACGTCCCGACGTCGTTCGTGATCATTCAACGGATCAACCTGGGCCTGTACGCCCTGTTCGGCGAGCTGCACGCCACGGCCAACTGGCGCCGGATCGGCGAGGAGCTCTGGCCGTGGGTGAACGGCCCGCCGTCGACGGCCATGGGGGAGGCGCACGCCGAATGGGCGGCAGCCCTGGGCCGGTCCTAGCGGCGGGCCCGCCTCAGCTGACGCAAACGTCCAGTTGTTTGCCGGTACCACCGCGATTACCGTTGGGAACGCGGGGTAAACGACCAGGTGGGACTGATCGAGATGACGGGTACATCGCAGAAGGCAGAACGGGTGACCTTGCCCTATCTGAGCGGCCTTCGAGGTGTCGCGATCGTGCTCGTGATGGCGATGAACTCCAGCTGGGTGGTCGGGCGAGACGTGCTCAGCGGCGGCTTTCTCGGCATCGACATCTTCTTTGTGGTGAGCGGCTTCCTCATCACGGCCTTGCTGGCATCGGAGTACCGATCCGAACGCAGCGTCGACTATGTCGGCTACTTCCAACGGCGGGCCCTGCGCATCCTGCCGCCGCTGGCACTGCTGATCGCCGGGCACTTCATCTACGCCTGGATCGCCGGGCTTTCCATGGACACCGAGACGTCGACCGCGATCGCCGTCGGTGGGTTCTTCACGAACTACTGGCAGGCGGCCGGGCGCGATGTCGCCGAAGGCATGAGCCACCTGTGGGCGGTTGCGGTCGAGCAGCACTTCTTGTTGTTGTGGCCGGTCGTCTACGTCCTGATGCGGCGCACCTTCATCCGGCGCCGATCCACCGAGCTGTTGATCCTGGCCATCGTGGCGGCGGTCATCGCCTGGCGCTTCTACCTGTTCGATGCGTCGGCGATCGGCGTTCCCGAGGGGTACTTCCGCACCGACACCCGAATCGACTCGTTGCTCATCGGCTCCCTGCTCGGCATGCACTACCGGCGCATTCGGCTGCCCGACATCCTGGCCAAATTCGCACTCCTGGTCGGCGCCGCCGGCGTGGTGGTGGGCATCGTCCTTCTCGACCCGGCCAGCGAATGGGCCCACAAGGGCGGCTTCACCGCGGTGGCCGCCGCCACCGGGCTGGTGCTCATCGGCCTGTTGCAGACCCCGTCGATCGGTCGCTCCGTGCTGAGTTGGCGGCCGTTGGTCGCCCTCGGCGAGCTGTCGTTCGGGCTGTACCTGTTCCACCTACCGGTGTTCGTGGCCGTGCAGCGCCACGTGGGGGACTCGGTGCCGTCGGTCCTGCGCCTCGCGCTCGCACTGGCCGTCACCGCGGGGATCACCGCGCTGAGCTGGAGGCTCCTCGAACTGCCGATTCTGCGGCTCAAGAGCCGCACTCGCACGAGCGGCCAACACGCCACCGCCCACATCGCCGTCTGACCCTGCTGCCGACGTGTCCGCGGCTCGCCCGGTACGCCGCCGGGGCGGAAGCGGCCGACGACGGACTAGAACGTCGCTATGCAGATGCCGTACAACCGGCTGGGAAACGCCGGTCTCAAAGTCAGTGCCCTGTCGTTTGGATCGTGGGTCACCTTCCACAGCCAACTCGACGATGACCTCGCCCTCGAATGCATGCAGGCGGCCAACGACGCCGGCGTGAACTTCTTCGACAACGCCGAGGCCTACGCCGGAGGTTTGTCCGAGGAGATCATGGGCCGGGCGTTTGCGCAGCTGGGTTGGGAACGCCACAGCTACATCGTGTCGACCAAGTTCTTCTTCGGCATCCACGACGGCCCCAACACCCGGTCAACCCTGAACCGGAAGTACCTGCTCGAAGCGTTTGAACGCTCCCAGGAACGGCTTGGCCTGGACACCATCGACCTGATCTTTTGCCACCGGGCCGACCCCGAAACGCCGATGGAGGAAATCGTGCACACGATGCACGAGATCGTCGCCGGCGGTGGCGCCTACTACTGGGGAACGTCGGAGTGGACCGCCGAGCAGTTCCGAGAGGCCTGGGACATCGCCGCCACCCACGGCCTACACAAGCCGCAGATGGAGCAGCCGCAGTACAACCTCCTGCATCGCGACCGCGTCGAGGTCGAGTACGCACCGTTGTACGAGCTCGGGATGGGCACGACGATCTGGAGCCCGTTGGGCTCCGGGTTGCTTGCGGGTAAGTACCTCGACGGCATCCCCGACGACAGCCGGGCCAGACTCGACGGCTACGAGTGGTTGGCCGACCAGCTGACCAACACCGAGTCGCTCGACCGGGTGCGGGCGTTGGTCCCCATCGCCGAGGAGGTGGGCTGCACGATGGCCCAGTTGGCCATCGCGTGGTGCATGAAGAACGAGAACGTCTCGACCGTAATCACCGGGGCGAGCCGACCGAGCCAGGTCGTCGAGAACATGGTCGCCCTCGAGGTGGCCGAGCGCCTCGACGACGAACTGATGGCCCGAATCTCGGCCATCTGACGATGGCGAGCCAATCTGTCCGAGGCCGTCCGTAGGGTGACCGCATGGCCCGAGTAAGAACCCAGCACGTCTGCACCGATTGCGGAACCGCCACGCCCAAATGGGTGGGGCAGTGCCCGGGCTGCAGCGAGTGGAACACCCTGGTCGAGGAGGTTGCGGAGCCGACCGACCCGGTCGTATCGCTTCCCACCGCGGCCCGCAAGGCCCAGCCCATCCCCGATATCGATGGTGGCGACTGGGTGGCGCTTCCCACCGGGCTCGACGAGGCGGACCGGGTGCTGGGCGGTGGCCTGGTACCCGGGTCGGTCACCCTCCTCGGCGGCGAGCCGGGCGTGGGAAAGTCGACGCTGTTGTTGCAGATGGTCGGGTCCTACGCAGCGCGCGGGCACCGGGCGTTGTACATCACCGCGGAGGAATCCGCCCCCCAGGTGCGGTCGCGGGCCGAACGGTTGGGGGTCCTCGAACCCGACCTCTGGCTCGCCGCCGAGCACCTCGTACCCAACATCGCCGGGCAGATCGCCGAGGTCGACCCGAGCGTGGTGGTGGTCGACAGCATCCAGACCATCCACGACCCCTCGCTGAGCTCGGCGCCCGGGGCCGTCGCCCAGGTTCGCCACTGCGCCCACACCCTGGTCGGTCAGGCCAAGCGGGAGGGTTTCGCGCTGGTGCTGGTGGGCCATGTCACCAAGGACGGTGGGCTCGCCGGCCCCCGTGTGCTCGAACACCTGGTCGACACCGTCCTGGAGTTCGACGGCGACCGGCACCGTGGATTGCGCTCGCTGCGGCCGGCCAAGCACCGGTTCGGGTCGACCGACGAACTCGGGCTGTTCGAGATGGGCCCGTCCGGCCTGCAGTCGGTCGTCGACCCGAGCGCGGTGTTTCTCGCCGATCGGGTTCCCAACGAACCCGGGACCGTCGTCGTGCCCACCGCCGAGGGTCGACGCCCGCTGCTGGTCGAGGTCCAGGCGCTCGTCAGTCAGCCCAACAGCGGAGGCCGGGACCGGTCCAGCCAGGGTCTGGACAAGGGTCGTGTCGGTCTCATCACGACGGTCCTACAGCAGCGGCTCGGTTTCGACCTCGCCGGCCGCGATGTGCACACCGCCGCCGTGGGTGGGGTCACGATTAGCGAACCGGGCGCCGACCTTGGTATCGCCCTGGCCATCGGCTCGGCCGTGGCCCGCAAGGCCGTGCCCGACGACCTGGTCGCGTTCGGCGAAATCGGCCTGGCCGGCGAGCTGCGGCGGGTGGCCAACACCGAACGGCGCCTGGCCGAGGCCGCCCGCCTCGGCATGCGCAAGGCGATCGTTCCGCGCGACACGCCCGAACCGCCGGTCGGGCTGGAACTGCGTCGGGTGGCCTCGCTCATGGACGCCGTGCGCATGGCGGGAATCCTGGGCGACTGACCACCCGAACATTCCCGGGCTTGGTGTGATGGCCGGGGGCTACCATGAACCCATGATCGAGCGATCGGATGCGCGACTACTGCACGCCATTCGCCAGGTCGCGCCGGGAACGCCGTTGCGCGAAGGCCTCGATCGCATCCTCCAGGGCAATATGGGCGCCATCATCATCGTTGGCGACGGGCCCGATGTGCTCAACATCTGCTCGGGTGGCTTCGTGATCGACGCCGCCTTCACCCCCCAGCGTTTCTCGGAGCTGGCAAAGATGGACGGTGCGATCATCGTGTCGGCCGATGTCACCCGCATCGCACGCGCCAACGTGCACCTCGTACCCGACCATCGGGTACCCACGTCGGAAACCGGTACCCGTCATCGCACCGCCGAACGCGTTGCCCGCACGATCGACGTCCCGGTGGTGTCGCTGTCGGAGCGGTTGTCGAGCATCGCGGTGTACGTAGGCGACAAGAAACATCCCGTCGAGCGGGCGCGCTCGATCGTCTACCGGGCCGAACAGGCGTTGCGCACCCTCGACCGCTATCGCACCGCTCTCACCGAGCGCACCGCCACCCTGTCCGCGCTGGAGGTACAGGACCTGGTCACGTTCCGCGACGTGGTCGGTGTGCTCCAACAGACCGAACTGGTCAGCCGGATAGCCGCCGACATCGAGATCGACATCGTCGAGCTCGGCTCGGAAGGCCGGTTGATCCAGTTGCAGTTGGCCGAACTCATGAGCGGGGTTGGCGACGAGCGCTGGTTCGTTCTGCGCGACTACTTCCCGGCCGACAGCACCGGCATCGAGGAATGTCTCGAAACGCTCGCCGATCTCCCCGGGGAGATGCTCTTCGACCCCCATGCGGTGGCCGAGGCGGTCGGCGTGTGCAGCAAACGGTCCGAACTCGACGACTCGGTCACCCCGCGCGGGTACCGCCTGCTCTCCCATCTGCCCCGGCTGATCGAGGAGCACGATGTCGAGGCCATCATCGGCCATTTTGGTGAGCTTCCGAAGATTCTTCGCTCCACCGCCCCCGACCTCGCCGCCGCCATTGGGATCTCCGACGGTCAGGCGAGAGCCGTGCGCGACGGGCTGAGCCGGCTCACCGAGGCGAGCATCCTCGACCAGTTGGGTTGATGGGTCAGCGAGCCCGGATCGTCAGCTGCTGACGATTGGTGATCACGTACCGGCGGTCGACCTGTTCGATCCAACCCAGCTTCACGAAACTGGCGATCGCCTTGTTCACCCGCTCACGCGAGGCGCCGACCATGCCGGCGAGTTCTTCCTGCGTGATCGGCAGCACGAACTCCTCGTCGTCGCCGGCCAGCTCCAGGAGTCGCTTGGCGGTGCGGCCCGTGACATCGAGGAAAACCGAATCGGCGAGCGCTTCGTCCATGTTCCGGAGGCGGCGGGCCAGCATCGATACCACCCGCCAGAGCAGCTGGGGCTGCCCCTCGTACAGCGCCCGCACGGGTGCGTAGGGGATGTAGATCACCGCGGAGCGTTCGAGGGCCCGAGCCTCGGCCGACCGGGTGCGGCCGTCGAAGAGCGGCATCTCGCCGAAGAGGTCGCCGCGCTCCATGAGGGCGACCACGGACTCGCGTCCGTCGACCGAACGGTTGGCGATGGCGATCCGGCCCGACTCGACGATGTACAGCGCGTCGGGTTCGGCGCCCTCTTCAAAGATCACATCGCCGCGACGCAGATCCCGGTTGGTGCTGGCGGACGCGATTTCGTCGAGGAGTTCGTCCGGAAGATCGGCGAAGAGTTCGACACTTCGAAGCAGGGGTGAATCAGACATGTGGCGCCATGCTAGTGATGAGTGATGGCCCCGGCAGATCCAAACGGTTTTCAGGTCTGGTGCGTGCTCGTCGCGGGTGGCTCCGGCGATCGGTTCGGGGGCCCGAAACAACTTCGCCAACTGGGCGACCGGCGGGTACTCGACCACGGCATCGAAGCGGCCCGGATCAGTTGCTCCGGCGTTGTGGTGGTGCTGCCCGACCAACTGGTCGACGAGGTTTCACCCACCGTTTCATCGGCCGTCGTCGCGGGAGGGGCCAGCCGTTCGGCTTCGGTTCGCGCCGGGCTCGCTGCAGTTCCCCGCGACGCCGACATCATTGTCGTGCACGATGCGGCCCGACCGTTGGCGACGCCGGCACTGTTCGCCCGGGTGGTCCAAGCGGTCGCGGACGGCGCCGAGGCGGTCGTCCCGGCCGTCGCGGTAACCGACACCATCCGCGAGGTCGACGGGGGCGTGGTGAATCGCGACCGTCTGTTGGCCGTGCAGACGCCGCAGGCATTCTCCGCCGCCGCCCTTCGAGCCGCTCACGATTCCGGGCTCGACGCCACCGACGATGCCTCGCTGATCGAAGCCGACGGTGGCAAGGTGGTGGTTGTGACCGGAGAGCCGACCAACCTGAAGATCACCCAACCGCACGACCTCGATGTCGCTGCGGTGCTGCTCGGAGCGCGATGAGTATCCCTCGCGTGGGGACCGGGTTCGACATTCATCCCTTCACCGACGACCCCGAACGGGTCCTCGTTCTCGGCGGCGTTACCTTCCCTGATTCCCGAGGACTGGTCGGCCACAGCGACGCCGACGTGATCGCCCACGCCGTTACCGATGCGCTGCTCGGCGCGGCGGCCCTGGGCGACATCGGTTCGTTCTTTCCCGACACCGACCCGGCCTACTCCGGCGCCGACTCGATGGTGCTGCTCGCCGAAGCCGTCGCCGCGGTGCGCGCCGCCGGCTACGAGGTCGGCAACGTCGACTGCTCGGTGGTGCTGGAAGCGCCCAAACTCGCTCCGCACCGTTCGGCCATGCAGGACGGGCTCACGAAGGTGGTGGGCGCGCCGGTGTCGATCAAGGGCAAGCGGGCCGAGGGCCTCGGCGCGCTGGGTCGGCGCGAAGGCATCGCATGCTGGGCCGTCGCCCTCATTGTGTGACGCTGGGGTGATGGTGATCGCATGAGTGGACGAAATCAACGCCGGCGCGGATCCGGCGGACCCGGACGCGGCTCCGCCAAAGGCGGCGGAAAACGAGGTCCGGCGGGCAAGCGCGGCGCGAGAAAACCCGCGGGTGGCCGCCAACGAGGGGCCACGCCCATGCGCGAGACACCGAGCAAGAAGCGGGTGCTCGGCGGCGACCACGTCGAGGGCCGACAGGCCGTTCGCGAACTTTTGTTGGCCGGTCGCCGCAAGATCCGCGAGGTGGTTCTCTCCGCCGAACTCGAACCGGCGCCGATCCTCGACGACATCATCGACCTCGCCGACGAACAGAAGATCCCCATTCGCGAACTCGCTCGCGGCAAGTTCGACTCCGAGACCCACACCCAATCGAGCCAGGGCGTGATGGCCAAGGCCGCGCCGCTGCCGGACTACACGGTTGAGGAACTGCTGGAGGACTCCCGCACACCCTTCCTTCTGTTGCTCGACGGGGTGACCGACCCGGGCAATGTCGGGGCCCTGCTACGCACGGCGGAGTGCGCCGGGATCACCGGGGTGATCCTGCCCAAACATCGCGCCGCCCACATCACCCCGACGGTCACGAAGACGGCCGCCGGGGCGATCGAACACCTCGACATGGCGGTGGTGCCGGGCCTGCCGGCAACGATCACCTCGCTGTCCGAACGAGGGGTGTGGACGGTGGGGCTCGACGGTGCCGCCGACGACTCGCTGTTCGACCTGGCCGTTGCGGATCAGCCGATTGCCCTCGTACTCGGAGCCGAGGGCAGCGGTTTGTCGCGGCTGGTCGCCAAGCGCTGTGACGCTCGGGTGAACATCCCGATGCAGGGTGTGCTCGGGTCGCTCAACGTGGCCTCCGCGGGCGCGATCGCCTGTTTCGAAATTGCCCGCCGTCGCGGGATCGCCCGCTGATCGACGGTCGGTCGACGTACGTGGCGTCGGCCGGGGGTCAGAAGTAAGGTCCAGGGGTCGACTACCGGGAGCCCCGCATGGCCAACACCGCTACGTCTGCATCACCGTCCGTGGTGCCTCGTTCGATCCTGTTCCTCGTCGCAGCTGCGCTGCTGGCCGCCCATCTGGTCGCGGCGCCCGCCGCCGAGGGGCAGACCGGAAACCCCTACGAGCGGGGCCCGGCGCCCACCGTCGCCGGTCTCGAAGCCGCTCAGGGGCCGTTCGCGACCGCCAGCTATTCACCGACGTCGACCCCCGGATTCGGCAGCGGCACCATCTGGTACCCGGCCAACACCACCGAGGGTCCGTTTGCGGCGATATCGGTATCGCCGGGCTTTCTCGGAAACGAGGGAACGATCGCGTGGCTCGGCCCCCGACTCGCCGCCCACGGCTTCGTCGTCATCACCATCACCACCAACTCGCCGCTCAACCAGCCGCCGAGCCGCGCCGCGCAACTCGTCGCCGCGCTCGACCTGGTCGCGGCAGAGAGCGCTGATGGCTCGAGTCCCATCGCCGGAATGGTCGACCCGGATCGCCGCGGGGTGATGGGCCATTCGATGGGTGGTGGCGGTGCCCTGATCGCGGCCCGCGACAACCCGACGATCGACGCGGCCATCCCGCTCGCGCCGTGGAATACGTCGACCGACTTCTCCGCCGTCGACGCGCCAACGCTCGTCATCGCCTGCGAGGACGACGTCGTCGCCCCGGTCGGGTTGCACGCCGCGCCGTTCTACTCGGGCCTCACGACGGAGAAGTCCTACATGGAGTTCGCCGACGAGGATCACTTCTGCGTCACCACGGCCAACGGCCACGAGGCGTTGATGGGCCGCTACATCGTGTCGTGGATGAAAGCGTGGCTCGACCACGACATCCGATACACGCCGTTCCTCTGCGGTGCGCCGCACCAGGCCGATCTGTCGAACCCCGTACTATCGGACTACGCGGAGACCTGCCCGTTCGACAACTGCGTAGCGGGCGGGCCCGGCGTGGGCGATGTCGATGGCGATGGTCTGGGCGACGCCTGCGACCCCGTCGACGATCGCACGCTCATAATCCCGGGGTACGTCGGCGCGGCCGAGGGCGACAGCGGCTCGCAGGTGTGGCAGATCCCGATCACGCTCGATGCACCATCGAGCGAGATCATCACCGTCGAGTACGCGCCCCAGATCTGGTCCGGAACGGGGTTCGCCGAGGCCGGGGTCGACTATGTCCCGGTTACCCCCGGCACGCTCGTGTTCCTGCCCGGTGAGACCAGCAAGACCGTACCGATCACCATCCTGGGCGACACCGAGGTGGAAACGCCGCTGTTTCTGGGGGAATGGGTCACGGTGCGCTTCTTCGACCCCTCCGCCAATGCTCGGATCGAACCGAGCCTGTTCGGGTTGGCGGTCGCCATCATCGGCGACGACGACTGAGCCTCGCTCCGCCCCTCCCCAGAAGGGAAACAGAGACGGGCTGCGAGATCAGAGCCCGAGAGGAGAGTCGAACTCCTGACCGATCGCTTACAAGGCGATTGCTCTACCAACTGAGCTACTCGGGCGCGTTCCTCACGGTAGCGGCCCGACCCGTCACCCCGGCCCCTCTTGCCCGCGCGGATGCCGTGGTGCGGGTCGGTCGTCGGTGTCGTGACGAGCGCGCCGAATTTCAGTGCCACAGATCCGGGGGCGCGGTGTGCCAGTATCTGGCTGGACCTTTCCCACGGGTGCGGCGTTGCGCGCGTCCGAGGGTCCTTGATTCCGCGAACCACACCGACGAGGCTGCAGCGATGGCGCTGACCGAGCGAGACAAACAAATCATCGATTTCGAGCGCACCTGGTGGGCCGAGCCCGGTCCCAAGGATGTGGCGATTCGTGAGCAGTTCGAGCTGTCGACGACCCGCTATTACCAACTGTTGAACGAGTTGCTCGATGCTGACGAGGCGATCGACTACGACCCGCTGGTCGTGCGTCGGCTGCGCCGCCTGCGCGAACGTCGCCGTCGGGCCCGCTATGAGGGCCGTGTGGCCCAGGAGCCGAAGAGCCGATGACCGCACCCGGAGGCCTTGGAAAATCGTTGGGCGACGCCGCCGGCCGCGGCGCGATCCTCGTGGGCGTTGCCGTACTGCTCGGCCTGTTGTTGTTGCGCTTTGGGCTCAACGGCGACGACGACGGAGTGGTCACCCCGGCCGGGCCCGAGACGACCGAAGCCACCGACGACGGGGGCAGCGACGACGGATCGGTGCCCGCCGATGACTCGGCGGCCGATGACGGAGGCGCTGATGCCTCGATCCCGGCAGCGGACGGAACGGAGCCGACCGTAGCGCCGCCGCCTCCCCCCAGCGACGATGTTGCCCATCCGCCCAACGAAGTCCTGGTGATGACCGCCAACGGTACCGACGGCGCGGTCGCGGGCCTGGCCGGCACGTTGGCCAGCAAACTCGGTGCGGCGAACTACGCAACCGATGCGGCGAACGCCCAGGCGACCGCCACCTCGAAGATCTACTACCGCGAGGGGTACTCCGAGGACGCCCGCCTCGTGGCCGAGTTGCTTGGCGCACCGCCCAACATCATCCAGGCTGTTCCCGAGGCCCCGGCGGTGGCGTCCAACGCGGTCGACCGCGCGGCGGCGGCCAACATCATCGTCATCGCCGGTACCGACGGACTCATCTCGGAATAGCGGCGGCGTTTTCGAACGCCCAGGGAGCCCCCGTGACTACAGCGCAGGACTGGGTACGGCGAGCGCGCTCGAACCTGGCCACCACCGGCGTGTTCTGTGACTTTGACGGCACGCTCAGCAATGTGGTCGGTGACCCCACCGCAGCCGTAGCCGCCACCGGGGCCAACGATGCCCTCGAAGCGCTCGCCCCGGTGGTCGGCCGATTGTTGGTCGTGTCGGGCCGCCCGGTGTCGTTTCTCGAGACGGTGGTTTCTCCGGCGATCGAACTGTCCGGTTTGTACGGACTGGAGTCCCGCGTCGACGGCGTCTACCGGGCCCACCCGGACGTCGTGACGTGGGCGGACGTGGTTGCGGAGGTGGCCGACGCAGCCGAGCAGCGGTTCGAGCCGTCGTGGGTCGAACGGAAGGGCTTTTCGATGACCGTGCACTACCGCAGCGACCCAGCGGTGCGCGACGACGTGGCGGCCTGGGCGGCCGAGGCCGCGGCGCGCACCGGTCTGGTCGCCCGCCCCGCTCGCCTGTCGGTGGAGGTCCACCCGCCCATCGAGCGGACGAAGGGTTCGGTGATCGTCGAGGAGTCGGTGGGAATGACCCACGTCGCCTACGCGGGCGATGACCTCGGGGATCTCCCGGCGTTCGCGGCCGTGGCCGACCTGCGCGACCGCGGTCTCGACGGATTGTGCATCGCCGTCACCGCCGAGGAGCTTCCGGAGCCGGTGCGCGAGGCCACCGATGTGATTCTGCCGGGGCCCGAAGCCATGGTGGACCTGCTCAACGAGTTGTCGGTGAGCGAGGGCTAATCCTCGTCGGCCGCCCGCAGTTGGTCGGCGAGCCAGTCCGATGGACCCCGACTCGCGGCCGCCTCGCGCAGTCCCGCGGCCATCGTCGTGCGGGCGGCGGGTGTCATGGCCAAGGCGGTCTCGAGTGCGACGGAAGTCTCGACGAGGTCGAACGGGTTGATGCTGAGCACGTGGTCGGCGAACTCGTCGTGGGCACCGGCCTCGCGGCTTAACACCACCGTGCCATCGCGCTCGTTCAACAGAGCGGCCTCCTTCGCCACCAGGTTCAGGCCGTCGCGGATCGGGTTCACGAGCAGCACGTCGGCCTTGCGCAGGACGGCGAGTGACCGGGCGAAGTTGTCGCTCAGGTCGAGTTCCACCGGCCGCCAGTCAGCGGTGCCGAACTCCCGGTTGATGGCATCGGCTGTCGCCGTGACCTCATCGCCGTAGCGCGAATAGGCGGCAACGCCGCCCCGCGAGGGGTAGAGCACCGCGGCGAACACGACGGTTCCGTGCAGGTCGGGACGCCGTCGCAACAGGTTCGCAAACGCCGTGAACCCGCGCAGGACGTTCTTGGACAACTCGACGCGGTCGACGCGGCCGATGATCTGGCGGCCCGCCGCCAATGCGGTCAACCGTTCCGCTTCGGCCTCGCCCTCGGCGCTGGTGGTCACCGCTCGGAGCGAATCGATGTCGGATCCGAGGGGCGACACGAACGTCGCCGGATCGACCCCGATGAGTTCCTGTGCCGTCGCCCGAAACTCCGCCGCCCATTCGGGGGTGTGGAACCCCGCTCGATGGTGGCCGGCAAGTCCGGCGACGAGTTCTTCGCCGACCCGGCTGGGCAGGACGCGGAACAGGTGCGGGGGAGCGAGCGGGGTGTGGCTGAAGTGCACACAGCGCACGTCGGGTCGCTGCGCCGCGACGAGGGGGCCGACCAGGCTCAGGTGGTAATCCTGGACGAGCACGGCGGCGTCGGCGGGAGCCTCGTCGATCAAGGTGTGGGCGAAACGCTCGTTGTAGCGACGGTAGGCGTCCCACGCGGCGAAGAAGGTCTCGTCGAACGCGGGAGAGCGGGTGAGGTCGAAGAGGCCGTGATACAGGAACCACAGGTGCTCGTTACAGACCACGTCGTAGGCCTGTTGGAGATCGTCGTCGTCGATCGCCAGGGTGCGAACCCGAAACCCCTCCGCCTCGATCACCCCGGCCGACGCGGCCTCGCGATCGCCTTCGGACAGGGCGGCGGCCACCCACATGGTTTCGGTGTTGGCGACCAGGGGGCCGAGGCCGGAAACGAGCCCTCCCGCCCCTCGAGTGGCGTCGAGTTGACCATCGGCTCCTATCGCAAACGAGATCGGCCCCCGGTTGGAGGCGAGGACGACTGGTCGGCTCACCATCCTCAACGTAGTGGCCCGGCGGGCCCGGCTCATGAACAACGTCGGCACGAGGTTGCGCAGCGCTGCCGGTGCACCATCATGGGTTGATGCGGGTTGTCGTCGCTTCGGACAAGTTCAAGGGAACCGCCTCGGCTCAGGAGATCGCCGCCGGCGTGACGCGGGCGGCGACGGCAGCCGGTGCCACCACCGTGGAGATCCCGATGGCCGACGGTGGCGAGGGCACCCTTGCCGCACTCGGTGGGGCGAATCGGACGACTGCGGTGACCGGACCCCTCGGCGACCCGGTGGAGGCGAACTGGCGCTACGACCGCGGGTTGGCCGTGGTGGAGATGGCCGAGGCGTCGGGGTTGATGCTCGTCGGTGGTCGCGAGGGCAACGATGCGGTTGCCGCCTCGACCCACGGCACCGGTGAACTGCTCGTGGCGGCGGTCGAGGCCGGGGCGAAACGCATCATCGTCGGCGTGGGCGGGTCGGCGACGACCGACGGCGGGTTCGGTGCGCTCCGGGCGATGTACCCGCTTCCTCGGTTTCGCGGCATCGACATCGTGGTCGCCTGCGATGTGCGCACCACCTTTGTCGATGCGGCGGCCGTCTTCGGCCCGCAAAAGGGAGCCGGGCCGGCGAAGGTCGAACTGTTGCATCGTCGGCTCGAACGGTTGGTTCAGGTCTACCGGGACGAATACGGCGTCGAGGTGGCCGAACTCGAACGCTCGGGCGCGGCCGGCGGACTCGCCGGCGGACTCGCGGCCATGGGGGCAACGCTGGTCGACGGTTTCGACCTCATCGCCGAAGAGGTCGAGCTGTACGAGGCGATCGAAACGGCTGACCTGGTGATCACCGGCGAGGGCTTCGTCGATGCCGAGTCGTTCCAGGGGAAGGTCGTCGGCGGTGTGGCGTCGTACGCCGAGGCGGCCGGTGTGCCGCTGCTCGTCATCGCCGGCCAGGTGTTCGACGGGGCCGCGGATCACCTCGACGCCGTTTCTCTGACCGCGACGTTCGGGCAGGACCGGGCGTTTGCTGATCCGGTGGGTTGCATCGAAGCCGTCATCTCCGAGCGCCTCGCCCCGACCGGCTGACCACGGGCGGTCCCGACTCCGTTCCACGCTCTCGATCGGGCGGCGGCACGTGTTCATCGAGGGGGGAACGGAGACCGGGGCGGCGCCTCGGGCCCGTTGGCAGAACCAGGGAGGCAGTTCCGGGTCAGGGGGTGGGTTTCATCCGAGCCAGAGCGGCGGCGACCACAGCCAGCGCTTCGGATCGGTTCTTGCTGTACTTTTCGGCCTGCTCGACCGCATCGAGCGCTTCGATGTGGCTGCAGGAGGTGAGGTGGGCGACCATTTCGGCCAGTCGATCGGTGCGGGCCGGTGTGGGAGTCTTCAGGCTCATTGGAATGCTCCTGACCCAGGGGGTCCGGTCTATCGCCCGCTGCGGCCAACGTTTGTTGGCTGTGCCCATGTCTTCGGCGCCCCCGGCCAAAACCTGTAGGCCTTTTGGCCTAGCTGCTGTCTTTCGCTCGGGACTTCCGCCCGAGTTTGCCCCGCAATCGGCTGGCAGCCGGTGTCTTTCGCTCGGGACTTCCGCCCGAGTTCTCCCCGCCACTGGTCGGCAGCCGCTGTTCTTCGCTCGGGACTTCCGCCCGAGATCGCCCCGCCACCCGCGAACCATCTGGTGCCAGGCACCAGATGGTTCGCGAGAAGGCCGAAACCGCCGAAACTCGCTGGTTTTTCGCGGACCGGACCAAACCTTGGGCCTTCCGCCCGAGATCGCCCCGCCATCGGCTGGCGCCCGCTGCTTTTTCGTTGGTACGGCCGCTAACCGCCGGCGACGGCGGGGACGATGGCGACCGTTTCGCCGGGTGCGACGAGCGTGTCGAGTCCCTGGCGAGCGCCGATGTCGCCCTCGCCCACAAATACGTTGACGTAGGCGCGGAGCCGGCCCGTGTCGTCCACCAGGCGTTCGGCAAAGCCCGGGAAGGCGGACTCGAGGGCAGCGAAGACCGCTTGGACGTCGTGGCCTTCGACCTCGACTTCGCCTGCCCCATCCGTGAGCTGGCGCAACGTGGTGGGAACCCGAACGCGAACGGCCATGGCCCGATCGTACCGTCGGGTTCGGGAGCGTTCGACCCTCTCCTGACGAGCCCGTGGTCAGTCTGGTGCCTGGCACCAGACTGCCCACGCGGCGGGCGGGAGATCTCGGGCGGAAGTCCCGAGCGCAAAACAGTCCTGGTTGCCCATTTCGATGAGCCGGGCGGACCAATCGCAGCGTGGTGTCGTCAAGGAGCGGGGTACGGCGGTCGAAGGATGCACCATGGCGACCGTGCTGCTCATCGATCCCGACGTCACGACCCGGCTCTACACCCGGGTTGTCTTCTCCGACGGTGGGCACGATGTCATCGAGGCGCCGACGCTGGCCGAAGGTCGCACCGGGTTGGCCCAGCGCCCCGATCTCACCCTGGTCGAGGCGTATCTACCCGATGGATCCGTTTTTGATCTCATGGATGAGCTGCACGACGGCAAGGGTCGACTGCGCAGCCGAATCATCGCCCACACCGCCGATCGCGGGGCCGTGCGCGACCTCGCCAACCGGCGCGAGCACATTGAGTTTCTGCCCAAGCCGGCCAGCCCGATCGAATTACTGCGCACCACGGTTCTGGCCCCGGAACTTCGCCTGGTCTGACGTTCGGTCGGCTCCCACAACCGGTTGTGCAGGCCGTCGGCGCATGCCCGGATCGCCTATCGGTGGCCCCACCAACGAATCTGGCTCCCCGATGTTGCGAACGTCGGGTTGAACTGATTGGATTAGCAGTCGCACTCTTCGAGTGCTAGCAGCCGGCCCGGTCGGCTGCTTATTCAGTTCGACTCACATCCTTTCCGGAGGCTGCCAAACATGGCAAAGATCATTGCGTTCGACGAAGAGGCACGACGCGGCCTTGAGCGGGGCATGAACCAGCTGGCCGATGCGGTGCGCGTCACCCTCGGGCCCAAGGGCCGCAACGTTGTTCTCGACAAGAAGTGGGGCGCCCCCACGATCACCAACGATGGCGTCTCCATCGCCAAGGAGATCGACCTCGAGGATCCCTACGAAAAGATCGGCGCGGACCTCGTCAAAGAGGTCGCCAAGAAGACCGACGACGTCGCCGGTGACGGCACCACCACGGCGACGGTGCTCGCCTGGTCGATGGTCCGCGAAGGCCTGCGCAACGTCGCCGCCGGTGCGAACCCGATGTCGATCAAGCGCGGTATCGAAGCGGCGGTAGAGGCCGGCGTGCTGTCGATTCTCGACAGCGCGGTAGAGGTGTCCTCCAACAAGGACCAGATCGCCAACGTCGCCGCCATCTCCTCGGCTGATCCCGAGATCGGGGCCATGATCGCCGAGGCGATCGACAAGGTCGGCAAGGACGGCGTCATCACCGTCGAGGAGGGTCAGACCCTCGGTATGGAGATGGATCTCGTCGAAGGCATGCGCTTCGACAAGGGTTACATCTCGCCCTACTTCGTCACCGACACCGACCGGATGGAAGCCGTCCTCGACGACCCGTACATCCTGTTCGTCGGTTCCAAGGTGACCGCGGTGCGCGATCTCGTGCCCGTGCTCGAAAAGGTCATGCAGACCAGCAAGCCGCTCCTGATCCTGTCCGAGGACGTCGAAGGCGAAGCCCTCGCCACGCTCGTCGTCAACAAGATCCGCGGCACGTTCAACGCGGTGGCCGTGAAGGCCCCGGGTTTCGGCGATCGACGCAAGGCGATGCTCCAGGACATGGCGATCCTCACCGGTGGTCAGGTCATCACCGAAGAGATCGGTCTCAAGGTCGAAAGCGCCACCCTCGACATGCTGGGCCAGGCCCGCAAGATCGTGGTGAGCAAGGACGAGACCACCATCGTCGAAGGTGCCGGCGACGACGCCGACATCAACGGCCGGATCGCCCAGATCAAAGCCGAGATCGAAAACACCGACTCCGACTACGACCGCGAGAAGCTCTCCGAGCGTCTCGCCAAGCTGTCCGGCGGTGTCGCCGTGCTCAAGGTCGGCGCGGCCACCGAGGTGGAGCTGAAGGAAAAGAAGCACCGGATCGAAGATGCGGTCAGCACCACCAAGGCCGCCATCGAAGAGGGTGTTGTCGCCGGCGGTGGCGTCACGCTGCTGCGGGCTCAGGCCGTCGTCGAAGCGCTCGCCGACAAGCTGTCCAAGAAGACCCCGGACCAGGCCACCGGTGCCCGCATCGTGGCCACGGCCCTCGAAACCCCGCTCAACCAGATCGCGGTCAACGCCGGCATGGAAGGCGGCGTCGTGGTCGAGAAGGTACGTGGGCTCAAGGGTTCGGTCGGCCTCAACGCGGCGACCGGCGAATACGAGGACCTGCTGAAGGCCGGCATCATCGATGCCGCCAAGGTCACCCGCTCCGCCCTGCAGAACGCCGGGTCGATCGCGGCGCTGTTCCTCACCACCGAGGCCGTCATCGCCGACGCCCCGGAGGGTGATGCCGGCGGCGGCATGCCGGACATGGACTTCTAGTCCAACGCCGCGTCCGCTGACGTGACAATCGAGAGAAGGGGCGCCCCAGGCGCCCCTTCTGCTCTTTTGTGGGCGACACTGGAACCATGCGCCGCACCCGCACCGAGTCGTATCTGACCCGCAAGTGGACCGCCGAGAGCTCGACGCGCATCCCCGATGACCTCATCGTCGAAGAGCCGCTGACCATCCAACTCGACGGCCACCTGGTCAGCACGACGATGCGCACCCCGGGCCACGACTTTGAACTTGCCGCCGGCTTCGTTTCCGCCGAAGGCCTGCTGGGCGACGCTCCGGTGTTGGCCGTGCGGTACTGCGCCGACGGCTCGGCGTTCGAGTCGGCGTACAACGTGGTGTCGGTCGAAACCGGAGGTCGGGCGCCGGAGCCGAAGCCCCGCATGGGGGTAACCAGCTCGTCGTGCGGCGTGTGTGGCTCCGATTCGATCCTGGAGCTGGTCGAACGGCTCGAACCGGTCGCCGCCGAGCCGTTCGATCTCGAGTTGCTGGCTTCGTTGCCCGATCTCGTGCGCACCGAGCAGCACCTCTTTGCCGCCACCGGAGCGGTGCACGCCGCGGCCGCCGTCGACCG
Organism: uncultured Acidimicrobiales bacterium; assembly: GCA_938041035.1. Taxonomy (GTDB): domain Bacteria; phylum Actinomycetota; class Acidimicrobiia; order Acidimicrobiales; family SHLQ01; genus CALHYX01. The sequence continues at coordinate 36,533 of CALHYX010000029.1, read as the reverse complement.
CTCGGGTTCCGTCGTGGTGTTGCGTGAGGACATCGGTCGCCACAACGCCGTCGACAAGGTGGTCGGTCACCTGTTGCTCGACCACAAGGTCGACGGCACCGACCTGGCGCTCTACGTCAGCGGTCGGGCCAGCTTCGAAATGGTGCAAAAGGCGTGGGCCGGCGGGTTTGGGTCGATAATCGCCGTGAGCGCGCCTTCGGCGCTCGCCGTCGACACCGCCCGGGCGGCGGGCATCACTCTTGCCGGTTTCGCCCGCGACGGTTGTATGAACCTGTACAGCCCCGCCTGAGCGACGACGACGACGGCGACCGGTGGAGGCGCCGGGCGGCTGGGCGCAGCCGGTGACCGAGTCCTAGGCTTCGCCCATGGAATCGGTTGCTCCCTCCGACGGCCTCGGCGTCGTCCACCTCTTCTGCAAGCGCGGTCCGGGCAGCGATGCCGCCGCAGTGGTCGCCGCGGTGAAGTCCGCTGAGGAGGCCGACGCCCAGGTCATTCCGGTCGCCATCCTCGGGCACAAGGCTGAGCTGGGTTTCATGGCGTTGTGTCGCGACCTGTGGGTGTTGCGCCAACTGCAGACCGATCTCACCTCGGCGGGGCTCGAGGTCGTCGACTCGTACGTGTCGCTCACCGAGATCAGCGAGTACGCCGCCGGTGTACCCGACGAAATGCGCCAGATGCGGCTCTACCCGGAGCTGCCGCCCGAGGGAAAGCCCGCCTGGTGCTTCTACCCCATGTCGAAGCGCCGCAACCCGGGCCAGAACTGGTTCACGCTGCCGTTCGAGGAGCGCAAGGAGCTGATGTACGGCCACGGAAAGTCGGGGCGGGCGTTCAAGGGCCGCATCCTTCAGGTCATCACCGGATCGACCGGACTCGACGACTACGAGTGGGGGGTCACCCTGTTCGGTGAATACCCCGACGATCTGAAAGAGGTCGTCTACACGATGCGCTTCGACGAAGCGTCTTCGGAGTACGCCGAGTTCGGGCCGTTCTACACCGGGCTCGTGGGCACGGTCGCGGAGATCGTGGCCGAGACCGGCGTCTAGGGTCAGCGACTGAAGACGTACTCGTCGAGATCCGGGTTGACGAACACCCCGCCGTCAAAGGTGGCGATGCGGAAGCTGGCCGCCGAGGGTTCGCCCGCCGAGGCGAAGTCGTATGGGCTGGCAACCCCGTCGTAGTCGATGTCGTCGCCGCCTTCGATCAGCGCCTTGCAGTCGGCGTAGGTCACGCAGATCTGCCCCTCGCGCGTGACACCGTTGATCTGCTGGGCGACGGCGCTCGGTTCGTCGGTGCCCGCGATCTCGGCGGCGAGGGCGGCGATGACTATTGCGTCGTAGGTCTCGGGGCCGGTGGTGAACGCCTCCCCCGCCCCCGCGGTGGCCAGCCGAGCGGTGAAGCTGGTCAACGTGGAGAAATCGTTGGCCGGGACGACGACCTTCATCCCGGCGATCGTGGATGGATCGACCATGCGGTTGCCGATGTTGGCGTTGCCGGCGACGCCGAACACCGACTGCACCGAGGGGCCAATGCCCTGGTCGATCATGGCCGACAAGATGGCTCCACTCTCATCGAGGCCGACGACGATTACCGCGTCGGGCCGGGCGGCGGTGATGAGACCAACCTCGGCGTCGAACGACTCCTGTTCGACCGGGTAGGGGAGGAACTGCACGACCTCGCCCCCGAGGTCCTCGAATGCGCTGCGGAACGCTCCGGCGACACCTTCGCCGTAGGCGTCCTGCCGGAAGATCACCGCGGCGGTGATGGCGCCCTCGTCGGAAACGATGTTGCCGAGCACGCGCCCTTGGAGCACGTCGGAGGGTGCGGTTCGGAAGTACATGCCGGAATCGGGATAGGTGGTCAGCTCGGGCGCGGTGTTGGTCGGGGAGAAGTGCACGACGTTGGTGGCGATGATCTTGTCGATGACCGACGCCGACAGTTCGGCCGGCGAGGTGTCGATCATGACATCGACCCCGCCGATCAAAAGCCGGTCGGCGTTCTGGTTGATCGTGTCGGTGGTTTCGCCGGCGTCGCCCTCCAGCAGCACGACCTCCTGGCCAAGCACTCCACCCGCCTCGTTGATTTCGGTGACGGCCACCGTCGCCGCCGCCGTCTGCGCCGGTGCCGCTTCGGCCGCGGCGCCGGTCAGCGGGAACAACGTGCCGACGGTGAAGGTGCCGTCGCCGACGTTCGCGGGCAGGAATCGCTCGACCGTCGTGGTCGGGCCGCTCTCCACGATGCTGTCCTCGGTGGCCCCCGCCGTTGTCGTGGTCGCCTCGTCGTCGACGCCCGGGTTGCTCGAACACCCGGCTGCGACGAGGGCGAAGAGCCCGGCGACGGCGATGAACCGGCGCAGGCGGACGGGGGTGATCGGGGGCTTTCCGTCAATAGGCACGCGGGTCGAGGATACGACCGCGTTGCAGAACACTCAACGCGCCCCCCAGAATCGTGCTGTGTCCAACCATCTGGCGCCGGAATCAACCGACGCAGTCATCGAACCCGCCCCGGCCGCTCTGGTCGGCGAGGTTGCCCCTTCCGTCGACGACGCAATCGCTCGCCTTCGGGTATCGCTCGGCGAACTCGAACGGGTCGTGGTCGCATTCAGCGGAGGGGCCGACTCGGCGTTTCTGGCGTGGATGGCCCACGACACCCTCGGGCCGGACCACGCGACCGCCGCGACCGCCGTTTCGCCGTCGTTGGCGGCGCTCGAGCGGGACGACTGCGCCGCCCTGGCCGCATCCTGGGGATTGCGGTGGGTCGAGGTCGACACCGACGAGATGACCCGGGCCGCCTACCGCGTGAACGATGCCGATCGGTGTTTCCACTGCAAGGACGCGCTGATGGATGCCGTAGCGCCGCTCGCCGATGCTGCCGACGCAGTGGTCGTGTTGGGCGTAAACATCGACGACCTGGGTGATCATCGCCCGGGGCAGCACGCGGCCGCCCAGCGCGGCGCGAGGTTTCCGCTGGTCGAGGCCGGGTTCTCCAAAACGCTGTTGCGCGAGGCGTCGCGCCGATTCGGGCTCCGCACGTGGGATAAGCCGGCGGCGGCCTGTCTTTCATCGCGCCTGCCGTACGGCACGCCGGTCACCCTCGGAACCCTTCGCTCCGTCGAGCGGGCCGAAGCGGCGCTGCACGGGCTCGGGTTCGCCGAGCTGCGCGTGCGCCACTACGACGACATCGCCCGCATCGAAGTACCCATCGATCGCCTCCCCGACGTGGTCGCCGATCGCGAGGCCGTCATCGCCGCCGTGCAGGGGGCCGGGTACTCCTACGTCACCCTCGACCTCGAAGGGTTGCGCTCGGGCAACCTCAACCAGGCTTTGGCGACGGACTGACCGGGCTGCCGTGGCCGACGAACCAAGCGATGACGACAAGCTCGCCGAGTATGGGCGGGCCCTGGCCCAGGCGGTCGACGCCACCTTGCCGGGCTGGGTCGAGCGATGCGTGGCCACGATTCTCGAAGCCTTCGCCGGCTCGGTCACCGAAGACCAACGGGCGGCGGCGACCGCCGCCGGTGCGGCCGCGCTCGCCGACGTGGCACCCCGACTGCGGACCCTGCTCGCCGCCGACATCGATGATCACCGCACCAACCCGCTGTCGATCCTGCGAGGTGCGGTGAAATACCCCACCGCCGTTCTGCGAGAGGCCGGAGTGCCCGACGTCGTGCGCGAAGAGTTCGATGAGGCCGCCTTCCCTGACGATGTCTACGGCTTGGTCCCCGCCTCGTTCGCCGACATCGATCCGAGCCTCGCGAACGCCGGCCTCGCGTGGGGGGCGGCGAAGGCCCACGTGCACCTGCGCCGGCGCCGACCGGCGCCACCCCCGGTCGTGGCGTACGCACCGGACCTCGCCGATGCGTCGAAGGTCAAGGCCCGCTTTCCCGGCGCGCGCATGGTGCGGCGCCCCGACGCGCTCCTTGACACCGCTATCGAACTCGATGCCGATCTTGTCGTCGTCGACCTGTCACGCCCCGGCGTCATCGACATCCTCGAGGCGCTCACCGAAGACCGGCTCGTGGTTGGATTCGCCAGCCATGTCGACGAAGCGACCATCGAACGGGCGAACGCGGCGGGCTGTGAGGCGTTGGCCCGATCGGTCTTCTTTCGCCGGCTCGCAGCCGGGGAGGACCTGGCCTAGCGCTGCCACCCCGACTCGAGGTTGCGCTTCTCGAAGAACAAGCAGTGCTCGGGACACGCGAACGGTGCTTCCTCGTTGGCGCTCAGCCGGCATCGCTGCACCGTTTCGCCCGAGGCCATGCTGCGTGATGAATAGTGCCGGCAGTCGTCGCGCACGCTGGGCGCGGCACCGCTGGAGGCATCATCGCCCGGATTTGGATCGCTGGAGGCTGCTTCGTCGCTCACGTCGTCCAGTTTGTCACCCCCGGCTCCCCATCGAAGCCTTCTGGGCTCGCGAAGCGGTTATCGAAGCGGATATCGATAGCGGTTAACACAGAAGAAACACTGTCCTCACGGCCGCGACATGTGGTTTCGGAAGTATGTCTGCGCTGTGAACGGCGCGCGTCAGAGCCGCCGCCAAGAGTCGTTCGTTCACGGAACCATCTGCCCGCTTGTTCGCGGACTGCGCAACGACAGAGAAGAGAACCAAATGAGTCCTGGTGATTTTGCCTGGATGCTGATGTCCACCGCCCTCGTAGTGTTCATGGTCCCCGGGTTGGCCCTGTTTTACGGCGGGATGGTGCGCTCGAAGAACGTGCTCAACATGTTGAACATGAACATCTACTGCCTGGGCATCGTCCCGGTTGTGTGGGTGCTCTTCTCGTATTCGCTCGGCAACTCGTCCAACGGCGAGGGCGAAGGGGGCTGGTTCGGTGGTGAGCTGATCGGCAATTTCAACAACATCGGGCTCAAGGGCCTCAACCAAGACCCCGAGAGCCTCATCTCCGTCGCGTTCCTCATGACGTTCGCCGCCATCACCCCGGCGCTGATCTCCGGTGCGGTCGCCGACCGGATGAAGTTCTCCGCCTGGGCCGTGTTCGTCCCGATTTGGCTCGTCCTCGTGTACACCCCCGTGACCTACTGGGTGTACAGCGGCTGGCACGAGGAGATGGGGGCGATCGACTTCGCGGGTGGAACCGCCATCCACATCAACGCCGCGGTCGCCGCCCTCGCCCTGATCCTGGTGTTGGGCAAGCGCAAGGGTTGGCCGCAGGAGGGCATGCCACCGCACAACCTGCCGATGGTCATGATCGGCACGGGCATCCTCTGGTTCGGCTGGTTCGGGTTCAACGCCGGTTCGGCCGGCGCCGCCAACGGACAGGCGGTGCAGGCGTTGATGAACACCTTCATCGCGACGTCGGCGGGCATGTTGGCCTGGCTGTTCGTCGAGCGGGTGCGCGATGGCCACGCGACCACGCTCGGCGCGGCGTCGGGCATCGTGGCCGCGCTCGTCGCCATCACGCCGGCGGCAGGGTATGTCGGTGGTCTGTCGGCTCTGGCCTTTGGCGCCGTCGCCGGTGTCCTGTGCTATTTCGCCATTCAGCTGAAGACGAAGCTCGGCTACGACGACAGCCTCGATGTGGTCGGCGTCCACGGCATCGGTGGCATCGTCGGCGGGGTCATGCTCGGGCTCTTCGCCGACCGATCCGCCATCGCGGGAGCCGAGTATCAAAACGGCGTGTTCTTCGGCGGCGGCGAATTGCTCATCGATCAGATCGTCGCGATCGGATCCGTCGTCCTCTTCTCGTTCATCCTCACGACGATCATCGCCGTCGCCATCGACAAGACCCTGGGTTTGCGGGTCGACGAGCAGGCCGAATACGACGGCCTCGACCGAAGCGAGCATGCCGAAACCGCCTATCACGAGGGCATCCTCGGGCGTTCGGTGGTCAGTTCGTCGTCGACCCAGTAGTCGGCTGCCGACCCGGTTCAGCCGGTACCCTCGGCCCGTGCGGCTTCAACGCGACGAAATCCTCGGCAATCGATCCCTGCAGGGCCGCGAGCTCTGCCGAGCCCACTCCGCCGTCCTCGACCAGTGGTTGGGGTCGCTCTATCGCGCCGAGGTCGACACATCCGTTGGTCTCGCCCTCGTCGCGGTCGGCGGATACGGCCGCGGGGAGCTGGCGCCTGGCAGCGATATCGATGTCATGTTGGTACACGACAAGTCGGTCGACGCCACCGCGGTCGCCGAGCGACTCTGGTACCCGATCTGGGATGAAGGGCTCAAGCTTGGCCATTCCGTGCGGTCGGTTACCGACGCGTTGGCTCTGGCGGCCGACGATCTCGAGACGGCAACGGCGCTGTTGTCGATGCGCCTGATCGGCGGCGATCGCGAGCTGGTCGCCGAGGCATCGAGCCAGGCGCTGGCGCAATGGCGTTCGGGCGCGAAACGGTATCTGGCCGAGCTCGTCGACCGGGCGAAGTCGCGCCACGATGAGGTCGGGGAACTCGCCTTCCTCCTCGAACCCGACCTCAAGAACGCCCGCGGTGGCCTGCGTGACGTGCACGCCCTGCGGTGGGCCGAACTCGCCGAGCCGATACTTCCCGAAGCCGACTCGCTCGGGCTCGAACAGTCGTACGGGGTCCTGGTCTCGGCCCGGGTGGCGCTGCACCGCCACACCGGCCAGGCCGGTAACCGGTTGCTGCTCGAGCGCCAGGACGATGTGGCCGCCAGCCTCGGGTACGACGACGCCGACGCCCTGATGGCCGACGTCGCCACCGCCGGCCGTTCCATCGCCTGGACCAGCGATGCGACTTGGCACCGCATCCGTCGCAGCCTGCGCGGGCGGCGCCTCCGCAAACCGAAGCCGCGCGAGGTGCTTCCGGGCGTCGTGCTCGAGGATCGCATCATTCGGATCGATCACCAGACCGAGATCGCCGAAGATCCGCTCGCGGTGCTCCGACTGGGGGTCGCCGCCGCGACCCATCAGGCGTTCATCGACCGGGCGACCCTCGATCGACTCGCGGTCGAAGCGCCCGCGCTCGGCGACCCCTGGCCCGACGAAGCGCGGGGTCTGCTCGCCGACCTGCTGCTCACCGGTGACCATGCCATCGCGGTGATCGAGGCACTCGACCAGGTCGGGTTGTTCCACCGCCTGCTGCCCGAGTGGGAGCCCACGCGGTGTCGACCCCAGCGCAACGCGTACCACACCTATACCGTCGATCGGCACCTGCTGGAGGCGGCCGCGCAGGCCGCCCGGCTCGCCGATCGGGTCGACCGACCGGACCTGCTCGTCATCGGTGCGCTGTTCCACGACATCGGCAAGGGCTACCCGGGCGATCACACCGAGGTCGGGGTCGACCTCGTCGACGGGATCGCTCGGCGCATGGGTTTCGACGACGACGAGGTCGAGGTGTTGGTCGACATGGTTCGCCATCATCTGCTGCTCCCCGACGCGGCCACCCGGCGCGACCTCGACGACGATGGCACCATCCAGTCCGTCGCCGACCAGGTCGGTTCGCTCGACACCCTCGAGTTGCTGGCCGCGTTGACCGAAGCCGATTCGATCGCCACCAGCGAGGCCGCCTGGGGCACCTGGAAGGCTGGACTGTTGGCGACGCTTGTCGAACGGGTTGCCCATGTTCTGCGCGGGGGCGCCATCGCCGAGGTTGTCGGGGCCGAGGCCTTCCCGACCTCGGCCCAGCGCGAACTCATGGCCGAGAAAAACCTCGTACTCGACGGGCGCGGTGACACCTTGACGGTCGTGGCCCCCGATCGCTCTGGGCTCTTCAGCCGGGTGGCTGGCGTGCTCGCCCTCAACGGCGTCGACATCCTCGAAGCCTCCGTGTACTCCGAGGCCTCGATGGCGCTCGAGGTGTTCCGGGTGGCGTCGGCGTACGGGGCCGAGCCGCCCTGGGATCGGCTGCTGGCCGATCTTCGGCGAGCGGTGCAGGGTCGCCTCGCCATCGACGCCCGGCTCGCCGATCGACGCCGCACTTACGGAGCACCTCCGGTGACCTCGGCCCGACCCCTCACCCCGAAGGTGGTGGTCGACAACGACACCTCCATGCAGGCGACCGTGATCGAGGTCAGTTGCCCGGATCGCATCGGGGTGTTGTACCGGATCACCGATGCCCTTCACGGCTTCGACCTCGACATCGTGAGCGCCAAGGTGCAGACGCTGATGTACGACGTTGTCGACACCTTCTACGTACGTAACCCCGATGGCTCAAAGGTCACCGATACCGACGACCTCGAAGAGATCGAACGAGGCCTTCTCCACGCCTTGGCTCCACCCGACCGTCGGTGATGCCCTGACCGTGCGGGCGTCGTACTGTGCGCTTCGTGAACGCTGATACACCCGAGAGCGGGCCGCCGACTGAACGCGAACTGCTGCGCTGGGCCGAAGCACTCGCCGGAACCGCCCGCACCGGGCTGGGGTTTACCGAGAACCTGTACGAGCGCGAACGATTCGAGGAAGTGCTCGAGATCGCGGCCGAAATTCGGCAGCGGTCGGCGCATCCCTACGACACCAGCGACCTCGTGCACGACTGGCTGGCCACCGTGGGCGATGGGGTGGCGGGCTACGTCACCCCGAAGGCGACGGTCGCGGCGGTCGTCGGCAATGACGACGGCGAACTCCTCATGGTGCAGCGCGCCGACACCGGCTACTGGCTGTACCCGACGGGCTGGGCCGACGTGGGCTACTCGCCGGCGGAGATCGCGGTGAAAGAGGTCGGCGAGGAGACGGGAATCGAGTGCGAGGTCGTGCGCCTGCTCGGCGTGATGGACGGCATGCGGGCCGGGTTCACCAGCATGCCCCTGTACTCGATCGTGTTTCACTGCCGGGCGGTCGGCGGAGCGCTCAAGCCCCACCCGCTCGAGTGTCGTGACGTGGGGTTCTTCGCTGAAGATGCCCTGCCCGAGCCAATAGCGGGGGCCGAGCGATGGAAGGACCTCGCCTTTGCCGCCCTGCGCGACGAACCCTTCGAACCCTTCTTTGATCCGCCCCGCGAGCCGCCCTGGCTGGAGGCGCACCTGAACGAAAGCGACGACCGATGAGCAGCCACGACGACCGGGTGAAGACCCGCGATGGGCTCGTGCAGTACCGCCGTCACTGGCCGGCGGTCGATCCGTGGGCCGCCCTGTTGCTCATTCACGGGATCGGCGAACACTCGGGTCGGTACCAGCACGTCGGCGATCACTTCTCGGCCGCCGGGATCGATGTCACCGCCATCGATCTACGAGGCTTCGGAGAGAGTGGCGGTCGCCGAGCGTACGTCGATTCGTTCTCGCAGTATCTCGACGACGTCGAGGACCGACTCGCCGAGGTGCGGGTGGCCGGACTGCCCACGGTGCTGCTCGGTCATTCGATGGGTGGGTTGGTGGGTAGTCGCTACGCCCAGAGCGATCGGCCCCAACCCGACTACCTCGTGTTGTCCGCTCCGTCGCTCGGCGCGGAGGTGCCGGCCTGGCAACGAGTGCTTTCCCGCCTGCTCCACAAGGTCGTCCCCAAGCTATCGATCCCGGGAAAGATCGACCCCACCGTCTTGTCCATCGACGAGGCCGTGCAGCAGGGCTACGTGGACGACCCTCTGGTCGAAACCTCCGCGACGGTGAACCTCGGCCACGAGATGTTCTCGGCGATGGACGCGGCCACCGCCGAGGTCGCCAAGGTGCGGGTACCGACGCTGGTGCTCCACGGAGGCGACGACACGTTGGTGCACGCGAAGTTCTCGGCCCCGCTTGGCGGGGTCGCCGGGGTGCGGCGCGAGCTGCTGCCAGGGCTGCGGCATGAGATCTTCAACGAACCGAACCACGCCGAAACCCTCGATCGGGTGGTCGAGTGGCTGCGCGACCAGACCGACTGAGCCGTTCGGCGTCGCGCAACCGACCGGTCGCATCGACGTAGTCGCCGTTCATTCGCTCACCGGGTCCCACTCGACCTAGGTTTTCCGTACTTCCCAGGGATGGATGGTGGATGGATGGTGGCCATGAGCAACGACCGTACCCAACTCACTCGCCGGGCCTTCGTGGCCGGGGCGGCTGGCATGGCCGGAGCCCTGGTGCTGCCGTCGTCGCCGACATGGTCGATGCCGGGCGAGCGCAGCCCGGCGCCTGCGGCCTACCCCTTCACCCTCGGGGTGGCTTCGGGTGATCCGTTGACCACCGCCATCGTGCTCTGGACCCGGCTGGCACCGGAGCCGACCGAGCTCGACGGCGGCATGGCTCGCGGGGTCTACGACGTCGATTGGGAACTGGCCACCGACCCCGAGATGCGCACCGTCGTTCGGCGGGGCCGGGCCGCCGCCCGCCGGCGCGATGCCTACTCCGTTCACATCGACGTGCGCGGGCTGCACCCTGGCCGCACCTTTTGGTACCGGTTCCGGAGCGGTCCGCACCTGTCTCCGATCGGGCGCACCCGAACCGCCCCCCGGCTTCGCGATCGGCGAGCGGAGCTGTCCCTTGCGCTCGTGTCCTGCCAGCGCTACGCCTCGGGGTACTACACCGCCTACGACGACCTGGCCGCGGCGGAGCCCGACCTGGTCGCCCACGTGGGCGACTACATCTACGAGAGCGCCGGCACCGGCGTGCGCGACGAGAGCCTTCCGACCGCCGTCGATCTGCCGACCTACCGCGCTCGCTACGGCCTGTACAAGAGCGACCCATCACTGCAGGCTGCCCACGCCATCGCCCCCTGGACCTTCACCTGGGATGACCACGAAGTGGAGAACAACTACGCAGGCGACACGCCACAGCTGTCGTCGCCGACGCCGCTGGGCCGGCCGTGGGAGCGTCGTCGAGCGGCGGCCTACAAGGCCTACTGGGAACACATGCCGTTCCGGCGCCCGGCTCCGACGTCGGCCGACTTCCGGATCCATCGACGCGTTCGGTGGGGTCGGGTCGCCGACATCTTTGTGCTCGACACCCGGCAGTACCGCGATGATCAGCCGTGCGGCCCCGCCGACATCGGGCCGCGTTGTGATGACAGCCTCGCCGACGACACCCGAATGCTGGGCGGCCGTCAGGTCGGCTGGCTCAACCGGGGTCTCGCTTCCTCCGACGCTCGCTGGGCGGTGCTCGCCCAACAGGTGGTGTTCTCCCAGCTCGCCTTCGTGCCCGGCGACCCCGGGGTGTACAACCTCGATCAGTGGGACGGATACGTGGCCGCTCGCGGCCGGGTGCAACAAGCGTTCACCGAACATCACCCGGACAACAACGTCGTTCTCACCGGCGACATTCACGCCGCCGGGGTCTCGGACCTCCTCGCCGACTACGACGACCCGACGTCGGCCAACCTCGGCGCCGAGTTCATCGGCACGTCGGTATCGAGTGGCGGCTCATCCGCCCTCCAGTCGGCCATCCCGACGGTGCTCAACAACAACCCGCACATTCGCTGGGCCGATACCACCCGCCGGGGCTGGGTCCATCACCGGGTCGACCGCGACTCGTGGAAAGCGGACTTCCGATTCGTCACCGATGCCACGGTTCCCGATTCGCCGGTGGAGACCGGCGCCAGCTGGGAGATACCCGCGTTCGGTCAGCTCGAGCGCACCGACCAGTAGTCGATCCGACCGCCGCACCCACCGCTCGCCGTGACGAGCGCTAGCCCTTCGGCGGGTCCGTGGGGTGCTGGTTGCGAAGGAAGGCTTCGATCTCGTCGACCAGCTGACCGTCGCCGCTCTCGCTCATCTCATCGAAGTGGGCTTCGAGCTGGGTGACGTACTCCGCGGTGTCCGGGTCTTCGGTGACGAGTTCATCCACCTGGCGCTCGTAGTCGACCGCCATGATCTGGAGTCCGGTCGTATCGAGCGGCACCCGCAAGAGGTGGGTAAGCCGATCGAGTAACGCCAAGGCTGCCTTCGGCGACGTCGCGCCGGAGACGTAGGAGGGGACCGCAGCCCAGAGAGAGGCCGCGTTGAGTCCGGCGTCCTGACATGCTCGATGCAGCACGCCGACGATGCCGGTGGGTCCTTCGTAGGTGGAGACATCGAGATCGAGCTCGTCGGCCACCACGGGATCGTTGGTGCGGCCGTACACCGGGGTGTCGCGTCGGTGGGGAACCTCGGCGAGCAATGCGCCGAGGGTAACGATCAGTTTGCTGTCGACGGCCTCGGCCAGCTGCACGATGTGATCGCAGAACGACCGCCAGCGCAGCTGGGGCTCGACGCCCAGCAACACGATGATGTCGGTCTCGGTGTCGGGGATGCGAGCGAACGAGAACGTCGTTTCCGGCCACTCGATCGAGCGCTGCCCCTCGTCGTCAAGCTGCACGAGCGGCCGGGTCATCGTGAAGTCGTAAAACTCCTCGGCATCGAATTCGGCGAGGGTTTCGGCTTCCCAGCGGTCGCGGAGGTACCGCGCCGCGGTGCTCGCGGCCTCGCCGGCGTCGTTCCAGCCTTCAAAGGCGCAAACGATGACCGGCGCCCGCAGCTCCGGGTCGCTGGCCCAGCGTAAGTGTGGTGTTTCCGAGACACCATCGGGAGGTAGCACCGCAAAAAGGGTATCGGTACCCACGGGGTTTCCTCCCCCTCGCCGTCGTGGCCACTACCGTTCAGCCATGCCCGAGATTTCCGAAGCCACCGAGGTCACCGACGAACTGGTCGAGGCGTTCGCCCGGCTGATTCCGCAACTGTCCTCGTCGAACCCGCCGCCGGATCGGGCTGCGCTCACCCGCATGGTCGAGGCCGAGTCGTCGGTGGTGCTCATCGCCCGCGATGACGGGGCGATCGTCGGCAGCCTCACGCTGGCCCTGTTCGAGATCCCGACCGCCGTGCGAGCGTGGATCGAGGATGTCGTGGTCGATGAGGCGGCGCGCGGCAAGGGCATCGGCGCCATGCTCAACGAGGTCGCGTTGGAACGGGCCCGGGCAGCCGGGGCCAAAACGTGTGACCTCACCAGCCGGCCGACCCGCGAAGCGGCAAACCGGTTGTACCTGCGGTTGGGGTTCGAGGTGCGCGAGACCAACGTGTACCGCTATCGGCTCGCCTAGGAGCGCTTGGTCGAGGAATCCATCCCCGGTAGGTTCCGGGGATGAGTGACGCACCGGTGATGGTCCCCTACGACGAGTTCTCGATGTTCCACGAGAACGCGGCCGAACACGGGATCGACTACCCCGGTCCGCCGACCGTCGCGCGGGTGGGCGTGCCGCTCGGTGATGGCCGCTCCCTGAGCGCGCTGGTGTGGGGGACCGCACCGCCGGAGCTCGTGCTGTTGCACGGCGGCGCCCAGAACGCACACACCTGGGACACCGTCGCCCTGGCGCTGGGACGCCCGCTGGTGGCGATCGATCTTCCGGGCCACGGACACTCCGATGGCCCCGCCGAGGGGACGACCGCTATCGCTCGAAACGCCGCCGACGTTGCCGCCGCCATCGAGCAACTCGCTCCGACCGCCGCGGCCGTGGTCGGCATGTCGCTCGGAGGGGTCACCGCACTCGGCATCGCTCACGGCCACCCCGAGGTGGTGCGAAAGCTCGGTCTCGTCGACATCACACCGGGGGTCAACGAGAAGAAGGCGTCGGCGATCACGGCCTTCGTGAACGGCCCCGAGAGCTTTCCGAGCTTCGACGAACTCCTCGCCCGCACCATGGAGTTCAACCCCACCCGGTCGGAGTCTTCGCTGCGGCGCGGGATTCTTCACAACGCCGAGCAACGGCCCGACGGCAGCTGGGTGTGGCGCTACGCCCGCCACCGGGCGAGCGAGTCGGCGACTCCCGCAGGTGAGGGGAGCGCCGACGGGGGCGAACGGGGGATCGACTTCGCCGCCTTGTGGGATGTCATCGAAGCGTCCCCGGCACCACTGATGTTGGTGCGGGGAATGCGCGACGGCTCGGTGGTCGACGACGACGACGAGGCCGAGTTCCGGCGCCGACGCCCCGATGCCCGGGTCGAGCATGTGGTCGAGGCCGGGCACAGCATCCAGGGTGATCAGCCGGTACTGCTCGCGGAACTGCTCACCGACTTCGTCTTCGGCTGACCGATTCGGTCGACGGTCAGTGGGTGAGGCCGAGGGGAAACGTCGAGAGGCGTTCCGGCGCCCCCTCGGTGACGAGGAACTGCTCTTCGAGCTTCACGCCTTCGCCGCCGTCGCGCGACCCGACGAACGCCTCGACGGTGAGCACCATGCCCGGCTCCAGGACGCCGTCGTATCCCGAGGACTCCCACATGTGGGGAAAGAAGATGTCGGGGTACTCGTCGCACTGACCGACCCCGTGAAAGTTGCAGCAGTAGTGCCGATACTCATCGATCGGCGGTTTCCATGACTCGTGGGTGAGCGCATGAAAAGTGCGGCCCGGGGTCAACAATTCGTGGTTTCGTTCGATCTGTTCGACCGCGAGCGCGTGCACGTTGGCCTGGGCTGCGGTGGGGGACCGGTCGCCGGCCACCCAGGAGCGGGAGATGTCGCACATCATCCCGTAAGCACCGACCAGGTCGGTGTCGTAGGCGACCATGTCGCCGGCCTCGATCACCCGGCTGCTGGCTTCCTGCATCCACGGGTTCGTGCGCGGCCCCGACGCGAGGATCTGGGTTTCGACCCACTCACCGGCGCGGCGAATGTTGCCGGCGTGCAACATCGACCAGAGCTCCCGCTCGGTCATGCCGGGCTGCATCGCGGCTCGCATTTCGGCCATCGTCGCTTCGCAGGCGTGCACCGCACACCGCATCGCGTGCAGCTCATCGGGCCCTTTGATCCGTCGGGCGAGTTCCATCATGGCGTTGCCGTTCTCGACCGTGACGCCCCCGGCCACGAGTTGCTGGTACTCCTCGATCCCAATGGTGTCGATGGCGATGCGAGGTCGGTCGACGCCGCAATGCTCGGCGATCACGTCGAGGATCTCGGCGGCCCAGCGCTGAGCCATCTCGGCATGGCGGGGCCCGGCGCAGAAGTAGATGGACGTGGTCGCCGGTCGAACCTCGTCGATGAGCTCGTTGTGGCCGGCGAGGAAGTCGCAGTCGAAGAACTCCCACACGATCACCGAACCATCGGCGCCGACCCAGCAGTACCGGGTGGCGTTGTGCATGACCCACACCTGCATGTTGGTCGTGTCGGTGGCGTAGCGAATGTTCATCGGGTCGCGCAGGATGCAGCCGTCGTAGCCGTGCAAATCCAACTGTTCGCGCACCCGGCCGAGTCGGTAGCGGCGCATCTCGTCCAGGTCGGGAAGTTGCAGGCCGGCCTCGAGCCAGGTCGACTCGAGGTCGGGGCCGGGTCCGAGGTTGAGGTGATGCAGGTCGGTGCCGGCCGCGCCGAACCCGGCGCCTTTGGCTTCGAGACTTGCGGCTATCTTCCCCATGGCTCGCAAGGTACCCGGTGGCCGTGGCTAGTGTCGGAATCCATGCCGGAGGAGACCACGGACGAGCCAGCGATGTCGATCGGCGACGTTTCGGCGCGGCTACGGCCCGGACGCCGCATCACCGGGATGTCGGCGGTACTCCTGCCCCACGACTCGTCGGCATCCGTCGACTGGACCGGGCTGCGGGCGCTGCTGGAGCGCACCGTGGCGGCCGGTTTGGTCCCCGCGGTCAACATGGACACCGGTTTCACGCAGCTGCTCGACGACCCGACGCGCCATCGCGTGCTCGATGAGGTGGCCGCGGTGGCGCCCGGGCTCCCGTTCGTCGCCGGCGCGTTTGTGGCGGACGCTCCGGGGGCAGCGTTCGACGGGGATGGTTACCGACGGGCCGCGGCGGCGATCAGCGAGCGCGGAGGCACCCCGATGATCTTCCCGTCCCACGGCCTCAACGCCGGTTCCGGAGCTGACTGGCTGGCGCGGTTGGCGGACATTTCGATCGAGGTCGACCGGTTCTACGGGTTCGAGCTGGGTGACATGTTCGTGCCCCACGGCCGCATCTATGACCTCGATACCTATCGCGGGCTCCTCGATCTCCCGGCATGTGTGGGCGCCAAACACTCCTCGCTCGACCGCGTGGCCGAGTGGCGACGGCTCGCCGTGCGTGACGAGGTTCGGCCGGACTTCCTGGTGCTCACCGGCAACGATCTGGCCATCGACATGGTGATGTACGGCTCGGACTACCTGCTCGGCTTGTCGACGTTCGCTCCCGATGTGTTTGCCGAGCGCGATCGGCGGTGGGCGGCCGGCGACCCAACCTTCTTCGAACTCAACGACCTGTTGCAGTATCTGGGCCACTTCGCGTTTCGGTCGCCCGTGCCCGGCTATCGGCACAACGCGGCGATGACCCTGGCGCTGCGCGGCTGGATCGCCAGCGATGAGATCCCGGCCGCCGTGCCGCGCCGGCCCGCCGCCGATGTCGAGGTGCTGCGCGAACTGCTCGGGCGACTGATCGATGCCGGGGGCGAGGCATGAGCCGATTCACGCAGGTCAAGAAACTGAAGGACCCCTCGGCCTTGCGGGCCCACCTCGAACAACTGGGCGTCGATCTGGCCGTTGCGGAAGCCGTTGACCCCGACGGGGCTCTCGCCGCTCCCGGCTCCTTCGTCGACGGACCCGACGAACGCCGGATCGATTTTCCCAACCGATTCGCCGTGTTGCCGATGGAAGGCTGGGACGGTGATCTCGACGGGCGGCCGACCGACCTCGTCCGGCGTCGCTGGGAGCGCTTCGGAGCCAGCGGCGCGGGTCTGGTGTGGGCCGAGGCGACCGCGGTGCGTCCGGACGGTCGGGCCAACCCCAACCAGCTCGTACTCGGCGAGCACAGCGTGGACGAGTTTGCCGAGCTGCGGTCACTTCTGGCCGCCCACCAGGTCGTGGGCCTCCAGCTGACCCATTCCGGCCGGTACTCCCGCCCCACGGCCGCCGGCCCCAAACCCCAGACCGCGTATGAACACCCGCTGCTCGATCAACGCGTCGGCGCTTCTGCGGCATCGGTGCTGTCCGACGGACAACTCGACGAGCTGATCGAGGACTTTGTTACCGCCGCGCACCTCGCCTATCGGGCCGGCTTTGACTTCATCGATGTCAAGGCGTGCCACGGCTACCTCGGCCACGAGCTGCTCACGGCCTACGACCGGCCGGGCCGATTCGGCGGCGCCCTCGATGGTCGGCTGCGGTTCTTTCGCACCATCGTCGAACGGATCCGCTCGGAGGTGCCGGACCTCGCGGTCGCGTTGCGGCTCTCCGCCTTTGATGTCGTTCCCCATGTGGCCGGTCCGGACGGAGCCGGTCAGCCCGAGGTAGATGGGCCTTACCGCTTCGCGTTCGGTGCTGACGAGACCGGCACCGATGTCGATCTGACCGAGACCCACGCGCTGCTCGAGGTCGTGGCGCAACTCGGCGTCGGGCTGGTGAGCATCACCGCTGGCAGTCCGTACTACTGCCCACACGTGCAGCGCCCGGCCTACTTCCCGCCGTCGGATGGATACGGTCCGCCGGAGGATCCACTGGTCGGTGTCGCTCGACTCATCGCCGCCACCCGTGAGCTGCGTGAGCAGCACCCCGGAATCACGTTTGTTGGCACCGGGTACTCCTACCTTCAGGACTGGCTCGCCCATGTCGGGCAGGCGGCGGTCGAGTCCAACGGCGTTGACCTCGTCGGTGTCGGCCGCATGATGTTGTCGTACCCGTCGCTACCCGCCGATGTGCTCGGGGGCCGAGCGTTGGATCGCCGCCTGATTTGTCGAACGTTCAGCGACTGCACGACCGCACCCCGGTCCGGGCTCGTCTCGGGGTGCTTTCCGTTGGATGACTTCTACAAGGCCCACCCCCAGCGGGTCGAGCTCGCCGCGGCCAAGAAGGCCGTTCGGGCCGCAAAACGAGCGGGTCCGGCCGAACATTGATCGGTGTTCGGAGCGGGCGAAAAGCCTGAAATTCCGGGGTTTGCGGCGGTCGGGTTCGACTCGTCGGAGCCGGCGGCCGACCCGAAGCTCAATGTGAACGTCAGAATCGACGAAAGCTGAAGGGTGAACCGTCTCGCATCAGCGCGGGTCTGGAGGCCTGGCCTCAGCGTTCTGTTGATCGCGTTGCTGATGATCCCGCTCGCCGCCTTGGGCTTTTCCACCCGTCGGGATCTGCGCGGGCTGAATCAGGAACGAGACGCGGTCCAGCAGATGCTGCCGATTGCGGAAAGCCGATTCGATGCGCTGCGAATCGCCGCCGCGCTGTCCGACGAACGAACCTGGTCGATCGCGCAGATCGGCGTGGAACAATACGGCGTTGACCCCGACGTCGTGGCCGATTTCATCGGCGTCGACATCACCGCAGAGTTTTTTCGGAGCCAACGCGAAACCGACGAGCTGTTGGAGGATTACCCGCTGCTGGCGGAGAAGGTTGCCATCCTGCGTCGGGATCGAGTGGGTTCCTCGTCCCAGGAAGTCGCTCCCGCCATCAACGCGCTGATGGCAGAAGTCGCGGCCACCGGCGATGCGGCCGCCGAGCGACTCCGGAGCCTGGCGCTTGCCCACCCCGAAGGCTGGCAACTCATCCGAGCTCTCGAGCTCACCGAAGCCGCCGCCGCATCCCAGCTGGCGGTCTCCAACCAGTACGTGTCGTGGATGTCGTCCCAATTCGTGGAAGGCACGGGCGAACCGCAGGAAGATCTGCAGAACCTGGTCGAGGCGCACCGCGAGTACGAGGATCAGGTCGCCGAGATCGAACGGCTCGTCGACCGGGGCCCGCTGTTGGCCATGTTTGGTCGGGTGATCACATCGGAATCGGCGATGACGATGCAAGCCTCGATCGATGAGCACATCGCCACGGCGCTCAGCAACGGTTTGGACCCCGCCGAGGGTGATCTGTACGCCAGCGCCATCGCCAACCTCGACGTTCTGAAGGGGTTTCTCGACGCTTCGGCCGAGACCAACGCCGATTGGATCGCGTTCACGGCCGCGGCCGGCGACGAACTGCTGACGGCCACTCGGGTGCTGGAAGCCGAGTCGACCGCGGAGATCCGAACGACGCGGAACAGCCTCATCGTGATCACCGCGGTCGCGGTCATCGCCACCCTGATCGGCGCAACGATGGTGAGTCGGTCGGTCTCCCGGTTGGCGCGCAGCGCGAAGGGGCTACGGGACGGTTCGGTCGCGCCGGCGCGACCCTCCGGGCCCCGCGAGGTGTTTCTGGCCGGTTCGGCAATTTCTGAGGCGGCCGCCAACTTTGAACTGCTCCAGCGCCAGGCGGCGGCATTGTCGGCCGGCGAGCTGAGTCATCCTGACCTCGCCCAGGTCGTGCCGGGTGAGATGGGACAGTCGTTGAAGGGCGTCGTGGACACCCTGTCGGACTCGATCCAGGAACGCGAGCGGGCCGAAGCTCGCGCCACCTGGCAGGCGACCCACGACGGGCTCACCGGCCTGCCGAACCGCTCCGCGGCGCTCGAGTTGTTGAACGGTCGTCTTTCCGCCGACTCAGCGGCCGGCGTCGCCGTGTTGTTCGTCGATCTCGACGACTTCAAGGACGTCAACGATTCGTTCGGGCACCCCGCCGGTGACGAGATGCTGATCGCCATCGCCCGGCGGCTCGCCGACGAGTGCCGGAGCGGAGACACCATCTGCCGGGTGGGCGGTGACGAGTTCGTCGTCGTGCTCGGCGGCACCCACGAACCGGACTCCGCCCTCGAGACGGCCACCCGGGTGCTGGATGCCGTTTCGAGCACCGTGATCCTCGCCAGTGGCGCCCACGTCAGCGTCGGCGCGTCCATCGGGCTCGCCATCAGCGGTGCTTCGAGCAGCGTCGACGAACTGCTGAAGAACGCGGATATCGCCACCTATGAGGCCAAGGCCACCGGCCGGGGGCGAGCGGTGTTGTGCAGCGACGAGTTGATCGAGGCCAGTCGCGCGGCCGGCCAACTCGAATCGGAAGTACGCCGGGCGATCGCGTCCAACGAGTTCCTCCTCGAGTACCAGCCCATCGTCGATACCGATGGTCGACCGGTCTCGGTCGAAGCGCTCATCCGATGGGAACACCCGACCGACGGCATGGTCACCCCGGACCGCTTCATCGACCACGCTGAGCGAAGCGACCTGATCATCGCCATCGATCGCTGGGTCATCGGCGAGGCGGCCCGACAGTTGGCGGAATGGGCCGATCAGCTCGATCTGACGATCGCCATCAACATCTCCGGCCGGCACCTGAACGCCCGCACCTTTGTCTCCGATGTTCTGAGCCCGCTGCGAGCGGCTGGCGTCGACCCGGCCCGGTTGGCGATCGAGATCACCGAAACCGCCCTGCTCGACAACCCGGAGCAGGCCCGGCGCAAACTCATGGCCCTGCGAGCTGAGGGCATTCGGGTCGCGATCGACGACTTCGGCACCGGCTACACCGCGGTGACGCAGCTGCGTTACCTGCCGATCGACATCATCAAGGTGGACCGCAGTTTCATGGGCACGATCACCGATCAGGACAGCCAGGATCCGGCTCTGGTCCGACTGATCGTCAACACGGCCCATCTGCTCGGTGCCCAGATCACCGCCGAGGGCATCGAGACCGATGAACAGGCTGAAGTGCTCGTTGGCATGGGCGCCGACTACATGCAGGGCTGGTTGTTCAGCCGAAGTGTGCGCGCCGAACAGCTACCCGCCACGTTGAACGAGCTCGCCGAGGCCGCCGGCCTGCGACAGAACCCGCTCGCACGGGCGACCGTCGAACAGGCCTGAGTTAGCCGGCGTCGTTGATTGCGGCCCAGACCTTCTGGCTGGTGAGCGGCATGTCGATGTGGCGCACGCCGAGATGCGATACCGCGTCGATCACCGCGTTGTGAATCGCCGGGGTTGACCCGATGGTGCCGGACTCGCCGATGCCCTTGGCCCCGAGCGGATTGCGCGGGCTGGGCGTCTCGGTGTTCGAGGTCTCAAACGAGATCAGTTCGGCCGCCGACGGGATGGCGTAATCCATCAGGTTGGTGGTGACCGGGTTGCCGTCGTCGTCGTAGAAGACGCCCTCGTACAGCGCCTGGGCGGCACCCTGGGCAATGCCGCCGTGCTGCTGGCCCGTCACGATGAGTGGGTTGAGGATGCGTCCACAGTCGTCGACCGCGACGTGGCGCAGCATGGACACGGCGCCCGTCTCGGTGTCGACCTCGACCACGGCGACGTGGGCACCGAACGGGAAGGTGGCATCGGTGCCGTCGAAGTCGAGCTCATGGGCCAGACCGGGGTCCATTCCCTCGGGCCGCCGGCCGTCGTCCTTGGAGGCCTGGGAGAGCTCGCCCCAGGTGAGCGCATTCGCCGGAACACCCGCAACGTGGAGCCCGCCCTCGCCGGTGACGATGTCGTCGGCGCTGGCTTCGAGCAGGTGGGCGGCCAACTGCTTGGCCTTGTCGAGCACCGTTTCGCTGGCCACATGCACTGCGGAACCGGCGGTTTGGAGCGAGCGGGAGCCCATCGTGCCCGACCCTCTCGGGATCACATCGGTGTCGGACTGAAGGATGGTGACGTTCTCCATCGGGACACCGAGCATGTCGGCGACGATCATCGAGAACGACGTGATGTGGCCCTGGCCGTGCGCCGAGGTGCCGACCCGAGCGGTCACGTGGCCGTCATCGTCGACCTCGACCGCGCCGAACTCGGTGTGCATGCCGGCGGGGGCGGTGACCTCCACGTAGGTGGAGATGCCGATGCCGAGCTGCTTGGGATCGCCGGCTTCGCGGCGGGCCGCCTGGTCGGCGAGAAGCTGTTGGTAGCCCGATTCAGCCAGCGCGGCGTCGAGCGCCTTTTCGTACTCGCCGCTGTCGTAGTTGGCGTTGCCATGGGTGGTGAGCGGAAACGCGTCGGGCTTGATCAGGTTGCGCCGGCGCAGTTCGGCCGGGTCGATTCCCATCTCATCGGCGGCGACGTCGAGGAGCCGTTCGAGAATCTGGGTGGCCTCGGGTCGACCCGCCCCCCGGTAGGCCCCCGTCGTGGTGGTGTTGGTGACCACGGAGCGAGCCTTGTAGTCGACCTTGGGGATTTGGTAGACGCCCTGGATCATCGTCTGGGTGAACATGGTCAAAATGCCGCCGATCGCCGGGTAGGCGCCCGCTTCGGCGATCACGTCGCAGGAGTAGCCGGTGATGATGCCCTCGGCGTCGAAGCCCATCTTTCCGTACATGGTCATCGCCCGCCCGTGCTGGAGCGACAACATGTTTTCGGTTCGTACCTCGGTCCATTTGATCGGCCGGTCGAGTTCGCGGGCGAGCCGGGCGGTGATGATGTGCTCGGCGTAGGCACCGGCCTTGGGGCCGAAGCCACCGCCCACCCCGCCGGGTGCAGCCACCCGCAGTTTGTCGTGTTCCATACCGAGGGCCGCGGCCAGGCCCTCACGGGTCGAGATCGGGTTCTGCGACGGGATCCAACAGGTCATGCTGTCGCCGTCGGGGATGGCGATGATGCCGTTCGGCTCGATCGGAACGGCGGCCAGGCGTTGGCTGACCAGGCGAAGATCGATGACCGTGTCGGCGCCATCGAGGGCGTCGCCTTCGCCGGAACCGATTTCGAAGCACACGTTGTTGCCGTTTTCCTCGAACAGCAGGGCCGAATCGTCGGCCAGCGCGGCTTCCGGATCGACGACGGCCGGGAGCGGATCGAAGTCCATCCAGATGGCCTCGGCGGCGTCGGCGGCCTGCGCCGGGGTCTCGGCGACCACCACGGCGTAGATGTCACCTACATAGCGAACCTTGCCCTTGGCCAGCACGTTGCGGCTGAAGTGGGGAGCGAACAATGGCATGGGTAGGTACGGGTCGAACTCGATGTCGTCGGCGGTCCACACACCGAGCACGCCGGGCATCGTCTTGGCTTCGGAGGTGTCGATTGCGTTGATCGACGCATGGGCGATGGTCGAGGTCACGAAGTGGATATGACCTACACCGGGCACGTCGAGGTCATCGAAATACTCCTCGGTTCCGCGGAGCAGGGTGGGGTCCTCGCGACGGAGGACGGCGTTACCCAAGATCGAACCCTGGACTGCGGACATCGGTGGCTCCTGTGTGGTTGCTGGCGCGAGCGCGCGAGTGGCGCCCCCGATCATGCTCGCCCCGGCTCCGGAGCGCCAGTACAGGCGCCCGGCGGGGTCTACATGTCCTCGACGGCGGCCTTGATTCCGGCGGCTACCGCATCGATGTCGTCGTTCGCGTCGCGATCGCCGGTGATGCCGAAATGGAACCGGTCGAGGTAGGAGACCACTCCGGTGGCGATGCGGGTGCGAGCCACGAGCGGCATGGCCGGCGTGACCTCGAGCATGGGTTGGCCGAGGAACGAGATCTCCTGGGCGGGGCCGGGCGAGTTCACCGTCACGGTCTGAATATCGCCGGACCGCAGACCCTCACGGGTGGCCGAGCGCACGCCGAGCGCGTACAGCGTCGGGGCGGCGAAGCCGTCGAGATTGGCCAGTCGAGACCCGCTCACGGCGTGGGTTTGGTCGATCCGCTCGCCGGTCTGGTTGCTGACGGCCGCGAGGATGGACCGCAGGTCGGACAGCCCGGTGGGCAGGTCGACCCGTTGGGCCGTGATCTCATTGGAGAACGATCGGCTGGCGCTGACCGCCAGCGGCACCAGGGTGCGGATGTAGCCGGGTACCTCGGCGTCGTTGGTCTTCAGCAGCGCCCGGTAACCGCAGGTGAGCAGGGCGAGGATCACATCGTTGGTCGTCGCGCCCGACTCTTCGCGCAGCTTGTTGACCTCGGAGAATCCAACGCTGGTCGAGTGCCAGACCCGGTGGGGTCCGATATCGCCGGTCAGCGGCGGCGGGGTCTCCGGAGCGGTCTGGGACTCGATGAACTTCTTGGCCGAATTCAGCGGACGTTCGATGGCGCGGCGGGCGATGCGGGCCTGCCGGGCCGGGTTGAAGGCGACCGATCGGATGGCATTGCTGACCAGGTCGCTGCCGCTCGGCAGCGGTTGGGGGTTCCAGTTGTCCCGGCGCTTGCGCGGCGTCCGATCGCGGTCGACCACCACGGTGAGCGGGTCCATGCCCGATACGCCGTCGATGATGCTGTGGTGGGCTTTGGAGATCAGTGCCCACCGCTTGCGCTGGAGGCCCGACACCACCCAGATCTCCCACAGCGGCTTCCCGCGGTCGAGGCGCTGGCTGAGGATGCGGCCGACCAGATTGTCGAGCGCGTCGCGCCCGCCCCGCGCGGGTAAACCGGTGTGGCGCACGTGGTAGCTCAGCGAGAAATGGGGATCGTCAACCCATACGGGCTTGTCGAAGTCGAACGGTACCGACAGGACACGCTGGCGAAAGCGGGGCACCAGCGGCACCCGCTCGGCCACCCGCTCGGCGATGGCGTCGAAGTCGGGCTCGGGGCCCTCGAAAACGGCAACGGTGACGTTGTGCATCGCGCTGTATTCGTTTTCGAGGGCAAAGAAGGTGCGATCCTCGGCGGTTAGCCGTTCGAGCTGCATAACGTCATTTCTCTTGAGGAGGTCGGGGGAGCAGGGTAGCGAGATTGGTGTCGGTGTCGGTGCGGCGCTGCCAGGGCCGGGAACACGACACCGGGTGCGGACCAAACCGGCAACCCAGTGTCGTCGGCTAGGCGGGATACGGCACGTCGAGCGGCGATGGATTTTGCCGAGCTGCCCGCTCGAGTATTCGCACCGCCTTGTCGTTGCCCTTGAGGCGCAGGCTCTGGGTCATCGCCGCGCTGGCCTGCACGAGGATCGGGATTATCCGGGTGGGGTCCATGGGGTTGGGGCCCATGGCCCGGAGGACGGCGAGATCGGGTTCGAGGGTGAGGGTGGGGATACCCGCCTTCGTGAGCAACCGGCGTTCGTTGCGCAGCTGGTGGCCGGGAAGCAGTCGCATCGCGGATCCGACCGGTGCGCGCAGGCCCATCTGGCTCGTAGTCATCGGTGACGAGATGATCGCCAGGTCGGGCTTGGCCTCGACCACGAGGTCGGCGTTGGTGCCGCTGTACACCCCGCCGTCGATGTAGCGGGTCCCGTCGATCTCGACCGGCGCGAAGAACGAGGGGATGGCGCAGCTGGCCTGCACCGCCTCGGCCGTGGTTGCGGCGACGTCGTCGCGCCCAAACACGACCCGTTCACCGGTGCCCAGGGCCACCGCGGTGATCCAGAGGGCGTCATCGGGCCAGGTCTTGTGCAATTCCTCGGTGTGCTCGGAGATCGGAGCGGTCGCGAGGCGGCCCGCCGGCATGAGCCCCGAGATCATCGACATGGGTCGGGCCCGGTGAGCTCGGAAGAGCTCGCGTATCGTGAGCCCGGGCGACTGGGGTCCCAGCGCCCAACGCGGCATGAACCCCGATTCGCGCCCTGCGATCTCGCGGAGCCGGGCCATGTCCTCGGGGGCGGTCGGCAGGGCGAGCAGGCGCTCGAGCTGGGCGGGAATCGAAACGTGGCCCCGGAGCAGTGACGCAACGCCGGACCCGGCGGATGTGCCGACGATGACCTCGGACGTGCGAGGGTCCCACCCGGTCGTCTCGAGCAGGGCACCCAGCGCCGCGGTGTGGAACGCGTGACCGGCGATGCCCCCACCACCCAGAACGAGCGCGACCTTCACCACGTTGGCGTCGCGAGCACGGGAGTCGGAGGGTTATCCGTCATTAACCGCAGTATACGGCGACGCAGACCCACCGGCGAAGGGCCGGAAGGACCGGACCGATGGGCCTTTTGGCCCGCATGGACGCCGCCGGGATCGATAGCGTGAGGGGGTGGAGCTTCGCGAAACCAACATCGACAAACTCGACGACGGCCACTTCGATGTGCTGATCGTCGGCGGCGGTATCAACGGGGCGGTTTCCGCCGCCGTTTTGGCCGGCCGTGGCGCCCGGGTCGCGATCGTCGATCGGGGCGACTGGGCCGGGTTCACCAGCCAGGAATCGTCGAACCTGGTGTGGGGCGGCTTCAAGTATCTCGAGAACTACGAACTTCTGTTGGTGCGCAAGCTGTGCGTCAGCCGCAACCGGCTGCTCAAGGCCTACCCGGCCAACATCGAGCAGATTCCGTTCCTTGCGTCGCTCGACGAGAGCTCACCGTTTCCGCCGGCTCTCGCCGCGCTCGGAACGGTCGGTTACTGGGGTATTGGTTCGTTTCGCACCAAGGCGCCGCGAGCGCTGCGCGCCGCCAAGATCAAACGGGTCGAACCGGTGGTCAACACCGCCACGGTGCGCGGCGGCATCGAGTACTACGACGCCATCCTCACCGACAACGATGCCCGCTTCGTGTTCAGCTTCGTCCGTAGCGCCATGGATGCCGGCGCGGTTGCGGCCAACTACGTCGAACTGGTGTCCGCCGAACGGCGCGACGGTCGGTGGCACGCGGCGTTGCGCGACGGTGAGACCGGCCGGGAGTTCACCACGACGGCCCGCATGATCGTCAACGCGGCCGGCCCGTTCATCGACGGGCTGAACAACGAGTGGAACCTCCGCACCGAGCACCGGATCGTGTACTCCAAGGGCATCCACCTGGTTGTGCCCCGTCTGACGAAGAACCATCGGGTGCTCGCCTTCTTCGACGACACCCAGCGGCTGTTCTATGTCATCCCCATGGGGAAACGCTCGGTGATCGGTACGACCGACACTCGGGTCAGTGACCCCGTGAGCCATGTCACGGACGAGGATCGCACCTTCCTGCTCGAACAGATCAACGCCCGGTTGGAGCTCGCCCAACCGCTCACCGAGGACGACATCATCGCCGAACGCTGCGGCGTGCGACCGCTGGTGGTCAGCAACGATGGCGATGACCAGACCGATGTCGACTGGACCTCCCTTTCGCGCAAGCACGAAATCGAGGTCGATCGGGCGAAGTCGGTCATCAGCATCTTCGGCGGAAAACTCACCGACTGCCTCAACGTGGGCGAAGAGGTTGCCGAAGCCGCGGAACACCTCGGCCTTCCGCTGATCCCCGACGAGGGCGACTGGTTTGGTGAGCCGCCCGAGGCCACCCGTAAGGAGTTCTTCCGCCAGGCCCGGCTGATGAACCTGGACGACCTGCGCGACAAGCCCGATGTGGAACCGCTGTCGACCCGGCTTTGGCGCCGTTACGGCCGCCGCGCGTTCGCCATGCTGGAGGCCATCCGGGAGGATCCGCGTATGGGCGAAGACATCATGGACAGCGCCGACTATCTGCGCGTCGAACTCGAGCGGGCCGCTCACACCGAGATGATCACCCGCCTCGAGGACTTTCTCCGACGCCGGTCGAAGATCTCCCTCGTGGTCGACGAAACCGATGTCGACCAGAGCGAAGGGCTGCGCGAGGTGGCCGAGATCCTGTTCGACGATCAGGCCGAGGCCAAGCTCGAGGAGTACTTCTCCACCCGCGCCCGCGAGTCTCAGGTATCCGACGCCACCAAGTGACGGCTCCGCCCCGCGGATCTGGAGAGCGCCAACTTGGCTGCCCTACTCCCGCGCCGCCCTGCTGTCAGCCCGGTGGCACCCAGCCGCCCGGTGGGGGAGCGGCCTCGGGATGATCGGCCAGGAACTGCTCGATCGGGGTCGATTCGGCGTAGTCGTATCCGACGGGTAGCCACAGGTCGCCGGCCGACGACATGAAGTGAATCTCCCAGTGGTAGAGGCCGAGGAACGCGTCGGGATCGGCCTTCATCAGTTCGGCGTAGAACGTCACGCCGTTCACGTAGTTCTCGTGCTGGTTGTAGGCCCACAACGCGCCCGCCATGTCACCGGGGCTGCCGCCGCGACCGGAGAGGTACCGGGCGGCCGCCAGGATGGAGTCGCGGGGGTCGTTCACATCGCCCTCGCCCCAGTCGGCCCACGTCGCCTCGATGAACTGCATGGGGCCCTGAGCATCGGCGGTCGACAAGCCGAGGATCCGTCCCATGCCGGTCTCGACCAGGTTGATGGCGGCGAGGTACTCCCACTCGATGTTCGAGATGGCTTCGGCCTCGCGGTAGTACCCGAGCAGGGCCTCGGCCGGTTCGGGTTCGATGATCTGCCACGCGGGCACCGTGCCGGAGTACGACGACCGCATCTGTTGGAATTCGCGGCGGGCGTTGACGTTGGCGATCACCGACGGATGAAACTCCTCGGGTACGGCGGCGAGTACCGCGTCATCCCACTCCGGGTGGCGCCCGAGGTGGCGGTAGATCACCTGCTGGTGATGGCCGAGGTCGGGCAGGGCTTCGGGCGCGGTGTCGGGCGACCGCAACGCCTGCTCGATCGAGGTGATCTGCGCGGCGATGGTGGCCGGCTCATCTCCGACCTCGGGCCGATAGCGACCGTCGGCGCTGACGGCGATCGGGTTCCCGGCGGCGTCCAGCAGCTCGGGCTCTTCGGGCTCGGCGGGCACGAGCGACGCGTCCGGCGTCGCGGTGACGCCCGGCGCGGCCGATGGGTCAGGGGCCGCGGTTGCGTCGAGGGGCACCGTCCCGGGGTCGACGGTGGTGGCCGAGTTCGACGCGTCGACCAGGGTGGGCCGATCCGGATTCGAACACGCGACCACTACGAGGGCGAGCGCCACGAGCGCGATTCCCATCAGGACGGTCACTCTGGTGCCAGGCACCAGAGTGACCATGCGACGGTTCGACGTTGCCGCTGTGGTCGGGGTCATGCGGGCTCGATCCGGCTGATTGAGCCCTCGAGGCTCAGCACATACAGCTCGCCATCGGCGTCTTCGGCGAAGGAAGCCAGCGAGTTTTCGCCCACGCCGACGTCGAGCGATTCGATGCTGGCGTCGGGGGCACCGACCGCGATAGCCCACACCTGCGCAGTCGAGAAGTCGCCAAAGACGTAGGCGCCGACGAGGTTGGGGATGGCCGACCCCCGATAGCGGTATCCGCCGGTGATGGAGACGCCGACGTCGTGGCCGTACTCGGCAAAGGGCGCGACGTTGTCGGGCGGGGGAGGTCCGTCGAAATCGTGAAAGCCCTCCTGGAGGGACCAGCCGAGATTGGCGCCCGCGATGGAGCCGGCCGGCAGGAAGTCGATCTCCTCCCACTCGCCTTGACCGACGTCGCCGATCCACAGGTCGTCGGTGACCCGATCGAACGAGAACCGCCAGGGGTTGCGGAGGCCGATGACATACAGCTCGGTGCCCCAGGGGTTGTCGGGCGGGATGCCGTAGGTCCCGTGGGTGGCGGCATCGGTGACGGTCGGGTCGATGCGGATGATCGAACCGAGCGGGGTTCCCAGGTCCTGGCCCGCCTTCAGCGGATCACCTCCGGCGCCACCATCGCCGAGCGCGAGGTACAGCAGGCGGTCGGGCCCGATGACGATCTGACCGCCGTTGTGATTGGAGAAGGGCTGCTCGAGCTGAAAAATCTCACGCCGGCTCGCCTGGTCGACGGTGCCGGCAGTGGTCATGGCGACCTCGGAGATCCGGGTCGCGCCGTCGAGGTCGGTCCAGCTCAGGTAGAGCAGGTCACCGGCGGGGGAGAACGCAATACCCAGCAGACCGCGCTCGCCATCGGTGGATATTTCCGAGCTCCAGTCGAGCAGCGGCTCGCCGATCGCGCCGGTGGTCGGGTCGAGGGTAACAACCCTCCCGGGCCGCTCGCCGATGTACAGCAGCGGGTCGCCGGGCCGCGGGATCATCGTCAGCGGTTGGTCCACCCGGGCGACCTCGCGCAGCGCGACCCGCACCTCGGCCAGGTTGGCCGGAACCTCGGCCGCCACGGTTTCGGGGGGAGCGGTCTCCGACGGGGCGGTTTCGGGCGGGGGCGCGGTAGCCGGCGCGGCCGACACTGCGGTCTCCTCCGGCGACTCGGGTTCGTCCGGCGTCTCGGTCACGTCCGTCGGAGTCTCCGATGACGTCGCCGGCGGTTGGTTCTGGGCAACGGTGCCGATCGGCGCGCCCTGATCCGGGTCGGTATCGGAGCCGCAACCAGCGGCCACGAGTGCGAGGGCCACGGCCAGAGCGATTCGATGTTTCGCGGCGATCACGGGCGGATCCTCCGGATCAGCCCTTCCTGCATGACGCTGGCGACCAACGCCCCATCGCGGGTGAACACGAGGCCTCGGGCGAGCCCGCGCGCACCGACGGAGGTCGGCGTGTCCTGGTGATACAGCAACCACTCGTCGGCCCGGAACTGGCGATGGAACCACATGGCGTGGTCCAGGCTGGCCATCATCACCTGGGGGTCGGCCGAACCGGTGCCGTGGGGCAACAGCGTCGTGTCGAGCAGCGTCATGTCCGAGGCGTAGGCGAGTAGGCAGTTGTGCAGCACCGGGTCATCGCCCAGCGTGCCGTCGGCGCGCAACCAGACCTGTTGAATGGGCGCGAGGGGCACGGTGCGTTCCATGGGGGTGGCCGTCACGTATCGAGTGTCGATCGGGCGGGGTCGGTCGGCCCAGGCGCTGGGGACGTTCGGGTTGTTGCGCGCCCGCTCGGCGAAGTCGGCGAGCTCCTCGGGCGGCGGCACCTCCGGGATCGGCAGCGAGTGATCGAAGCCCTCCTCGTGGCGATGGAACGAGGCCGACATGTTGAAGATGGCCTTGCCGTGCTGGATGGCGACGACGCGGCGGGTGACGAACGAGCGCCCGTCGCGGATGCGATCGACCTCGTAGAGGATCGGCGCGTGGGGGTCGCCCGGGCGCAGGAAGTAGGCGTGGAGCGAGTGCACGACGAACTCCTCGACCGTGCGGGCGGCCGCGACCAGAGCCTGACCGGCGACCTGGCCGCCAAAGGTGCGTTGACGGTCCTCGTCCGGGCTCGCGCCCCGGAAGATGTTCACCTCGATCGCTTCGAGATCCAGCAGGGCAACGACATCATCGAGAGCAGCTTGAGACACCTCCCGAGCCTAGAACGCCATGGCCGATCGCCCACCGCGTCGCTTCGGAAGCGCCGGGTCCTCGCGCCCCGGCCGAACAGGCCGAACGACCCAAATTTCGCCACATAGTGTTGCGATGTTGCGTCGATTCCCACGCTCCGTGTCATCTGGGCCTCCGGCTCACCGATGGGCACGGCATGCCGGTACGCTCCTTCGCCGTGTCCACTTCGCCTTCCCCCGCAACGAACGCGCCTCTGCGCGATCATGCGGCTCGGCTGATCCGATACGCAGGGGTGTCGGTGGTGAACGTGGTCATCGGGCTTGCCCTCCTGGTGCTGTTTCACGCCGGGCTCGGTTGGCCGGGTGTACAGGCCAACGTCGCGGCCGTCTGCGTATCGGCGGTGCCCGCGTACGTGTTGTGTCGCCGATGGGTCTGGGGTCAGTCCGGTCGCAGCAGCTTCGGCGGCGAAATCACGCCCTACCTGATCTTCACCGTCGTCGGACTCGTGCTGTCGACAATGTTCGTTGGCTGGGCCGATCGCAACTACGAGACCCCGTTCGTCGTCTATGCGGCGAACCAACTCGCCTTCGGCGTGCTGTGGGTGGTGCGCTACGTGCTCTTCGACCGCGTGCTCTGGGCGAGTCGATCGCGCCCGGCCGTTCGCCCTCGTCAGCTGCGGATTTCTCGTGACGCCTCGCTCGACGACATGGCTGCCTGAGCCATGGCCATGTCGCAGCAGCAACAACGCCGTGCCGAGGCGGCGCGCGGCTTCATGCCACCCGACGAGGGCCTGGCGCTGCACGCCGCGGCGGAATCGTTGTCGGTACCCGGACCGTTGCTCGAGGTCGGTAGCTACTGCGGCAAGTCGTCGATCTATCTCGGCTCGGCGGCCCAGGCGGCGGGCCGGGTGCTGTTCGCCCTCGATCACCATCGGGGGTCCGAGGAGAACCAGGCCGGTTGGGAGTACCACGAACCCGACCTGGTCGACGACGAGATCCAAAAGATGGACACGTTGCCGCACTTTCGCCGCACCGTGCACGACGCCGACCTCGAGGGCACCGTGGTCGCCCTGGTCGGAGATTCACCGGTTGTCGCCGCGGTCTGGTCGATCGAGCTGGCGCTGTTGTTCATCGACGGCGGGCACGGCAGTGAGCCGGCGCACCGCGACTACGAGGGTTGGGTACCCCACGTGGCCGTCGGAGGGCTCCTGTGCATCCACGACGTGTTTCCGGATCCGGCCGACGGCGGTCGGCCGCCCTATGAGATCTACCTGCGGGCGATCGAGTCGGGAGCGTTCACCGAAGTCGCAGTGACCGGCTCGCTCCGGACGCTGAAGCGGACGGCAACCGGAATCTGACGACCGGCCCGGACGCTCTCCGAGTGGGCAACGGCGGGTTTGAATCTCCTCTAGGGTGCGGACAGGCGCTGGGTGCGTTTGTCGGGAGCTCAGCGCCTTCCCTCCATCACCATCTTGATTGGACACTCGTGCCCGCTCCTCGCATCGCCGAACTCGCCGCGCAACTCCAACGGGCTCGCCCCGCAGCGCAGTGGGTCACCGATCGCCTCCCCCGTTCGGCGCAGCACCGGGTGGAGCGAGCGAAGCACCGCTGGCGCTACCGCACCGACCTTGTGCCCGCGTCCGCACTTGCGCAGACCTATTGCGATGCCCTCGGTTGGCTCGACGAGCAGGGCGACACCGAACTGGGCGACTACCTCGAGTTCGGCGTCTGCCGGGGTACGTCGATGATCTGCATGTCCGAGTCGATCGCCGAGACCGTTCCCGAACACGACATCCGCCTGTTCGGTTTCGATGGCTTTCAGGGGTTGCCCCAAGAGGCTGCCGACCAGGACGACGGCGTCTGGGCCGCCGGTTGGTACGACAGCGACTACGACCTCACCCGCCGTCGCCTCACCGCCGGCGGGGTGGACTGGACGAAAACCCACCTGGTGAAGGGGTGGTTCAGCGATACCCTTACGCCGGCGCTGCGGTCCGACCATGCCATGACGAAGGCCGGGGTGATCATGATCGACTGCGACCTGTACTCGTCCTCGGTCGAAGCGCTCGAGTTCTGCGCTCCGCTCATTCGCGGCCACGCCGTGGTGGTGTTCGATGACTGGAACAGTTTTGGCCTGGCCGAGCGGGACCTGGGTGAGAAGCGGGCCTGGAGCGAGTTCCTCGAACGCAACCCGGACATCACCGTGTTGAAAGAGGCCGAGCCGTACGCGTCCGAGGCGCACGTGTTGTACATCCGACGCGACTGACGGGCTCATCCGACGCATTGACACCCGTCCTGATCACGTGGAACATGCGACGCGATCAGCGTGGGAACCGAGCGGTAAAGTCCGACGGAACGGGGCGATATAGACACCGCCGTTCCGCCGGACTCCGCTGGCGGCGGACCGGATGAGAAAACCGGTGTCGTCGACAACCATCCCCGCAAGGTTGGTTGCCGTAGAACTCTCCGCCGTTTGATCCAGATACATCAGGATCGCACTCGGCCCCACCGGAAACCCGCATGTCACGCGGTGGAGACGAGATACGAGCACGGTAGCAAGTCCGTTGCCGTCGTGCACGTCCGATGGGCAACCGTGCTGATCAAACGGTGTTCAGACCGTGGCTGGCAACCGGGTGCCGGACGCTCCGGCGCTGGGTCAGTCCAGACTTGGGTCGGGCACGTCGGCGCGCACGTCGATGATCGACGGCAGTTCCGAGTGGTCGACCAGCAGGCCCGAGGCCGCGCTGGTTCGACTGATCGCGTCGGCGGCCAGGATGACCGCAGCGGCGGTGTAGGTCGAGCGTTCGCCGTTCGGGAAGTGATCCATCTGCGGGTACACGATGCCGGTGAAGTAACTGCCGTCGTCGTCGCGCAGAACCTGGGCCCAGCGGAACATCTCGAGGGCCATCTCGGTCTCGCCCACCAACAGGTAGGCCATGAGGCACTCGCAGGTCTCGGCCGCCGTGACCCAGGGGCGGTCGCTCACGCAGCGCACACCCTTGCCATCCATGACGAAGGTGGCTTCGCGGGCCTTCAGGTGCTCGCGCGCTTCCTCGCCGGTGAGGGCTCCGGACAACACGGGGTAGTACCAGTCCATCGCCCACCGGTGCTTCGGGGCGAACGCTCCGTCGGGGCGGGTGCGGATCACATGGGCCAGCTGCCCGATCGACAGTTCCCAGTCCGGGCGGTCATGGCCCAACTCGGTGGCGACCGCCACGGCGCAGCGCAGGCTGTGGCAGATGCTGGACGAGCCGGTGAGCAGCGCGAACGACCACGGTGTCCCGTCGGTGTGGCGGGCCCAGAGAATTTCGCCTCGCGGTTGTTGCAGGTCGAGCACGAACTCGACCGCGGCCTGGACTGTTGGCCACATCGCTTCGAGAAAACCGGAGTCCTCCGTGAGCAGGTAGTGGTGCCACACGCCGGTTGCGATGTACGCGATGACGTTGGCGTCGAGCTTGTCCTGCTCGACCGAGTCCTCGAGGTAGTACTGGTGCCACGATCCGTCGGGGCGCTGGATGTCGGCCAGCCACTGGTACGCCCGCTCGGCCTCGGTGCGCAGGCCGGCGAGATCGATCGCCATGGCGGCTTCGACGTGGTTCCACGGGTCGGCGTGTCCGCCGGGGAACCAGGGGATCATGCCGTTGGGCAATTGCCAGTCAGCGATCGATCGGGCGGTTCGCTCGATGTCGCTGGCGGTGAGGATTCCGGGTACCTCAGGCAGCTGCATGGATCGGCTCCGATCGGGTTGTCGAGGGCGAGGCGGCGATGGGCTTGGTGGCGTAGACCACCAGGCTCTTGCCGATGAGCGGGTTGAGCAGTTTGTCGGCGACCTGAGTCACCGCCGGGCGCTTGGAAATGTCCCAGAGAAGAAGCTTGTTGTAGGCCTTCACGAACCGGTTCGAGTCGACTGGCTCGTGAGGACCAACGGCGCAGCGTAGCCACCAGTACGGCGAATGCAGCGCGTGGGCGAAGCTGTGGCCCGTCGGTTCGAGGCCGGCGGCGGTCATCTTGTCGCGCATCTCGGTCTCGCTGTAGATGCGGACGTGGCCGCCGACCGACTTCGGTGCGTAGTACTCGTCGCTGAGCGCCCAGCAGATCTTCTCCGGGAAGCGCTTCGGAATCGTCACCGCGATCGTGCCGCCGGGTCGGAGCACTCGGGTGAGTTCGTCGAGCGCGGCGACGTCGTCGGGGATGTGTTCCATCACTTCGGAGGCGATGATGCGATCGAAGCTGCCGTCGGGGAAGGGCAACCGGGTGGCGTCACCGTTCGTGGCGGTGCACGTGGTGCCGGTGGGAATCTCGCCCGCCTCTTCCATTGCGGCGACGATGTTGCCCACCTCGACGAGTTCGGGGTGAGCCATGTCGCAGGCCACGACGTCGGCGCCGCGGCGCAGCGCTTCGAAGGCGTGGCGGCCGAAGCCGCAGCCGAGGTCGAGCATGCGGTCCCCGGCGCGCAGGCCGAGCTGGTCGTAGTCGACGGTGAGCATCAGGCTGTGGCTCCGTGTTCGGCGAGCAGGGCGCGGTATTCCTCGACGGTGGCGATGGCGGTGTGGCGCCAGCTCCATCGGTTGATGACGCGGTCGCGGCCGGCGGCGCCGATGCGATCGCGCATTCCTGGGTCGTCCAGGGCCGCGCCGATCTGGGTGGCGAGGGCATCGCTGTCGCCGGGGGGTACCAGCAGCGCGGTTTCGCCGTGGGTGCCGGCCACCTCGGGCAGAGCGCCGCCGGTGGTGGCCACCAAGGGCACGCCGCACGACATCGCCTCGATGGCGGGTAGCGAGAACCCTTCGTACAGCGAGGGGACGATCGCCAACTCGGCTTCGGAGTAGAGCTCGACGATGCGTTCGTCGGGGACACCGCTCACCCAGTCGATGCAGTCTTCGAGGCCAAGCGCCCGGATCTTGTCGAGGCTCGCGCCTTCCTTGGGTCGGCCGATGATCGTGAGTTCGATGTCGCGTTCGGTGCGGAGCTTGGCGACGGCGTCGATCAGAAACGTGAGTCCCTTCATCGCCACGTCGGCGCTGGCGGTCGTGACCAGGCGGCCGGGACGCCGTTCGACGCCGGGCACCGGTTTGAACAGCTCGGGGTCGACGCCGACGGGAACCACGTGGATCTTCTCCAGCGGCACCTCATGGTCGCGGCTGATGTCATTGCGGGAGTTTTCCGAAACGCACATCACCCGGTTCATGCGCTTGGCGACCTGAGTCTGCATCTTCGTGAACGCGTACCAGCGGCGCTTCCCGAACTCCTTCCAGAGGTTCGGGGCGTGCTCGATCTCGAGCTTGCGGTCGACGGTGATCGGGTGGTGGATGGTGCTGAGCACGGGCAGGTCGAGGTGGTTTTGGATCGCGAGGAGTCCCCACCCCAGCGTCTGGTTGTCGTGCACCAGATCGAACTCGTGCCTGCGGTCCTTCAGATGGCGGTAGGCCCGCCAACTAAACGCCATGGGCTCGGGGAAGTTTCCGGTCGAGAAGGAGGCCGACTCGAGGAAGTCCGTGATGTCGTTGAACTCCCAAATTCGCGGTTTCCGCATCGGGTAGGCGTCGTTGTAGATGTCGAGGCTGGGGAGCTTGACGAGCGGGATGCGGTCGTCGAGGACGGGATAGGGCTGACCGCCCAGGACTTCGACGTGGTGACCGAGATCCACCAGGGCCTTCGCGAGGTGGCGGATGTAGACGCCCTGGCCGCCGACATGGGGCTTTCCGCGGTACGCGAGCAGAGCGATGCGGAGGGGGCGTTCGTCCGCCGAGGGCGTGGGGGGCGTAGAGGCTGACATAGCCGTAGAGGCTCCTTCGTGGTGACCGAACGGTCAAACCGACACGCCCGAGCACAGAATAATCGTTATTATCACACCGTCCAACCGGGAGAGATCCCCGCGTATTCCGCGCTTTTTGCCTCTGTCCTGGTCGGAGCTCAGCTCCCCGGGCGCGCCGGTCGAGGTCGGAGCTCAGCTCCTCGGGCGCACCCGGTTTGTGGTCCGAGCTCAGCTCCCCTGGCGTTCCCGGTTGTGGTCGGAGCTCAGCTCCCCGGCGCTCAAACCCCCGCCCGCGAACCATCTGGTGCCAGGCAC